>NZ_LZJF01000142.1 GCF_001666835.1 Mycobacterium sp. E3251 | reverse complement strand
CAGGTGCGCTCGGGCGAGCTCGGTGCGGACACGGCTTTTCCCGAAGTGCGTGATCGCCGCCCGGTAGAGGCGCTCGGCGTTCTCCCCCTCCGCCATCAGTGCGCGCGAGCGCTTTTCCACCCCGAGCGCCCAGTCGGTGCCACTGGCGGCGGTCATCTCGGCCAGCCAACGAATAGCGACGGTCGCGGTCTCGGTCATCCCGCCACGTACGGCCGCCTCCACGAGCTCCGCCGCGGCCCAGTTCGCAATGCCTGGGTATCGCACATCGGGGTACTCCTGATGGTAGAGAGCCAGCTGGGCAGCGGCCATCGCCTCCGGGTAATCGCCAAAGCCGTTGTGCAACACTGCCCTTGTCCACTCGGCGCAGGCCACCCCGATGCCTTCGCCTCGCTTGGACACCTCCATGTTGGTGGCCTCGATCAGGGCGGACGCCTGCGCTTTCCTGCCGCGCATCGCCGCGAGGCGCATCGCGGTGTAGGGCGCGAGATTGCTCCCCGTCGCCTCCGTGACCGTGGATTGCTCGTCGATCAACGTGCTCGCGGCGGTCAGGTCACCGACCCACAACAGCATCATGGCCCTCGTGCTCAGGGCGAGCGGCAGCTCGTTCAGGGCGCCGACCTTGCGCGCGAGCTGGAGGTAGCGGACCGATAGTGCGTCCCAGCGCGCGTCATCCCACAGGTGCAGGGCCGCTAGGTTGATGAGCCACATCCAGCGCAGTTCCTCGTCCGCCGACATGCCGGCGCCGAACGCCGTCAGCGCGTCCCGCAGGCCGGGCACCGCTGCGGCGTACCCCTCGACGAAGTTGACCGCCAGGCCGTCGAGAAGGACGTCGGGCGCGCGGTGGCCGCGCGGTGGTTGCGGGGCCGCGGCTGCGGCTCGAGCCACTTCGAGAACCCCGCCGCCGCGGCTGGCCAGGCGGCCGGCGAACGCCGCGGCGTTGATGGCGTCGAGGTAGGTCTCCCGGGCGAGGCCGGCCTCGATCGGCTCGAATCGCCTGGCGGCCATCAGCAGCAGGCGTGGAGCGTCGCCGCCCCGGCTCGTGGCGAACGCGACTTGAGCCCGCAGAAGGTCGACGCGCGCCCGTTGCAGATCGTCGAGCGGCCCAGCTTTCGCCATCGCCAGCAGGGCCGCCGCCGCATCGAAGGCGCCCGCCTGCACCTTGGTGTGTGCCGCGGCGAGCGCCCGCCCGGCCCGCAGCCCCGGATCGAGCGTCAACCGCGCGGCGCGTTCGAGGAACGCCGCCGCCGCGGCAAGCCCACCCCGCGCCCGTACCTGGTCGGCGCAGTGCTCCAGCTCCTCGGCGATCTCCTCGTCCGGGCCGGGAGCGGCCTCGGCGAGGTGCCAAACCCGGCGGTCGCGATCGAGTGTCGGATGGGTAACTGCCGCGAGTGCGCCGTGGACCACTCGGCGCTCGGCCGGCGACGCCGACCAGTAGGTCGCTGAGCGAGCCAAGGGGTGCCGGAAACGCACCTGGGTGCCGATCTCGGCCAGACCCGCGTCGGCGGCCTCGGCCGCGGCCGCGGCCGCGACGCCAAGCCGCTCCGCGGCACTCCAGACCAGTGCCGGGTCGCCGGTGGGATCGGCCGCTGCGAGCAGAAGCAGGAGTTGGGCGTCGGCGGGCAATGCGGCGTGGCGACGGCGGAAGCTCTCCTCGACGGCACCGGCAAGGGGCGCCGCTGCCGGCAGCCCGAAACCCCCGGCCAGTTCTGCCGAGGTCATGCGGCGAGGCAGCTCCATCAAGGCCAGCGGGTTGCCGCGCGTCTCAGCGACGATTTGATCGCGCACCCGCCCGTCCAACGACCCCGGCAATGCCGAGTCCAGGAGCGCACGCGCGTCTCCTTTCGGCAGACCGCTGACGACCAGCTCCGGCAGGCCGGCCAATTCCACCCCGGGCACTCGGGTCGCGAAGACAACGCCAACCGCTTCCGCGCCGAGGCGGCGGGCGACGAACGCAAAGATCTGCGACGAGGCGCGGTCCAGCCACTGCTGATCGTCGATCAGGCACAGCAGCGGCTGTTCCTCGGCCACGTCCGACAGCAAGCTCAGGACGGACAGGCCGAGAAGGAACTGGTCCGGCGCCGACCCGGTGCTCATGCCGAATGCGGTCTCCAGGGCTTCTCGCTGCGGCGCTGGTAGGCGCGCCAGTCGATCGAGCATGGGCGCGCAGAGCTGGTGCAACCCGGCGAACGCCAGCTCCATCTCCGACTGAATCCCGGCGGCGTGCACAACCTTGCAGCCCGACGCCTGCCCGGCCAGGTACTCCAAGAGCGCCGTTTTGCCGACACCCGCCTCACCATGCACCACCAGGGCCCGGCTCTCACCGTCGCACACCGCGGCCACCAGTCGACCGAGAGCACCACACTCGGCGTGGCGACCTATCAGCCTCAACTCCGTGCCCTCGCACCGCGACACAGAACCAACGCTATCCGAGCCTCCAGCCCACTGCACACAGCGCGGTTACCCGTCGACGGCGAATCAAAGGACGCGATCGAGCTGGCTGCGTGAACTGATGTCCAGCTTCGTAAACACTTGCCGCAGGTGGTGTTGAACGGTCCGAGCGCTGATGAATAGCCGCGCGCCGATCTCGGGGTTCGACAGCCCGTCGCGGGCCAACCGCGCGATCTGGGCTTCCTGCGCTGTCAGCTGTTCTCCATCGGCGGAAGCTGTCGCGCGTTTGCGCGCGGTCTCCCCCGTGGCCTGCAGCTCGCGGCCGGCCCGCTCGGCGAAAGCCTCCATTCCCATGGCGTCGAGCATGCCGTGCGCGATTCGCAGCTGCGCCCGAGCATCGGTGCGACGGCGCTCGCGACGCAACCATTCGCCGTACAGCAGATGAGCGCGGGCAAGTTCCGCACGAATGCGGGTGCGCCCGAGCCGCGCGATCGCGTCTAGGTACTGGCGCTCGGCCTCGGCACCATCGGAAAGCAGCGCGCGCGAACGTGCTTGGACACCCAGCGCCCAATCGGTTCCGCAGGCATCCGTCATCTCCGTAAGGCGAGCAAGGGCGTCGGTCGCGATGTCGGCCCTGCCGCAGCGCATCGCTGCCTCGACGAGCTCGACCAGGCACCACGGCGATGCGCCCAGGTCCGCTGGATGTTTGACCGCGCATTGCGCTGCGGCCATCGCCACCTTGTAGTTTCCAATTCCATTGTTGAGCACCGCTTCCGCGCGCTCGCCTACGGCTAACCCGATACCTTCACCGCGGCGTGTAACGTCTTTCGTCGTCGATTCGACGAGCGCAGACACCTCGGCCCGGTCGCCGCGAAATGCGGCCTGCAGCAGGGCGCCGTAAGGCGCGAGCCCGGCGCCGGTCGCCTCGGTCACCACCCGCACTTCCTGCACAAGCGCCTCCGCGGCCGTCAGTTCCCCGGCGAATTGAAGCAATATCGCTCGCATGCTCAAAGCGAGCGGCAGTTCCGTCAACACGCCGGTGGTGCGGGCGACCGCGACGTGCCTCTCCGAGAGCAGCTCCCAGCTCTTGTCATCCCAGAGGTCCAGCGCGGCGATGCTCGCCAGCCAAAAAATGCGCAGCGCCTCGCCCGACGACGCGAGGGCGGCACTGACCGCGCGGCGCAAGATCGGCACCGCCACCGCGTACCGGTCGGTGAAGCGTGCGACGTAGCCGTCGAGCAGCAAGTCGGACGGTCGCGGCATCGGCGGCCGCGGCGATGCCGCGGCGGCGCGGGCCACGTCCACGACCCCGCAATCGGCCGCCAACCGACCGGAGAACATCGCCGCCGACGTTGCTTCCAGATACGTTGCGCGCGAAAGCGCTAAGTTGATTCGTTCGAGCTGTTTGGCGGCCTTCAGCAGCAGCGACGGCGCATCACTGCCGCGGTTGGTGACGAAGGCCAACTGAGCGCGGACCAGGTCGACGCGTGCACGCTGGAAGTCGTTCAAGGGCCCGGCCTCGGCCCGAGCAATCAAGTCCAGCGCAGCGTCGAATGCCCCGGCTTCGACCTTGGCCGCCGCGGCGTCGAGCGCCCGCTGTGCTCGCTGGGCCGGGTCGACGGTTAAAACCGTGGCGCGCTCAAGAAAGGCCGCCGCGGCGGCCACGCCACCACGCGCGCGCGCGCGATCGGCGGAACGAAGCAGCTCGGCCGCTACGTGCTCGTCCGGCTTGGCCGTGGCGTGAGCCAGATGCCAGGCGCATCGGTCTGGATCCGACCCCGGATCCGTGACACCGGCGAGGGCCCGGTGGACCCGTTGTCGTCGCAACAGCGACGCCGAGTGGTAAGCCGCCGAACGGGCTAGCGGGTGCCGGAACCACAGCCGCGCGCCGAGCTCCACCAGGCCGGCATCGACCGCGGGCGTTGCGGCGTCGGTGCCGATCCCCAGCTGTGCCGCGGCCGGCCAAATCAACGCCGGATCACCGGTCGGCTCCGCGGCCACAACAAGCAACAGCTCGCGGGTCGGATCTGGCATGGCACTGATGCGCCGACGAAAGCTTTCCTCGACGGTTCCGGAAAGCCTTGCGGCCCTGGGCAGTCCGAATCCGCCCGCCAGTTCCTGGTTACTCAGTCCGCGCGGCAGCTCCACCAATGCCAGTGGATTGCCGTGCGTCTCGGCGACGATCTGATCGCGCACCTTCGCATCCAACGGCCCGGTCAGCACCGTGTCCAAAAGCGCACGGGCCTCAGGATCCGCCAGACCACCCACCGCGAGGTGTGGCAACCCGGCGAGATCACGGCTCGGAACTCGCGCGGCAAAGACCAATCCGACGGATTCCGCGAGCAGACGCCGAGCCACGAACGAAAGCACCTGAGCGGACGCACGGTCAAGCCACTGCTCGTCATCGACCAGGCAGACCAACGGCCGCTCGTCCGCCGCCTCGGAGAGCATGCTCAAAAATGCCAATCCGACCAGAAACCGGTCCGGTGGCGGTCCGGCGATAATGCCGAACGCCGTCTGCAGCGCCTCACGCTGCGGCCCGGGAAGGCGCTCGAGGTGGTCGAGCAGCGGCCCGCACAGTTGATGCAGCGCAGCGAAGGCCAGTTCCATCTCGGACTGGACACCGGCCGCACGTATCACACTGCAGCGTGAAGCCTTCGCCTCCAAGTAGTCCAGTAGCGCGGACTTTCCAACGCCCGCTTCGCCGTAGATCAGCAGCGCGCGGCTCTCCCCGGCGGATATCGCCTGGACAAGCTGGTCGAGAACCGCCGTTTCGGCTTGCCGGCCGATAAGCTCCACGACTCCGCTTACCCCGCGACCTCAATCGGGATAGGCACGACCCGACGCTATACCACTGCATCGCTGGCCGGTAAACCGTATCTGGTGCGAAGACTCCGCCTTCCTACGGTAGTGGAAGCGGTTTCCCGAACCGGCCTGGTGACCCACCTCCCGGACCTGTTATACCGATTTCCACTTGCGCAGCCACGCCCCTTGTTTCGCGCCCCGTCACCCCGAGAACGGGGGCACGGTGATGCCGACCGCAGCGTTTTCGTCCGGCGTCGCCAACCGGTAGCCGTAACGCGCCGCAACCTCGACGAAGCGCGCCACCTCCCGGGTGGTCGGTGGCGCGGAGCCCACGGGCCGCCCGACCTCACGAAAAAACCGGCCCATGCGCGCTGTCGTGATGATCAAGTCGACGGCGGGTTCGCGCGAGACGTTGCGGTGCGCGTGCGGGACGTCGCCCGGCACCCGAACGTACTCTCCGGCCTGAGCATCGCGCCATTGAAGGCCGCCGCCGACCTCGACAAGTACCTGGTGGCTGCCCGCCAGGATGTAGAAATCCTCGAAGTCGTTGTGACTGTGGAGCGGGACCACCACCCCGGGCGGGATGACCGCGCGCATGACGCACAACTGATCTTCGTCCGGTGGGGTCATGAATTCCACGACGGGTCCGAAGACTTCCAACGCGTCCGCACTGTTAGCTGATGTCACGCTGTCCTCTCGCTCCCGGCGGCGGAATGGTTCCGCCGCACCACTATCCGACCGCGGCCAATCCGGTCCGCGGGACCTCTTGAGGCGACCACAGCGGTTGCGGCACCTCGACACCGAATGGCGCGTCCCATCGGTTCCGGGACGAAACCTCGTGCACGGGGCGGCGATTGGCTGCCACGCCCCACTTTCCCCGCGGGTAGCCGAGCGTCAGCATGGCCGACATCTTCCAGCCTTCCTCGACGGGCACGCCCAGCAACTCGTTGACCTTGTCCCGGAAGTTGTTGAGCACCATCGTCATGACGCCGCCGACGCCCTCGGCACGGGCGGCCAGCAACACACTCCAGATCGCCGGGTAGATGTTGGCGCCGCCCAGGTCGTCGATGGCGAAGACGAAAAGCAACAGGGGAACCTCTTCGAAATGGTCGGCCAGGTAATCCCCCGAGCCCTTGATTCGGCGCATCGTCTCGGCGTGCGCGGCCGGGTCAGCGCCGGGCCCCGGCACTACCATCGGTCCCTGCCCCGTGCGGAACTTCTCGTATTCGAGGGCGCGGGCCTGGCGGAACAGCTGGGCGAACTCGCGAATCAGGTCCGGATCGTCAACGGCCACAAAGTGCCAGCGTTGCGTGTTGCCGCCGTTGGGCGCGCGAACGGCCGCGTCGAGGATGCGCGCCTGCACGTCCAGCGGAACCGGGTCCGGCCGCAACCGCCGCATCATCCTGGTGGTGTACAGCGCCTCGTGGATCTCCATTTGTCTGCTCCTTTCGGCTATTCGGGCCAGCTGCTGCCGAGAATGAAGTCGACCATGTTCCCCCGCTTGAACGTGGGATCGAAGTGCGCCAGCACGTCGTCGTTCATCGTGCCGAAGGTGGTGTCCGGACGATGCTTCATCCCGTCGTTGAAAGCCGCAAGGATGCGGTTCTTGAAGTCGGGACGTGGGTGGGCGGCGATCACCGCGTCGACGGCGTCCGGGGCCAGGTCGTCGCGGCCCACGCCGACCACGTCGGTCTTGACACCGGCTGCAAGCAAGGCGGTTTCGGGGCAAAGACGTGCGGGAACTTCGGGCGTCGAGTGCAGGGCGATGCCGAGCCACACCTTGTCGGCGTCGGACTTTTCCACGCCGCGCTCGAGCAGGAAATCGCGCGCAGCGTCGGCGCCGTCCATCTCGAAGCGCTGGCTCGAGGAGCCGTAGCGCGCCGTGAGGCCGAGGTCGTGGAACATCGCGCCCACGTACAGCAGTTCCGGGTCCGGAACCAGGCCGAGGCGGCGCCCATGCAGCGCGCCGAACAGGAACACGCGCCGGGAATGGTGGAAGAGCACGTCGTCTTCGGCGCCGCGAATGAAGTCGGTTGCGTCCCGGACGACTGCCGTGTCGGGGATGACGATGCCGGCAATGGTTTCGATGGACTGGATTGCCATGATCGCTCCTCCTTCGCTGGCTGCCTCCATCTTGCGACGCGGCACAAACATTCACCGGTGCCGTTCCGGCCGTCTTTCCCACAGAATCTGACGTCGGCGGCGTATCAGGCGGCCGGTCAAGCGGCGAGGATTGCCTTAGCCACCTCGTCGGGGCAGGTGAGCAATCCGTTGTGCGTCCCGGCAACCACGATGGGCCGGACCCCGCCTGATAACCCCAGGGGTTATCACCGTCAGTCATTCCGGGCAGCATCAACGTGATCACCCGGTGACCGCCGCGCGAAGCCGCTCGACGACCGGCCGCCACGACCAGGCTCCGTGCCAGGCACCGGGAATCAGCACGTAAGTCGACATGTGTTCTCAACGCGTCCTTAGGCGCCGTGATCGTGTCGGGTGGCGCTCACGCTCGTGGCCAGATCGCAGGCGTCGTTCTCGCTTCGTTGCATGGTGTCCTTATCTCGTTGATTACAACCGCTTTCGCGGATCCGCAGCATCGTCGACGGGCGGAACAGTTCGCGACATCACCCACCGAGCCGGGCGGCGCCTATTCGGGCCATGAGTTGTCGAGGATGATCTCCACGAAGTTGTCACGCCGGAACGCCGGGTCGAAGTGTTGCAGCACATCCGCATTCACCGTGCCGAACGTGGTGTGCGGGCGGTGCTTCATGCCGTCGTTGAAGGCGGCCAGGATGCGCCGCTTGAAGTCCGGCCGCCGATGGGCGGCCGTCACGGCGGCGATTGCATCGGGAGACAGGTCCTCGCGGCCGATGCCCAGCACGTCGGTTTCGACACCCGCTGTGACCAAGGCGATTTCGGGTTCGAGGAATTCGGGGATGCCGGGCGTGGTGTGCAGCGCGATGCCCAGCCACACCTTGTCGGCGTCGGCCTGGTCGACCCCGCGTTCCAACAGGAAATCACGCGCCGCGTTGGCGCTGTCCACCTCGAAGCGCAGAGTGGAGGTGCGGTAGCGATCGGTGAGTCCCAAATCGTGAAACATCGCCCCGGCGTATAGCAATTCGAGGTCCGGCTGCAGTCCCCGGCGCCGGCCCTGCAGCACACCGAACAGGAATACCCGGCGGGAATGGTCGAAGAGCAGATCGTCTTCGGCGTCGCGTATGTAGTCGGTGACCTCGCGCACCAGCTTGGTGTCCGGGACGACGATGTCGGCGATGGCTTCGATCGGCTGGGTGACCACGATCAACCTCCTGAGTTGGGCGATACTGGCTGTTAGTCTCCGGGCGTCCGGCTGTGAGCACCTGGGGCTTTTGAGCCGTCTTCACCACAGAACGCGACGCGATCGTCAATCGCTAGCCGGTCACCGCGGGCCGGTGCGACATCTTTCCCACAGATTGCGACAATGGGACCGTGGCTGAAGCCGGTGTGCGGTCGCGGGTTGTGGTCATCGTCGTCTTCGACGACGTGACGATGCTGGACGTCGCGGGAGCGGGGGAGGTATTCGCCGAAGCCAACCGATTCGGTGCCGACTATCACATAAAGATCGCATCGGTGAACGGCCGCGACGTCACGACCTCGATCGGCGCCCGGTTGGGCGTCACGGACGCGCTTTCGTCGATCGAGTCGGCCGACATCATCATGGTCGCCGGCAGCGACAACCTGCCGCGGCGGGCGATCGATCCCGCGCTTGTCGACGCGGTCAAGTCGGCCGCGGAGCGGACCCGACGACTGGCCTCGATTTGCACGGGCTCGTTCATCCTGGCGCAGGCCGGCCTGCTCAACGGCCGGCGCGCCACCACGCATTGGCATGACGCCCGGTTGTTCGCCCGCGCTTTTCCCGACGTCGCCGTCGAGCCGGACGCGCTTTTCGTCCGCGACGGCGACGTGTTCACCTCGGCCGGGGTGTCGTCG
Organism: Mycobacterium sp. E3251; assembly: GCF_001666835.1. Taxonomy (GTDB): domain Bacteria; phylum Actinomycetota; class Actinomycetes; order Mycobacteriales; family Mycobacteriaceae; genus Mycobacterium. Next base: position 19,523 of record NZ_LZJF01000142.1, on the reverse strand, counting down.
GGCATCGACCTGGCGCTGGCGCTCGTCGAGATGGATCACGGCACCGAGCTGGTCCGCGAAGTGGCCCGATGGTTGGTTGTCTATCTCAAGCGGGCGGGCGGCCAGTCGCAATTCTCGGTGCTGGTCGAGGCCGAACCCCCGCCCCAGTCCCCGCTGCGCAAGGTCACCGAAGCGATCTCGGCCGACCCGGCGGCCAATCACAGCGTGAAAACGCTTGCCGCCCAGGCGTCCTTGAGTACGCGGCAGCTTACCCGGCTTTTCCAGTCCGAATTCGGCACCACGCCGGCCCGCTACGTCGAGATGGTGCGCATCGACGCCGCGCGTGCCGCGCTCGACGCCGGGCGCAGCGTCGCCGACACGGCGCGCCTTGCCGGGTTCGGTAGCACCGAAAGCCTCCGCCGGGTATTCGTCGACCAGCTCGGCGTCTCGCCGAAGGCGTACCGGGACAGATTCCGGACCGCGTCCCGCTGCTGAATGACGGGGAAATACTGATCCGTCATGCACATTGATGTGATGGCGGTCCCGCAGCCGCTGGACAGGGCGGTGACTTGGCCCGCGCAGCACCTCCATCGCGGCGGCCACCGCATGGGAGCTTCAAGAAGCGACCGGCGGGAACTTCCGGCTCGGTCTCGGCGGACTATCGGCGATGTACGGCATTTGATCTCTTGCCCTCGCTTACGCCGGGAAGTGGAATGGCGGTGAAAACGCCATCGGGGTCGTAGTGTTTCTTGGCGGCGACGAGTCGAATGGCGTTCTCGCCGTACGCATTTGCGATCTGCTCATGGTCGCCGGGCACGAGCAGGTTGGCGTAGCCGCCGGGAAGCGCGTGTGGGGCAAGTGCGGCCGAGGCCGCGTCGGCCCAGGCGCGATGACGGACGCTGTCCCCGCCCTCCCAGCCGGCGATGATCTCGACGACGAAATGTGGGCGGCGGTTCGCGAACGCGGTCTGGTCCGGGGCGACGAGGGTCGACGCGCCATGACAGTGATGGATGGAGATGCCGCTGCGCGGCGGGGTCAGTGTCCGGCCGATCTCGAGGAGCGCGTCGATGACCTCTGGTGTGTAGCCCGCGATCGTGCGAGTGTTGATCGCCCAGCACTGTCCACGGACATCCCATGCGTCGAATAGGCTCAGCCATTCGCGGTACGTCATGGGCGCGACCTGACCGCTCAGCGGCGTTCCGAGTTTAGTGAGCGCATCGACGGCGGCTTGGCCTGAAAGAAGATCGCCGCTCCAGGCCGGGGCTAGAAAAACGGCCGGATTTCCGTCCGGGCCCGACATCAGTCCACTCAGCACGGTCCACTCATCCGGTGCCGTCGACAACACCTCATCCAGCCCACGCCACACCGTCGCGCCCTGCGACCACGGAAACAGGATCATTCCGCCGATCAACCGGTCGAGCGGATGCAATTGCACCCGCATGGAAGTGACCACGCCGAAGTTGCCGCCACCACCGCGCAGCGCCCAGAAAAGCTCCGGCTCATGAGTCGCGTCGGCCTTCACGATCCGACCATCCGCCAGCACAACCTCGGCGCCGAGCAGGTTGTCTGATGCAAGGCCGAACCGCCCGTTGAGCGGCCCGTAGCCCCCGCCGAGTGTCAGGCCGGTGATGCCAACGCCGCCGCAGTTGCCGGTAGCGGCGACCAGCCCGTACGGCGCGACCGCGTCGATCAGGTCGGCGGCGATGACACCCCCACCCACTGTTGCGACCCGGGCCCCGCTATCGACGGTGACACTTCGCATCCCGGACATGTCGATCACCAGACCGCCGTCGCATACAGCGCGACCCGCCCAGTCGTGGCCGCCGCCGAGCACCGACAGCCGCATCCCTCGGTCACGCGCCACACGGATGGTTTGCTGTACGTCGCCCGGTGACTCGGCCCGCACGATCAAAGCCGGACGATGTTGCACCGCCCCGTTCCAGATCAACGGCACACCGTCGGCGGCCGCGCCTATCGCATCGGTCGTACTCATTTGGCTCCTACGGTTGGACGATGACGTCGAGCAAGAACGTCTGTCCGGACGCGACGGCTTCGAGGGCGCGCTTCACCGCCCCGGCCAGCTCGTCGGGTTTCTGCACGCGTTCACCCGTGCCGCCGTAGGCTTCGGCCTGCTTCACGTAGTCGGGCATTGGCTCAATGACGTTGCCGACGAAGTTCGCTTCGCGGACCGCGGCGCTATCGGGGTAGTACTTGAGGAGATTCCGGGTCTGGGATGCGTACTGCCGGTTGTTGCACAGCACGATGAACAGCGGGGCGCCGTGTTCCTCTGCGAATCCGAGGGCAGCCGGAACGGGATTGTAGTGCCACGCCCCGTCGCCGACGATGCAGACGACCGGCTGACCGGGGCGCGCCAGTTTGACGCCGAGCGCGGTGCCCAGCCCGGTGCCCAGCGCCCCGGCCCATCCGCGATACTGCTGGAAAGGCTTGCGGGCGTATAGGAACTGAATCATCTGCGGCACTTGAGACGTGATCTCATCGACACAGATCGCGTCCTCGGGCAGCGCATCGTGCAACGCGCCGAACAAGCTGGTTGCTGGCACGAAATCGGTTGCCTGCGAGGCCAATTGGCGGGCCTCTTCGATGCCGTGGGCGCGGATGCTCTGCGTAAAGCCGGCCCACCGCTCGCCGGCCTCGACCCGTGCAGCCGACCGCGTTCGCAGATTGGACGCGAGGCCAGCCAGGTTGAGCGAGAGGTCGCCCGCGACCGCCTCGGTGGTGGGGTATCCCCAGTAGGCGGCTCGCGGGCGCAGCGGGTCTTGCTCGAGGTGGATGACGGCGCATCCTGGGCGTAACACCGCATTTGGCGGGTGCCATAGTCCGTTGCAGCCGGCCAGGAGTACGGCGTCGGCTTCGCCCAACACCGCTTCCACCGGCCCCGCCCCGTACAGCGGATGCGACCGCGGGAAGTTGTGATAGGCGGGATTCCAGAATTCGAATACGGGCGCCGACAGTGCCTCGGCAATTTCTTTTAGGGCGTTGCGGTCAGCGTCGGTGCGCCCGCCGTGTTCGGTGATGATGACGGGATTGGTGGCGCCCACGAGAATTTCGGCCACTCGGTCGATATGTTCTGGTGTCGCGACAATCGGTGCCGGGGAAACCCAGGCGGGGACTTCAGGGTGACCGTCGGCCATCAACAACTGAAATGGAACCTCGAGCAACGTTGGTCCCGTTGGGACGGACTCGGCGATGAAGCAGGCGCGCCGGAGTTCATGAACCAGATCCGAAGGCGTGCGTGCGCGCTTCGCCCACTTGACGACGACTTCGCCATGGCGGGCCGGGCCAGCATGGTCAGTGAGCAGTGAGGGCCATTCGGCACCAGGATCCCCGTCGGGGTCATCGCCATAGCTCAGCGTGTCGGGCGACAGCACCGTCATCGGTGTGCGCTCCTGCAGCGCGGTGCTCAGCGCCATCGACGCGTTTTGAACTCCCAGTGATGTCGGCAAGAAGACGATCTGGCTTCGGCCGGTGGCCTTGTAGTAGCCCGATGCCAGGCTTACCGCAAGCAACTCATGACGACATCGGAAGTAGCGCAGCGTCATGTCATCGGCCCGCCGGGCAAGCGCTTCCCACACCGGCGCCATCACGGCGATGGGAGAGGCGAAAATGCAGTCCACGCCCTGAGATTGCAGCTGCGCCAGTAATACTTCCGCGCCGTTCTTGGCCGCATCTCCCGTCACACTTGTGACGTTAAGAAGCGACGGGGGCCACGGCCAGCCCGTGCCCACTCAGTGGGTTTTCCCGCCGGTCACCCTTTCACGGCGTGCGAAGGAGGCTGACGATGCGGGTCCCGGTCGCCCTGGTGGCAGCCAGCAGTCCGAGCGGAGGGCGCCGTTGGGCGATGACAGTCGACACGGCTGCCGCCGCATTGCCGCCGAGAGGAATCGCTACGGCAACACAGCTGAGATTCGCGTGTACGCCGCCGGCATCCACTATTGGTGCGGCACGGCCTAATTCGGCATAGGCGCGCGCCGCCGCGGTGCCCGACGGTACCTTGGCTCCGGGTTCGGCTGTGAATCCCACCGGTACGCGGGCGTCCACCGCGTCCAGGAACACCGGTTCCCCGCCGATCACCGCAGACAACTGAACCGCAGCCCCCGTGGCGGTCGCGAGTTCGGCGATCGGTCGCCGGGCGACCACGCGCAATTGCCGCTCCGGGCTCACCCGCGAACCCAACCCCAACAAGCTCGCGCCGAGTCGGTAGCGGGTACCGTCACGCCTGACCGCCCCGACGGCGATCAACTGCTGCAGCAGTCGACGGACCGTCTCCCGCGGGATCCCGCTCGCATTCGCCAACTCAAGCAGCCGCACCGGTTCCAACGCACCCACGTGTTCCAGCAGTTCAAATGCGCTCTCGATGACGCCGCGACCGTCGTGGCGAAACGAGCCGCCCGTCGCGCCCGCATGCCTACCCCCGGCCATAGGCTCGGTCATCCGATCCGTTTCGGACTGGCCCACCATCGACTCCTTTAGCCTGCCGTTGCCGGCAACGAGATCACGCCCCGTAATAGCAACGCACGAACACGTCCGATCTATGCCGAGTGCCGAGAAACCAATATCTGTTTGTCTGGCCAGGTAGTCAGTTAACGCAGGGCGGCTCAGCAGACCACGAAGGCAAGCTATTTGGTGTTGTTGTACTTGGTGATCGCGTCGTCCAGCCGCTGCAGGGCGGCGCCGTAACCGGCGAAATCGCCCTTCTTCTGAGCGTCCTTGGCCGCGCCCAGCGCCGTCTGGATCTCTTGCAGCGCAGCGGCTTTGGCCGGAGACAGCGTCACCGACCCGTCCGCGACCGGCGGAACCGCCGCGGGCGGCGGCGACCCCGGTGGACCGGCCGGAGTGGGCGGCGTGACGGGCGGGGCCGCCTGCGGGCTGTTCCCGGCATCGGTCGGCTGAATGCCCGTCGCGGCCGCACCCGCGCCGGGACCGAACAACCCGGTCAGGGCGTCGCGCACCGTGGGCCCGTAGCCGATCTTGTCGTTGTACATCATCGCCACCCGGATCAGCCGCGGGTACGACGAGGCGGCGTCGCTGGCCCCCGGGGAGGCGTAGACGGGTTCGACATAGAGCAGGCCGCCCTGGCCCACCGGCAGGGTGAGCAGGTTGCCCCAGCGGATCCGGTTCTGGTTGTCGCGCCCGATCACACCGAGGTCCTGGGACACCGCCGGGTCGGTGGTGATGGCGTTGTTCGCCAGTTTCGGCCCGTTGACCTGACCCGGGATGGTCAGCACGGTGATCCTGCCGTAGGTCGCCGGGTCGGAGCTGGCGCTGATGTAGGCGGCCAGGTAGTCGCGCTTGAACCTGTTCATCGCGCTCGTCAACTGATATGACGACGAATTGTCGTTCTTCGCAATGTTTTTCGCGACGATGTAATAGGGCGGCTGGTAGCTGCTGGCGGTCGGGTTGGGGTCCAGCGGCACGTCCCAGAAGTCGGACGTGGAGAAGAACGTCACCGGGTCGTTGACGTGATACTTGGCCAGCAACATCCGCTGCACCTTGAACAGGTCCTCGGGATAGCGCAGATGCTCGGCGAGTTCGGGGGTGATGTCGCTCTTCGGCTTGACCGTACCGGGGAAGACCTGCATCCACGCCTTGAGCACCGGGTCCTGCTCGTCCTGCTGGTACAGCGTCACGGTCCCGTCATAGGCATCCACCGTGGCCTTGACCGAGTTGCGGATGTAAGAGACGTCCTTGTTGGGCGCCAGCTTGTTGAACGCCACCTCGTTCGAGTCGGCGGTCGCCGATTCCAGCGAGGTCAGTTCGGAGTACGGGTAGTTGTCCAGGGTGGTGTAGCCGTCGATGATCCACACCAGTCGCTTGTTGACGATCGCCGGGTACACGGAGCTGTCGGTGGTCAGCCACGGCGCCACCGCCTCCACCCGCCGCGCCGGGTCACGGTTGAACAGGATCCGGCTGTTGGAGCCGATCACGTTGGAGAACAAGAAGTTTCGCTCCGCGAACTTGGCGGCGAACACGCTGCGGGACAGCCAGTCCCCGACGGGCACGCCCCCCAACCCCGTGTAGGTGTAGTTCTTGGTCTCCGCACTGGTCTCGTAGTCGTATTCGCGGTCGGCACCGTTGCGGCCGACGATCGCGTAGTCGGCGGACGCGCTGGAGATGACCGGGCCGTAGTAGATGCGCGGCTGGTCCAGCGGCGCCGGGCCGTCGGAAACCACGTTGCCGTTGGCGCCGACGACGTTGACCAAAAACTCGGGGTAGCCACCGTTTTGGTTGGGGTCGTTGGCGACGCCGCGCACCGTGTTGGCCGGTGACGCGATGAAGCCGTTGCCGTGCGTGTAGACGCTGTGCCGGTTGATCCAGTCCCGCTGGTTCTCGATCAGCCGGTCGGGATTGAGTTCGCGGGCCGCGACGACATAGTCGCGCAGCGCGCCGGTGCGGTCCACGTAGCGGTCGATGGACAACTGGTCGGGGAAGTAGTAGAAGTTCTTGCCCTGCTGGAACTGGGTGAACGCCGGGCTGACGATGGTCGGGTCGAGCAACCGGATGTTGGAGGTGGTCGCCCGGTCGTCGGCCACCTGCTGCGCGGTGGCCTGCGTGTCACCGGAGTACGTGCGATAGCTGACCACGTCCGAAGTCAGCCCGTACGCCTGCCGGGTCGCCGTGATGCTGCGCCCGATGTATTCGCTTTCCTTCTGCGCGGCATTGGGTTTGACGCTGATCTGCTCGACGATCAACGGCCACCCGGCACCCACGATCAACGACGACAGCAACAACAACACCAGGCCGATGGCGGGGATCCGCAGGTCTTTCAGCACCACCGCGGAGAACACCGCGGCCGCGCAGATCAGCGCGATCGCCATGAGGATCAGCTTGGCCGGCAGCACCGCGTTGATGTCGGTGTACCCGGCGCCGGTGAACGGCTTACCGCCGCGGGTGTGCGACAGCAACTCGTAGCGGTCCAGCCAGTACGCGACCGCCTTGAGCACCACCAGGAGCCCCACCAAGGTGACCAGCTGGATGCGGGCCGAACGGCTCAGCGCGCCGGTGCGGCCCGAGAGCCGGATCCCGCCAAAGATGTAGTGCGCCAACACGTTGGCCACGAACGCCAGGAACACGGCCACGAACAGGTAGCTGAGCAGCAGCCGGTAGAACGGCAGGTCGAACGCGTAGAAGCCGAGGTCCTTGCCGAACTGCGGGTCCCGGATGCCGAAGTCGCCGCCGTGCATGAACAATTGGATGCGCACCCAATAGCTTTGCGCGATGATGCCGGCCAGCAGGCCGATCGCGACCGGCACCCCGATCCCCACCAGCCGCAGCCGGGAGAGGACGACCGCGCGATACCGGGCCACCGGATCGTTGTCACTGCTCGGCACGAACACCGGGCGGGTCCGATAGGCCACCGCGAGACCGGCGAACACGATCCCGCCCACCAGCAGGCCGGCCACCAGAAAGACCACGAACCGGGTGACCAGCACGGTCGTGAACACCGAGCGGTAGCCCAGCTCACCGAACCACAGCCAGTCCACGTACGCATCGATCAGCCGCGGTCCGGCGAGCAGCAAAGCGATCACACCCAGTGCGATCAGGATCAGAATCCGGCTACGCCGAGTCAGCTTCGGCATCCGTGCGGTGGGCCGCATCCCCACTGGCTACGCTCCCTGCTCGATTGATCGACGGTGACAACTCTACGCATCGCGCGGCCCGCGATCCCGGCCGAGCTTCAGCAGCTTGGTGCCTGGCCCCCCGACGCGACCGCGTGCAGCGCGTCGACCGCCTGGCTGAGCGTCTCGACCTTCACCAGGCGCAGCCCGGACGGGTTGTCCGAGTTCGCCTCGTAGCAGTTTTTGGCCGGCACCAAGAACACGGTGGCGCCCGCCGCGTGCGCGGCGACCATCTTGTGCGTGATGCCGCCGATCTGGCCCACCTTCCCGTCCGCCGAGATGGTGCCGGTTCCCGCGATGAACTTCGACCCGGTCAGGTCACCGGTGGTCAGCTTGTCGACCACCGCCAGGCTGAACATCAGGCCCGCCGACGGCCCGCCCACGTTGGCGAGGTTGAAGTCGACGACGAAGGGCGCCCAGGGCGCGGTGAGTACGGCGACGCCCAGGAAGCCGTAGTCGCGATCCTTGTTCGCGCCCAGCGTAATTTGCGCGACGCCGGCCGGCTCGTTCTTGCGTCGGTAATCGATGGTCACGGTTTGGCCGGGTTTGGTGCTCTTCAGCAATCCCGTGAACTGGTCGACGTCGGCCACCGGGGTGCCGTTGACCGCGTCGATGGCGTCGCCGGCCTTCAGCTTGCCCGCCGACGGACCCGGATCGGTGACCCTGGCGACCGTCACCGCGGCGGGGTACTTCAGATATCCCAGGGCGGCGTACTCCGCGCTGTCCTCGGAGTCCTTGAAGTCCGCATTGTTGGCTTTGTCGACCTCGTCCCGCGACTTGCCCGGCGGGTAGATCAGGTCGCGCGGAACCAGCTGTTCCTGACCCGAGAGCCACAGTGTCAGCGCTTCGCCCAGCGTCAGCTCGTCGCGCTGGGACACCGTGGTCATGTTCAGGTGTCCCGTGGTCGGATGCGTCTGGGTGCCCTCGATCGCCACGACCTGCTTGCCGTCGACCTCACCGAGCGTGTCGAAGGTGGGACCGGGGCCCAGCGAGACGAACGGCACCGTCACCACCGCGAGCAGCACACCGAAGACCAGGATCGGCACCAGCGCGACCATCAAGGTCAGAATCCGCCTGTTCACGCCGATTACACTAGACGGAGCCCGCCGCGCCGGGTTCAGCCACAAGCTGACCCGAGATCGCCCACCCCGTTCCGGTGGTGAGTACCGTTAACGGTATGGCTGACCTGCCTTTCGGCTTCTCCTCTGGAGAAGACCCCGACAAACCCGGGAAGAAAGATCCCAATTCGGGCTCTGGCGGCTCCGATCCGTTCGGCGCATTCGGCATGGGCGGCGAGTTCGGCATGGGCGACCTGGGACAGATCTTCACCCAGCTGGGTCAGATGCTCAGCGGCGCGGGCGCCGGGATGGCCGGCGGCGGACAGTCGGGCCCGGTCAACTACGAACTGGCGCGCCGGGTGGCGACCAACTCGATCGGGTTCGTGGCGCCGATCCCGGCCACGACACACTCGGCGATCGCCGACGCGGTGCATCTCGCCGAGACCTGGCTGGACGGCGCCACGGCGCTGCCCGCCGGCACCACCAAGGCGGTGGGCTGGACCCCGGCCGACTGGGTGGACAACAGCCTGGAAACCTGGAAGCGGTTGTGTGACCCGATGGCACAACAGATTTCGACGGTGTGGGCGTCGTCGCTGCCCGAGGAGGCCAAGAGCATGGCCGGCCCGCTGATGGCGATGATGTCGCAGATGGGCGGCATGGCCTTCGGCTCCCAGCTGGGGCAGGCGCTGGGCCGGTTGTCCCGCGAGGTGCTGACGTCGACCGAGATCGGTCTGCCGTTGGGGCCCAAGGGCGTTGCCGCGATCCTGCCCGATGCCCTGGAGTCGTTCGCCGCGGGACTCGAGCAGCCCCGCAGTGAGATCCTGACGTTCCTCGCCGCCCGCGAGGCCGCCCACCACCGGCTGTTCAGCCACGTGCCGTGGCTGTCGAGCCAGGTGCTGGGCGCCGTGGAGGCCTACGCGATGGGCATGCAGATCGACATGAGCGGAATCGAGGAGCTGGCCCGCGACTTCAACCCGGCAACACTGTCCGACCCGGCGGCCATCGAAAACCTCTTGGGGCAGGGCGTTTTCGAGCCCAAGGCGACCCCCGCGCAGACGCAGGCGCTGGAACGCCTCGAGACGCTGCTCGCGTTGATCGAGGGCTGGGTGCAGGTGGTGGTGAACGCGGCCCTGGGCGACCGGATTCCAGGGGCGGCCGCGCTCGGGGAGACGCTGCGCCGCCGCCGCGCCACCGGCGGCCCGGCCGAGCAGACGTTCGCCACGCTGGTGGGGCTGGAGCTGCGGCCCCGCAAGATGCGCGAAGCCGCCGCGTTGTGGGAGCGCCTCACCGAGGCCGCCGGCGTGGACGCCCGCGACGCCATCTGGCAACACCCCGATCTGCTGCCCGACGCCGAGGACCTCGACGACCCGGCCGGCTTCATCGACCGGGTGATCGGCGGCGACACCAGCGGCATCGACGAGGCGATCGCCAAACTCGAGGAGAACCCGGAGGACCCGGGCGCCGGTCCTGTGGACAACTGACGTAGCCGGTCGCCGCCGGCGTGCCACAGTGCACCCGTGTCACCGGCCGTCCTTTCTACCTATGCGCTGGACCCGGCCATGCCGGTGCTGCTGCGGCCCGACGGCGCCGTTCAGGTCGGTTGGGATCCCCGCCGCGCCGTGCTGGTGCGTCCGCCGGGCGGCCTGGCCGCGCCGGAGCTGGCCGCGCTGCTGCGGTCCATGCGATCACCGACTCCGCTATCGGAGCTACAGCGCCGGGGCGCCGACCGCGGCCTGCGGGACGCGGACGGGTTGACGGACTTGGTTGCCCAGTTGGTCGGTGCGGGCGTCGCGACGGAATGCGCGAAGTCCCGCGGCCGGGCGCCGTCCATCCGGATCCACGGCCGCGGCCCGCTTTCGGAACTGCTGGTCGAGGCGTTGCGCTGCTCGGGCGCCCGGGTCGCCCACAGCAGCCAGCCGCATGCCGCCGTGTCGGGCACCGCCGTCGACCTGGTGGTGCTGTCCGATTACCTGGTCGCCGACCCCCGCATGGTCCGCGAGCTGCACACGCAGGCCGTCCCCCACCTGCCGGTGCGGGTCCGCGACGGCGTCGGCCTGGTCGGTCCGCTGGTCATCCCCGGCACGACCAGCTGCCTGGGCTGCGCCGACCTCCATCGGCGCGACCGGGACGCGGCGTGGCCGGCCATCTCGGCGCAGCTGCGCGAAACCGTCGGTGTGGCCGACCGGGCCACGTTGCTGGCGACCGCCGCGTTGGCGCTCAGCCAGGTGAACCGGGTGATCGCGGCGGTTCGCAAGCAGCGGACGGTGCCCGACCCGGGTCCGCCCCAGACGCTGAACGCCACGCTGGAATTCGACCTCAACGCCGGCGCGATCGTCGCACGGCAATGGACCCGACATCCGTTGTGCCCGTGCTGACGCGGGTGGTCAGCCCAGCCGGCCCTGGTCCGGGACGTTCGTCGACACCGCCTCGTAGGCCGTCGCGAGCTGGTGCAGGATCTCCGCGCTCAAGGTGCGATCGGTCCGATGTTTGTCCAGGGTTTCGATGATCGCCCTGAACAAGGAGTCGGCGGCGTCGTGCTGCGATTGCTTTGCTGCCATGGTCTGGTCGATACCGCCCTTCGGATCTGCCTTCCGGTGAGTCGCCCAGTGCAACCCGCACGGTCAAACCTAGGGCGCGGCGCCGCCGGGTGCCCGGCGATAAGTGTTGTGAAGATCAAGCGCGAGCGGGACCGGCCGTCATGGATGATGGATACGTGGCAGACATCAAACGCGGCCGCGCGGCGCGGAACGCGAAGCTGGCCAGCATCCCGGTCGGCTTCGCCGGCCGGGCGGCGCTCGGCTTCGGTAAGCGGCTGACCGGCAAGTCGAGGGACGAAGTCCAGGCCGAGCTGATGGAGAAAGCCGCCAACCAGCTGTTCACCGTCCTGGGCGAGCTCAAGGGCGGGGCGATGAAGGTGGGTCAGGCCTTGTCGGTGATGGAGGCCGCCATCCCGGACGAGTACGGCGAGCCCTACCGCGAGGCGTTGACCAAGCTGCAGAAGGACGCGCCGCCGCTGCCCGCGCACAAGGTGCACCGGGTGCTCGACGCCCAGCTGGGCACCAAGTGGCGCGAGCGGTTCGAATCCTTCGACGACAAACCCATTGCGTCGGCCAGCATCGGGCAAGTGCACAAGGCGGTCTGGGCCGACGGGCGCGCCGTCGCCGTCAAGATCCAATACCCGGGCGCGGACGAGGCGCTGCGCGCCGACCTGAAAACCATGCAGCGGCTGGTCGGCGTGGTCAAGCAGCTCGCGCCCGGCGCCGACGTCCAGGGCATCGTCGACGAGCTGATCGAGCGCACCGAGATGGAGCTCGACTACCGGCTGGAGGCGGACAACCAGCGCGCCTTCGCCAAGGCCTACGAGGGCCACCCGCACTTCGTCATCCCGCACGTCGTGGCCAGCGCGCCCAAGGTCGTGGTGCAGGAGTGGATCGAGGGGTTGCCGCTGGCGGAGATCATCCGCAACGGGACCCGTGAGCAGCGCGACCTGATCGGCACCCGGCTGCTCGAGCTCACCTTCGACGCGCCGCGCCGGCTGGGGATGCTGCACGGCGACGCCCACCCGGGGAACTTCATGCTGCTCCCCGACGACCGGATGGGCGTCATCGACTTCGGCGCCGTCGCGCCCCTGCCCGGCGGCTACCCCATCGAGCTCGGGATGACGATTCGGCTGGCCCGCGACAAGAACTACGACCTGCTGTTGCCGACGATGGAGAAGGTCGGTTTCATCCAGAAGGGCCAGCAGGTGTCGGTGCGCGACATCGACGAAATGCTGCGCCAGTACGTCGAGCCCATCGAGGTCGACGTCTTCCACTACACGCGCAAGTGGCTGCAGCGCATGACGGTGGGCCAGATCGACCGGTCGGTGTCGCAGATCAAGACGGCCCGGCAGATGGACCTGCCGCCCAAGCTGGCCATCCCGATGCGTGTCATCGCGTCCGTGGCCGCGATCCTGTGCCAGCTGGACGCGCGGGTGCCGATCAAGCGGCTGTCCGAGGAGCTGATCCCGGGCTTCGCCGAGCCCGACAACGCAATCGTCTAGGCCGCGACCCCGCCTTTGCGGGGCCGTCCGCGCGGTCGTTTGAAGCTCAGGATCGCGCCTCGGTCGAGGATCTCGCCGCCCCACACACCCCAGGGCTCGGCCCGCTCCAGCGCCGACGCCAGGCACTGACGCCGGATCGGGCAGCCCGCGCAGAGGGCCTTGGCGCGCTCGAGGTCGGCCGGCGTCTCGGCGAACCACAGGTCGGGGTCGTTGCTGTGACACGGCAAGACCGGTGACGGCGGTCTTTGGACTGTCAGTGCCGACATGTCCTGCTCACCTGCTTCCTGGTCGGGGTTTCCTTTGAGTGATCCGGACCAGGGAGCGGGGCTGAAAACGTTGGAGCCCCAAAAACTGTGGCCACGGATCCTTGACTTCGGGTCCGTGGCCATTCGGTGAAAACCGGGGAGTTACGTGGCCATTCGGTGGACCTCGAGTCGCACGGACGCGTTCGTCGCGGCGGCGGCGGCGCGATGCTTCAACGCGGCCGCCGGCATAGCGGCATGCTTGAGCGCGGCCGCGGGGGCGGCCACGTCCACACCGAACGCATCGTTGATCATCGTGGCCACCCTCCTTCCGTTACGCCAGAACGCGGTTTCGAGGGTAGACGGTCGCCGCCCCGCGCCACAACCGATTTTCTGACCTGCGCCTTTACCGGTCAGCGGGCGCGCACCAGCCCCAGCACGTCGGGCCCGTACTGTTCCAGCTTGCGCGCGCCGATGCCGGGGATCGCGATCAGCGCGTCCTCGTCGCCGGGGCGCAGCTCGGCGATGGCGATCAGCGTGTTGTCGGTGAAGACGACATACGCGGGCACGTTCTGCTCCTTGGCCACGTCCAGCCGCCACGCCTTGAGCCGCAGCAGCAGCTCTTCGTCGACGTCGGCGGCGCACGTTTCACAGCGCCGGAGCATGACCGCCGCCGGGGTGGACAGGTCCTTGTTGCAGATGCGGCACCGCGCCGGGGCGCCGCGGTTGCGCCGGGCCTTGCCCGGGGCGGTGTCGTTGCGAGCTTGCGGTGCGATGCCGTTGAGAAATCGCGACGGCCTGCGGCCCTGCCGCCCGCCGGGGCTGCGGGCCAGCGCCCAGCTGAGCGCCAAATGAATTCGCGCCCTGGTGATTCCGACGTAGAGCAGCCGGCGCTCCTCCTCGACGGCCTCGCTTTCGGGGCCGTGCGCCAGCGCGTGTGAGATGGGCAGCGTGCCGTCGGCCAGCCCGACCAAGAACACCGCGTCCCACTCCAGGCCCTTGGCGGCGTGGAGCGAGGCCAGCGTGACGCCCTGCACCACCGGTGGGTGCCGCGCGTCGGCGCGCAGCCGGAGTTCGGCAAGCAGGCCCGGAAGCTCCAGCTGCGGGCGCTGCGCCACCTCGTCGTCGACCAGCTCGGCCAGCGCGGTCAGCGCCTCCCAGCGCTCCCGGGCGCGGGCGCCGACGGGCGGCTCGGCGGTCAGCCCCAACGGTTCCAGGACCGCCCGCACGACCGCGGGCAGCGGGCCCGCCAGGCCATGTTCAGAGCCGCGCTCGGCGGCCCGCTGCAGCGCCAGTAACGCCTGTTTGATCTCCTGCCGGGTGAAGAACCCTTCACCGCCGCGGACCTGATAGGGGATGCTCGCCTCGGTCAGCGCCTCCTCGTAGGCCTCGGACTGCGCGTTGACCCGGTACAGCACGGCGATCTCCGACGGCGGCGTGCCCGCCTCGATCAGCCGGGCGATCGAGGCGGCGACCGCGGCGGCCTCGGCCGGTTCGTCGGAATATTCGTGGAACGACGGCGCCGGACCCGGCGGACGCTGCCCCAACAGGTGCAGCTTGCTGCCGGCGACCCGGCCGCGAGCCGCGGCGATCACCTGGTTGGCCAGCGACACCACCTGCGGGGTCGAGCGGTAGTCGCGCTCGAGGCGAACCACGGTCGCGTCGGGATACCGCCGCGAAAAGTCGAGCAGAAACCGCGGCGAGGCGCCGGTGAACGAGTAGATGGTCTGGTTGGCGTCGCCGACGACGGTCAGGTCGTCCCGGTCGCCCAGCCACGCCGTCAGCACCCGCTGCTGCAGCGGCGTGACGTCCTGGTATTCGTCGACGACGAAGCAGCGGTAGCGGCCCCGGAATTCGTCGGCCACGGCGGCATCGTTTTCGATCGCGGCCGCGGTGTGCAGCAGCAGGTCGTCGAAATCGAGCAGCGTCACCGACTCGTCGCGGACCTTGAGCGCCTCGTAGGCGGCGTACACGGTCGCGACGCGGGCGGCGTCCAGCGGGATGTCCCGCCCCGCCTCGGCGACGGCGGCGGGGTACTCCTCGGGGCCGATCAGCGACGCCTTGGCCCACTCGATCTCCCCCGCCAGGTCGCGGACGTCATCGGTGCTGGCGTTGATCCGGGAGCGGCTGGCCGCCCGCGCCACCACGGCGAACTTGGTGTCCATCAGCTGCCAGCCGGTGTCGCCGACCACCCGCGGCCAGAAATACCGCAGCTGCCGGTGGGCCGCGGCGTGAAATGTCAGGGCCTGCACCCCGCCGACGCCGGTGTCCGTGCCCGCGGCGGCGTCCAGCGTCCGCAACCGGGAACGCATCTCCCCCGCCGCACGCTGGGTGAAGGTGACCGCCAGCACCTGCCCGGCCGCCACGTGACCGTTCGCCACCAGCTGCGCGATTCGGTGCGTGATGGTGCGGGTCTTGCCCGTCCCGGCACCCGCGAGCACGCAGACCGGTCCGCGCGGAGCCAGCACGGCCTCGCGCTGCTCGTCGTCCAGTCCGGCGGTCAAGGCGTCGGCGACCATCGGCATGGCGTCCATCTTGACAGCGGTCGCCGACAAAGCGTGGCCCCGCACGGCGCGCGTCGGCGAGTCGCCGCGACGCGCCGGTATCTGTACCGCGGTCGCGGCGCGGAACATGTTGTCCCCGGGCTACGTTAACGAGCTATGACCAACGCCCCGCTCACCGTCTACACGACTTCATGGTGCGGCTACTGCCACCGCCTGATGACCGTGTTGAAGTCCAACGGAATCGCTTATCAGGCGGTCGACATCGAAGACGACCCCGCGGCGGCGGAGTTCGTCGGTTCGGTCAACGGCGGCAACAGGACGGTTCCGACGGTGAAGTTCGCCGACGGGTCGACGCTGACCAACCCGAGCGCGGCCGAGGTCAAGGCCAAGCTGGCCGAAACCGGCGCCTAGCGGCGGCGGGTCAGTCGAGCGCGGCCCAGGATTCGATGATCACGCGGGCGATCGAGATCGACCCGGGCAGCAACAGTTTCGAGTCCGCCGAGCTGGACCAGTCGCCGACCGCCAGCGCCGCGCGCACCTCGTCGCGGGTGAACCACGCCGCCTCGGCGATTTCGCCGTCGTTGAACGAGAAGTCCTCACCCGGGTGCGCGACCGCGTGGAAGCCGACCATCAGCGAGCGCGGGAACGGCCACGGCTGGCTGCCCAGGTAGCGCACGTCGCGCACCGTGAGGCCGATCTCCTCGCGGATCTCGCGCGCGACGCAGACTTCGAACGACTCGCCGGCCTCGACGAATCCGGCCAGCAGCGAGAACATCCGCTCCGGCCACACCGCCTGGCGGGCCAGCACCGCGCGGTCGCCGCCGTCGTGGACCAGGCAGATCACCGCAGGGTCGATGCGCGGGAACTCCTCGTGGCCGGTGACCGGGTTGACCCGCGCCCAGCCCGCCCGGGCCGGTCGCGTCGGCGAGCCGTCCACCGAGCTGAACCGCGCGCTGTCATGCCAATTGAGCAGCGCGACGGCGGACGACACCAGCTGACTGCTGGTGTCGTCGAGGATCGCGCCGAGGCCGCGCAGGTTCACCACCTCGGCGCGCACATCCGGGTCCTCCGGCGCCTCGAGCGCGCCCCGGATGGCCCACACGTGGCGGTCGTCGTCCAGGCGGCCGAGGAACACCGCTTCCGGCGGCGGCTTGTCGGCCAGCTTGGCCGCGGCGCCGAGCACCACGCGGCCGTCGGCGATGAGCACCTGGCTGCGCGAGTCCACCCGCAGCAGCGCGGCGTCCGCCCAACCCGCGGTGGCCGCTTCGACGTCGGTGCGCAGCTGGTCGGCCCGGTCGGCGCCGACACGCGACAGCAGCGGGACGTTCCGCAGCTGGAAGTCCCCAATGCCCACTACTGCCCCGTTTCGTGGCGATCCGCCGCGACCGGCGCCGCCGCTCTTGCGATCGCCACTAGTGCCCCGCCTGGCGGATATACAACAGCCGGTCGTTGGCCTCGACGGCATCCACCTCGGGTGCGCCGATGCGCAGCAGGTGGCCGTCGCGCACCACGCCCAGCACGATGTCGCGCAGATGCCGTGGGGAGCCGCCGACCTCGGTGGGCTCCACCTCGCGCTCGGCGATGGCCAGCCCGAAATCGGGTGTCAGCAGGTCTTCGATCATCTCCACGACGCTGGGCGTGGTGGTGGCAAGCCCCAGCAGCCGCCCGGCGGTCGCCGAGGAGACCACCACCGAGTCCGCGCCCGATTGCTGCAGCAGGTGCTGGTTTTCGGCCTCCCGGATCGACGCCACGATCTTGGCGTTGGGCGCGATCTCCCGCGCGGTCAGGGTGACCAGCACCGCGGTGTCGTCGCGGCTGGTGGCCACGATGATCGAGGCCGCGTGTTGCGCGCCGGCCAGCCGCAGCACGTCGGCCTTGGTCGCGTCGCCGTGCACGGTGACCAGGCCCGCGCTGGCGGCGTGTTCGAGGGTGGTGCGGTCCGTGTCGACGACGACGACCTCCCCCTGGGCCGCCTCGTCGCCGAGGATCGCGGCGACGGCGGTTTTGCCCTTGGTGCCGTAGCCGATCACGATCGTGTGGTTGCGCACTCTGCTCCTCCAACGCTGAATCTTCCACCCTTGGCGGGACCGCTCGGAGAGGACTTCGAGGGTCGTGCCGACCAAGACGGCCAGGAACGCGATCCGCAGCGCGGTAAAAATCAGCGTGTGAACCAAACGCGCGGTTTCGGTGTAGGGGGTGATGTCGCCGTAACCGGTCGTCGACAGTGACACCGCGGAGAAGTACACGGCGTCCAGGAAGGTCAGCGGCTGGCCCCGGACGTCGCGGTACCCGTTCCGGTCCGCGTACACGATGACGGCCGCGGCGAACAACACCACCAGCGCGATGACCACGCGGCGGGTGATCACACGGATGGGGCTGGCGTGCTCCTCGGGGATGCGCACCACGCCGACCAACTGGTGGCCCCGCTGCGCGGTCAGCGCTTCATCCAGACCGGTCAGTTGCCGGGACCTACCGTTGCGCACGGCGGTCCGTTATCGGCTCAACGCCCGCGCAGGAGTCACGCACGACTCAATGTAACCACGAGCGCGGCCACGGTACCCGGGCAGCGCAAAGTCAGCCGACGGCGGGCTCGGCCAGCAGGCCGGCCAGGTCAGCGGGGGCGGGCAGATCGTCGGGAGCGACCGTGGTGCGGGCGCGCACGTAATAGAACGCCGTCCGTACCGACGATTCCGGAACACCGGACAGGGCGGCCCACGCCAGGCGGTAGACGGCGAGCTGGACGGCGGCCTGGCGCATGGCTTCCGGCCCGTGCGGCGGCTCGCCGGTCTTCCAGTCCACGACCGTCGTGCCGCCGTCGGGGTCGGCGAACACCGCGTCAATTCGGCCGCGCACCAGGGTGTCGCCGATGGGCATCTCGAACGGCACCTCGACCGCGATGGGAGTGCGGGTCGCCCAGGGCGATTCGGTGAATGCCGCCTGCAACGCGGCCAGCCCCCGGGTGTCGCCCACGTCGGAGTCCGCCGCGCCCGGCAGGTCCGCGAGATCGAAGAGACACTCGGCGCCGTAGAACTGCTGAACCCAGGCGTGAAAGGCGTTGCCCAGCAACGCATGCGGGTCCGGGCGGGTGGGCAGCCGGTGCCGGAGCCGCTGCGCGGCGGCCGCGGGGTCCCGCGCCAGTTCCACCAGGCCGCTGACCGACAACTGACTCGGCAGTGCGCCGGTGGACGGTTCGACCAACCGCGCCCGCTCGGCAAGTAACGCGTCGACGTCGGCCGCCCACCCCTCGATATCGGCCCCGACACCGCCCTCGCCGCCCGACATCGCCCGGGTCACCAACGCGGCACCGCGCTCGACGTCACCGCGCCGGGTCAACGGGTCGGCGGGCCAGACCGCCTCGACGACGTTGTCGCGCAACGGGTTACGATCGCCGTCTGCCGGCGCGGGCGCCCATTGATCCACCTCGCCGCAGGGCGCGCCGGCCGCGGTCGAACGCTCGATGACCCCCTTGATCTCGCACAGGAAATCGGAGGGGCCACGCGGTTTGATGCCGGAGGCGCCCCAGTGGTGACCCGACACCAGCAGCGTGTCCTCGGCCCGGGTGACGGCGACGTAGAGCAGTCGGCGTTCCTCGTCGACGCGCCGCTGCTCGAGCTGGCGGCGATGCTCGGAAATCTTGTCGGACAATTGCTTTCGGTTGGTGACGTCGGAGGTGTCCAGCACCGGGATGCCCAGCGCGCCGGCCGAGGCACGGTCGCCCCTCAGCAGCGGCGGCAGCTCGGCCGCGTCGGTGAGCCAGCTGCTCCTGGACGCGGTCGAGGGAAAGGTTCCGCCCGACAGGTGTGCCACCGCCACCACCTGCCACTCCAGCCCCTTCGCGGAGTGCACCGTGAGCACCTGGACGCGGTCGCGCGCCGCTACCAACGGCGCGGGCGGCAAACCGTTCTCGACGGAGTCCGCCACGTCCAGGAACGCCAACAGGCCCGACACCGATGCCGCGGTGCGGCGGTCCGGCACGCCTGCGACGTCGGCTCGTTCGGCGTATCCCGCGACGACGTCGGCGAACGCGTCGAGGTGTTCGGTGCCGGCCCAGCCTCTGTCCG
>NZ_LZJF01000141.1 GCF_001666835.1 Mycobacterium sp. E3251 | reverse complement strand
TGTGCTGATCGCCAACGATCCGGCGTGCGACGGGCAGTGCTGGCTGCGCCGGGCCCAGGAATTCGAGCGGGCGGCGGTGTGAAGGCCGGCTCATTCGTGGGCGTGAAATTGCGCACGCCGTAGTCGCGGTACTCCGCCGAGTGGCGCGACCGCGCCCGGCGACCCGATTCGCCGTAGGGCGGCGTCACCGGCTCGGAGACCGGGCCGGCCCAGGCCTCGTCCGACTCGGTGTGGCGGGCGCGCCGCCGGCCCGACGTTTCGTCGGCCGGTGTGGCGGTCGATTCGGAGCCGGCCCAGTTGCTGCCCGGCGTCCCGGGCGGCAACCACAGTCCCGACGCGCCCGCGGGCTGCCAGCCCTGCGCTTGCGGCTGAGGCGTCGGCTCCGGCTGCGGCGTCGGCTCCGGCTGGGGCGGTGGCGGCGGCTGCTGGCGCGGTTCGAATCGCGGCTCCGGCGGGGGCGGCGCGGCGCTGTACGACGGCTCCGGTTGGGGCGGCGGCCCCGGCTCTTGCGGCGCTTCGTACTGGTGACGGACCCGCTCGCGGCGGGGCTGCGCCTGCCGGGGCGGCAACAGCGGTTCCTCGGGCACGTCGATGATCGCCGTTTCGTCGGCCCGGCCCGCGGGGGTTTCCTGGGGGACGGAGGTGACCCGGTCGCTGGCGACCCAGTCGTAGGGCGCGTCACGCGGGGTTTCGCCGTTGCGGTCCCACTCGCTGTACGCGCGCTCGCGTGGCGCCTCGGTCTCCGGGGTCTCCAGGGCCGGGCGGTGAGCCAGGTCGGTGTCGAACAGGATCTCCAGGCTGGTGCGCAACGCGCTCAGCTCCGCCCGCAGCTCGGCCAGGTCGTCGGCGGCCTGAGCGCGCAGCTCGGAAGCCAATTCGCGGCGTAACTGGGACTCCACCGTCAGCTCGTACTCGCGGCGGGCCGAGATTTCGCGATCCAGCTGCAGGTCGTACACCAGCTTGAGGTCGCGCACGCGGGATTGGTCCGCGTCGCTCTGGCGGCGGTACAGCACCGACACGAAGGCACCGGCGACTGCGGCCCACAGCGCCAGGATTACAGCGAGCTTGAGGAGTTCCACCCGATTGGTGAAAACCAGCGCGGAACTCGCCCCCATCGCGAGGACCAGCAACGCGGTCAAGAGCACCCACCCCGGCCTGCGGCCGCCGCGCCGAACCCGGGCGCCGCGGGACAGAACGGTCATGGCCTGACTGTACCTGCGCGAGGTCATTCCGCGTGTCGCCCTACTCCGGCGATTCTCGCGCGGGTTGGCCGGGGAGCACGACTGGGCTAGTTTTCCGCGCCTTCGCCGTGCTCGGTCTGATCGGGCGGCGACTTGCAGCAATGCTGCAGCCACAGCGCGGCGACGAGTAGTGCCAGCGCGCTGACGGCCGCAACCACGGCGCCGCTCGTGTCCTCGGCGGCCGAACGCAGCCAGGACCGCCGCGGCAGGAAGTACACGAGCACTCCGACCCACCAACCCAGCACCAGCGCGCCCACCCAGGCCGACGCCTTGGCGACCATGAGGCTGCGCGCCACCGCCAGCGGATGCAGCCAGCCGGGGCCGACGCCGATTTCGCCGTCGGTGATCTTGGTCCGCACGTGGCGCGCCCACAGGGCTTCCGCGATGGCCACCGCCAGCAGCGACAGGCCTGTCCAGACCGTGATGGGCGGAAACCACCGGTACAGGGCGGTCACCAGCAGATAACCGACCACCGCAGCGCCGACCACCGCGGCCGAGCAACCCCCGCGGCTGGCCCCGCCGCCCGCGCCGGAACACACGCCCCGACACGGTGGGGTGGACGCGCAGGCGGAGGGCTTGAACGGCACGGGCGAGGGCCCCACGACCGGCGGCCAGTCGGTTGCCGACCTGCTGGCGCGGCTGCAGGTGCAGCCGTCCGAGGGCGGCCGGCGCCGCCGACGCGACGGCTGAGCTGGGAGCTTCCTCACATTGGGTGCCGCCCGGTAATCGACTACAGTTTTAGTGACCGAACGGTACCCACCGACGTGGGACCGGAACGAACGAAGAAATCTGTGAGGTCGTCTGCGATGGTGCAGTTCGACGGTTTGCGCCCGGCCAGGCTCAAGGTGGGCGTCATCTCCGCCGGCCGGGTCGGCACCGCGCTCGGGGTCGCGCTCGAGCGCGCCGACCACGTCGTGGTCGCGTGCAGCGCCATCTCCCACGCGTCCCGCCAGCGGGCGCAGCGTTGGCTGCCCGATACTCCGGTGGTGTCCCCGCCGGAGGTGGCCGCCGACGCCGAGCTACTGCTGCTGGCCGTTCCCGACAGCGAACTCGCCGGCCTGGTGTCCGGGCTGGCCGCGACGTCGTCGGTGCGGCCGGGCACGATCGTCGCCCACACGTCGGGCGCCAACGGGGTGGGCATTCTTGCGCCGCTGACCCAGGACGGGTGCATTCCGCTCGCGATCCACCCGGCGATGACGTTCACCGGCTCCGATGAGGACATCAGCAGGCTGCCTGATACCTGCTTCGGCATCACCGCGGCCGACGAGGTGGGCTATGCGATCGGGCAGTCGCTCGTCCTCGAGATGGGCGGCGAACCGTTCTGCGTGCGTGAGGAGGCGCGGGTGCTCTACCACGCCGCCCTGGCGCATGCGGGCAACCACCTGGTGACGGTGCTCGCCGATGCGCTCGAAGCGTTGCGGGCCGCGCTGCGCGGCAGCGAACTGCTCGGTCAACAGTCCGTCGACGACCAGCCGGGCGGGATCGCCGAACGCATCGTCGGCCCGCTGGCCCGGGCGGCGCTGGAGAACACCCTGCAACGCGGGCAGGCCGCGCTGACCGGTCCGGTCGCGCGCGGCGACGCCGCCGCGGTCGCCGAGCACCTCGGCGCGCTCAACCGGGTCGACCCGGAACTGGCGCAGGCGTACCGGGTGAACGCCCTGCGGACCGCCCGGCGGGCCCACGCCCCCGCCGACGTCGTCGAGGTCCTGGCGGGATGAGACCAGGCAAGCCGCCCGCCTTCAAGGCCGGCGAACTCAACGTCTACTCGCGGCCGCGCGACGTCAGCGACGTCAGCCGCGCTCTGCGCCACACCGGCCGCCGGGTGATGTTGGTGCCGACGATGGGCGCCCTGCACGACGGCCACCTCACCCTGGTGCGCGCCGCCAAGCGGGTACCCGGCTCGGTGGTCGCGGTCTCGATCTTCGTCAACCCGCTCCAGTTCGGCGCCGGGGAAGACCTCGACGCCTACCCGCGGACCCTGGACGACGACCTGGCGCTGCTGCGCGGCGAAGGCGTCGAAATCGTATTCGCGCCGACGGCGGCGGCCATGTATCCGGACGGCCTGCGGACCACCGTGCAGCCCGGTCCGCTGGCCGCCGACCTCGAGGGCGGTCCGCGGCCGACCCACTTCGCCGGCGTGCTGACCGTGGTGTGCAAGCTGCTGCAGATCGTGCGCCCGGACCGAGTGTTCTTCGGCGAGAAGGACTATCAGCAACTGGTGCTGATCCGGCAAATGGTCGCCGACCTGAACCTCGACGTCGCGGTGGTCGGCGTGCCCACCGTCCGCGAAGCCGACGGGCTGGCCATGTCGTCGCGCAACCGCTACCTCGACCCGGGGCAGCGTGAGGCGGCCGTGGCGGTGTCGGCGGCGCTGACGGCGGCGGCGCACGCCGCCGACGCCGGGCCGCGGGCCGCGCTGGACGCGGCGCGGGCGGTGCTCGAGGCGGTGCCCGAGCTCACGGTCGACTACCTCGAGTTGCGCGACCCGGACCTGGGCCCGTTGGGCGGCAACAGAACCGGCCGGTTGCTCGTCGCCGTCCGGCTGGGCAGCACCAGGCTGCTGGACAACATCTCGATCGAGATCGAAACTTCGCCGGCACCCGTGGGGCCGGACGCATATCGGGACACCCGTGAATCATCTTGGAGGAATTGATGCTACGGACGATGCTCAAGTCGAAGATCCACCGCGCCACCGTCACCCAGGCTGACCTGCACTACGTCGGCTCGGTGACCATCGACGCCGATTTGATGGACGCCGCGGACCTGCTCGAGGGCGAGCAGGTGACCATCGTCGACATCGACAACGGTGCCCGCCTGGTGACCTACGCGATCACCGGGGAGCGGGGCAGCGGTGTGATCGGAATCAACGGCGCCGCAGCGCATCTCGTGCACCCCGGCGACCTGGTTATCCTGATCGCGTACGGGACCATGGAAGAGGCCGAGGCGCGGGCGTATGAGCCTCGGATCGTGTTCGTCGACGCCGACAACAAGCCGATCGACCTGGGCCACGACCCGGCCTTCGTGCCCGCGGATGCCGCCGAGCTGTTGGATCCCCGAATCGTTGCGCGGTAGCTGTGCTGCTGGCCATCGACGTCCGTAACACCCACACCGTGGTGGGGCTGATCTCCGGGTCCAAGGAGCACGCAAAGGTCGTGCAGCACTGGCGGATCCGGACCGAGTCCGAGGTGACCGCGGACGAGCTGGCCCTGACCATCGACGGCCTGATCGGCGACGACTCCGAGCGGCTCACCGGCGCGGCCGCCCTGTCCACCGTCCCGTCGGTGCTGCACGAGGTGCGGATCATGCTCGACCAGTACTGGCCGTCGGTGCCGCACGTGTTGATCGAGCCCGGTGTGCGCACCGGCATCCCGCTGCTCGTCGACAACCCGAAAGAAGTGGGCGCCGACCGAATCGTCAACTGCCTGGCCGCATTTCACCGCTTTCAAAGCGCCGCCATCGTGATCGACTTCGGCTCATCGATCTGCGTGGACGTGGTGTCGGCCAAGGGTGAATTTCTCGGCGGCGCGATCGCGCCGGGCGTGCAGGTCTCCTCGGACGCCGCCGCGGCCCGCTCCGCCGCCCTGCGCCGGGTTGAGCTGTCCCGCCCCCGTTCGGTGGTGGGCAAGAACACCGTCGAATGCATGCAGGCCGGAGCCGTATTCGGCTTCGCCGGGCTGGTCGACGGTCTGGTCGGGCGCATTCGCGAGGACGTCGAGGGCTTCGCCGGCGACGACGTGGCGGTGGTGGCGACCGGCCACACGGCGCCGCTGCTGCTGCCCGAGCTGCACACGGCCAGCCATTACGACCAGCATCTGACCCTGCAGGGACTGCGCCTGGTGTTCGAACGCAACCGGGACACCCAGCGCGGTCGGCTGAAAACCGCGCGCTGAGACGGCGTCAACGCAAGCTCAAAGACCAGTCATTTAAGCTGGCACGTCGTGAGTGACGCCGACCCAGCAGACCTGCCCGAGCAGTTCCGCATCCGCCGGGACAAGCGCGCTCGCTTGTTGGCGGAGGGTCGCGAACCGTATCCGGTCGCGATCGAACGCACCCACACCCTGGCGCAGGTACGCGCCGACCATCCCGACCTGCCGATCGACACCGCCACCGACGACGTCGTCGGCATCGCGGGCCGGGTGATGTTCGCGCGCAACTCCGGGAAATTGTGCTTCGCGACACTCCAGGAGGGCGACGGCACCAGCCTGCAGGTGATGATCAGCCTCGACAGGGTGGGCCCCGAAGCGCTCGAGGCTTGGAAGGCCGACGTCGACCTCGGGGACATCGTTTACGTGCACGGCAACGTGATCAGCTCACGCCGCGGCGAATTATCCGTTCTGGCCGATTCGTGGCAAATGGCGGCGAAATCGTTGCGACCGCTGCCGGTGGCCCACAAGGAGATGAGCGAAGAGGCGCGGGTGCGCCAGCGTTACGTCGACCTCATCGTCCGGCCCCAGGCCAGGACGGTGGCGCGGCAGCGGATCGCCGTCGTCCGCGCGATTCGCAACTCGCTCGAACGGCGCGGGTTTCTCGAAGTCGAAACGCCTATGTTGCAGACGCTGGCGGGGGGCGCGGCGGCGCGACCGTTCGTCACGCATTCCAATGCTCTCGACATGGATCTGTACCTGCGGATCGCGCCGGAACTGTTCCTCAAGCGCTGCATCGTCGGGGGTTTTGACAAGGTCTTCGAAGTAAATCGAGTCTTCCGAAACGAAGGCGCCGATTCCACGCATTCTCCGGAATTCTCCATGCTGGAGACCTACCAGGCGTACGGAACCTATGACGATTCGGCGGTCGTCACGCGTGAGCTTATTCAAGAGGTCGCCGATGAGGCGATCGGAACCCGACAACTACCGCTGCCCGACGGGAGTGTCTACGACATAGACGGAGAATGGGCGTCGATTCAAATGTACCCGTCGCTGTCTGCGGCACTCGGTGAAGAGATCACCCCCGAGACGTCGGTGGAGCGGCTGTGGGCCATCGCGGACCGGCTCGGAGTCGAGATCGCCCGCGATCGCGGCTACGGGCACGGAAAGCTCGTCGAGGAACTCTGGGAGCACACGGTGGGGGACACGCTGACTGCGCCGACCTTCGTGCGGGACTTTCCGGTTGAGACAACGCCTTTGACGCGTCAGCACCGCAGCATCCCCGGGGTGACCGAGAAGTGGGACCTCTACGTGCGCGGCGTGGAACTGGCCACCGGGTACTCCGAATTGAACGACCCCGTCGTGCAGCGGGAGAGATTCGCCGCGCAGGCCCGCGCCGCGGCGGCCGGCGACGACGAAGCCATGGTGCTCGACGAAGACTTTCTTGCCGCCCTCGAGTATGCGATGCCGCCGTGCACCGGAACGGGAATGGGTATCGATCGGTTGTTGATGTCTTTGACCGGACTGTCAATTCGAGAGACAGTTTTGTTCCCGATTGTTCGGCCGCACTCCACTTGAAAAGTGCAACTGTGCGGCTTGGGTCCGGATTGAGTATGCTGCGTTGTTATGGCAGATTGAGACCCGGGGAGGCTCACCCAATCTGCTCGGCATCTGATCAGGACGAAATGCGAGGATAAGCTAATGGCGAAAAAAGTGACCGTCACCTTGGTCGATGATTTCGACGGTGCCGGCGCAGCCGACGAAACGGTCGAATTCGGCCTTGACGGGGTGACCTATGAGATTGACCTTTCGTCCAAGAATGCCGCGAAACTCCGCAGCGACCTGAAGCAGTGGGTGGAAGCCGGCCGTCGGGTCGGGGGCCGGCGGCGCGGCCGTTCCGGGTCCGGCCGCGGCCGTGGCGCGATCGACCGTGAGCAAAGCGCGGCGATCCGCGAGTGGGCTCGCCGAAACGGTCACAACGTGTCGACGCGCGGCCGCATCCCGGCCGAC
Source organism: Mycobacterium sp. E3251 (assembly GCF_001666835.1). Classification (GTDB taxonomy): domain Bacteria; phylum Actinomycetota; class Actinomycetes; order Mycobacteriales; family Mycobacteriaceae; genus Mycobacterium. Next base: position 182,505 of record NZ_LZJF01000141.1, on the reverse strand, counting down.
GTCATCGACGCGTTCCACGCGGCGACCTGACAAAGCTCTCACCGGCGTCCGGGCGGCAGGCCCGGGCGCCGGTTTTCGTTTCGCTGGCCGCGAAAAAGATCACCGGTGACCAAGGAAACGAATTGGCACTCCGCCACGTTGGTTCAGTTACGGCGCTGTAATCACAGGGAGATTGCCCGAAACGGGCCCCGCGGGTCCTGAACAGCAAGGAACCGCAAGGTTATGCCCCCTGGCAGGCCGACCATTACAGTGGATGGCAGGTATGCGAATCCGGCCCCAACGGGGACCGGTGGGCCACTGAGAGGCTAGTACCGATGGTGAGGGAGAGCAGGTAACCACCGATGTTTGAACGATTTACCGACCGTGCCCGCAGGGTCGTCGTCCTGGCGCAAGAAGAGGCCCGGATGCTCAACCACAACTACATCGGCACCGAGCACATCCTGTTGGGTCTGATTCACGAGGGCGAGGGCGTCGCCGCCAAGTCCCTGGAGTCGCTGGGCATCTCCCTCGAAGGCGTCCGCAGCCAGGTCGAGGAGATCATCGGCCAGGGCCAGCAGGCGCCGTCGGGACACATCCCGTTCACGCCGCGCGCCAAGAAGGTTCTCGAGCTGAGCCTGCGCGAGGCGCTGCAGCTCGGCCACAACTACATCGGCACCGAGCACATCCTGCTGGGCCTCATCCGCGAGGGTGAGGGCGTGGCCGCTCAGGTGTTGGTGAAGCTGGGCGCCGAGCTGACCCGAGTGCGCCAGCAGGTCATCCAGCTGCTGAGCGGTTACCAGGGCAAGGAGGCCGCGGAGGCCGGGACCGGTGGCCGAGGTGGCGAATCGGGCAGCCCGTCAACCTCGTTGGTGCTCGACCAGTTCGGGCGCAACCTGACGGCCGCCGCGATGGAAGGCAAGCTCGACCCGGTCATCGGCCGTGAAAAGGAAATCGAGCGCGTGATGCAGGTGCTGAGCCGGCGCACCAAGAACAACCCGGTGCTGATCGGCGAGCCCGGCGTCGGCAAGACCGCCGTCGTCGAGGGCCTGGCGCAGGCGATCGTGCACGGCCAGGTCCCGGAGACGCTGAAGGACAAGCAGCTCTACACGCTGGACCTCGGTTCGCTGGTGGCCGGCTCGCGCTACCGCGGTGACTTCGAGGAACGCCTGAAGAAGGTGCTCAAGGAGATCAACACCCGCGGCGACATCATCCTGTTCATCGACGAGCTGCACACGCTGGTCGGTGCGGGTGCCGCCGAGGGCGCGATCGACGCGGCCAGCATCCTCAAGCCCAAGCTGGCCCGCGGTGAGCTGCAGACCATCGGCGCCACCACACTCGACGAGTACCGCAAGTACATCGAGAAGGACGCCGCCCTGGAGCGCCGCTTCCAGCCGGTGCAGGTGGGTGAGCCGACGGTGGAGCACACCATCGAGATCCTCAAGGGTCTGCGCGACCGCTACGAGGCGCACCACCGGGTGTCCATCACCGACTCGGCGCTGGTGGCCGCGGCCACCCTGGCCGACCGCTACATCAACGACCGGTTCCTGCCGGACAAGGCGATCGACCTGATCGACGAGGCCGGCGCCCGGATGCGGATCCGCCGCATGACCGCGCCGCCAGACCTGCGCGAGTTCGACGAGAAGATCGCCGAGGCGCGCCGGGAGAAGGAATCGGCCATCGACGCCCAGGACTTCGAGAAGGCGGCCAGCCTGCGCGACCGCGAGAAGACTCTGGTTGCTCAGCGCGCCGAGCGCGAAAAGCAGTGGCGCTCAGGTGATCTCGACGTGGTCGCCGAGGTCGACGACGAGCAGATCGCCGAGGTGCTGGGCAACTGGACCGGCATCCCGGTGTTCAAGCTCACCGAGGCGGAGACCACCCGCCTGCTGCGCATGGAGGATGAGCTGCACAAGCGGATCATCGGCCAGGTGGACGCGGTCAAGGCCGTCTCCAAGGCGATCCGGCGTACCCGCGCCGGGCTGAAGGATCCGAAGCGCCCGTCCGGTTCGTTCATCTTCGCCGGCCCGTCCGGCGTGGGTAAGACCGAGCTGTCCAAGGCGCTGGCCAACTTCCTGTTCGGCGACGACGACGCGCTCATCCAGATCGACATGGGCGAGTTCCACGACCGGTTCACCGCGTCGCGGCTGTTCGGTGCCCCGCCGGGATACGTCGGCTACGAAGAGGGCGGCCAGCTCACCGAGAAGGTCCGGCGCAAGCCGTTCTCCGTGGTGCTGTTCGACGAGATCGAGAAGGCCCACCAGGAGATCTACAACAGCCTGTTGCAGGTCCTCGAGGACGGCCGGCTCACCGACGGGCAGGGACGCACGGTGGACTTCAAGAACACCGTGCTGATCTTCACCTCGAACCTCGGTACGTCCGACATCTCGAAGCCGGTCGGCCTGGGCTTCACCCAGGGTGGCGGTGAGAACAACTACGAGCGGATGAAGCAGAAGGTCAACGACGAGCTGAAGAAGCACTTCCGCCCGGAGTTCCTCAACCGCATCGACGACATCATCGTCTTCCACCAGCTGACCAAGGACGAGATCATTCAGATGGTCGACCTGATGATCGGCCGGGTGGGCAACCAGCTCAAGGCCAAGGACATGGCTATGGAGCTGACCGACAAGGCGAAGGCGTTGCTGGCGAAGCGGGGCTTCGACCCGGTGCTGGGTGCTCGCCCGCTGCGGCGCACCATCCAGCGCGAGATCGAGGACCAGCTGTCCGAGAAGATCCTCTTCGAGGAGGTCGGGCCGGGACAGATCGTCACGGTCGACGTCGACAACTGGGACGGCGAGAGCGCCGGCGAGGACGCGGTGTTCACCTTCACCGGGACCCGCAAGCCGCCGGCCGAGCCGGACCTGGCGAAGGCCGGGGCGCACGCGGCCCCCGAAACGCCGTAGCACTCCAGCAAACGGGCGGTTAATCTCTGACCGGATTAACCGCCCGTTTTGCTGCGCACTGAAGAGGACCGAGATCTGCGCGTACGCACGACGGTTCAGGCCACACCGGTCACCGAGGCGCGAATATACGGCGAGCCAGCTGCGTTACGGCGCCCCGCCGCCACAACATTGACCCGCGGTTTACACTGACTTCGTCCTGACGGGCAACGGAATCTGGTGAAAGTCCAGAACGGCCGCGCCACTGTAGATAGTCAGACCCATGGCCCGTCATCCCCAGCGGGGACGCGTGAATCCCCGGAAGGAGCGCCATCGTGTCGAATCCCGAGCTGACCGGCAGCCGCACCCGATCGGTTGACCTGTCGGCGGCAAGTGCCGCGGTCTGGTTGGCGACAACCGCTTTCCTGGCGCTGTTGGCGCTCTACTTCGTCGGCGTCGACCAGGGCGCGGTCTCGCTCTTCGGCAGCGATTCGCACGTGCACGAGTTCATGCACGACGCGCGGCACCTGCTCGGCTTCCCCTGCCACTGATCGCGTGGAGAAGCGTCTGATCGGGCGCGGCCTGCTGGCGGGTGCAGTCGGCGCGGTACTGGCTTTCGCCTTCGCCCGCCTCTGCGCCGAGCCGGTGATCGGCCGCGCGATCGCTTTCGAGGACGGCCGCGCCGACGCCGAGAACGCCCATGGCGTGCACGAGCACGGCGCCGAGTTGTTCAGCCGCGGAGTCCAGTCCAATGCCGGGTTGGGTTTCGGTGTACTCATCTTCGGCCTCGCGATGGGCGCGTTGTTCGGAGTGCTGTTCTGCCTCGTCGCCGCGCGCGCGACAAAGGTTGGGGCGCGGTCGCTTTCGCTACTGCTGGCGGCGACCGCATTCGTCGCGGTCTACCTGGTGCCGTTCGTGAAGTATCCGCCGAATCCACCGGCGGTGGGTCAGGCCGACACGATCGGGGCGCGCACCGGCTGGTATTTGGTGATGGTGCTGGCGTCGGTGGCGTCGGCCGTCGCCGCGGCGTGGCTGGCGCGGGGTCTGACGGCCCGGTTCGGCGCGTGGAACGGCCGGCTGCTCGCGGCGGGCGGATACATCGCGGCGGTCGCGGTGGTGATGATGCTGCTGCCGAACGTCGACGAGACACCCGGACCGCTGCGCGACGCGTCGGGCGCGATCGTCTATCCGGGCTTCCCCGCCGACGTCCTCTACGAATTCAGGGTGCTGTCGCTGGCCGCGCAGCTGGTGTTGTGGGTGACCATCGGCGTGGTGTTCGCGACGCTCGCCGGGCGGTTGCTGGAGGAGCGCGCCGGGAGCGGACGGGCATCGAGCATCGCGGCGTGACCGAGGTCGTCCGGCTGACGTTGGTGTCGCACGCGATGACGGATGCCATGGCGGCCGCGCGTTTCCCCGGCGACGAACCCCTCAACGCCACGGGCCGTCGACAGGCCGAAGCCTACGACGCCGAATTGAGCCCTAACGCAAAACATTTCACCGGTCCCGAGCGACGGGCCTGTCAAACGGCGGACCTGCTGGGGCTGGACGCCGCAACCGATCCATTGCTGGCCGACCTCAATTGCGCTCGATGGCAGGGGAAGGGTCCTCAGGACGTGCCGCCCGGCGACCTGACGGTCTGGCTGACCGATCCCGCCCGGGCGCCGCACGGCGGCGAGTCGATCGCCGACCTGATGGCGCGGGTGGACCGATGGCTGAATTCGCTGACCGAGAGCACGTCGGCAATCACCGCGGTGACGCACCCCGCGGTGATCCGGGCGGCGGTCCTGCTGGCACTGGACGCGCCCGCGAAGTCGTTCTGGCGGATCGACATCGCGCCGGTCACTCGAGTCGTCCTGCATTACCGAGGCGGCCGCTGGACGCTGCGCTGGTAAGTCTCAGCGCGGCGCGATCAGCGCGAAGGTCTGCTTGGCGACCTGCAGCATCCACCCGGTGACGGTCGGCCCATGGTCGCGCGGCCAGTTGAGCTGGAAGCTGACCACGTACGGCTGCCGGTTCTTGTCGACGGCGTACCAGCTGAAGGTCAGATCACCGGGCAGCCCACCGGCTTTCGCGCCGATGTACGGCCAGACGTTGTGGTCCAGTTGGATGCCCGCCACCGCGGAGAGGATCTGCCTGACCGGTGCGGCCTTACCGACGGCGTCGGCCTGCAGGGCCGCATGGACGCGGCAGATGTCCTCGGCGTTGCCGTACCACTCCGCGCCGTAGGACGATGCCGGGGAGTGGGCGCGGATCGGATCGGGTTCGTAGGGAGTCGAATTCGCCTGCTCCAACAGCTGGGCGCGGACTTGTGCTGATCCATGCTGCCACTGGGCGCGAAGGTCCGGCTTACCCCAGCCGACCGAGAACAGCTCGTACATCGTGGGGAACGGCGTCATGCTGGCCGGGTCGTGGTGGCCCGCCGTGGCGAGCGCTTCGGAGATGGCGTTCGTGCCCAGCTTTCCGATCAGCAGGTCGGTCGCCATGTTGTCGCTGGTCGCGATCATCTTCTCGGCGGCCGTCCGCACCGAAACCTGCGCTCCGGCAGGCAGTTGCAAACCGGACGAGCCCACGGCGAGGCTCTTGTCGGTGACGGTCAGCTGATCGTCCCAGGCGACCGTTCCGTCCTTGATGGCACCCGCCAGGGCGTGCAGCACGTACAACTTGAAAATCGATGCGAGCGGCAAAGATTCACTGGTGTTGGTGCCCGCGACCCGATCGCAGTGTCCGTTGTCGACCTTCGCGACCTGGTAGGAGTAGCGGGCGCCGGTCTTGCTCAACACCGCATCGATGTCGTGCCACGAATCGATCTTCGGTGCCTGCGTGTCCAGGTCGAACCGATCGACCCATCCGCCGTCGTCGGTGTGGATGCGGATGTCTTGTCGCGCACCGTAGGAGGACGTCAGGTGCAACGTGGCCACGCTGGCGCCCAGATCAACGGCGTTGAGGGTGAACGGCCGATCCCACCAAAGCGACTCCATGGTGGTCTCCACCGATTTCACCATGTCGGGTGCGGCGAGGGTGCCGACGCCGACCGGGCCGATGGGCCAGTCCGAGTTGAGCATGTCCAGCGTCTGCTGTGCCCGGATTCCGGGTGGCGTCCGCACGTCGATCTGCCGGCCGGGGTTGGCCGCGTTCGCCTGCGGCGAGGGGGAGGAGGTGCAACCGGGCGCGAACGTGACTACCAGTGCGGCGGCGGCACTCAACGCCACCGCGCGGCGCCGGGCCGAGTACCCGCTAGCCAGCCTGCTTGTTGCCGGCAACGTCCATCACAACCTCGAATTCGAGCAGGGAGGCCCCGGTCGCCACCGGGTTGGCTCGCTCGCCCGCATGGGCCTGGATAGCGGGTCCTTGCGCCCACGCCTGAAATGCCTCCTCGGACTCCCACTGAGTCACGACGAAGTAGCGGTCCTCGCCCTTGATCGGGCGCAGCAGCTGAAACCCGAGGAAGCCGGGCTGATTGTCGACCGCGTGTGCCCGGTGTGCGAACCGCTTCTCCAGTTCCGGGCCGGCGTCGGCCGGCACTTCGATTGCGTTGATCTTCACCACTGGCGGCATGCGGCTAGGCTACCCCTTCGCCCGGCCTGTCCATCCGCAGGGCGGGGCACGCAGGATGGTGATATGCCCGGTGAACTGCTGACTTGCCGCGGAGGCCAAGGCGCGCCGTTGGTGCTGGTGCACGGCCTGATGGGGCGCGGCTCCACGTGGTCGCGGCAGCTGCCGTGGCTGACCCGGCTTGGAGTGGTGTACACCTACGACGCCTTGTGGCATCGGGGGCGCGGCGTCGACGACCCGAACCCGGTCGGCACCGAACGTTTCGTGGCCGACCTGGCCGACGCGGTGAGCGCGCTGGAGACGCCGGTCACGCTGGTCGGGCATTCGATGGGCGCCCTGCACTCGTGGTGTCTGGCCGCGGAGCGTCCGGAACTCGTCTCCGCGCTGGTGCTCGAGGACATGGCGCCCGATTTCCGGGGCCGCACCACCGGTCCGTGGGAACCGTGGCTGCACGCACTGCCGGTCGAATTCGGTTCCGCAGAGCGGGTATTCGAGGAGTTCGGAACCGTTGCCGGGCAGTACTTCCTGGAGGCCTTCGACCGTACCGCCACCGGTTGGCGCCTGCACGGACACACCGCGCGGTGGATCGAGATCGCCGCCGAATGGGGCACGCGCCACTATTGGGAGCAGTGGCGGGCGGTGCGGGCCCCGGCGCTGCTCATCGAGGCCGGCAACTCTGTGACGCCGCCGGGCCAGATGCGGGAGATGGCTGAAATGAACCCAGCTGCAACGTATTTGCATGTGCCCGAGGCCGGTCACCTGATTCACGACGAGGCGCCGCAGGTGTACCGCGACGCGATCGAATCTTTCTTGGCGACGTTGCCTGCCCGCGGCTGACTCTCGCGGGCCGCCCGCCGATGTGACGACGCGCGAGAACGCATGATAAATTCTTCAATTGTTAGAAGCATGTAGTCTTCAGGAGACTTTCTGTGACGGAGCCGCTGTACAAGCTCAAGGCCGAGTTCTTCAAGACGCTGGGGCACCCTGCGCGGATCAGGATCCTCGAGCTACTGGTGGCCGGCGACAAGACGGTGGCCGAACTGCTGCCCGAGGTCGGGCTCGAAGCATCGAACCTGTCCCAGCAGCTCGGCGTTCTGCGCCGGGCCGGTGTGGTCGAGGCGCTGCGGGATGGCAACACGATGATCTACTCGATCGCCTCCCCGGACATCGCAGAACTGCTGACGGTGGCCCGCAAGGTACTCACCGGGGTCCTGAGCGACCGCGTGGCGATGCTGGAAGGCCTGCGCGCCGGCGGCGCGGGGTAGCGCCCGTGGGCTGGATCAGCAAAGCCTTGCGCGTCGGCCGGATCGCCGAACCCGCACCCCCGGCACCGGAGGCGACGACCGAGCCGCCCGCCGGGGTGCGCGGTTCGCTGCAGATCCGGCACGTCGACGCGGGTTCGTGCAATGGGTGCGAGGTGGAGATCGCGGGTGCCTTCGGACCGGTCTACGACGCCGAACGATTCGGTGCCCGCTTGGTGGCCTCCCCGCGGCACGCGGACGCGCTCCTGGTGACCGGTGTCGTGACGCACAACATGGCCGGCCCCCTGCGCGCAACGATCGAGGCCACGCCGCGGCCGCGGCGGGTGATCGCCTGCGGGGACTGCGCCATCGATCGAGGGGTGTTCGGCGACGCCTACGGTGTGGCCGGCTCGGTCGGCGAGACGGTGCACGTGGACGTGGAGATACCGGGATGCCCGCCGACGCCGAGCCAGATCGTCGCGGCCCTGCGGTCGGTGACAGGCAGGTGACCGCCAGCTTGGCGGCCAGCGTGGCGCCGGAACCAAAGCTGTTGCACCGCAGCGGTTTATCGTCTATCGGCGCGGGCGCGCTGACCTCGTTGCTGGGCGCCGCGGGGGTATGGGTCGGCGGCCTGGGAATGTTCGGGTCGGTGCGCGCCGTCCGCATCGGGTGGTTGCTCCCGCTGGCGGGCGTCGAGCTGAGGCTCGATCCGCTCGGCGGATTCTTCATGGCGCTCACGGGGGCGGTCGCGCTGGCGGTCGGGCTGTACACGATCGGGTACGCGCGGCGCGAGCGGCTGGGCCCGGTCGCCCTGGCCGTTCTGCCGGCGTTCGTCGCGGCGATGCTGCTGGTGCCCGCCGCGGGGTCGGTCACCACGTTCCTGCTGGTGTGGGAGTTGATGGCGGTCGCGTCGCTCGTCTTGGTGCTGACCGACCACACTCGGCCCATGGTCCGCTCGGCCGGCCTGATGTACGCCGTGATGACCCAGTTGGGGTTCGTGGCGATACTGGTCGGACTGCTGGTGTTGTCGGCGGCGGGCGGCGCGGACCGGTTCGCCGACCTGCACCGGATACCGCAGGGGGCGCGCACCGCGGCGTTCCTGCTGACGCTGGCGGGGTTCGGTTCTAAGGCCGGGCTGGTGCCGCTGCACGCGTGGCTGCCGCGCGCCCACCCGGAGGCGCCGAGTCCCGTTTCGGCGCTGATGAGCGCGGCGATGGTCAACCTCGGGGTCTACGGCATCTGCCGCGTCGATTTACAGCTGCTCGGCCCGGGGCCGCGGTGGTGGGGGCTCACTTTGATGGTCGTCGGTGGGGTGTCCGCGCTCTACGGCGTGGTGCAGGCCTCGGTGGCCACGGATCTCAAACGGCTACTTGCCTATTCGACCACCGAGAACCTCGGACTGATTACCTTGGCGTTGGGGGCGGCCACGCTGTTCGCGGCGGCCGGCGCGAACGCTCCGGCGACGATCGCCGCGGCCGCCGCCATGCTGCACCTCGTCGCGCACGCCGCATTCAAGAGCCTCGGGTTCCTCGCCGCCGGGTCGGTGCTGGCCGCCACCGGGCTGCGTGACCTCGACCGGCTGGGCGGTCTGGCCCGCCGGATGCCGGTTACGACCAGCCTCTTCGGGGTTGCCGCGCTCGGCGCGTCCGGGCTGCCGCTGGGCGCTGGGTTCGTCAGCGAGTGGCTGCTGCTGCAGTCCCTGATCCACTCCGCGCGAGAACACTCCGCCGTCCTGGCATTGACCACGCCGCTCGCGGTCGGCGCGGTCGCGCTCACCACGGGGCTGGGCGTGGCGGCAATGGTCAAGGCGTTCGGTATCGGATTTCTGGCGCGACCGCGCACCGAACAGGCCGCCCAGGCGCGCGAGGCACCGCACACCATGCTGGCCGGTATGGCCCTCGCGGCCGCCGCCTGCCTGATGCTGGCCGTGGCGCCCGCGGTCGTTGCGTCCGCGCTGCACCAGGCGGTCGCCGCGCTGCCGGCGGCCCGGCCAACGGAATTCACCAGTCTCGGCGCCATGGTCCGCCTGCCGGGGGTACCGGGCTCGATCGCACCCGGCGTGATCGCCGCCGGCGTGGTGGTGGCCACGCTGACCGCGGCCACGCTGGCCCGTTGGCGCCGGAGCCGGCGCCCGGCGCCGGCCACACTGCCGCCGTGGGCCTGTGGCGCCGACGATCTCACCGCACGGATGCAATACACGGCCACGTCGTTCGCCGAGCCGCTGCAACGGATATTCGACGACATCCTGCGACCCGACACCGACATCGAAGTCACCCACAGCATCGAATCCCGTTATCTGGCGGACAAAATCACCTACCGCACCAGAATCGCGGACGCGATCGAGGAACGCTGCTACGCGCCGGTGATCCGGGGAGTCGGGGTGGCGGCGGCCCTGATGCGGCGCGCCCACACCGGCAGCGTGCACCTGTATCTGGCCTATGGTGCGCTCGGCGTGCTCATCGTGCTGGTAGTTGCCCGATGAATGTCATGTCTTATGTCGCGGGCGCCGCCCAGATCGGAATCGTCGTGGCCGGGGCGCCGCTGGTGGTCGGACTGACCCGGCAGGTGCGCGCGCGCTGGGAAGGCCGCGTCGGCGGCGGCTTCTTGCAGCCGTGGCGCGACATCATCAAACAGCTTGGCAAGCAACAGATCACGCCGCGCGGGACGACCGTGGTGTTCGCGGCGGCACCCGCGATAGTCGCCGGAACCACACTCCTGATCGCGGCGGCCGCACCGCTGGTCGCCACCGGATCGCCACTGGATCCCAGCGCCGACCTGTTCGCCGTGGTCGGTTTGCTGTTCGTGGGCACCGTGGCGCTGACCCTGGCCGGCGTCGACACCGGCACCTCGTTCGGGGGCATGGGCGCCAGCCGCGAGATCACCATCGCCGCGCTGGTCGAACCCACCATTCTGCTGGCGGTGTTCGCACTGTCCATGCCGGCGGGATCAGCGAATCTCGGTGCGCTGGTCGCGCATACGATCACCCATCCCGGGCAGGTGGTGTCGCTGGCAGCGGTGCTCGCGTTCGCCGCGCTGGCGATCGTGATCGTCGCCGAGACCGGACGGCTACCGGTGGACAACCCGGCCACCCATCTCGAGCTGACGATGGTTCACGAGGCGATGGTCCTCGAATACGCGGGTCCGCGGCTGGCCCTGGTCGAGTGGGCGGCCGGGATGCGGCTGACCGTGCTCTTGGCGCTGCTGGCAAACCTGTTCGCGCCGTGGGGCATTGCCGGGGGCCGCCCCGGTGCCGTAGACATCGTTGTCGGTGTCGCGGCGTTGGCGGCCAAGGTCGCGTTGCTGGCGGGGTTGCTGGCCACCGTCGAGGTGTTCGTCGCCAAGCTGCGGCTGTTCCGGGTTCCCGAGTTGCTTGCCGGATCGTTCCTGCTGGCGTTGCTTGCGGTCGTGGCCGCCAACTTCTTCGTGGTTCCGACATGACGTACGGGTCGTTTTCGGTACTCGTCGACCTCGCCGCGGGCGGGCTGCTGTTGGCCGCCGTGCTGATCGTGTGGCGCCGCGACCTGGTCGCGATCATCCGTCTGCTGGCATGGCAGGGCGTCGCCCTGGCGGCCATCCCCGTCCTGCGGGGGGTCTACGACGGCGACGGTGCGCTCATCGGCGTCGGTGTGGCCGTGCTGATCTTGCGGGTTGCGGTGTTGCCGCGGCTGCTGGCCCGCGCGGGCGGCACCGAAGCGCGATCGCGCCGGGAGGCCACCCCGTTGGTGAACACCGCCACGTCGCTCCTCATCACCGCCGCGCTGACGTTGGCCGCGTTCGCCGCCACCGGGCCCCTGGTGAACCTGCAGCCCGCCGCCACGACCACCGCCGTTCCGGCCGCCACCGCGGTGGTGCTGATCGCGCTGTTCGTGATGGTCACGCGGCGGCATGCGGTGTCGCAGGCCGCGGGATTCCTCATGCTGGACAACGGGATCGCGGCCACCGCGTTTCTGCTCACCGCAGGGGTGCCGCTGATCGTCGAGCTCGGCGCCTCCCTGGACGTGTTGTTCGCGGTCATCGTGATCGGCGTTCTGACGGGCCGACTGGCCCGCGCGTTCGGCGGTGCGGACCTGGACGCGTTGCAGGAGTTGCACGACTGATGACCGGTTTACTGCTCGCGGCGATCCTCACCCCGGTCGGGGCCTCGGTCGCCGTCCTCATTGCCGGATGGCGGCGGGTGACAGCGACGCTGATCGTCGGATCGGCTGTCACGGTGCTCGCTTGTGGCGTGGCGCTCGCGGTCGGGGTCGGGTCGGGAACGCGGTTCGCACTGGGCGGCCTGCTGCGGCTCGACGCGCTCACCGTGACGATGCTGATCGTCATCGGAACCGTTGCCACACTGGCCACCTCGGCGAGCATCGGCTACCTCGATGCCGAACTCGCACACGGTCACGCCGACATGCGCGGTGCGCGGCTGTACGGGGCCCTGACGGCGGGCTTCCTGTCCGCGATGGTCGTCGCCGTGTGCGCCAACAACATCGGGGTGATCTGGATCGCGATCGAGGCGACCACAGTGATCACCGCCTTCCTGGTCGGGCACCGCCGCACCCGCGGTGCGCTCGAGGCGACGTGGAAGTACGTCGTGATCTGCTCGGTCGGCATCGCCATCGCCTTCCTCGGCACGGTGCTGCTCTACTACGCCGCCGAGCATGCCGGGGCGCCGGCCGGCGCGGCCCTCAATCTCGACGTGCTGGCGGCACATGCGGGCGGGCTCGATCCGGGCATCGCTCGGCTTGCGGGCGGGCTCCTGCTCGTCGGCTACGGCGCCAAGGCCGGGCTGTTTCCGTTCCATACCTGGTTGGCCGACGCCCACAGCCAGGCCCCTGCACCGGTGTCGGCTCTGATGAGCGGGGTGCTGCTGTCGGTGGCCTTCTCGGTACTGATCCGCCTCAAGCCGATCATCGGCACGGCCACCGGGGCCGCGTTCATGCGGACAGGCCTGCTGGTGCTCGGGCTGGCGACGCTGGTGGTCGCCGCCCTGATGCTGACCGTGACAACGGATTTCAAACGCATGCTCGCCTACTCCTCAATGGAGAACATGGGCCTGATCGCGATCGCCGCGGCCGCCGGAACCACGCTGGCCATCGCCGCGCTGCTGCTGCACGTCCTGGCCCACGGGATCGGCAAGACGGTCCTCTTCCTGGCGGGCGGCCAACTACAGGCCGCGCACAACTCCACGGCGATAGCCGACATCCGCGCCGTGCTGCGGCGCTCCCGCCTCGTCGGAGTGTCGCTCGCCGTCGGCGTGATTGTGTTGCTCGGTCTCCCGCCGTTCGCGATGTTCGCCAGCGAGCTGGCCATCGGCCGGTCGCTGGCCGACGCCCGGCTCGCCTGGGCGCTCGCCGCCGGCATGGCGCTGGTTGCGGTTTCCTTCGCCGCGTTGGCCCGGAACTCGGGCCGCATCCTGCTGGGCGGCCCGTCCGGCGCTCCCGAAATCGCGGTCCCGCGAACGGTGGCCGCCGCCCTGCTCGTCGGCGTTGCCGCATCGATCGCCCTCGGTGTCACCGCCGGCCCACTCACCGACCTGTTCACCGCCGCTGCCAGCGGTGTCGGGGGACCGCGATGAAGGCGCAATGGCAACGCCACCGGCTGTCTCAGAACAGGCTGGCCGAAACGGCAGAAGATCTGCTGGGCAAGGGATTCCGGTTGGCCCTGGTGGCCGCTCACGACGACGGCGCCGCTCTACGCGTCGTCTACCTGTTCCTCGCCGGATACCCGGATCGCCGCGTCGAGCTCGAATGCGTGGTGCCGAAGGATGATCCGAAGGTCCGATCGCTGGCCTACCTGTCCTTCCCGGCCAGCCGGTTCGAGCGCGAAATTGCGGACCTGTACGGGATCCGGCCCGTGGGGCACCCCAAGGCGCGCCCTCTGGTGCGGCACGCCCACTGGCCAGGGGACTGGTATCCAATGCGCCGCGACGCGTCGCCCGCACGCGAATTCGATGGCGCCGGCCGCTTCCCGTTCGTGACCGTCGAGGGTCCCGGCGTGTACGAAATCCCGGTGGGTCCGGTGCATGCGGGGTTGATCGAACCCGGCCATTTCCGCTTCTCCGTCGCCGGCGAAACCGTGCTGCGGCTCAAGGCCCGACTGTGGTTCGTCCACCGCGGCGTGGAGAAGCTGTTCGAGGGCCGGCCGGCCGGCGGCGCCGTCGATCTGGCCGAACGCGTCAGCGGCGACACCTCCGCCGCGCACGCGCTCGCCCACTGCCTCGCCGTCGAAGACGCGCTCGGAATGGAACTTCCCGACGACGTGCACCGGTTGCGGTCGCTGGTGGTCGAACTCGAACGCCTCTACAACCACGCCGCCGATCTGGGCGCGCTGGCCAACGACGTCGGGTTCGGGCTCGCCCACGCCCACGCTCAACGCATCCGCGAACAACTGCTGCGGCTCAACGCAGATGTCGCCGGGCATCGGCTGCTGCGCGGCGCCATCCGGCCGGGCGGAGTCGCGCTGCGGAGGCTACCCGACGTCGCCGACTTGAGATCCATTGCGGCCGACGTTGCGGAGGTCGCCGAGCTGACCCTGCGCAACTCCGTCGTGTACGACCGATTCGCCGGGACCGCCGTCCTGCACCGAGACGACGCCGAGTCCCTCGGCTGCCTGGGCTACGTCGCTCGGGCCAGCGGTGTGCGCACCGACGCCCGGCTCGAACACCCCACCATCGCACTGCCCGTCAACGAGACCGATGCTGCCGCGGGTGACGTGCTGGCCCGTTACACCGTGCGGCGCGACGAGTTCGCCGCATCCACCGAGCTGGCCTTCCACCTGATCGAATCACACAGGGGCCCAATCGAATACGCCGACAACCTGCCCGCGGCACGCATACCCGGCAGCGGCATCGGCATTGTCGAAGGCTGGCGCGGCACCATCGTCCACCGCGTCGAAACGGGCGGCACCAACCGGATCACTCGCGCGAAGATCGTCGACCCGTCCTGGTTCAACTGGCCCGCGCTGCCCGTCGCGATGGCCGACACGATCGTCCCTGACTTCCCGCTGGCCAACAAGAGCTTCAACCAGTCCTATGCCGGCAACGACCTCTGACGCGTCGCCGCTACGCTTCGCCCGCCAGGGCGAACCGGCCGTCGGCCGTCTGCGCGACCAGACCGTCGGCCAGCAACGAATACAGGGCCCGGTCCCGCTGCGCGGTATCGGTCAACCACGCCACGTCCAGCTCCGCCCGGGTGACCGGAGAGGCGTTGCCCCGCAACACGTCCAGCAGGCGTCCGCGGACCTGCCGGTCGGTTCCGGCGTAGGTCTGCACCCGCCGGGCCGGCCCCTGCGCCGGGGGATGACCGGCGTCCCGCCACGCGCACCGAGCAAGCGGGCACAGCCCGCATCGCGGCGATCGCGCGGTGCACACCGTCGCACCCAGTTCCATCAGGGCGACTGAATACCGCGGCGCCCTATCGTCGGCGGGCAGCAGCGCGTCGACGTCGGCGTGGTCGCGCGTCGCGGACGGGTTCCCGGCGTCGGCCCGCCCGTGCACGGCCCGCGCGACCACCCGGCGGACGTTGGTGTCCACCACCGGGACCCGTTGGCGGTAGGCGAAGCAGGCGATGGCGCGCGCGGTGTAGCTGCCGACGCCGGGCAGGGTCAGCAGGGTGTCGACGTCGTCGGGAACCACGTCGTCGTGCTCGCGCGCGATGACGGTCGCGCACTCGTGCAAGCGCTTGGCCCGCCTCGGATAACCCAGCTTGCCCCAGGCTCGCAGCACGTCGGCGGCGCTGGCGGCGGCGGTGGCCGAAGGGGTGGGCCACCGCCGCACCCAGTCCGACCAGATCGGCAGCACCCGCGACACCGGCGTCTGCTGCAGCATGAATTCGCTGACCAGAATCTGCCATGCGCTGACGCCGGGCTCCCGCCACGGCAGGTCGCGGCGGGACCGTTCGTACCAGTCGAGAAGGTCGGTAACTGATATGTGTTTCGGGCCGTTCTCCGGCGGATGCGGCATGATGTCAGCCATGCCTAACACCAGCCCAGTAACCGCGTGGAAAGCACTCAAAGAGGGTAACGAGCGATTCGTCGCCGGGAAGCCCCAGCATCCCAGCCAGAGTGTCGAACACCGGGCCAGCCTGGCCGCCGGCCAGAAGCCCACCGCGGTCGTGTTCGGTTGCGCGGACAGCCGGGTCGCCGCCGAGCTCATCTTCGACCAAGGCCTGGGCGACATGTTCGTGGTGCGTACCGCCGGACAGGCCATCGACTCGGCGGTGCTTGGCTCCATCGAGTTCGCGGTGACGGTGCTCGACGTGCCGCTGATCGTTGTCCTGGGCCACGACAGTTGCGGCGCCGTCAAGGCCGCCCTGTCGGCCATCAACGACGGTTCGATCCCGGGCGGCTTCGTGCGAGACGTGGTGGAGCGGGTCGCCCCCTCGATACTGATGGGCCGCCGCGACGGCCTCAGCCGCGTCGACGAGTTCGAGGCGCGCCATGTGCGCGAGACCATCGCCCAGTTGACGTCGCGCTCGTCGGCGATCTCCGAACGGATTGCCGAGGGCACGCTGGCGATAGCGGGCGCCACCTATCACCTGGCCGACGGGCGGGCGGCGCTGGTCGACCACGTGGGCGACATAGGCGAATAGCGGCGAATCGCCCCGGTTCGGCCCCGCCACTAACACGGCGATCAGCCAGCAAACCCCGCGACACGCCGGGGCGGGTCAGGCAACTCGACGTGACCTGGACCTACGCTGCAAACGTGCTGGATCTGGAACCGCGTGGCCCGCTACCTACCGAGATCTATTGGCGGCGCCGTGGCCTGGCCGTGGGCGTCGCGGTCGTCGTCGTAGGGATCGTGGTCGCCGCGGTCATTGCCTTCATGGGACACAACACGGGCGCCAAGCCCGCCAGTGCCGACAAACCCAATTCCGCTCAGAGCAAGCCCGGCTCGCCGGCGCCGCAGGCGCCTCCGCCGGCCGCGCCCGGGGAGCAGCCCAATCCGGGGGTGCCCCAACAGGGCCAGAACCCCGAGATGCCCACCCCGACCGCCGCGGTGCAGCCGCCGCCGGTGCTGAAGGAGGGCGACGACTGCCCCGATTCGACGCTGGCGGTCAAGGGCCTGACCAATGCGCCCCAGTACTTCATCGGCGATCAGCCGAAATTCACCATGGTCGTCACCAACATCGGCCTGGTGTCCTGCAAGCGGGACGTCGGCGCCGCGGTGCTGGCGGCATACGTGTACTCGTTGGACAACAAGCGACTGTGGTCCAACCTGGACTGCGCGCCCTCCAACGAGACGCTGATCAAGACCTTCACCCCGGGCGAGCAGGTGACGACAGCGGTGACGTGGACGGGAATGGGGTCGGCACCGCACTGCCCGCTGCCCCGGCCGGCGATCGGGCCGGGCACTTACAACCTCGTCGTGCAACTGGGCAACCTGCGCTCGCAGCCGGTTCCGTTCATCCTGAACCAGCCGCCACCGCCGCCGGGCCCGGCGCCCGGGCCAGGTCAGGCCGCCGCGCCGCCGCCGGAGGCGCCGCCGGTCGCGCCGGTTCCCGCCGGCTAACTCAGCGGGTCGGAGATCGTCGACTCCGCGAGCTGCGATAGACCCTCGCGCACGTGGCGGGCCCACATCGCGCCGATGCCCTCGACCGACTGCAGGTCGCCGGCGCTGGCCGCCAACAAGCCCTGCAGCGTCCCGAACGACCGGACCAGTAGGTCGGAGTGAGCGAACTGCAGCCGCGGGATGCTGGCCAACGCGCGGTAGCCGCGCGGACTCACGGCCGAGTCCTGCGCCTCGGCCGTGGTCGGGTAGCCGAAAACCTTTGCCAGCGCGGTGAGTTCGAGTAGCTCGGTGTCCGAGAGGGCGTCCAGCTCGTCGAGGGTCGCGGTCATCTGCGCTTTGGACAGCGGCTCCGGGCTGGCGTGGTAGTCGCGCACGGTCAGTTCCCGCGCGATGTCGTTGCCGCCCAGCAGCTCGTCGAGCTGCAGGCGCAGCTGACGCCCGTCGGTGCCCAACTCGACGACGTCGTAATCGATCACGAGACCGATTCGCCGGACCAGCTCGAGCCGCTGCACCACCGTCATCACGTCGCGCAGCGTGACGAAGTCCTCGATCTCGGCGAGCGACAGCTGCCTGCTCACCTCGTCGAGCCGGGTCTTGTACCGCTCCAGGGTCGCGATCGCCTGGTTGGCCCGCGACAGGATGGTCGCGGAGTCGGCCACCACGTGGCGCTCCCCGCCGACGTAGACGGTCACGATGTTCATCGAGTGGCTCACCGAGATCACCGGATAGCCGGTCTGAATCGCCGCCCGTTCCGCCGAGCGGTGCCGCGTCCCGGATTCGTCGGTGGGTATCGACGGGTCCGGCACCAGCTGCACGTTGGCCCGCACGATGCGGCTGCCGTCGGTGGACAGCACGACCGCGCCGTCCATTTTCGCGAGCTCGCGCAGCCGGGTCGGCGCGTACCGGACGTCGAGGGCGAAGCCGCCGTCACAGATGGCTTCGACGTTTTCGTCGTTGCCGATGACGATGAGCGCACCGGTGCGGCCACGCAGGATGCGCTCCAGGCCGTCGCGCAGCCCGGTGCCCGGCGCCAGGCGGGCGACGGTCTCACGCAGTGTCGGACGTGTCACAGCGTGTCATTGTGCGGCCCCGCCGCGTTATGCGTCCAGCCGTTGCGCGGCTCGGCGATGGCTTTCACGTGTTGCAGCGCCGCGACGATGGTCGGTGCCCGCAGCGCCCGCATCCCTTCGGGAACGATCTCGCGGCGGGGGTCGTCGCCGTCCGGGATGAGGGCGATGCTGAAGCCCTGGCGCGCGGCCTCGGCCAGCCGCCGCTCCATTCCGCTGACCCGCCGCAGGTCGCCCGCCAGCCCCACCTCGCCGATCATCACCGCCGTCGTCGGCAGCGGCCGGTCGGAGTACGCGGAGGCCAGCGCGATCGCGACGGCCAGATCCGACGACGGATCCGTCAGCCGCATCCCGCCCACGGTGGACAGGTAGATGTCGTGGACGCTGACGGGCAACCTGCCGTGCTTTTCCAGCACGGCGCTGATCATGGCGGCCCGGGAGGGGTCGATACCGCTGACGGCGCGGCGCGGCGAGCCGCCCCCGGGGGTTGCCAGCAGCGCCTGCACCTCCCCGATCAGCGGTCGCTTACCGTCCAGCGTCACGGTGATGGCGGTGCCGGCGACCGGCGCCGGCCGTTGATCCAGAAAGAGGTTCGACGGGTCGGAAACGTCCTCGATCCCGCTGTCGTGCAACGTGAAACAGCCGACCTCGTCAGCCGCCCCGAACCGGTTCTTGATCCCGCGGACCATCCGCAGCGACCCGCTGCGGTCTCCCTCGAAATGCAGCACCACGTCGACCAGGTGTTCCAGCGAACGCGGCCCGGCGATCGCCCCGTCCTTGGTGACGTGGCCGACCAGGATCAGTGCGACGCCGTCGGCCTTCGCGGCCGCGGTCAGCGCGGCGGTGACCGCGCGGACCTGCGTGACCCCGCCGGCGACGCCGTCGGCCTCGGTCGTCGACATGGTTTGAACGGAGTCCACGATCACCAGGGCGGGCCGCAGGGTCGCGATGTGGTCCAGCACCGTGTGCACGTCGGATTCGGCGGCCAGGTAGACCTCGTCGGCGCCGCAGCCCATCCGGTCCGCACGCAGCCGGATCTGGCCGGCGGACTCCTCACCGGAGATGTACAGCGCGCGCCGGCCCGAAAGCGCCCAGCGATGGGCGACTTTGAGCAGCAGCGTCGACTTTCCCACGCCCGGATCGCCGGCCAGCAGCGTGACCGAACCGGGCACCACGCCGCCCCCGAGCACCCGGTCGAGTTCCCCGACGCCGGTCGAGCGGTGCTGGCTGGCGTTGGGTTCGACGGAGGTGATCGGGACCGGCCGGGAAGCGGAAGCCGCGGCCGAACCCGCTCGGCGGCCGCCGACCGCGGTCAGTACCGGCGCCTCGTCGACAGTGCCCCAGGTGCCGCACTCCAAGCAGCGGCCCACCCACTTGGCGGTGACGTGCTGACATTCGGAGCAGCGGTATTGCGAGCGCGGATTTGCCACGCCATGACGGTATCGAGCCGGTACGACAAATCCCGGCTATGACAGGCGGTTACGCGCGCCTAGCTTTGCTGGGGCGGGTTCAGCCCGGCCGAAACCGGCACCAGCACCGTGGCCTGTCCGGCCTTCTCGAAATTGAAGGTGAAGTTGTACAGGAGGCCGTTGCTGATCGGCTTGGCGAGGGTGACCGTCGCCTTGGCCGCGTTGGTGTTGGAGCCGAGGGGACCGGGCTGCACCCTCTGGCCCTCCGGCGTCCCGATCATCAGCGTGCCGCCGGCGGGCAGGCGACCGTCTCCGCTCAAGGCCACCGAGCCGACGTCACTGGTGATGCTGACCAACCGGTCCGGCGTGTCGGGCGACTGGTTGATGGCCACCAGCGCCAGATCGACCGTCCGCCCCGGCTGCACGGCCTCACCGGTCTGCGCGGCCTGCATGCGGATGTCGCGCAGCGCCACGTTGTTGAAGGTGACCTTGTTGCCGTTGATGGCGGGCTCCTGGACGGCCATCTGGGAGACTTGGCCGGCCCCACAGCCACTCAGCAGGACCGCGAGCACCGCGACCAGGCCGACGAGCGCGGCCCGGAACGAGAGGCTGATCTCGAATCGGTTCACTCAATGCCTCCTGCTGGGCCGGTTCGACTGATGCAACTATGCACAGTAGTAGGAAGGTTTCGCGCGCGGTAGCGCGGGGCGTAAGACCAGCCCGGGAGCCGATCCCGCGGGGCCTCCTACGGCGCTCAGGGGCCGCCCTCGGGGGCGGATGGGCGCATTGGTAATGTGCATCACTGCACGTTCTGCTCCCCCTGTCAACCCCTAATCTGCGCGTGTTGTGCCCCTGACCTGCATCGTTGCTCCACGCGCGATTGGGCGGCCGTGTTAGACTGAAGTAACGAAAGGGGCTCGAATCAGATGATCTTCAAGGTCGGCGACACCGTTGTTTACCCGCATCACGGTGCTGCGTTAGTCGAGGCGATTGAAACCCGCACCATCAAAGGGGAACAAAAGGAATATCTCGTCTTGAAGGTGGCGCAGGGAGACCTCACAGTTCGAGTACCCGCCGACAACGCTGAGTACGTCGGTGTTCGCGACGTCGTCGGGCAAGAAGGCCTCGACAAGGTGTTCCAGGTGCTGCGGGCTCCGCACACCGAAGAGCCGACCAACTGGTCGCGCCGCTACAAGGCCAATCTGGAAAAGCTGGCCTCCGGCGATGTCAACAAGGTGGCTGAGGTAGTTCGCGACCTGTGGCGTCGCGACCAGGAGCGCGGTCTGTCCGCCGGCGAGAAGCGCATGCTGGCCAAGGCCCGCCAGATCCTCGTGGGCGAATTGGCGCTGGCCGAGAGCACCGACGACGCCAAGGCGGAAACCATCCTCGACGAGGTTCTGGCCGCCGCTTCCTGAAGGCCCTGATTCTTCGGTGGTCACGGGGACGGTCTCCTCGGGCACGGTTGTCGCAGTGGTCCCGGCCGCAGGGTCGGGCGAGCGACTCGGCGCCGGCATCCCCAAGGCATTCTGCGAGGTCGGCGGACGCACTTTGCTGGACCGCTCCGTCGAGGGTTTGCTGGAATCCGGGGTCGTCGACCATGTGGTCGTCGCCGTCCCGGCGGCCCGGGTCGACGAGGCCAAGCGGGCCCTGGGGGAGCGGGCGACCGTCGTTTCCGGTGGGGCCGACCGCACCACATCGGTGAGCCTGGCGTTGGCCGCACTCGCCGGTGAACCCGATTTCGTCCTGGTCCACGACGCCGCGCGCGCCCTGACCCCGCCCGAACTGATCGTGCGCGTGGTGGACGCGTTGCGGGCCGGGCACGACGCCGTCGTGCCGGCGCTGCCCCTGCATGACACCATCAAGGCCGTGGACGCCAACGGCGTGGTGCTGGGCACGCCCGAGCGGGCCGGACTGCGCGCCGTGCAGACGCCGCAAGGCTTCGCCCGTGAGTTGCTGCTGCGGGCGTACCAGCGGGCCGGCACCGCCGATTTCACCGATGACGCCTCGCTCGTCGAGCATGTCGGCGGTCAGGTCCAGGTGGTCGACGGTGACGTGCTGGCATTCAAGATCACCACCCAGCTCGATTTGTTGCTGGCCGAAGCGGTCGTGCGCCGGTGAGCGAGCTGCCTCGGGTCGGCCTCGGGGTCGACGTGCACCCGATCGAACCCGGGCGGCCCTGCTGGCTGGTGGGTCTGCTGTTTCCCGGCGCCGACGGCTGCGCCGGGCACTCCGACGGCGACGTCGGGGCGCACGCGCTGTGCGACGCGCTGCTGTCGGCCGCGGGGCTGGGCGACATCGGTGCCGTCTTCGGGGTCGACGACCCACGCTGGAAAGGGGTCAGCGGCGCCGACATGCTGCGCCACGTCGTCGATTTGGTGGCGCGGGACGGTTTTCGGGTCGGAAACGCCGCGGTGCAGGTGATCGGCAACCAGCCGAAGGTCGGTCCGCGCCGGGCCGAGGCGCAGCGCGTGCTGTCGGAGCTGCTCGGGGCTCCGGTCTCGGTGGCGGCGACCACCACCGACGGGCTGGGCCTGACCGGCCGCGGCGAGGGCCGCGCCGCCATCGCCACTGCGTTGGTAATCACGGCCGGCTAAGGCGTGCGCAGCGCCGGGCAACTCGGAACCACCCGGTAAGCTGGCACGTCGTGACCGATCGCGCCCGCTTGCGGCTACACGACACCGCGGCCGGTGCCGTGCGCGATTTCGTTCCGCTGCGCGAGGGCCACGTCTCCATCTACCTGTGTGGCGCCACCGTTCAGGGCCTGCCGCACATCGGCCATGTCCGCAGCGGCGTGGCCTTCGACATCCTGCGCCGCTGGCTGATGGCGCGCGGCTGCGACGTCGCCTTCATTCGCAACGTCACCGACATCGACGACAAGATCCTCAACAAGGCCGCCGCGGCCGGCCGGCCGTGGTGGGAATGGGCCGCGACCTACGAACGCGCGTTCAGCGCCGCCTACGACGCCCTGGACGTCCTGCCGCCGTCGGCCGAGCCCCGAGCCACCGGGCACATCACCCAGATCGTCGAATTGATCGAGCGGCTGATCGAAACCGGTCATGCCTACACCGGCGGCGGCGACGTCTATTTCGACGTGCTCAGCTATCCGGAGTACGGCGCGCTGTCGGGGCACAAGATCGACGACGTCCACCAGGGTGAGGGGGCGGCCACCGGCAAGCGCGATCAACGCGACTTCACGCTGTGGAAGGGTGCCAAACCGGGTGAGCCGTCCTGGCCCACACCGTGGGGCCGGGGACGGCCGGGCTGGCATTCGGAGTGCGTGGCGATGGCGCACGAATATCTCGGTCCGGAGTTCGACATTCACTGTGGCGGGATGGACTTGGTCTTCCCGCACCACGAGAACGAGATCGCGCAGAGCCGCGCCGCCGGCGACGGCTTCGCCCGCTACTGGCTGCACAACGGCTGGGTCACCATGGGCGGCGAGAAGATGAGCAAGTCGCTGGGCAACGTGCTGGCGATACCGGCGCTCTTGCAGCGGGTGCGACCGGCGGAGCTGCGCTACTACCTGGGCAGCGCGCACTACCGGTCGATGCTGGAATTCTCCGACACCGCACTGCAGGACGCGGTGAAAGCCTATGTGGGCGTTGAGGAATTCCTGCACCGCGTCCGCGTTCGCGTCGGAGCCGTCGAGCCCGGCGAATGGACTCCGCGGTTCGCCGAGGCGCTCGACGACGACTTGGCGGTTCCGGCAGCGCTGGCCGAGGTGCACCACGCCCGGGCCGAGGGCAACCGCGCCCTCGACACCGGCGACCACGACGGCGCGTTGCGGCAAGCCCGCGCGATCCGCACCATGATGGGCATCTTGGGCTGCGACCCGCTCGACGAGCGCTGGGAAACCCGCGACGAGACGACGGCCGCGCTGGCCGCGGTCGACGTGTTGGTGCGGGCCGAACTGGAGAACCGGGAAAAGGCTCGCGAGCAACGCAATTGGGCGCTCGCCGACGAGATCCGAGACCGGCTGAAGATCGCCGGCATCGAGGTCACCGACACCGCGGACGGGCCGCAATGGGAACTGCTCGCCCGCGAAGAAAAGCACGGCGGTTAGATGGCCGGCAATTCGCGGCGCCGCGGGGCAATACGCAAAGCGGGCACCAAGAAAGGACCCACCGTGGGTTCGGGCGGCCAGCGTCGCCGCGCGCTCGAGGGCCGCGGTCCCACGCCGCCGGCGCACCTGCGTCCGCACCATCCCGCCGCCAAGCGTGCCCAGTCGCCGCCGCGGCGGCCTGCCAAGCGGACCACCGACGAGACGGAGACGGTGCTCGGCCGCAACCCGGTGCTGGAGTGCCTGCGGGCCGGCGTCCCGGCGACCGCGCTGTACGTGGCCCTGGGCACCGAGGCCGACGAGCGGGTCACCGAAAGCGTCACCCGCGCAGCGGATGCGGGCATCTCGATCCTCGAGGTGCCGCGTGCCGACCTGGACCGGATGACGAGCAACCACCTGCATCAGGGCATCGCGCTGCAGGTGCCGCCGTACGACTACGCCCACCCCGACGACCTGTTGACCACCGCGATCAACTCGCCGCCCGCCCTGCTGGTCGCGCTGGACAACATCTCCGATCCGCGCAACCTCGGCGCGATCGTGCGTTCGGTCGCAGCGTTCGGCGGTCACGGTGTGCTGATCCCGCAGCGACGCTCGGCGTCGGTGACGGCGGTGGCCTGGCGCACCAGCGCCGGGGCCGCTGCGCGCATCCCGGTGGCAAGGGCCACCAATCTCACTCGGACGCTCAAGGATTGGGCCGACCGCGGCATCCGGGTGATCGGGCTGGACGCCGACGGTGACACCGTTGTCGACGACATGGACGGCGCCGACCCGCTCGTGGTGGTCGTCGGATCGGAAGGCAAAGGGCTCTCGCGACTGGTCCGGCAGAACTGCGACCAGGTGGTGTCCATTCCGATGGCCGGGCACGCCGAATCGCTGAACGCCTCGGTGGCCGCCGGGGTGGTGCTCGCCGAGATCGCGCGCCAGCGCAGGGCTTAAACCCGGTGCGCCGCTGGCCTGTGCGCCTCGGCGCCGCGCTGGCCCTACTCATCGTGCTTGCGCCCGCGACCGCCGCTCAGGCCCCCGAATTCGACCTGCAGGCTCATCGCGGCGGGCGCGGGGAGACGACGGAGGAGTCGTTGCGGGCCTTCGCGAAGTCACTCGAATTAGGCGTCAGCACGCTCGAACTCGACATCAACATCACCAGAGACGGGCAACCGCTGGTGTGGCACGATCCGACGATCGACGCCGAGAAATGCGCCGACACCGGGCCCGCCTTCGCCGGCGATCCGCAGTATCCCTACGTCGGCAAGTTGGTGTACGAACTGACCCTGTCCCAGATTCGCACGCTGGACTGCGGGCGGCGCCTGGCCGAGTTTCCCGATGCCGAAGTGGTGCGGGGCAACAAGATAGCCGTCCTGCCGGAAGTGTTCGCGTTGGCCGATTCCTACCATGCGGCCGTGCGCTACAACATCGAGACGAAGGTGGCCGCCGACAAGCCCGGCACCTCGGCCGGTCCCCAACAGTTCGTCGACGTGATACTGGCGGCGGTCAGGTCGGCCGACAAGATCGACCGGGTTGAGATCCAGAGCTTCGACTGGCGGACCCTGCCGTTGGTGCACGCAGCAGAGCCGTCCATTCCGTTGGTGGCGTTGTACAACGAAGAGACCTGGGCGCCGGATTCACCATGGCTGGCCGGGGAGAACGCCACCGCCATCGTTGACCCGATGATCGGGGCGAAGCTGGTGGGCGCAAACATCATCTCGCCCAGGTACAAGCTGGTCGCGGGCAAACCGTACGTCGATCGCGCGCATGCGCTGGGGCTCAAGGTGATCCCGTGGACGGTCGACGACGCGGCCGCCATGCGCGACCAGATCGCCGATGGCGTCGACGGCATCATCACCGACTTCCCGACACTGCTGCGCGGCGTGCTCGCCGGGCTCGGGATGCCGCTGCCGCCGGCCTACCACCGCGGTTAGACGCCGAGCAGCCGCGCCGACCCCCACAGCGCGACGACCGCGACGACCAGCGACGCGGGCACGGTGCACAGCCCGAGCCGGGTGTATTCCCAGACGCCGGCATCGACGTCGTGCTGGCGAAGCACACGCCGCCACAACAGGTTCGACAGGGACCCGACGTAGGTGAGGTTGGGTCCGATGTTGACCCCGAGCAGGACGGCCAGAATCGCGATCGGTCCGCTCGGCGCGACCAGTGGCAGCAGCACCAGGGTGGCGGGCAGGTTGTTCACGACGTTGGCCAGCACCGCGGCCACCACGGCGATGGCGAGCAGCGCGGGCAGCGTCGAACCGGTCGGCAGCACCGCCGACATCGCCCTGTCCATGCCGTTGAGCATGACCGCCCGCACGACGACGCCCAGCGCGAGCACGAACGCCAGGAACGACACGTGCGCCGAACGCGCGATGTCCACCACCGAGGTGTGCCCACGGCTCAGGCTGCGCACGGCCAGGGCCGCGGCGCCGGCGAGCGCCACCCAGGCGGGGGCCACCCCGACGGACTGGGCGACCGCGAAGCCGGCCAGCGTCAGCCCGACCACCACCAACACGAACACGGGCGGCCTCGGCGCCGGCCCGGGTTGTTCCGGGTGCGGCTGCACGCGCAGGTCGGCGGCGAAAAACCAGCGGAATATCGCATACAGCGTTACCACCGCGCCCACCCACGGCAACGCCATCAACAAGGTGAACCTCGTGAAGGAAAGGCCGGCGGTGTGAAACGCCAGCAGGTTGGTCAGGTTGGACACCGGGAGCAGCAGGGAGGCGCCGTTGGCCAGGTGCGCGGTGGCATAGGCGTACGGCCGCAACGGGGTTCGCAGCCGGCGGACGCCGGCCAGCACGACCGGGGTCAGCAGCACCACCGCGGTGTCCAGGCTCAGCACGGCGGTGATCAGGGAGGCGATGACGAAAACCCGCAACAGCAGGCCGCCCGACCCGACGCGGCCGCGCGTCATCGCCGCACCAGCCGCCTCGAACAGGCCCTCGTCGTCGCACAGCTTGGCCAGCACCAGCACCGCGCCCAGGAACCCGACCACCCCCGAAAGACCGGCCACCTCCTCGCTCGCCTGACGCACCGAGATGGCGCCGACCGCGATCAGGATGAGGGCCGCGGGGACCGCCGCCGCCGCCTCCGGCCAGCCCCTCGGGCGCACGACGGCGAAGGCCAGGACGGCAGCGAGCAGCAGCAGCGCAAGGGTCAGGGTCAAGGTATTCAGGCCCAGGGGTTTTCGCGCCGCCACACCGTCGGCAGGTGCAGCGCGACACCGTCGGCTGCGGCCAACTCGTCGAGGATGCGGATGGACGCGTCCAGGTCATCACCCGCATAGGGCAAGGCCCGCAACGGCTTTGACAGGGGCCGGAAGAAGTCGTCCCAGTGAATGAGGATCACCCGGCGCGCCCCTACCGCGCGCACGGTTTCGGTCCAGTAGTCGACCAGGTATGGCTTCGGTTGCAGCCCCAACTGCCCGGCGCTCAGATACACGGCTTCGGCGCGGTGGCCCGACAGCGCGCCCTTGACGAAACCGGCGCTGCCCTGGATCAGCAGCCGCCGGCCAGACGGGCGGTGGTGCACCAGCGTCGACCAGGCCTCCCCGCAGCGGTAGGCGGACGCCCTGACCGGCGGGGTCAGCGGCGCGTCGATCACGCCGGGAAACCGGTCCGGCGGGCAGTGATGGGATTCGACCAGCGTTACGTCGAAGGCACCCAAGGCAATTGGCTCGGCGCTGGTGGCGACGACGAGCCTGTCCTCGGGTAGTCCATATCCGCGCCCGACGTTGGCCGCCGACCGGCCGCCGACCAGTCGCGCCCCGGTGCGGTCGGCGACCAGCGCGGAGTCGAGCACGTGGTCGATGTGCGTGTGCACCGGGATCACGGCCTCCAGCCGGGACACCTTGGCCCGGGCCAGGCAGCCGTCGACGCGTGCCGGCGACGGTGCCACCTTGCCTGTGGCGACCCGCGCGAGGCCGGGCCGGGAGAAGTAGCCGTCGGTCAGCAGCGCCGACGACCCATCGTCGATCAGCAGCGTCGCCACGCCCATCCAGGTCACCGACAGGGACCCCGGCTCGGCGGCGGGGGCGTCGAACCGGTCCGCGTACCGTCCGATGTCGGGCCGGCCGAGTTTCACCCGCATCAGCCGAACGCCCCGATCTCGACGCCGGCGGCGGCGAGCCCGTCGCGGACGGCGGCCGCGATCTGCACCGCACCGGGCGAATCGCCGTGCACGCAGACCGATTCCGCGCTGACCGTGACCGGTGTGCCGTCCACGGCGGTGACCCGGCCGGAGGTCACCATGCCCACCACGCGGTCGGCGATTGCCGCGGGGTCGTGCAGCACTGCGCCGGGTTCGCGCCGGGACACCAACTGACCGTCCGCCCGGTAGGCGCGGTCGGCGAAGGCCTCGGCCACCGTGCGCAGGCCGCGGCGCGAGGCCTCGTCGAAGAACACCGAGCCCGCCATGCCCAGCACCGGCAGCGCCGGGTCCACCAGCCGCACCGCCTCCGCGACGGCGCTCGCCTGGTCGCGGTTGCTCACGATCGTGTTGTACAGGGCCCCATGGGGTTTGACGTAGGAAACCGCGGAACCCGATGCGCGCGCGATCGCCTGCAGAGCGCCGATCTGATACACGACATCGGCGACCAGGTCGTCGGCGGCGACGTCGATGAAGCGCCTGCCGAACCCGGCCAAGTCCCGATAGCTCACCTGCGCGCCGATGCGGACGCCGCGCTCGGCTGCCGCCCGGCAGACCCGCGATAATCCGGTCGGATCACCCGCGTGGAATCCGCACGCCACGTTGGCGCTGGTGACGATCCGCAGCATGGCGTCGTCATCTCCGAGGCGCCAGACGCCGAAGCCCTCGCCAAGGTCGGCGTTGAGGTCGATGCGGGCCACCCGCTCAGCTTATGGGGCAGCGCCAGCGCCACCCGTAGAGGCGGTCGTCTTATCCGTCGCTACCGGGTGACGACCGCGGCCGCGATCTGTTGGGCGACGTCGACCGCGGACCCGCCGGACAGGAACGAGCCGCAGGCGGCCACGTCGATGACGATGTTGTTGCGCGCGGTGAGCGCGCGCTGGCACCGCCAGTCGTCCTGGCTGCCTACCTGCTCTTCGGACATGCTGAGTGTGCCGCCGACCTTGTGGGAATCGGCCACCGCCCACGCGATCTCGGGCTGCCCCTGGGGATGGTCGACGAATCGGCGGTTGGCACAGGCGGACCACCTCCGTACCGACGCCTCGTAGAAGGCGTTGGCCTGCCGGGCCGTGGGGTAGGCGATCACGGCCTGGTTGACGGAGTCGTTGCGCACCTTGGGGTCGTCATAGCTGTCGTCCAGTCGCTCGCCGCGCACCGCGGTCCAGCCGGTGTCCGCGTATACGGCCTGCTGGGCGGGCCCGGCCATGGCCAAGCAGCTCTTCTCGCTGAACGTCTGGCTGGAGTCCCACATCTCCTGCGTGCGATACCGGATTCGCATTCCCGCGCCCAGGATGTCGTTGATCTTCCCGTCGTCGAGCAGCAGCCCGTCCAGGGCGGTGACGGCGACCGGGGCCTGCGTCAGCGGACCGCGGGTGTCCGCGGGCGCGGCGCTACCGCCGACGACGGTGGTGCAGCCGGCCGCGAGGACGCACGTCGCCGCCTGCAGGAGGATCGGGAGTTGCCTTGCCACCAGAGCCTTTCGGACGTCTGTGCAGACCAGCTTAGGAGGGGACGCCCTGCCGCTGTCCCAGCAGCCAGCAGAACAGATAGATCGCGAACGAGATCCCCGCGACGAAGACCGACACCGGTACACCCGGCGCCAGCGACAACACGATGCCGCCCACGGCCGAAACCTCGGCGAAGACGACCGAGGCGACCATCGCCGCCGCCGGCGAGGCCACCACTCGGGCGGCCGCTGCGGCCGGCGTGATGAGCAACGACATCACCAGCAGCGCCCCGACGATCTGGACGGCCTGAGCGGCCACCACACCGACCAGTGCGGCGAATACGATGCCCAGCGCGCGAACGGGCACGCCGCGGGCCGCGGCGACGTCGGGGTCGACGGTGGCGAACAACAACGGGCGGTAGCAGGCCCCGATGACGGCGATGACGAGCAGGCATACCAGCGCCAGCATGCTCAGGCCGGTGTAGCCGACGCCGACGATCTGCCCGGTGAGCAGCGCGAAGCTGGTCGCGGTCCGGCCCGGGTAGAGGTAGATGAACAGCACCGCCAGGCCCAGGCCGAAGGCCAGCACCACGCCGATGACCGAGTCGCGTTCGCGGGCCCGCCGACCCAGAACGCCGAAGAGCGCGGCCGCCAAAGCGCTGCCGACCAGCGCGCCCACGCCCACCTGGATGCCGACGAGCAGCGCGAAAGCCGCTCCCGTCAAAGACAATTCGCTGGAACCGTGCACGGCGAACGACATCTGACGCATCACTATGAACGGCCCGATCAGACCGGCCACCAGCCCCAGCAGCGCGGCCGCGAGCAGGGCCTGCTGGACGAAGTCGTGGCGGAGCAGGTGCGCGGTGACGTCGAAGTCGAGCAGGTGCGCCAGGACGCCGGTGAGCCGATGGTTCACTGGTGGGCCCAGTCGGTCGGCTCGCCCACCACCACGTAGCGGTCCTTGACCTTCACCACCTGGATGTCGGCCCGGTACAGCATGGACAGGGTCTCCGTGGTCATCACTTCCTCGACGGTGCCGACCCGGAAGCGCCCGTCGACCAGATAGATCAGCCGGTCCACGTACGGCAGGATCGCGTTGAGGTCGTGGGTGACGACGATGACGGTGGTCGACGCATCCCGGCGGCGGCGGTCGATCAGGCCGGACACCAGCCTCGCGTTCGCCGGGTCCAGGGCCAGCAGCGGCTCGTCGCACAACAGCAGCATCGGGTCGCTGACCAGCGCCTGCGCGATGCGGATCCGCTGCAGCTCGCCGCCCGACATCACCCCCACCCGGACGTCGGCCAGGTGTTCGGCGTTGACCTGTCGCAGCGCCTCGCTCACGGCCGCGCGCCGGTGGGCCCGGTCGGCGGATCTGCGTGGCATGCCGCCCCACCGATGTCCGTCGACGCCCAGCCGAACCAGGTCCCGCCCGCGCAGCATCACGTCGTGGTCCATCGGTCGGTGCTGCGGGACGTAACCGACGCGTCCGCTGCCCGAGTTCATCGGCCTTCCGTCCACCAGCGCGACCCCGGCGGACAGCGAAAGCTGGCCCAGCAGCACCTTGAGCAACGACGTCTTGCCGCTGCCGTTGGGGCCGAGGACGGCGATGAACTCGCCGCGCGACACCGACAGGTCGAGGTGGTCCCACAGCACGCGGTCACCGAACGCGAGCCGGGCGCCCCGCAGCGAGACGGTGTCCGGGTAGCGGTCGACGGCCGGGACCGCGTCGAGGCTCACGGCTGTACTGACCGGCCGGACTGCAGCGCCGTCAGCAGCTGGCTGACGGTGTTGCGCTGCCAGCTCAGGTAGTCGGTCCCGTCGGGCAGCGTCTCGCTCACCTCGGTCACCGGCACGCCCGCGCGCCGCGCCGCATCCCGCACGCCGTTGATCGCGGACGTCGAGGTCTGCGGATTGACCAGAACCGCTGACACCTGACGGTGGTCGATCAGGTCGAGGACGAACGCCATGTCGGCCGGTGCGGGATCGGTCTCGTTCTCGTTGGCCGCGGTGAACGCTTGCGGGGTGCGGTTGACCAGGCCGGACGCCGCCAGCAGGTAGTACCCGACCGGCTCGGTCATGATGACCCCGGTGCCGGGGTAGGCGCTGGCGATGGCGTGTTCGGAGATGGCGATGCCGTCGGCGCCGCGGCAGAACTCGGCGGCGTTGGCGCGGTAGTCGCCGGCGTGGGCGGGGTCGACGACGGCCATGCGGTCGGCGATGGCGAACGCGACCGATTTCGCGACGTCGAGGTTGTAGAACACGTGCTCGTTGGCCGGCTGCTGTCCCGCGCGGTCCTTTTTCAGGAACGCATAGGCGCCGATCGATTTCACATCCGGATGCCCCGCCAACACCTGGTCGACCCAGGGGTCGTAGCCGCCGCCGTTGTAGACGACCAGGGCGGCGTCGGTGATCGCGGCCGCGTCCGACGGGCTGGCCTGGTAGGAGTGCGGGTCGGTGTCGCCGCCGGTCAGCAGGGAATTGACCGCGACGCGACGGCCGGTGATGGCGCGGGCCACGCTGCCCCATACGCCGGTGGAGGCCACCACGGTGGCCGCGCGCGGATGCGCCGGGCTGCCGCAGCCGGTGGGCGCGGTGCCGGCAGCGAGCAGGACCAGCACGGCAGGCAGCCAACGCAGTGCGCTGGTGGCCGCGCTTCGTACCCGCTTGATCGCCATGCGCACGTCCGATGTCCTCTCGCTGGCCGACTGGCCGACACACAATAGTAATGAAAATCGTTTCCATTACAAAGTGACGAGTGGAAGCCGCTTAGGCGCGCCCGCGGCTTCGTTGTAGCGTCACCGACTGTGAGCCCCGCACCGCGCCGGCGTGCGACGCTGGCGTCGTTGGCGGACGAACTGAAGGTTTCGCGCACCACGATTTCGAACGCCTTCAACCGGCCGGATCAGCTCTCCGCCGACCTGCGTGAGCGCGTGCTGGCGACGGCCAAGCGGCTGGGTTATCCGGGTCCCGATCCGGTGGCGCGCTCGCTGCGCACCCGCAAGGCCGGTGCGGTCGGTCTGGTGATGGCCGAACCGCTCACCTACTTCTTCAGTGATCCCGCGGCACGGGATTTCGTCGCAGGGGTCGCCCAGTCCTGCGAAGAGCTGGGGCAGGGGCTGCTGCTGGTGGCCGTCGGGCCCGGCCGGCGGATGGAGGACGGGACCGGCGCGGTGCTCGGTGCCGGCGTGGACGGCTTCGTCGTGTATTCGGTCTGCGAAGAAGACCCATACCTGCAGGTCGTCTTGCAGCGCCGGTTACCGGTCGTGGTCGTCGACCAGCCGAAGGGGCTCGCCGGGGTGTCCCGGGTGGGCATCGACGACCGGGCGGCGATGCGTGAGCTGGCGGACTACGTGCTCGGGCTCGGGCATCGCGAGATCGGGCTGCTGACGATGCGGCTGGGCCGGGACCGCCGGCAGGGGTTGGTGGACGCGGACCGGTTACGGTCGCCGGCCTTCGACGTGCAGCGCGAACGCATCGTCGGCGTGTGGGAGGCGATGACGGCCGCCGGCGTCGACCCGGATGCGCTGACCGTGGTGGAGAGCTACGAGCACCTGCCGGATTCCGGCGGAGCCGCCGCGAAGGCGGCGTTGGAGGCCAACCCGCGGATCACCGCGCTGATGTGCACGGCCGACATATTGGCCCTGTCCGCCATGGATTACTTTCGCGCACATGGCATTTACGTGCCCGGGCAGATGACCGTGACCGGTTTCGACGGCGTGCCCGACGCGATCGGCCGGGGGCTGACCACCGTGTCGCAGCCGAGCCTGCAGAAGGGCCGCCGGGCCGGTGAAATGTTGCTGAATCCGCCGCGGTCAGGCCTACCGGTCGCGGAGGTCCTGGCTACCGAGCTGATCCGGGGCCGCACCGCCGGTCCGCCCGCCTAGCCGGATGGCGGCGACCCGCCGGCTAGCCGCCGTTCTGGTCGCCGATCAGCAACCGCACTGCCAGGTCCAGCCGCTTGCTGACGTCGGTGGCCGACGCCCGCCGGGTGAGCCAGGCCAGCAGGTTGGACAGCCAGACGTCGGAGATCACCCGGGCGATGTGGTACTGGTCCTCGGTCGGTTCGCCGTCGGCCATCGCCCGCGCGAACATGGAGTCGATGAGCTTCTCGACCTGGTCGACCTCGCTGGCCGCCGAGGCGTCGGCGAAGACGTAGGCCCGCGTCATGGCCTCGGTGAGCAGCGGATTGCGCTGCATCGCGCGGTTGAGCTTGCCGACCATGAAGTTCAGCCGCTGAAACGGCGTACCCCCGGCAACCGACGAGCGGTCGGTCTTGGCGTCGATGCGGCTGAATTCCCGGCCCAGGGCCGACACCAGCAGGTGCACCTTCGACGGGAAATAGCGGTACAGCGTGCCCACCGCCACGTCGGCGCGGTCCGCGACGGCGCGCATCTGAACCGCCTCGTAGCCGCCCTTGGATGCGATGGCCATGGTGGCGTCCAGAATGCGCTTCCGGCGTTCCCGCTGTGCCTCCGAGCCGAGTTCGGACTCCGCCAATACCGCCACGTTCATGACCTCGCGCGGTTGCGAGTCAGACGCGCGGCTCGCGTTGGCCCTCGAGTTGGCACCGGCTGGCATATGACGGGTTGCTCCTGTTCCTGGCGGCTCGCTTGCAAACGATACGCATGCTGAGTGTGAATTTCCCACCTCCGTACCGCCGGGACAGCCGCGTGTGCTGCTGTGATGGCGTTCGACTTGACGGTCGATCGCTGGCACTATTAGAACACGTTCTAGTCTGCGACGAGGCGGGTTGCGCAGCGACCCGAGACACGCAGGAGAATCGAGAGCTAGGGGTCGTAGGCCCCAGCGTCACGTTGAGTCCAAGGACGCGGAGGTCCCGAAAGTGGTAGCGACCGTCACAGACGAGCAGTTCGCCGCGCGTGCGCTGGTGCGCGACTGGGCCCGCAATTCGGCGGCGGGGCCCGGCGGGACCACGGCGATCCGCGAGGTCGAGCGGGGTGACGCCGACGCGTGGCGCCCGGTGTTTGCCCGCCTCGCCGAGCTGGGCATTTTCGGTGTGGCGATCCCGGAGGAGCACGGCGGGGCAGGCGGCAGCGTCGAGGATTTGTGCGCGATGGTCGAGGAAGCCGCCAAGGCGCTGGTGCCCGGGCCGGTGGCGACGACGGCGCTGGCAACGCTCGTGGCCTCCGACCCCGAACTGCTGGCTCAGCTGGCCGGCGGCGAACGCTTCGCTGGGCTGGCGCTGGACGGGGACGCGCAGTTCGACGGTCAGCGGGCCTCCGGCACCCTGCCATTGGTGTTGGGCGCCGCCAGCGGGGGCGTCCTGTTGCTGCCTGCCGGCGGGACGTGGCTCCTGGTCGACTCCGAGAGCGCCGGCGTGCAAATCGAGACGCTGGACGCCACCGACTTCTCGCGCCCGTTGGCCCGGGTGGTGCTGACGTCCGCCCCGGCCACCAAGGTCACCGCGTCGTCCCAGCGCGTCGAGGAACTGGCAGCGACGGTGCTCGCGGCCGAGGCGGCGGGCATCACCCGCTGGTCGCTGGACACCGCCGTCGACTACGCCAAGGTCCGCGAGCAGTTCGGCAAACCGATTGGCAGCTTCCAGGCCGTCAAGCACCTGTGCGCGGAGATGCTGTGTCGCGCCGAGCAGGCGGAGGTGGCCGCCGCCGACGCCGCCCGCGCCGCAGCGGATTCCGATGCGGACCAATTCTCCATCGCGGCGGCACTGGCGGCCAGCATCGGCATCGCCGCCGCGAAAGCCAACGTCAAGGACTGCATCCAGGTGCTCGGCGGCATCGGCTGCACCTGGGAACACGACGCGCACCTGTACCTGCGCCGGGCGCACGCCATCGGCAGCTTCCTCGGCGGCGCCGAGCGCTGGTTGCGCCGCGTCACCGAACTCACCCAGGGCGGTGTGCGGCGGCGACTGGGGATCGACCTCACCGGCGTCGAGGGCCAGCGTGCGGAGATCGCCGCCGCCGTCGCCGAAATCGCCGCGCTGCCCGAAGAGAAACGGCAGGCGGCGCTCGCCGAGGCGGGGCTGCAGGCGCCGCACTGGCCTGCGCCGCACGGGCGCGGCGCGTCGCCGGCCGAGCAGCTGCTGATCGATCAGGAGATGGCCGCGGCCGGCGTGGTGCGGCCGGACCTGGTGATCGGCTGGTGGGCGGCGCCCACCATCCTCGAGCACGGCACGCCGGAGCAGATCGAGCGCTTCGTCCCGGGCACCCTGCGCGGTGAATTCCTGTGGTGCCAACTGTTTTCCGAGCCGGGAGCCGGCTCCGATCTGGCGTCGCTGCGCACCAAGGCGGTGCGCGGGGAGGGCGGCTGGCTGCTCACCGGGCAGAAGGTGTGGACGTCGGCGGCGCACAAGGCGCGGTGGGGCGTGTGCCTGGCGCGCACCGACCCCGACGCCCCGAAGCACAAGGGCATCACCTACTTCCTGGTGGACATGAAATCGCCGGGCATCGAGATCCGCCCGCTGCGCGAGATCACCGGTGATTCACTGTTCAACGAGGTCTTCCTGGACAACGTGTTCGTCCCCGACGAGATGGTGGTCGGCGAGGTGAACGACGGCTGGCGGCTGGCCCGCACGACGCTGGCCAACGAGCGGGTCGCGATGGCCACCGGCACCGCGCTGGGCAACCCGATGGAGGAGTTGCTCAAGGTGCTCGCGGAGTTGGATCTCGATGCGGCGCAGCAGGATCGGCTCGGCCGGTTGATCGTCATCGCCCAGACCGGCGCGTTGCTCGACCAGCGGATCGCCCAGCTCGCCGTGGGCGGGCAAGACCCGGGGGCGCAGTCCAGCGTCCGCAAGCTCATCGGGGTGCGCTACCGGCAGGCGCTGGCCGAATACATGATGGACGTCTCCGAGGGCGGGGGGCTGGTCCGCAACCACGCGGTGTACGACTTCCTCAACACCCGCTGCCTCACCATCGCCGGTGGTACCGAGCAGATCCTGCTTACCGTGGCCGCCGAGCGACTGCTCGGCCTACCGCGCTGACTCGGTGTCAACGGCTGATCCGAAAGTGGTAACGCAGGCCGCGGCCCAGGCGCCTGACCGGCGTGATCCGGAACAGCACCTGCATCAGCCACCAGTACCACGGTG
Organism: Mycobacterium sp. E3251; assembly: GCF_001666835.1. GTDB lineage: Bacteria > Actinomycetota > Actinomycetes > Mycobacteriales > Mycobacteriaceae > Mycobacterium. Next base: position 146,181 of record NZ_LZJF01000141.1, on the reverse strand, counting down.
AGTAGACCCGGCGGATCTCTTCGGCGTCGGCGAACCACCACTCGCCGTCGAACACCAGCCCCGGCACGGCCCGCTCCAGCGCACGCGGGTCGCCTATGCTCCAATCAAGTTGCGCACCAGAGGCTTTGACCGGAGGGTAGCGCTGCAGGAGCCACACTCCGGCCCGGCTGTAGCCGTCCAGCAGCATCTCCCCGGCTTCGAAATGCCCGACGATGCGCCGCAGCATCGCCAGGCCGTCGGCGCGCCGTAGATAGGGTGTCAGCCCCTCCGCGACAACCAGGACCTCACGCTCGCGGGCGATTCCGTCGAGCAGCTGCGGGTCGGTGACCGAGGCGCCGAGGAGGTGCAGGCCCGCGCGCGGTTCAAACAGCTTGCGGCGCAACGCGATCACGTCGGGCAAGTCGATGTCGTACCAGTCGACGGTGGTCGGCGGGTTGACGCGGTAGGCCCGCGTGTCGAGCCCGCAGCCCAAATGCAAGACGACACAGTCGGGGTGGCCGTCGAGGAATCGCATGACCCGCCGGTCGTAGGCCTTGGAGCGCACCGCGGAGGACTGCTGATCGCGGGGGCGCATGTGCAGGCTGCTGAAGTCGTAGTCGAGGCGCCGCACGGCCCTGTCGGCTTCCCGGTCGCCGAGGATGGAATCGGGCCGGCGACTGTCCAGCGCCTTGCCGTAGAGGGTGACCAGCGCGGTCTGCTGCGTCCCGGTCAGGTTTATGCGCTCACCCATGATGTGCCCGGGGCATGCGGCGAGATCGCCGCCACGGTCGTGGAATGCGCGACATCACAACCGCGGGCGCAATCTCGACGCCCTAAGAGAACGTGGTCTGCGCGCAGGTGCTGGGCGAGGTGATGTTGACCCCGGGGTAGACCACCTGGATGTGGGTGCAGACGATGACGTTGTTGTCGGTCTTGGGCTGGCCCGTCTGCCAATCCGTGGAGTCGATGCGACCCGTCGTCTGGTACTTGTCCGGCGGGCCCTCGCCGAAGTAGACCGTGGTGATCTCGTCGGAACCCATCGACTTCATCACCCGCTCGTACTGGCCGGTGGCGTGCGCGTCCAGGTAGGCCAGCCGGTTCGACGACCGGATCTCGGTGGTCTGGCGGGCCCACAGCTCGTGCGGAAACCCGGTCGGCCCGTCGGGCGTCAGCATGTCCGCGCCGGCGGTGAAGTCGCAGTGGCCGTCGGACTTGAAGCAATTCAGGATGGTGCGCGTCTCCAGCTGGTTGGGGCCGTCCAGCGGGAACAACGTGGTCGCGGTGTTGCTGGCCGCGCCGGCGACCGGGCCGGGCAGGAACGTCAGCGCCGATCCGACCACGGCAAACCCGGTTATCAGCCGCTTCATGCTGCTCCCCTCTCGGTTCGCCAACCCTAACGGTGAACCTAACCCCACCACTACTCGTCGTAGGTGACTTCTACCGAATCAGATTCCGGGTGAGATTGACAGGCCAGAATCAGGCCGTCGTCGAGGTCCTGTTGCTCGAGCACGTCGTTGACCTCCATGCTCACCTTTCCGCTGCGCAGGGTGCACGCACACGCACCGCAATGGCCCTCGCGGCAGGAGAACGGCGCATCCAAACCTTTCGCGAGCAACACGTCGAGCAGCTTGGCGTTGCGCGGCCACGACACGGTGTGGGTTTCACCGTCCAGCTGCACCACCGCAGTGGCCGGCGGCTCGTCGCCCGGGGCGGTGTCTTCGATCTTCACCGCCGCGAACGGGTCGGAGTCCAGCGACTTGAACACCTCGATATGGACTTGCGGCGCAGGAACTTTCAGTGAATCCAGCGCTTCGCGGGCGGCGTCCATGAAGGGGCCGGGCCCGCAGATGTACACGGGCCGATCGGTATAGGGGGCGGCGAGCTTGGCCAGCGCGGTCACGCTCGGCATGCCCTGCAGCGATTCCAGCCAGTGCACCACCGTGAGCCGGTCGGGATATTTGGCCGACAGGTCGCGCAGCGCGTCGGAGAAGATCACCGACCGGTCATCGCGATTGGCATAGAGCAGCGTCACCTGGCCGCTGCCCTCGGCGAGGGCCGACTTGCAGATCGACATGATCGGGGTGATCCCGCTGCCCGCGGCCATCAACAGGAAGTCGTCGTCGAGCGTCTTCGGCACGAAGTTGCCCGACGGCGCCAGCACGTGGATCCGCATGCCCGCCCGCGCGTGCTCGCACAGCCAGTTCGACGCGTATCCGTCGGCGGTCCGTTTGATCGTGACGGTCAGCGCGTCGTCGGTGAACGGCGAGCTGCACAGCGAGTAGCAGCGGGCCACCGATCCGGTGCGCTCGCTGGGAACGCGCAACGTCAAGAACTGGCCCGGTGCGTAGCGCAACCGTTCGGGCGGGATGTCGGGGTCGCCCGGCTCATCGGGCACCGCGAACACCAGCGACCGCGCGTCGTCCGTTTCGGCGACGACCTCGGCGATCTGCAGTTCAAGGACGTGGTCACCGAGCGGCTCGTCGAGATTGGCCTCGGCCAAGACCCATCCTCCCTCTCGTTACAACTAGAACATGTTACAGAAAAGCGGATTCGTATCGCTACCAGCCGCAGGAATACCCTGCTCGACACAAATCGGAACGTGTTCTAGTCTCTGGTGTAAGTCCGCTGAATAAGTTTGGCCCAGGAGGCAAACCTAGTGACGTCCATTCAACAACGCGACGCGCAGTCGGTTTTGGCTGGCATCGATGATCTGCTGCCGCGGATTCGGGAGCGCGCCCAGGCGACGGAGGATTTGCGGCGGCTGCCCGACGAAACCGTTCAGGATCTGCAGGACGTCGGCTTCTTCACCCTGCTCCAGCCCGAGCAGTGGGGTGGGCTGCAATGCGATCCCGGCCTGTTCTACGAGGCGGTACGGCGGCTGGCCAGCGCCTGCGGTTCCACCGGATGGGTGAGCTCCATCATCGGCGTGCACAACTGGCACCTGGCGCTGTTTGACCAGCAGGCCCAGGAGGAAGTCTGGGGCGACGACCCGAACGTGCGGGTCTCGTCGTCCTACGCGCCGATGGGCGCGGGTGTGGTGACCGACGGCGGATATCTGGTCAACGGTTCCTGGAACTGGTCGTCGGGATGTGACCACGCCACGTGGGCCTTCCTCGGCGGTCCGGTGATCAAGGACGGCCGTCCGGTCGATTTCGGCAGCTTCCTGATCCCGCGCAGCGAGTATCGCATCGACGACGTCTGGCATGTCGTCGGCTTGCGCGGCACCGGCAGCAACACCGTGGTCGTCAAGGACGTCTTCGTGCCCCGGCACCGGTTCCTGTCCTACAAGGCGATGAACGACGGCACCGCCGGCGGGTACCAGACCAACACCGCTCCGGTCTACAAGATGCCTTGGGGCACAATGCACCCCACCACCATCTCCGCGCCGATCGTCGGCATGGCCTACGGCGCGTACGACGCGCACGTGGAGCATCAGGGCAAGCGGGTGCGCGCGGCGTTCGCCGGGGAGAAGGCGAAGGACGATCCGTTCGCCAAGGTGCGCATCGCCGAGGCGGCCAGCGATATCGACGCGGCCTGGCGCCAGTTGAGCGGCAACGTCGCCGACGAGTACGCGTTGTTGTCCGCGGGCAAGGAGATCCCGTTCGAGCTGCGCGCCCGCGCCCGCCGCGACCAGGTGCGTGCGACCGGACGTGCGATCGCTTCCATCGACCGGCTGTTCGAGGCTTCCGGGGCCACTGCGCTCGGCAACGACCAACCGGTGCAACGGTTCTGGCGCGACGCGCACGCCGGCCGGGTGCACGCCGCCAACGATCCCGAGCGGGCTTACCAGATCTTCGGGAACAACGAGTTCGGGTTGCCGCCGGGCGACACGATGGTCTAGCCGTGACGGCTACCGAAGAGCTGACGTTCGAGTCCACCTCGCGGTTCGCCGAAGTCGACGTCGACGGACCGCTGAAGCTGCACTACCACGAGGCCGGGGTCGGCAACGACCAAACCGTGGTGCTGCTGCACGGCGGCGGCCCCGGCGCTGCCAGTTGGACGAACTTCTCGCGCAACATCCCGGTGCTGGCGCAGCGGTTCCATGTGCTGGCCGTCGATCAGCCCGGCTACGGACTATCCGACAAGCGCGCCGAGCACGGGCAGTTCAACCACTACGCCGCGCGGGCGCTCAAGGGGCTGTTCGACCAGCTCGAGCTGGGACGCGTTCCGCTGGTGGGTAATTCGCTTGGCGGGGGCACCGCGGTGCGGTTCGCCCTCGACTACCCGGACCGGGCCGGCCGACTGGTGTTGATGGGGCCCGGCGGGCTGAGCATCAACCTGTTCGCCCCCGATCCGACCGAGGGCGTCAAGCGGCTGGGGAAGTTCTCGGTCGAACCCACCCGGGAAAACCTCGAGGCGTTCCTGCGGGTCATGGTCTACGACCAGAAGCTCATCACGCCGGAGCTGATCGACGAGCGGTTCGCGCTGGCCAGCACGCCGGAATCGCTGACGGCGACCCGGGCGATGGGAATGTCGTTCGCGGGGGCCGACTTCGAGCTCGGGATGATGTGGCGCGAGGTGCACCGGCTGCGCCAGCCCGTGTTGTTGATCTGGGGCCGCGAGGACCGGGTCAACCCGCTGGACGGCGCGCTGGTCGCGCTGAAGACCATTCCGCGTGCGCAGCTCCACGTTTTCGGGCAGTGTGGACATTGGGCGCAGGTGGAGAAGTTCGACGAGTTCAACAAGTTGACCGTTGATTTCCTGGGAGGTGCGTGATGAGCATCCGATCGCTGGGCTACCTGCGCATCGAGGCCACCGACATGGCGGCCTGGCGTGAGTACGGCCTCAAGGTGCTCGGCATGGTCGAGGGCAGCGGCACTACCGAGGGCGCGCTGTATCTGCGCATGGACGATTTCCCGGCCCGGCTGGTGATCGTGCCCGGCGAGCGCGACCACCTCATGGAGGCCGGCTGGGAATGCGCCAATGCCGAAGGGCTGCAAGAGATTCGGGACCGGCTCGACGTCGAGGGCGTGCCCTACAAGGAGGCCACCGCGGCCGAGCTGGCGGACCGCCGCGTCGTCGAGATGATCCGGTTCGCCGACCCGTCCGGCAACTGCCTGGAGGTCTTCCACGGCGTCGCACTGGAGCACCGCCGCGTGGTCAGCCCGTACGGGCACAAGTTCGTCACCGGCGAGCAGGGCCTGGGCCACGTGGTGTTGTCCACCCGCGACGACGACGAGGCCTTGCACTTCTACCGTGACGTGCTCGGCTTCAAGTTGCGCGACTCCATGCGGATGCCGCCCCAGCTGGTCGGTCGACCCGCCGACGGTGCGCCCGCGTGGCTGAGGTTCTTCGGTTGCAACCCGCGTCACCACAGTCTGGCCTTCCTGCCGCTGCCGACGCCGAGCGGCATCGTGCACCTGATGATGGAGGTCGAGAACTCCGACGACGTCGGGCTCTGCCTCGACCGGGCGTTGCGCCGCAAGGTGCCCATGTCGGCCACGCTTGGCCGGCATGTCAACGACCTGATGCTGTCCTTCTACATGAAGACACCCGGCGGGTTCGACGTCGAATTCGGCTGCGAGGGAAGGCAAGTCGAGGATAACGACTGGGTTGCCCGGGAAAGCACGGCCGTCAGCCTGTGGGGCCACGACTTCACGGTCGGCGCCCGCGGATAGTCATGTCTGCGCCGATCGATCCGCGGTCCTTCCGGCAGGTGCTGGGTCAGTTCTGCACCGGCATAACCATCATCACCACGGTGCACGACGACGTCCCTATCGGCTTCGCCTGCCAGTCGTTCGCGGCGTTGTCGCTGGACCCGCCGCTGGTGTTGTTCTGCCCCACAAAGGTGTCGCGGTCCTGGCAGGCCATCGAGGCCAGCGGCCGGTTCTGCGTCAACGTGCTGACCGAGAAGCAGAAGCACGTTTCGGCTCGATTCGGATCGAAGGAGCCCGATAAGTTCGCCGGAATCGACTGGCACGCTTCCGAACTCGGCTCACCGATCATCGACGGGTCGCTGGCCTACATCGACTGCACGGTGGCGTCGGTGCACGACGGCGGCGACCACTTCGTGGTATTCGGCGCGGTCCAGTCACTGTCGGAGGCGCCCAAGATCAAGCCGCGCCCGCTGCTGTTCTATCGCGGGGAATACACCGGGATCGAACCGGACAAGACCACACCGGCCCAGTGGCGCGACGACCTGGAGGCGTTCCTCACCGCCACCACCCAGGACACCTGGCTCTAAACGTTCGCGCGGGCCGGGGCATCGCCCGCTTCGCGGATATGGCGGCGTTGTCCTCCCTTGACATTTCGCGCCAACGAATCGTCGCAAGCGGTCGATGCGCCCGGCCCGGCATTGTGGGCTACCCGATGGCTCGCTGAGGGGGCGATCCATCCGGTAGCCCAGTGGGCCTTGGTCAGCCGGCGGGCGGCCGATCAGAGGCGGCGCGGTGACTGCCGACCTGGCCGGCCTCGTGAGCGACTGCCGGTTGGTCTGAGGATTCAGGCTCACCCGTTTGCTTTTCCGCCCCGGGGTCAAGGCTGTCGGCACGGTTCCATTGCTCACGGAGCTGCTCGCGCGATGTCGCGACCTCGCCTTGATGCTCGGCTGCCCGCTCTTGCAGCCGTGCGGCCTCGGCGGCCTTGACCTCCGCCTCGGCTTGCGCCGCGCGAGCCTTGGCGGCCGTCTCCTGCGCCAAGGCTTCCCGCCGCTCAACTTCGGCCGTGGCCAGCCTCGCTTGTTCGCGAATCTCCTCGGCCTGTCGCTGCCGCCGACGGCGCCGCATGCTGTTGAGCGCGACGACCGCGACGAGAATGAGCAAGATCGCCGCCGCGGCGACCACGATCCAGGTAGTGCTGCTATTCATCCTCGGCTCCCGTCAGATCGGTTGTCGCCTGTGCTGGGCACGGGCTCGTAGCAGGGTCCCCGTATTTGGCGCAAGTAAAACAACCGACTTCGGCCGCGGCCGCGTGCCGGCTGAATGGCGCCCGCCCTGGCCGCTCACTTGGGTGCTACGGCGCTGTTCCTCGTTGCCCACCCTCGCGCCAGTGCCCTTGCGAACCGGACGGGTCGTCGGGGATTACCCGGAAGACGGGGTAGCGCGCGGCGATGCGCTCGAATTCGGCCAACGGGGCGTTGCTGCCGAGCGGAATGTGGGGGCGCGCCCCGGGTGCGACCGCGACGTAGCGGCGCAAGATCGGTGCGCGGGCATCGGTGCCAACGTCAAGCAGGTGGACCGGTTCCGCCTGCCTACGGCGCAGGACGGCCCTCCCGCCGGCGGCACGAACATTGCGCACCCAGTTCGCGTCGTTGCCGAGCATCGACACCAAATAGCGCCCGCCTTCGTAATCGACGACGACCACCGGCACCGAAACCACCCGTCCGGACCGCCGTCCAAGCACCTCGAGGGTCATCGCCCGCGCCGGGGAGAGAATGCCGGCCGAATACTGCAGTGCGGACAGCCGATTCAGCACTCTGGCCGGAAAGCCGGGCCGCCCACCCCGATACATCCACCGCTTGACGCCGTACAACCAGTCGACAACCACGCTGATCGTCATTACATGAAGTCGAGCGCCTCCACGGTCGCGATCGGGCCCTCGTGGGTCGGCCGGTTCGCGCCGCCGATGCAGTAGACGGTGTTGCCCACCGTCGCCACCACCTCGGCGTGGCGCGCGGTGGGCATCGGCGGCAGGGTGCTCCACTTCGCGTCGGCGATGTCGTACATCTCGACGACGTTCAGCACCATCGTCGGCTCCTCGCCGCCGACGACCACGATGCGGCCGTCGATGTAGGTCGCGCCGTAACTCCCGCGCGGGGTCGGCATGCCGACCAGTTTGGTCCAGTTGCCCGATTGCGGATCGAACCGTTCGTTCGCCGAGGAGTTCTTGTCGGCCGAAAGGAACCTACCGCCGATCGCGTACACGTAGGTGCCATCCGACACCGCGGCCAGATGTTCGCGCGGCGTCGGCATGTCGGCGGCATCCTGCCACGAACTGCCGTCGAAGACCTCGGTCTGCGGGACGACCTGTTTGGCGTTCTGGCCGCCCACCGCGACGAGCTTGTCACCCACCACCGCCGCGGCCGGTGCCGCACGCGCGTGCGTCAGATGCGGCAACTCGACCCAATTGCCGCCGCGCAGCGCGAACACCTTGTCGGACGCGTCGGCCAGCTGATCGCTGGCACCGCCGAGCACCACCACCTCGCCGCGATAGGCCGCCGCCGCCGCGTGATGCAGCGGGATGGGTAGGGGCGGCCCGGTCTGCCAGGCGCCGGTCTGCGGGTCGTAGCTCTCCACCGTCTGTAGCGCGACACCGTTGCGCAGGCCGCCCACGATCCAGATCTTGTCGTTGACCACAGCCCATGCCGTCATCAACCGGGCGGTGGGCGCGTCCGGCAGCGTGCGCCACTGAGACGCCGGCTGGATCCTGCGGGCCGGCAGTTTCAGGGCTTCCGCCGACGAGGTGAGCTGGCCGTCGCCGACGGCGGTCGACCCACCGATCGCGTACACGGATTTCTCCACCGCGTCGACGGCCATGCCGTGTCGCGCGGTGGTCATGTCGGGCAGACCCGACCACGTCTTCGTCATCAGGTCGAAGGCGGAGACGCTCTTGAGGATTTGCCCGGCCGACACGCCGCCGACCGCGACCAGGCGCCCGTCGACGATCGCCACGCCGAGGTCGCTTCGCGGCTGGCTCAGCGCGGGCAACGGCGTCCACGTCTTCGCGGCCGGATCGTAGGCCTCGACCGTCGCCAGATCCGTGGAGCCGCTGGCGCCGCCCACGGTGTACACCAGCTTTCCGTCCGAGGCGGCGGCCAGCATCTGACGCGGGGTCGGGATGGGCGCGCCAAGGGTCCAGGTGTTGCCGTCGAACACCTCGGTGGTGTTCAGCAGCGCGCCGCTCGCGTCGACCCCGCCCGTGACGATCAGGCGGTCGCCCACCACGGCCGCCGCTGCGGCCGCCCGGGGCTGCAGCAGGTGCGGAAGCTCGACCCAGCGGCTGTTGACGACCCGCCAGACCTGGTCGGTGGCAACGGGTTTGCCGCCTTCGCGCTTCCAGCCGCCGAGGACGACGGGGTTGCCCTGCCAGGTGACCGCCATGGCGTGCGAGACGGGGACGGGTAGGTCGTCGCCGCCCTTCCAGCTGTCGATGACGGGGTCGTAACCCTCCTGCAGTCCGGTCAGCGCGCCGTCGCTGCGGATACCGCCGAAGATCCAGATCGTGCCGTCGGCCTGCGTGGTGGCCGCCGCGTCCCGCGAGATGCGCGCGTTGGTGATCGGCTTCCACTGCATGGGCGGCTGCGCGGTCGGTTGGCCCGACGTACCCTTCGACCCGGCGTTGTTGTCCGGCGAGAGGGCAAAATAGATCCCCCCGGCTACCAATAGCACGGCCGCCGCGACCGCGCCGGCCGCCAGCGCGATGCGGTTCCGCTTCTTCCCGGGCTCCGTGAACCAAGCCGCGGCCCGGTCCCTCGGACTACGCGGCGGGCCCTGGGCGCCGCCGTTTCGGCCCGGCGGCGGGGCTGCGTTAGGCGGCCGCACCTTCGGCTGGGTCGCCGGTGCCTTTCCTCCGCGCAACAAGCTGGCCAGCTCGGCGGGCGCCGGCGGTGGAAGCGCCGCGGTCTCCAGCGCGTGATCGCGGCCGAGCGGAGCGCTGATCGCGGAGGTCGGGTCGTCGTGCCCACCCGGCCCACGCGTCGGCGCGGGCATGCTCGATGTGTTCAGGGCGGACGGCCGCGCCACCTCGCTGTGGCCGCCGGGTGGGACCGACGCGGCATACGGGACGTCCCCCGCCACGGCCGAGGGACGTCCGGTGATGGCCATCGCGTCGGGTTTCAAACCATTGGCGCGCTGGGCGGCCTGCAGTTCGCGGCCGAACTCCTCGGCCGAGGCGGGCCGCTCGGCCGGGTCGATCGACATCGCCCGCTCGATCGCCGAGCACACCGCGTCGGGGATGCCGTCGGGACGCATGTCCGGGATCCCGGTGGTGCTGATCCGCAGGTACTGCGCGATCAGGTCTTCGCCCTTCTTGCGCTCGTGCGCGGCGTTGCCCGCGATGAGTGCGTAGAGCGTGGCGCCCAGCGAATACATGTCGGAGGCGACCGTGGCGGGATTGCCCGTCATCACCTCGGGCGCGGTGAAGTCGATGGTGCCGGAGAAGAAACCGGTCGCCGTCTCGTATCCGCCCTCGATGTGGGCGATCCCGAAATCACTGAGCTGCGGCTCGCCGTAATCGTTCACGAGGATGTTCGCGGGCTTGATGTCGCGGTGCAACGTGCCGGTTCGATGCGCGGTTTCCAGTGCGCCGCAGAGCTTTACACCGATGTGCAACGCCTCGGGCCACGCGACGGGCCCCTCCCGGCGCAGCCGGACCGCCAGCGAATCCGCCGAGTGGTAGGGCATCACGATGTAGGGCTTGCCGCTCGGGGTGACGCCGACCCGCAGGATGTTGACGATGTTCGGGTGCCCGGAGAGCCCGCCCATCGCGTAGCCCTCGCGGAGGAACCGTTCGCGGCTGTCGTCGTCGATGTGCGACGGCAGCACCTTCACCGCAACGCTTCGGCCGAGGGCGGTTTCGTAGCAGCAGTAGATGACCCCCGCCCCGCCCCGAGCTACTTGGCGCGCGTCCTCGAACCCCGCGGCCGCCAGCTCCGCGGCGATGCCGCTCGGTACCGGCGCGACAGTGTCAGGCCGGGGCTCTTCAGGCATTTGCTGGCGCTCTACCCTCCGCGAAAGATGTGACGGGCGAGCTCAAGATTAGCGCTCAGAACCTCGCGGGTGTGCCTTTCGGCAACCTTGGGTTCACCCGGCCGCGATCCGGCCGGAGAAAGTTAGCCGAGAACGCCGTTCGGGCGCACTCAGCCGTCGATGGTCGGCGGGCCCTGATGGGGCCGTTGCAGCTCGGCGAATTCCGGAACCTCGGCGATGGTGAGCACGGCCTCCAGCAAGCGAATACCGTCCCGCTTGTTCGGTGTTCGGGTCAGGACAGGGCCGGAGAACGCGTGGTCATCGATCGCGATGATCGGGCTGCCGGCCTCGTCGCCCAAGGCGTCCTGGCTGGCGTGGTGCGCCCGCTTGACCGCTTCGTCGAAGCCGCTATCGTCGAGCGCTTCGGCGAGCTTCTCCTCGAGGCCGTTCTCGGCGAGGGCTTCGCGGATCGCGGCTGCGTTGAGTTCGTCGCCACGCACGTGGATGCGTTGACCGATCGAGTCGTAAAGGTCCGCGAACGCGTCCGGCCCCCGCTCCGCGACGGCCGCGGCGAACAGGCGTCCCAACCGCGTCGACCGGTCCATCATGCGTTGCTGTTTCGCGTCGGCGTCCTGGCCCTCGTTGAGCACCGCCAGGCTCATCTGCCGCAGGGCGACCGGCGTGTGCGTGGATTGCGCGGCGTCGCGCAACCAGCGCGCGGTCACCCAGGAGAACGGACAGACTGGGTCGAGATAGAGGGCTATGTCGGGCACGGGTTCCTCCTTCGAACCGGGGCTTAGGGCTAGGGGACGGCATACCCGCTACCCGCCGTCGCACGCCTGGCGATGGCGTTGGCAGCAGAATGGCCCTATGACGCTGAACGTGGGCGAGTACTTCGAACGCATCGGCTATCGCGGCGCCACGGATCCCAACCTCGACGTCCTGCGGTCCTTGGTGAGCGCGCACACCAAGGCGATTCCCTTCGAGAACCTCGATCCGGTGATGGGTGTGCCGGTCGACGACCTGAGCCCGGGCGCCCTGGCCGGCAAGCTGGTTCAGCGGGGCCGCGGTGGCTACTGCTACGAGCAGAACGGCCTGATGGGCTACGTGCTGAGCGAGCTGGGCTTCCGCGTGCGGCGCCTGGCCGGCCGGGTGGTGTGGATGCGGCCGCTCGACGCGCCGTCACCGCCGCAGACGCACACCGTGCTGGCGGTGACGTTCCCCGGCTCCCACGCTTCGTATCTCGTCGACGTCGGCTTCGGCGGCCAGACACCCACCTCGCCACTGCGGATCGAGACCGGCAGTGTGCAACAGACGACGCACGAGCCCTACCGGCTGGAGGACCGGGGCGACGGCCTGGTCTTGCAGGCCCAGGTTCGCGGCGAGTGGCAACCGCTGTACGAGTTCAGCACCCGGACCGCGCCCGACATCGACCTGCAAGTGGGCAGCTGGTTCGTCTCGACGCATCCCTCGTCGCACTTCGTCACCGGACTGACGGCCGCGCGCGTCACCGACGACGCACGGCTGAACCTGGCCGGCCGAAACCTGGCCATCCACCGCGCCGACGCCAGCGAGAAGATCCGCCTGGACGACGCGGCGGCGGTAATCGACACCCTCAGCGCCCGGTTCGGCATCAACGTGTCCGACGTCGGCGACCGCGGCGCCCTCGAGGCTCGCCTCGACAAGATCCTGGACGCTTAGATCCAGGACCCGATCCGCCGCAGGGCCTCATCGATGTCCTCCGTCGGCCCGGCGAACGACAGCCGTACGAACGAATTGCCGTGCGCGGTGTCGAAATCGATCCCCGGGGCGATGGCAACGCCGGTGTCGCTCAACAACTTCGAGCAGAAACCGGTCGAATCCTTGGTCAGGCCGGAGACGTCGGCATAGACGTAGAACGCGCCGTCGGTGGGCGCGAGCCGGTCGATGCCGATCCGACGTAGCCCATCGAGCAGCAGCGCGCGGTTGGTCGCGTAGTGGTGCAGGTTGCCGTCGGCTTCGGCGATCGCCTCGGGAGTGAAGGCCGCCACGCCCGCCAGTTGCGACAGCACGGGCGGGCAGATGGTGAAGTTGCCGGTCAGCCGGTCCACCGCTCGCAGCAGCGCCGGCGGTACCAGCATCCAGCCCAGCCGCCAGCCCGTCATGGCCCAGTACTTCGAAAAGCTGTTGACCACCACGGCGTCTCGTGATGTCTGCCAGGCGCAGCTGGTCTGCGGCGCGCCCTCGTACACCAGGCCGTGGTAAACCTCGTCGCTGATCAGCCGCACCCCGGACGCCTCGCACCACGACGCGATGGCGGCCAGCTCGGACGGCGCTATCACGGTTCCGGTGGGATTGGCCGGACTGGCGACGATCACACCGTGGGGCGGCGGGTCGAGTTCGGCGAGCATCTGCGCGGTGGGCTGGAATCGGGTCTGCGGTCCGCAGGGGATTTCGACCACTTCACATCCCAACGCGGACAAAATGTTTCGGTAGCACGGGTAGCCGGGACTGGCCAGCGCCACCCGGTCACCGGCGTCGAAGCACGCCAGAAACGCGAGCAGGAATCCGCCGGAAGAACCCGTGGTGACCACCACCTCGTCTGGTTCGACCCGAAGCCCATGCTGGCGTTGGTAATCCGCCGCTATCGCCGCGCGCAGCTCGGGGGTCCCCAGCGTCACCGTGTAACCGAGCTCGTTGAGGTGCAGGGCGGAGGCCGCGGCCGCGCGCACCGGCTCCGGCGCCCCCACGCTGGGCTGGCCGGCCGACAGGTTCACCAGGTCGCCGTGGCTGCGCTGGCGCTCGGCCGCGGCCAGCCACACGTCCATGACATAGAACGGCGGGATGGCGGCGCGCAGCGCGACGTGGTCGTTCACGACGTCTCGAGCACCTCGGCTTCCAGGCGTGCCAGCAGTTCCCGTGGTGTGGCGAGCAGATGCGCGCTGCCGTGGGCGCGTTTGAAATACAGGTGCATGTCGTGTTCCCAGGTGATCGCGATCCCGCCGTGCAGCTGGATGCCTTCTGCGGCCGCGGTGCACAGGGCGTCGGTCGCGGCGAGGCGCGCGGTGGCCGCGTTGGTCGGGGTGGGCTCGTCGCACGCGTCGGAAACGACGGCCTTCGCGGCGGCGATCGTGACGTACAGGTCGGCCATCCGGTGCTTGAGGGCCTGGAAACTCCCGATCGGCCGGCCGAATTGCACTCTGTCCTTGGCATATTCGACCGTGAGCTCCAGGCACCGTTCGGCGGCGCCGATCTGCTCGGCTGCCAGCAGGATAGCCGCCGTGTCGGCGAGGCCGGGGTCGGTGCCGATCGGTTCGGTCGCCTCAGCCTTGAGGCGCGCGAGCCGCCGGGTCGGGTCCATGCTGGTGACGGGCTGCGCGCCGAATCGGGTCCACCGGCTCAATTGGCCGTCGTCGACGGCGATTACGACGTCGGCGATATCGCCGTTGACCACATAGTCGGCGTCGAGCACCAGCGCGCCGATCGAGGTACCCTCGGCGAGGCCGCCCAGCGTCTCGGCGTCGGGCTCGGGCGCGGCCAGCAGCGCCAGCTCCGCCAGCGTCGTGCCCAGCAGTGGCGAAGGGACCAGGGCCCGGCCCAGTTCTTGCAAAACCGTTGCGGCATCGGCTAGTTCGCCACCGGCGCCACCCAACTCCTCGGGGATGACCAGCGCGGCGGCGCCCACCTGCTCACACAGCAGCTGCCACAGCGACTCGTCGTAGCCGCGGTCCGACTCCATCGCCGCGCGCACCGCCGCCGGGTTCGCGTGCTTGCCCACCAGGGCCGCGACGGTTTCGCGCAGCATCTCCCGTTCTTCAGTCACAGCGCCTCCTGCACTCGCCGCCGATGCTCCTCGGGCGTACCCCAGGCCGAACGCAATGCCTGCACCCGCAGCAACCACAGGGACAGGTCGTGTTCCTGGGTGAACCCGATCGCGCCGTGGGTCTGCAACGCCGACCGCGCGGCAAGCAGGCCCGCCTCCGACGCCGCCGCCTTGGCCGCGCTGACGTCGCGGGCCTCCAGCGTCAGGGCCGCGCCGTACAGCAGCGGCCGGGCCAGCTCGATCGCGATGTGCACGTCGGCGAGCTTGTGCTTGATCGCCTGATAGGAACCGATCACCCGGCCGAATTGCGACCGCTGCTTGGCGTAGTCGACGGTGTCGCGCAGCAGAGCCTCGGCCGCGCCGACCAGCTGCGCGGCGGAGGCCAGCGCCCCGAACTCGTAGGCGCGCCTGACGTCCGCTGGCCGGGGCTCGCCAGACGCGGTGACGTCATAGAGGCGCCGGCTCGGATCGACCGACTCGTGCTCTCCACCCGGGGTCGCTTCGGCGACGCCCTCGTCGGTGGCCACCAGCACCAGCCCGGCCGTGTCCGCGTCCACCGCGCGCGGCGTCTGCGGCGGCATCGCGACGGTGGCGATGAGCTCACCGGAGGCCAGGGCGGCGCAGCGGTCGTCGTCAGCGAGCAAAACCGGTGCCACGGCGATGGATTCGGCTACCGGCCCGGGCACGCACCACCGGCCCAGGCGTTCGAGCGCGACCACCAGGTCGACCGGATGCGCCTCGATGCCGTCGAACTTCTCGGGGACCGCCAGCGCGGTGACGCCGAGGTCGGCCAACTGGCCCCACACCTTGCGGCCGGGCGCGGTATCGCCCGCCGACCACGCGCGGATCACGCCGGGCAGGTCGGCCGCGCCCAGGGCGGCGTCGATGCTGGCCGCGAAGTCACGCTGCTGTTCGTCTAGCGCAAATTTCACTTCTTGCTCCCGGACTTCTCGCGCGGCAGGCCCAGCAGCCGCTCCGAGATGATGTTGCGCTGAATCTCGTTGGTGCCGGCGTAGATCGGGCCGCCCAGCGCGAACAGCAGGCCATCGGTCCACTTGCCGGCGAGCTCGCCGTCAGCCGCGAGTACGTCGAGCGCGGTCTGGTGCAGCTCCACGTCCAGGTCCGACCAGAACACCTTGGTCACCGACGATTCGGCGCCCAGCTCACCGCCCTCGGCCAGCCTGGTCACCGTGCCGAAGGTCTGCAGCCGGTAGGCCTGGGCCTTGATCCACGCGTCGGCCACCCGGTCGGCGAACGCCGCGGGGGAGCCGCGGTCCTTCCACAGTTGCACCAATCGTTCGGCCGCCGCGAGGAACCGGGCCGGGCTGCGCAGGGACATGCCGCGCTCGTTGCTCGACGTGCTCATCGCGGCGCGCCAGCCCTCGTTCGGGGTGCCGATGACGTCGTGGTCGGGGACGAACACGTCGTCGAGGAAGATCTCGCCGAAGCCGGTGTCGCCGCCCAGTTGCACGATGGGTCGCACGGTGACGCCCTTGGCCTTCAGGTCGAACATGAAGTACGTCAGGCCGTTGTGCCGCTCGGCCGCCGGGTCCGACCGGAACAGCCCGAAGCCCATTTCCGCGAACGGCGCGCGGGAACTCCATATCTTCTGCCCGTTCAGCAGCCACCCGCCGTCGGTCTTGGTCGCGGTGGATCGCAGGGAGGCAAGGTCGCTGCCGGATTCCGGCTCCGACCACGCCTGTGCCCAGATCTGTTCGCCACTGGCCATTTTCGGCAGGATACGGTCCAGCTGCTCTTCGGTGCCGTGGGCGAACAGCGTCGGCGCCAGCATCGAGGTGCCGTTGGCGCTGGCCCGTCCCGGGGCGCCGGCGCGAAAGTACTCCTCCTCGAACACCACCCAGTGCAGCAGTGGCGCGTCGCGACCCCCGTATTTCTCCGGCCAGGTGATCACCGACAGCCCGGCGTCGAACAGCACGCGGTCCCACTGGCGGTGCTGGGCGAAGCCCTCGGCGATGTCGTAGGACTTCGTCGGAATCGAATCGGCGTTGGCCGACAAGAATTCCCGCACCTCTGCCTGGAAGGACAGGGTCTCTTCGTCTAATTCCAGATCCACTTCACGTCCACTCTCGCAGTTGTGGTTTGACCACCTTGCCGCCCGGATTGCGCGGCAACGCGTCGACGAACCGCACCGACCGCGGCGCCTTGAAGTTCGCCAAATGTTCACGGGTGTAGGCGATCACGGACTGTTCGTCGAGGTCGGCGCCGGGCCGGGGCACCACGAACGCCCGGCCGACTTCGCCGAGGCGCTCGTCGGGAACCCCGATCACCGCTGCGTCGGCGACCCCCTCCATCCGGGCCAGCACCTGCTCGACCTCGGCGGGATAGACGTTGAATCCGCCGCAGATGTACATGTCCTTGAGCCGGTCGGTGATGCGCAGGTTGCCGGCCGCGTCGACGGCGCCGATGTCACCGGTGTGCAGCCACCCGTCGGCGTCGATCGCGGCCGCCGTGGCGGCCGGGTCGTCGAGGTAACCCAGCATGACGTTCGGCCCGCGCAGCAGAACCTCACCCGCTTCGCCGGGAGTTGTTGCCGCGATGCGCAATTCGAAGTCCGCGAACGGGCGCCCACAGGTCGTGGCGACGGTGACCGCGTCGTCGTCCGCGCGGCACATGGTGCCCATGCCGTTCGCCTCGGTCAGCCCGTAGGCGGTCAGCACGATGTCGATGTCGAGCTCGGACTGCATTCGCTCGACCAACACGACGGGAACGGTGGCCGCTCCGGTCACCGCGAACCGCAGCGAGCTCAGGTCATAGTCCTTGCGCCGCGGATGGTCCAGCAGCGTCTGGTAGATGGTGGGCGGTCCCGGCAGCACGGTGATGCGGTGTTGCTCGATCGCCTGCAGCGCGCGCAGCGGGTCGAAGGTCAGGTGCGGGATGAGCGTCGCACCCGTCTGAAGGCAGGCCAGGATGCCGGCCTTGTACCCGAAGTTGTGAAAGAAGGGGTTGATGCACAGGTAGCGGTCGTCGTGGGTGATCTTGCCGTTGGCGGCCCACGACGCCGACGCCGACAGCGACTGCCGGTGCGCGCAGAGCACCCCTTTGCTGCGGCCGGTGGTGCCGGAGGTGAACAGGATGTCGCTGACGTCGTCGGGGGTGACCGCGGCGGCGCGGGCCTGGACCGCCGTCGTGTCGGAGCCGCGGGAGATGAAGTCGTCCCACGTTCCGTCATCAGCCTCGATCGGAATCCGCACGATGTGGCGCAGCGCGGGCAGGGCGTCAGGGCCCAAGCGGTCCAGGTCGGCGATGCGATCGTGGCCGAGGAATCGACCCATCCCTAACAGCACGGGCGCACCGGTGCGAGCCAGGATGTCGGCGGCCTCCTCGGCGGTATAGCGGGTGTTGAGGGGCACCATCGCCGCGCCGGCGTGGTGGATCGCCAGGCAAGCCACCACCCAGTGCCAGGTGTTCGGCGACCAGATCGCCACGCGGTCTCCCGCTTGCACGCCGAGGCTGATCAGCGCGGCCGCCGCCCGATGCACCTCGTCGCGCAGGGCGGCCGCCGTGAACGACCGCTCGTCGGTGATCAACGCGTCGTGATCGGGGAGTTGCTGCGCCAAACGATCGAGCGCCGCCGGTACGGTGCGCGGATCGCTCCCCATGGATGCTCCTCTAACAAAGCAAGTGCTTGGTAGGTTAGCCTACAGGGCATGCAGGACGTCGAGGAGTTCCGGGCGGAGGTCCGCGGTTGGCTCGCCGACAATCTGGTCGGCGAATTCGCAGCTCTCAAGGGCCTTGGCGGACCGGGGCGCGAGCATGAGGCGTTCGAAGAGCGCAGGGCATGGAACCAGCACCTGGCCAAGGCCGGCCTGACCTGCCTGGGCTGGCCGGTGGAACACGGCGGCCGGGGGCTCTCGACCGCGCACCGGGTGGCGTTCTACGAGGAGTACGCCAAAGCCGACGCCCCGGACAAGGTCAACCACTTCGGCGAGGAGCTGCTCGGCCCGACGCTGATCGCCTTCGGGACGCCCGAGCAGCAGCAGCGCTTCCTGCCGAAGATCCTCGACGTCACCGAGCTGTGGTGCCAGGGCTATTCCGAGCCCGGCGCCGGCAGCGATCTGGCCAACGTCTCCACCACCGCCGAATTGGACGGCGACCAGTGGGTGATCAACGGCCAGAAGGTGTGGACCTCGCTGGCGCACTGGGCGCAGTGGTGCTTCGTGGTCGCTCGCACCGAGAAGGGCTCCAAGCGGCACGCCGGGCTGTCCTACCTGCTGGTTCCGCTGGATCAGCCCGGGGTCCAGGTCCGCCCGATCATCCAGCTGACCGGCGACTCGGAATTCAACGAGGTGTTCTTCGACGACGCCCGCACCGACGCCAACCTGGTGGTCGGCCAGCCCGGCGACGGCTGGCGCGTCGCCATGGGCACGCTGACCTTCGAGCGCGGCGTGTCCACGCTTGGGCAGCAGATCCGCTACGCGCGTGAGCTTTCCAACCTGGCCGAGCTGGCGCAGCGCAATGGCGCCGCCGAGGATCCCTTCATCCGCGAGCGGCTGACCCGCGCGTGGACCGGGTTGCGCGCGATGCGTTCGTACGCGCTGGCCACGATGGACGTCGAAGGAGGCGGCCGGGCCGCCGGGAAAGATAACGTCTCGAAGTTGTTGTGGGCCAACTGGCATCGCGGTCTGGGCGAGCTGGCGATGGACGTGATCGGCAAGCCGGGGCTGACCTTGTCGGACGGCGAATTCGACGAGTGGCAGCGGCTTTTCCTGTTCACCCGCGCCGACACCATCTACGGCGGCTCTAACGAGATCCAGCGCAACATCATCGCCGAGCGGGTGCTCGGCCTGCCCCGGGAGGTAAAGGGATGAGCCTGTCCGAAGCTCCGAAAGAGGTTGCCGGGCACGGGCTTCTGCAGGGCAAGGTGGTCGTCGTGACCGCGGCCGCCGGCACCGGGATCGGCTCGGCGACGGCGCGCCGGGCCCTGGTCGAGGGCGCCGACGTGGTGGTGTCCGACCACCACGAACGACGGCTGGGCGAGACCGCCGCCGAGCTGTCCGGACTGGGCCTGGGCCGCGTCGAGAGTGTGCTGTGCGACGTCACGTCCAGCGCGCAGGTGGACGCGCTGATCGCGTCGACCACCGCTCGGATGGGCCGGCTCGACGTTTTGGTCAACAACGCCGGGCTGGGCGGTCAGACGCCGGTGGTCGACATGACCGACGACGAGTGGGACCGCGTCCTGAACGTGACCCTGTCGTCGGTGTTCCGGGCCACCCGGGCGGCGCTCGCGTACTTCCGCGACGCGGACCATGGCGGCGTGATCGTCAACAACGCAAGCGTTCTGGGCTGGCGGGCGCAGCACTCGCAGTCGCACTATGCGGCCGCCAAAGCGGGCGTGATGGCGTTAACCCGTTGCAGCGCAATCGAAGCCGTCGAATACGGGGTACGGATCAACGCGGTGTCTCCGAGCATCGCCCGGCACAAGTTTCTGGACAAGACGACCTCGACGGACCTGCTCGACCGGCTGTCGGCCGGTGAAGCGTTCGGGCGGGCGGCCGAGCCGTGGGAGGTGGCGGCCACCATCGCCTTTTTGGCCAGCGACTACTCCAGCTACCTGACCGGCGAGGTCATCTCGGTGTCCAGCCAGCATCCGTGAGCGTCCCTGCTGGCCAAGCAAGCGCTTGGTTGATACGCTGATCGGGTGGACCGAGTGGCCGGTCAGGCAAACAGTCGCCGCGACGAGTTGTTAGAGCTCGCCGCGACCATGTTCGCCGAGCGCGGATTGCGCGCCACCACCGTGCGCGACATCGCCGACAGCGCGGGCATCCTCTCCGGCAGCCTGTATCACCACTTCTCCTCCAAGGAGGAAATGGTCGACGAGCTGCTGCGCAGTTTCCTGGACTGGCTGTTCGCCCGCTACCGAGAGATCGTGGACAGCGAGGCCAACCCGCTGGAGCGGCTCAAGGGGCTGTTCATGGCGTCGTTCGAAGCGATCGAGCATCGGCACGCGCAAGTCGTCATCTATCAGGACGAAGCCCAACGGTTGTTGTCGCAGCCCCGGTTCTCCTACATCGAGGACATGAACCGCCAGCAGCGCAAGATGTGGGTCGAGGTGATCAACCAAGGCATCGACGAGGGCTACTTCCAGCCCGACCTCAACGTCGACCTCGTCTACCGTTTCATTCGTGACACCACGTGGGTGTCGGTGCGCTGGTACCAACCTGGCGGGCCCCTCACCGCACAACAGGTGGGTCAGCAATACCTCGCCATCGTTCTTGGTGGGATTACCAAAGAAGGAGTCTGACATTATGGCTGAGGCATACGTCATCGACGCTGTGCGTACCGCGGTCGGTAAGCGCAACGGATCGCTGGCCGGCGTGCATCCCGTGGACCTGGGTGCCCTCGGTTGGCGTGGGCTGCTCGACCGGGTCGACGTCGACCCCGCCGCCGTCGACGACGTGATCGCCGGCTGCGTCGACGCTATCGGCGGGCAGGCGGGCAACATCGCGCGGCTCTCGTGGCTGGCCGCGGGCTACCCCGAAGAGGTTCCCGGTGTCACCGTCGACCGGCAGTGCGGCTCCAGCCAGCAGGCGATTTCCTTTGGCGCCCAGGCGATCATGGCCGGCACGGCAGACCTCATCGTGGCCGGCGGTGTGCAGAACATGAGCCAGATCCCGATCTCGTCGGCCATGACCGTGGGCGAGCAGTTCGGGTTCACCTCGCCGACCAACGAGTCGAAGCAGTGGCTGCACCGCTACGGCGACCAGGAGATCTCTCAGTTCCGCGGCTCGGAGCTGATCGCCGAGAAGTGGAATCTGTCGCGCGAAGAGATGGAGCGCTACGCGCTGACCAGCCATGAGCGCGCGTTCGCCGCGATCCGCGGCGGTCACTTCGACAACGAAATCATCACCGTCGAAACGGAATCCGGGCCGTTCCGGGTCGACGAGGGTCCGCGTGAGTCGTCGCTGGAGAAGATGGCCGGGCTGAAGACGCTCGTCGAGGGCGGCCGGCTGACGGCGGCGATGGCCAGCCAGATCTCTGACGGCGCCAGCGCGGTGCTGCTGGCTTCCGAGCAGGCCGTGAAGGACCACAAGCTGACTCCCCGCGCGCGCATTCACCACATCAGCGCCCGCGCCGCCGATCCGGTGTTCATGCTGACCGGGCCAATCCCGGCCACGCGGCACGCGCTCGAGAAGGCCGGGCTGTCGATCGACGACATCGACACCGTCGAAATCAACGAGGCGTTCGCGCCGGTGGTGATGGCCTGGCTCAAGGAGATCAAGGCCGACCCGGAGAAGGTCAACCCGAATGGCGGCGCGATCGCCCTTGGGCACCCGCTGGGTGCGACCGGCGCCAAGCTGTTCGCCACCATGCTCAACGAACTCGAGCGCATCGGCGGCCGCTACGGCCTGCAGACGATGTGTGAGGGTGGGGGCACCGCGAACGTCACCATCATCGAGCGGCTGTAGGGCCCGGCGCCCTTCGTCGGGTGCCGCGACACTGAAACCACGCACCCGACACGCCGTAAACGGTGTGCGTGGTTTATGTCTCGACGAACGGCGCCGAGCTCAGTTCGGCGACGAAGCGTCTGACACTTTGAGGTAATGCGCGATGCCGAGTCGGGCGAACGTGCGTTTGCGGTCGGCCGACAGCATGGGCAAGGCCGCCTCGGCGTCGATCACCTCGGGCTGCGCGACGTCGTAGCTCTCGCCCTGGCAGGAAATGCTCGCCCGCCCCGCGGCGAGGACGTTCTGCAACCAGTCCACTCCGGTGCCGTAAGGCAGCGGGATGACGAACCCGCTGGCCGTCCGGTCAGCGACGACCGGCGTGGCGAACTGCTTGCCCGACCGCCGGCCGGTGTGGTGGATCACCGACGCATACCAGTGTTTGCGCCCGGCCAGGCGCAACATCAGCGGGTTGAGCAGGTATCTGTTGGAAACACGGATCGCGCCCAGCAACGGCTTGGGCCACGCTTCAGGTAATAGCGCACTCATGACTCCACGATGATCGCGGACCCGCGCCTAAGCCAGGGTCTTTAGTCGCCGGATTCGATCAGCGCGGATGCCGCCTGTAGGTGCTTGATCGCGTCACACACGATCGCGTCGATCAGCTCGGCGCATGATGGCAGGTCCTCGAGGATGCCGGCGACCTGGCCGGAAGCGAGCACCCCGGCCTCGGTGTTGCCCTCGACCAGACCGGCCTTCAACAGCATCGGGGTATTGGCCGCCATCACCACCTGAGACCAGGTCAGCTCCTTGCCGTGGCGCATGGCCATGCCGTCGCGGATCATCGACCGCCAGGTCATCTGCGACATGTGCTTGAACTTCGCCGCGTTGCGCACGGCCGCGGTGAGACCCCGCACCGGCGAACCGCTTTCCAGCCTCTCGACCAGCCCGGTGCGCAGCACCCGGTGCGGCATGCCGTCCACCCGCGTGGTCACCACCGTGCCGTCCAGCGCCGCCTCGAGGTAGCGCCGCTTGACCGCTTCGGGCACGGTCGAATCGGAGGTCAGCAGGAAGCGGGTGCCCATCGCCACCCCGGCGGCGCCGTAACTCAGCGCGGCCGCCAGCCCGCGCCCGTCGAAGAACCCGCCCGCCGCGATCACCGGGATGCCGGTGCCCTGCACGGCGTCCAGCACCGACGGCAGCAGCAACGTGGTGGCGACGGGTCCGGTGTGTCCGCCGCCCTCGCCGCCCTGCACGATCATCGCGTCGGCGCCCCAGGCCGCGACCTTGCGCGCGTGCTTGGCGGCGCCGATCGACGGGATCACCACGGCGCCGGCCTCTTTCAGCCGCGCGATCAACTCCTGCTTGGGCGCCAGCGCGAACGACGCCACCTTCACGCCCTCGCGGATCATGAGATCGACGCGGTCACCGGCGTCCGCGGCGTCGGCGCGGATGTTCACCCCGAACGGTTTGTCGGTGGCGACCTTGACCTTTCCGATGGCCGTCGCCAGCTCGTCCAGCGTCATGGTGGCCGAAGCCAGGATGCCCAGGCCGCCCGCGTTCGCCGTGGCGGCCACCAGCCGGGCGCCGGCCACCCAGCCCATCCCGGTTTGTACCACCGGATGCTCGACACCGACCAGCTCGGTCAGCGGCGTGCGCAACTTCATCAACGTATCTCTCTGTCGCGCAGGGACTTCGGATCGATCACCTCGCGGATCAGGTGGAGCTCGTCGTCCGTCGGCAGTCTGGTCTCCCCGGCCTCGTCGACGCCATGCACGTCGAACGACGTGGCCTCGCGAACGTCGTCGGGTGACACCCCGGGATGCAGCGTCAGCGCGCGCATCGTGTGGTCCGGGCCGCCGAAGTCGAACACGCCCAGGTTGGACACGACCCGATACGTGTTGGCGAAGCGGAACGCCGGATTGTCCGGGTCGACCTTGTCCCAGCCGATGCCGCAGACCACGTCGACGGTCTCGCAGAACACCCGCTTCGAGTGGTTGCCCACCCAATAACTGGTCGCGTGGTTGATCGCGTTGCCGGGCGCGCCACGCAGGCCGAACATCTGCCTGGTCGGGTGTTGCAGTGGCCCGAATGCCGAGATGTTCTGATTGCCAAACCGGTCAACCTGATTCGCGCCCATCACCACGTGCCGGCGCCCCCAGGCGAGGGTCTCGAACACCCGGCCGAACGGCATCCAGCCCTCGACGGGTCCGGTCTTGCCCAGGGCCGGGGTATCGGCCAGTAGTTGCGCCTCGCCATCGGTCAGCAAGATGTCGGGCGAAAAGGTCAATCGCGCCAGCCGCGCACCGACGGAGGCCATGTTCGTCATCGGGCTGACCATTATTTCGCCTGCGTCCCTGAACAGTTCGGCACAGGCGACTGCGCAGACCTCGGCGCGGGTGTTGCTCACTTTCCGGCCTCCTCTGCGAATGCGCGAACCGCAGCCTGGTAGTCGTCCTCGCTGCCGGACAAATACGTCTGGACGAACTTCTGCCAGCCCTCGTCGGTCGATGCCGCCTCGGCGTAGTGTCGCTGGAACTTCTCGTCGCGGCCGTAATCCGGCGCGGCGGTGGTGAAGTGGGCGCCGCCGGGCGCCTCCACCACGGCGTCGACCATCATCCGGTTCACCAGCAGGGCCTGCGGGGGAACGGCCTTGACCAGCTCCTCCGTGGAGACGACGCGCTCCACCGACAGGAAGCGCTTGTCGGCGGACATCAGGAACAGGTCGTCGAAGTAGGGGTCGATCCCGGTGTAGGCCGCATTACCTTGGCAGTCACCGAGATTGAGGTGCACAAAGGCCGCGTCCAGGCGCAGCGCCGGCATGGCGATCAGCGTCTCGTTGCCGCCCTCGGGTGCCGGGTAGGGGCTGGTCACGGTCTGCAGCTCGCCCTCCCAGAAGTCGGGGACCGAGCTGCCCAACCCGGCCCTAATCGGCAGGAACGGCAGGCGTTGCGCGGCGGCTTGCAGACCGCACCGCAGCATGCCCTCGTCCATTTCCCGGGCCTCGATGGCGCCGCTGGTGCGCGCCTTGGCGAACCACGGGTCGTAGAAGGGTGGGGAGTCCAGCGAGACGAAGCCGTAGTAGGCGCGTTTGACCTTGCCGGCCGAGCACAGCAGGCCGAGGTCGGGTCCGCCGTAGGTGACCACGGTCAGGTCCTTGACATCGGTGCGCAGCATGGCGCGCACGAACGCCATGGGCTTGCGCCGGGAGCCCCAGCCGCCGATGCCGATCGTCATGCCGCTGCGCAACTGCCCGACCGCCGCGTCGAGGGTGGTTCGCTTGTCGCTCATTCCTTCTTGCCCTTCGCCGTACCGGCGAACGCATCGCGGTGCTCATCGGCGACGCCGGCCAGATTGAGCTCGAACGTAAACCCTTGCTCCATGCGGTAACTCGAGTTGACCCGCTGCACGTCGATGAGGTTGAGCGCCTCCTTGGCCGCGCGGATGACCCGGGTGTCCTTGGCGGCGATGTCTCGCGCCACCTTCAAAGCGGCCTCGTCGAGCTGGTCGCGCGGCACCACCTCGTGCACCGAACCGAAGTGGCGCAGGGTGGCGGCGTCCACGGTGGCGGCGGTGAAGAACAGCCGCCGCATCATGTGCTGCGGCACCAGCCGGGAGAGGTGGGTGGCCGCGCCGAGTGCACCGCGCTCCACCTCGGGCAGCCCGAAGGTGGCGTCGTCGGAGGCCACGATGACGTCGGAGTTGCCGACCAGGCCGATGCCGCCGCCGACGCAGAAGCCGTTCACGGCGGCGACGACGGGCACCGCGCACTCGTAGACGGCGCGGAAGGCGGCGAAGCAACCGCGGTTGGCGTCGATCAGGGCGGTGAATCCCTCGGTGCGCTGCATCTCCTTGATGTCGACCCCGGCGTTGAAGCCACGGCCCTCGGCCCGCAGGATGACGACGTGGGTCTCGGGGTTCTGACCGGCCGCCGTGATGACGTCGGCCAGTTCGAACCAGCCGCGCGACGGGATGGCGTTGACCGGGGGAAAGTCGACGGTGACCGCGACGATGCCCGGCTCGGTGGTTTTGGATGTGATGGGCACGGTGCCACTTCCTTGTGGGGTAACTACCTAAGCAAGCACTTGCTTGGTACGCTAGCACAGTGACTCGCGCCGAAGCACCCGACGCCATCAACTTGGGGCTGGCCGGGCGGGTGGTCCTGGTCACCGGCGGGGTCCGCGGAGTGGGCGCCGGCATCAGTTCGGTCTTCGCCGCGCAGGGCGCGACCGTCATCACCTGCGCACGGCGGCCCGTCGAGGGCCTGCCCTATGAGTTCCACTCGTGCGACATCCGCGACGACGACGCCGTCAAGGCACTGATCGACTCCATCGTCGACGAACACGGCCGGCTCGACGTCGTGGTCAACAACGCCGGCGGTTCGCCGTACGTGCTGACCGCGGAGTCCAGCGCGAAGTTCAACCGCAAGATCATCGAGCTCAACCTGATTGGCGCGCTGTCGGTTTCACAACACGCGAACGCTCAAATGCAAAATCAGGACCGCGGTGGTTCGATCATCAACATCTGCAGCCTGTCCGGTCGGCGGCCATCGCCCGGCACCGGCGCCTACGGGGCGGCCAAGGCCGGCCTGGAAAGCCTCACGCAGACCCTCGCGGTGGAGTGGGGGCCGAAGGTCCGGGTGAACGCCTGCGTGGTCGGCATGGTCGAGACCGAGCAATCCGAACTTTTCTACGGCGACGCCGAGTCCATCGCCGCGATCTCAAAGAACGTGCCACTGGGCCGGCTGGCCAAGCCTGCGGACATCGGTTGGGCCACAGCGTTTCTGGCGTCGGACACAGCGTCCTACATCAGTGGCGCGTCGCTGGAGGTGCACGGCGGCGGTGAGCCGCCGCACTATCTGGCCACGACGAACGCCAGTGCGATCAAGTAGAGGAGACACGAACAATGGGAGTGGTTGACGGCCGCGTCGTCATCGTCACCGGAGCGGGCGGCGGCATCGGTCGCGCGCATGCGCTCGCCTTCGCCGCCGAAGGCGCCCGCGTTGTGGTCAACGACATCGGGGTGGGTCTCGACGGTTCGCCCGCCGGGGGCGGCAGCGCCGCGCAGGGCGTGGTCGACGAAATCACCGCGGCCGGTGGGGAAGCCGTCGCCAACGGATTCAACATCGCGGACTGGAACGAGGCCGCGGGCCTGATCCAGACCGCCGTCGACACCTTCGGGGGCCTGGACGTTCTGGTGAACAACGCCGGCATCGTGCGCGACAGGATGATGGCCAACACCAGCGAAGAGGAGTTCGACGCCGTCATCGCCGTGCACCTGAAGGGCCACTTCGCCACGATGCGGCACGCCGCGTCGTACTGGCGCGGGCTGTCCAAAGAGGGCAAGACCGTCGACGCGCGGATCGTCAACACCAGTTCGGGTGCCGGCCTGCAGGGCAGCGTCGGCCAGGGCAACTACAGCGCGGCCAAAGCCGGCATCGCGGCGCTGACGCTGGTCGGCGCCGCGGAGATGGGCCGCTACGGCGTCACCGTCAACGCCATCGCGCCGTCGGCGCGCACCCGCATGACCGAGACCGTCTTTGCCGAGATGATGGCAACGCAGGACCAGGATTTCGACGCCATGGCCCCGGAGAACATCTCACCGCTGGTCGTCTGGCTGGGCAGCGCCGAGTCTCGCGACGTCACGGGGAAGGTGTTCGAGGTCGAGGGCGGCAAGATCCGGGTCGCCGAGGGCTGGGCGCACGGACCGCAGATCGACAAGGGCGCGAAGTGGGATCCTGCGGAACTGGGGCCGGTGGTCGCCGATCTGCTCGCCAAGGCGCGCCCGCCGGTTCCGGTCTACGGGGCTTAGGGTGAACTCCCCAGCGCGGTGACCAGGTTGTCGAACACTGCGTTGGGGAACTGTGCCAAAGCCGAGTCGACCTGGCTGAGACCGGTCTGAAGCACGGCATCGATGGTCGCAGCGTTGCCGGTGCGGAACACCTCGTAGATGTCGTACTCGGCTACCGCGATCGATCGTCAGCCGCTGACTTTCTGGCTGGACTGACCGATAGAGGTCTGCTTGTTGTTGTAGTTGACCGTGCACTTGACCGTTGTGTCATAGCTGGTTCCCAAGGGGGGCCACAACATGTCGGTAATCGTACCGGTGCTGTTCGCAGCGACGTCGATGCTTCTATCGACCTCCTGCGGCCCGAATCCGCTGGATTTCGTAGCCGTGTAGCTGCATTTGGCGGGCAGGCTGGAGTTGTTGGTGATAGCCACGCGGGCATTGAATCCATTCCGCGAGATGTTCACCGCGACGGCGTTCGTCGGCGCGCCGCATTGCTGGCCGGCTGGGACGGTGTCGGTCACCGAGCCGGTAGGGCATTTCACCGGAGCCGGATCTCCGGGGCAATTCGAGCCGGGAGGAAGAGTCTTTCCCGCGTCCGGTCCGCCGGTGCATCGCACGGGCAACTGCGCCGGTGCTGGCGCCGGCGCGGGCGCTGGTGCGGGAGGTGCCGCCGCCGCAGGTGGCACATACGTGTAGTCCGACCAGGCGCCGCAATCATCCGTACCTGGGAAGTGCTTGCGACAACCTTGGATCGAGAAGGTCTGCGGCGTCGTACTTGCAGGGATGATAAAGGACGCGGTGTTGTTGCACCCCTTGCTGAGCTCGGGTTGCATGAAATAACCCTTGCCGTTGAGGTGGATCACGTCGCCGGCCTCGTCTCCGTGCACGCGCGGGCACCCGGAGACGATGCAGGTCGGCTCGTGCGGACCGTTGGGCGTACAGGTCACGCTGTAGCCATTCGGCAGCGTGTCGGCGCTGGCGGTCGGCGCCATCAATGGTGTGGCACCGACGATTCCGAACAGACATGCCGCGGCGGTCAGGACTGCGAAACGTTTTGTCACTCGCTTAGCCACGGCAGTGCCTCCCGAAGTGTGTGCGACGCAAGGTCGCACGCCTCAAACTTTTTGCAGCCTATGGCGGCCAGGGTGGCCGGACCAATAAGGGATTTCCCTACACTTTCGGCCAACCCGCGGCGAACTGGTGCCTGCCAGATCAATGCGTTTCCGAAGGATCGGTGACCTCAGAACGAGGCGACTCGCTGTGGCCGCCGTCAAACCATGGCCGGGGTTTACCCGATTTGCGTCCGATCGTGGTCAGCAGCGCCGCCGGGAACCACAGCAACCGGGCGCCACCGGGCATTGGTAACGCGGTATATCGAAATGTGCTCGCGGGCAAAGTATTTCAGCGCTAAGGCGAGACGGCGCGAGTCGCCGAATCCCTGTGGCACGTGTCTGCCGTTACGGGTCGCAGATGACGATGGGGATGACCCGATCGGTCCACGACCGGTAGTCGTCGAACGACGGGTACATGGCGTCCAGCTTCGGCCAGTACTCCGCGCGCTCGGCCTCGGTGGCGTCGCGGGCCTGCAGTTGCAGTACCTCGTCCTTGATCTGCACGGAGACTTTGGGATTGGCCTTGAGGTTGAGGTACCACAGCGGGTGCTTGTCGCTGCCGCCCTTCGAAGCGACCAATACCACCCGGTTCCCTTCGCGTAGATACAGCAGCGGGCTCACCCGCGGTTCACCCGTTTTTCGTCCCGTCGTGGTGAGCAGTGCGACCGGTGCATTCTGGAAGGTGCCGCCGAATCTTCCGTTGCTAAGTCGGTAGATCCACGTGTTGCCCTTGGCCATCCATTTGATGATGAAGCCGACCCAGGGCGCATTCAAAGAGCGTGGCTTCGGTTTAGGCATGATTTTCCCTTAGCGCTGGACAAAAGGTTGGAAGCGAACCTTGATGTGGTGGATTTCGGCCTTGCCGCTTGAGCTTTCGGCCGGAATGACGAAGGTCTCGTCGACTCGTGCGGCCAGCCGCCGACCCGCGAACGCCGCCTTGGTCAGCACGATGTATGCCGCGTGCACCCGGTCGCCGTCGATCCGGTATTCCGGCGGGGTCGTGTCCGCAAGCAATCGGTACTGAGCTCCGCGACTGAGGCTGCGGCGCAAGTGGTTTCCGGAGAACCCGTTCTTGATGCCTTGCTCGATCCGGGTGCAGCCGGCAGCGAACGGAACGGAGTCACCGTCATGGCTGACGAGCGCGTCGATGTAAGCCCGCGCCGCGGCGACGCGGCTCTCTTCGGAGACGAGCACCGAGAGGCTAGATGCGTTCGATGATGGTGCCGGTCGACAGGGCACCGCCCGCGCACATGGTGATCAGCGCGGTGCTCTGGTCGGTGCGCTCCAGTTCGTGCAGCGCGGTGGTGATCAGCCGGCTGCCGGTGCTGCCCACCGGGTGGCCCAGCGCGATGGCGCCGCCGTTGACGTTCACCTTGTCCATGTCCGGGTTGTGCACCCGGGCCCAGGACAGCACGACCGACGCGAACGCCTCGTTGATCTCGGTGATGTCGATGTCGCCCATCTTCATGCCGGCCTTCTCCAGCACCTTGGCCGTCGACTGCACCGGGCCGTCCAGGTGGTAGTAGGGCTCGGCGCCGACCAGCGCCTGGCTGACGATGCGGGCGCGCGGCCGCAATCCGAGCGCCTTGGCCTTGTCCTCGTCCATCCACAGCACGGCCGCGGCCCCGTCGGAAATCTGCGACGACGTTCCCGCCGTGTGGATCCCACCCTCGATGACCGGCTTCAGCGAGCTCAGGCCCGAGAGGGTGGTGTCGCGCAGGCCCTGGTCGCGGGAGATGGTGACCCGCTCCGACGTCGGTTGCTTGTTCTCGTCGAGCGCCGGCGCCTCGATCGGGGAGATCTCGCGGTCGAAGCGGCCCTCCTCCCACGCCCGTTTGGCCTTGGCCTGCGACTGGTAACCGAATTCGTCGATGTCTTCGCGGGTGATGCCACGCCGCTTGGCGATCCGCTCGGCCGCGGTGAACTGGTCGGGCAGGTCGATGTCCCACGACGCGGGCCGCAGGATGCTGCGGTCGGGACCGGCGTTTGCGCCCAGCCCGACGCGGCTCATCGCCTCGATGCCGCAGGCGATGCCGATGTCGATGGCGCCTGCCGCGATCAGACCGGCGACCAGGCCGTTGGCCTGCTGTCCGCTGCCGCACTGGCAGTCCACGGTCATGGCGCCAACGTGCTCCGGCAGCCCGGCGACCAGCCAGCTGACCCGGCTGATGTTGTTGGACTGCTCGCCGAACTGCGTCACGCAGCCGCCGATCACCTGTTCGACGTCGCCGGCGTCGATGCCGGCCTTCTCCACCAGTGCCTTCTGCACCGCACCAAGCAGCTCGGTGGCGTGCAGGCCTGACAGCCATCCGTTGCGTTTGCCGATGGGGCTGCGGGTGGCTTCGACGATTACCGGGTTACCCATTCCGTCAGGCTAGAACACGTTTCATTAGTCTGACAAGCGACGATGGTGACCTGCCTTTTATCTGCGCAGGAGCCGTGTTTTACTGGCACTAGAACACGTTGCAATTGAGGAGCGCACACATCATGGCACCCCCCAACATTCCCGCCGACTTCGACTTTCTCGACCCGGACGTCAACCTCGCAGGGTTGCCCGTTGAGGAACTCGCCTGGCTGCGCAAGGCGGAGCCGATCCACTGGGTCGACATCCCCAACGGCTCGGGTGGGTTCGAGGACCACGGGTACTGGCTCGTTACCAAGCACGCCGACGTCAAGGAGGTCTCGAAGCGCAGCGACATCTTCTCGAGCTGGCTGAACGGCGCCATCCCGACCTGGCCGCCGGAGATGAAGCGCGAGCAGGTCGAGTTGCAGCGCAGCGTCATGCTCAACATGGACGCCCCCCACCACACCCGGCTGCGCAAGATCATCTCCCGCGGTTTCACGCCGCGGGCCATCGGACGGCTGGAAGCCGAACTGGCCCAGCGCGCCCAGAACATCGCCAAGACCGCGGCGAGCGAGGGTAGCGGCGACTTCGTCGAACAGGTCTCGTGCGAGCTGCCGCTGCAAGCCATCGCGGGCCTGCTCGGCGTTCCCCAGGAGGATCGCGACAAGCTCTTCCGCTGGTCCAACGAGATGACCGGTGGCACCGACCCCGAGTACGCCCACGTCGATCCCGCGCAGTCGTCGATGGAGCTGATCACGTACGCGATGGCCATGGCCGAGGAGCGGGGCAAAAACCCCACCGACGACATCGTCACCACGCTCATCGAGGCCGACATCGAGGGTGAGAAGCTTTCCGACGACGAGTTCGGTTTCTTCGTGGTCATGCTCGCGGTGGCCGGCAACGAGACCACTCGCAACTCGATCACCCACGGAATGATCGCCATGGCGAACAACCCCGATCAATGGGAGCTCTTCAAGAAGGAGCGCCCATCGACCACCGCCGACGAGATCATCCGGTGGGCCACCCCGGTATCGGCCTTCCAGCGCACCGCCAACGAGGACACCGAGTTGGCCGGCGTGCAGATCAAGAAGGGTCAGCGGGTGGTGATGTCCTACCGGTCGGCCAACTTCGACGAAGAGGTCTTCGACGACCCGCACACCTTCAACATCCTGCGCGATCCGAATCCCCACGTCGGCTTCGGCGGCACCGGCGCCCACTACTGCATCGGCGCGAACCTCGCCCGCATGACCATCAACCTGATCTTCAACGCGGTCGCCGACCACATGCCGGACCTCAAGCCGATCGGTGAGCCGGAGCGACTGCGGTCCGGTTGGCTCAACGGGATCAAGCACTGGCAGGTCGACTACACCGGCGCAACTCGGTGACGTCCTGATGGACTTCAATCTCACTGCGACGCAACAGGCCGTCGCCGATGTGGTGACGTCCGTTCTGGACCGCGACCTGAGCTGGGACGCACTGGTCAGTGGGGGCGTGCCCGCACTGCCGGTCCCCGAGCGCCTGGGCGGCGACGGCGTGGGCCTGCCCGAGGTCGCCACGGTGCTGACAGAAGTGGGTCGCCACGGCGCCATTACGCCGGCGCTGGTCACGCTCGGCCTCGGCGTGGTGCCGCTGCTCGACCTGGCCTCCGACGAACAGCAGGATCGGTTCCTGGCCGGCGTCCCGAAGGGCGGCGTGCTGACGGCCGCGCTCAACGAGCCGGGCGCCGCGCTGCCCGACCGGCCGTCGACCACCTTCGCCAACGGCCGGCTGTCGGGTACCAAGGTCGGTGTCGGCTATGCCGGGCAAGCGGATTGGATGATCGTCACCGCCGACAGCGCGGTCGTCGTCGTGTCGCCGAAGGCCGACGGTGTGCAGCTCATCCAGACTCCGACATCCAGCGGCGCCGATGAGTACACGGTGACGTTCGCCGACGTCGCGGTCGCCGACTCCGACGTGCTGGCGGACGCGACGGCGCCCCGGGTCAACCAGTTGGCCCTGGCGGCGATCGGTGCCTACGCCGACGGATTGGTGGCCGGGGCATTGCGCCTCACCGCCGACTACGTGGCCAATCGCAAGCAGTTCGGCAAGCCGCTGTCGACGTTCCAGACGGTGGCCGCCCAGCTCGCCGAGGTGTACATCGCCTCGCGCACCATCGATTTGGCGGCCAAGTCGGTCGTCTGGCGATTGTCCGAAGGACGGGACGCTGACGACGACCTCGATGTGCTCGGATACTGGGTCGCCTCGCAGGCGCCGCCGGTGATGCAAACCTGCCACCACCTGCACGGCGGCATGGGCATGGACATCACCTACCCGATGCACCGGTACTACTCCACAATCAAAGACCTGACCCGGCTGCTGGGCGGGCCTTCTCATCGTCTCGATCTGGTGGGAGCGCAATGTTCATAGACCTGACTCCGGAGCAGCGTCAGCTGCAGGCGGAACTGCGGGAATACTTTTCGAACCTGATCTCGTCCGACGAGATGAAGGCGATGGAGCAGGACCGTCACAACGAGGCCTACCGCGCGGTGATCCGGCGGATGGGCCGGGACGGCAAGCTCGGGGTCGGTTGGCCAAAGGAATTCGGCGGCTTGGGCTTCGGCCCCATCGAGCAGTCGATCTTCGTCAACGAGGCGCATCGGGCCGACGTGCCGCTGCCCGCGGTGACGCTGCAGACGGTCGGCCCGACCCTGCAGCAGTTCGGCACCGAGGCGCAGAAGAAGAAGTTCCTGCCGGCGATTCTGGCCGGCGAGGTGCACTTCGCGATCGGCTACAGCGAGCCCGAGGCGGGGACGGACCTGGCCTCCCTGCGGACCGCCGCCGTGCGGCAAGGGGACGAATACATCGTCAACGGCCAGAAGATGTGGACCACCGGCGGGCATGACGCGGACTACATCTGGCTGGCCTGCCGGACGGACCCGGAAGCCGTGAAGCACAAGGGTATTTCGATCCTGATCGTCGACACCAAGGATCCCGGTTACTCCTGGACGCCGGTCATCCTGTCCGACGGCGCCCACCACACCAACGCCACGTACTACAACGACGTCCGGGTGCCCGCCGACATGCTGGTCGGCGAGGAGAACGGCGGGTGGAAACTGATCACCACCCAGCTCAACAACGAACGGGTCATGCTGGGCCCCGCGGGCCGCACCGCCGGCATTTACGACCGGGTGCAGGCCTGGGCGTCGAAGCCGGGTGCCGACGGCGTCACACCGATCGACCACGCCGACGTCAAGCGGGCGCTCGGTGAGATCCACGCGATGTGGCGGATCAACGAGCTGCTGAACTGGCAGGTCGCCGCCGCCGGCGAGGACATCAACGTGGCTGACGCCGCATCGACGAAAGTCTTTGGCACGGAGCGTATTCAGTACATCGGCCGGCTCGCCGAAGAGATCGTCGGCAAGTACGGCAACCCGGCCGAGCCGGAGACCGCCGAGCTGCTCAACTGGCTGGACTCGCAGACCAAGCGCAACCTGGTGATCACCTTCGGTGGAGGCGTGAACGAAGTCATGCGGGAAATGATCGCGGCCGCCGGCCTCAAAGTGCCGAGGGTGCCCAGGTGACCGACATCCAGGAAGCGATCGCGGAGATCAAGGCGGCCGGGGGTCCGAAGCCGCGCGCCGGCCGCGATCCGGTGAACCAGCCGATGATCAACAACTGGGTGGAGGCCATCGGCGACGTCAACCCGATCTATGTCGACGAGGCTGCCGCGCGAGCCGTCGGACACCCGGGAATCGTGGCCCCGCCGGCCATGATTCAGGTGTGGACCATGTTCGGCCTGAGCGGGGAACGGCCTAAGGACGACCCGATGGGTCCGATCATGCAGTTGTTCGACGACGCCGGTTACATCGGCGTCGTCGCCACGAACTGTGAGCAGACCTATCACCGTTACCTGCAGCCGGGCGAGCACGTCAGCATCACCTCGGAGATGGGTGACGTAGTCGGACCCAAGCAGACCGGTTTGGGCGAGGGCTATTTCATCAACCAGCACATCATCTGGAGGGTCGGGGACGAGGACGTCGCCGAGATGAATTGGCGCATCCTCAAATTCAGGCCGCGTGAGACCGCTGAGCAGGCGTCGTCGGTGCCGACGGATCTCGACCCCGATGCCATGATGCGTCCCTCGTCGTCGCGCGACACGGCGTTCTTCTGGGAGGGCGTCAAGGAGCACGAGCTGCGGATCCAGCGGCGGCCCGACGGCAGCCTGCAGCACCCGCCGGTGCCCGCCGTCTGGCAGGACAAGGCCGCCCCGATCGACTACGTGGTGGCCAGCGGCAAGGGCACGGTCTTCAGTTTCGTGGTGCACCACGCACCGAAGGTGCCCGGGCGCACGCTGCCTTTCGTCATCGCGTTGGTCGAGCTCGAAGAGGGCGTGCGGATGCTGGGCGAGCTGCGGGGCGCGGACCCGGGCTCTGTGACGATCGGAATGCCGGTGCGCGCAACCTATATCGACTTCCCGGCCGGTGACGCCGGCCCCGAGTGGACCCTGTACGCATGGGAGCCAGACGCATGAGCGCCCCGACCATCGAAGTGGGCACCGTACTGCCGGAGCTGAAGCTGCACGGTGATCCCACCTTTATCATCTCTACGGCCTTGGCCACGCGGGACTTTCAGGACGTGCACCACGACCGCGATCTGGCACAGGCCAAGGGGTCGAAGGACATCTTCGTCAACATCCTGACCGACACCGGGCTGGTGCAGCGCTACGTCACCGACTGGGCCGGCCCGTCGGCGCTGATCAAATCGATCGGGCTGCGGCTCGGGGTGCCGTGGTACGCCTACGACACCGTGACCTTCTCCGGTGAGGTGACCGCCGTGGACGACGGCCTGATCACCGTGAAGGTGTTCGGCCGCAACAGCCTTGGTGACCACGTCATCGCGACAGTGACGTTAACGATGGGAGATTCCTGATGTTGTCGGGCAAGGCCGCGATCGTCGGCATCGGCGCCACCGACTTCTCGAAGGACTCCGGCCGAAGCGAATTGCGGTTGGCGGCCGAGGCGGTGCTGGACGCGTTGGACGACGCGGGCCTTTCGCCTTCGGACGTCGACGGGCTGACCACCTTCACGATGGACACCAACAACGAGACCGCGGTGGCCCGCGCGGTCGGCATCGGTGATCTGAAGTTCTTCTCGCAGATCGGTTATGGCGGCGGCGCCGCGTGCGCGACCGTCCAGCAGGCGGCGATGGCCGTCGCCACCGGGGTGGCCGACGTCGTGGTGGCGTACCGGGCGTTCAACGAGCGGTCGGGCATGCGGTTCGGCCAGGTCCAGACCCGGTTGGCGGGAGACGCTCGCGCGCAGGCGGATTCGACCGCGGCGGACAATTCCTTCTCCTACCCGCACGGCCTCTCCACACCGGCCGCGCAAGTCGCCATGATCGCCCAGCGCTACATGCACCTGTCCGGCGCGACCAGCCGCGACTTCGGCGCCATCTCGGTGGCCGACCGCAAGCACGCCGCCAAGAACCCGAAGGCGTACTTCTACGAGAAGCCGATCACCATTGAGGACCACCAGAATTCGCGGTGGATCGCCGAGCCGCTGCGGCTGCTGGACTGCTGCCAGGAAACCGACGGCGCGGTCGCGATCGTGGTGACCTCACCCGAGCGGGCGCGCGACCTCAAGCAGCGACCGGCCGTCATCGAGGCGGCATCGCAGGGCTCCAGTCCCGACCAGTACACGATGGTCAGCTACTACCGACCGGAACTGGGCCTGCCCGAGATGGGCGTGGTGGGGAAGCAGCTGTGGCAGCAATCCGGCCTGCGGCCGTCGGACATCCAGACCGCAATCTTGTACGACCACTTCACCCCCTTCACGCTGATTCAGTTGGAGGAGTTGGGATTCTGCGGCAAGGGCGAGGCCAAGGACTTCATCGCCGACGGCGCGATCGAAGTTGGCGGCCGGCTTCCCATCAACACGCATGGCGGTCAGCTCGGTGAGGCCTACATCCACGGCATGAACGGCATCGCCGAGGGTGTGCGGCAATTGCGCGGTACGTCGGTGAACCCGGTACCCGACGTCGAACACGTCCTCGTCACCGCGGGCACGGGCGTCCCCACGTCGGGCTTGATCCTGGGCTAGCGCTTTCTAGGCCTCACCCCTTCCCGCCGAGTGTGAAGTTAGTTTCACGCTGGTCGTCGAGTGTGAAACTAACTTCACACTCATGAGTGAAGTGACGCTGCGCTTGACTCATGCAACGCTCCCGTCATGGGGGAGCCGTTCCTTGGCAGTGAAGCCGTTGCCCGAGGCGCTTTGACTAGAGGCCAGCTGAGCGCTGGTTACACCCGACTTTTCCGCGACGTGTACGTCAGTCGGGATGCAGAAGTGACGGCCACTCTGCGCGCCAGGGCCGGATGGTTGTGGACTGGGCGTCAGGGCGTGGTCGCCGGGTTCTCCGCCGCGGCGCTGCACGGGAGCAAATGGGTCGATGACGCGGCCGTGGTTGACCTTTTTCACGACAACCGCCACCGTCACGCTGGGATCAGAGTTCATGGAGACCGCGTTGAGGAAGATGAAACTGTTGTCATAGGGGGCATCTCGGTGACGTCGGCAGCCAGGACCGCCCTGGACCTAGGCTGCTGGTATCCGACTATTGCGGCGGTTGCCGGCATTGATGCATTGGCTCGTGCAACCCAAATCAAGACGGCGGATGTCGAGCTGCTCGTGGAAAGGTACTCAGGCCGCCGAGGCATCGTCCAGGCAAGGGAGGCAGTCGCACTCTTCGACAGTGGGGCGCAGTCTCCTAAGGAGTCTTGGCTGCGCATCGTGCTGATCCAGGCGGGCCTGCCGAGGCCGCAGACGCAGATTCCAGTGCTCAATGAATTCGGCAGTGCGATCGCCTATCTGGACATGGGCTGGGAGGACGTCAAAGTCGCGGTCGAGTATGACGGTGATCATCATCGGACTGATCGCCGTCAGTATGGCTGGGATATTCGTCGGGCCGAAATGCTGCAGCGACGCGGCTGGATCGTAATAAGGGTGGTCACCGGTGACCGGCCCCGCGACATCATCCACAGGGTGCGCGCGGCTCGTGCCGGTCGAGCGTAAAACTAATTTCACACTCGAGGCCCAATGTGAAGCTAACTTCACACTCGGTGGACACGGCGGGACGGCGGGTCGGCGGGTCGGCGGGTCGGCGGCGCACGGGGAAGAAACCTACGCCGGCACCAGCTCTACGCCGCTCAAGACCACCGCGTTGTCGCGCGAAGGAGCGACAACGCTGGCCACGAAACGCCCATCTTCCTTCCAGACGTTGACGCGCAACGTCTCCCCGGGGAACGCCACACCGGCGAAGCGTGCACCGTAGGCGGCCACCGCGCCGGCGTCGCCGTCCAGCAGCGTGTCCACGATGGCCTTACACGTCATGCCGTACGTGCACAGGCCGTGCAGGATGGGCTGCGAAAAGCCTGCAGCCGCAGCGAATTCCGGGTCGGAGTGCAGCGGGTTGCGGTCCCCGCAGAGCCGGTAGAGCAGCGCCTGCTGCGGCAGGATCGGCACCGCGACCTCGACATCGGGCGCCCGGTCCGGTGCCGGGTCCGACGTGGACGGCCCGCGCTCGCCGCCGAATCCGCCTTCGCCACGGGCGAAGATGGACCGCCGCTGGGTCCACAGCAGCGTGCCGTCGGGCGCGCTGACCGTCGTCTCGCTCCAGATCACCGCGGCCTTGCCCTTGTCCCAGATGTCGGTGAACCTGGTGACGGCGCGAGCGGATCCGGAGGGCGGCAGCGGCCCGGGCACCTCAACCCGCTCGCTGGCGTGCAACACCTTGCCCAGCTCGATGTCGATGCCGGGGAATTGCACGGTCGGTGGCTTGGTCATGTGAAACGAGGCCGCCACGTTGCCGAACGTCGGCAGGACCTGCGGTGTGTCGTCAACGAGGTAACGCAGTTCGCGCGGATCCATCGGATCCTTGCCGGCCCCCAACGCCAAGTGGTAGAGCTGCACATCGCTGCTCGTCCAAGCGAAGTCGATCGGATCCAGCTCGGCGGCCAGCGCGACGTCTACATCGATGGGCATGTCAGTTTTCCCCCGCGATGTGCAGTGCGGCCAAGTAACCGAACGTCATGGCCGGGCCAATCGTGCCGCCCGGGCCCGGGTAGGTGTGACCCATCACCGGGGCACTGACATTGCCTGCGGCGTAGAGGCCTTCGATGATCGATCCGTCGTCGCGCAGCGCACGGCCGTGGACGTCGGTGCGGACGCCGCCCTTCGTGCCCAGGTCTCCGGGCACCATCTTGGCGGCGTAGTACGGCGCGTGCGTGAGCTCGCCGAGGTTGGGGTTGGGCTTGTTGGTTGGGTCGCCGTAGTAACGGTCGTACGCGCTCTCGCCGCGGTGGTAATCCTCGTCGACGCCGGACCGGGCGAAGCCGTTGAATCGCTGCACCGTGGCCTGAAACTCGGCCGCCGGAAGGCCGGCCTTTTGGGCGAGCTCCTCGAGCGTGTCGGCCTGGATGATGACCCCGGACTCCAGCCACTTGCGGGGAATGCGTTGCCCCGGCTGCAATCCCGCGAAAATGTAGCGGTCGCGGTATTGCTGGTCGAACACCAGCCACGCCGGAATGTTCTCGCCCGGCCCCGACCCCTGGCCGAATTCCCCGCCGTACATGTGGTGGCAGGCCTCGACGTAGGGCATCGACTCGTTCATGAACCGCTTGCCCGACATGTTCACGATGATCGATCCCGGCGAATTGCGTTCCGACAGCGCGAACCACGGTGCGCCCACCAGCGGAACCGTGGGGCCCCACCAGGCGTCTTCCATCAGTTCCAGTGCGGCACCCAGCTTTTCGGCGGCCACGATGCCGTCGCCGGTGTTCGCCTTAGCGCCCACGGTCCACTCGGTGGTGATCGGCGCGCGCTGGTACTTCACGCGCATCTGTTCGTTGTGCTCGAAGCCGCCGGAGGCGAGGATCACCCCGCGCCGGGCTCGGATGAGGCGCGGCTCCGACGACTCGGATGCCCCGCTATCGCGGACATACACCCCACGCACCACGCCGTCCTCGACGTACAGGTCGGTCAGCGCGGTGTTGAGCAACACCGGAACGCCCGCCCGCTGGAGCCCGATCCGCAGTGGGCCGATCAACGCCCGGCCCATGCCGACGAGGTTCTTACCGGTCGCCTTCGCCCACATCGTGCGGGCGCCGACCTTCAGGCTGCGCAGCACGCCCCGAGGGTGTCGCTTGAGCTGGTTCAGCCGCACGTAGTCCTGTTGCATCACAACCACGTTGAGCGGCACCTTGCCGTATGCCGGCTCCAGACCGGCCTCGTCGGGTCCGAGCTTGCGGGCGTCGAACGGCTTCGGTTCGATCGAGCGGCCTTCCGCGCGCCCGCCCGGCGCCTCCGGGTAGTAGTCCGAGTAGCGCGGAACCCAGCACATCTTCAGCGGCGTGTGCTTCAGCACGAACGACAGCATCTCGGGTCCGCGGTCGAGGTAGGTGTCGATGCGTTCCGGCTCGACGACGTTGCCGACGATCCCGTGCAGGTAGGTCCGGGCCGCCTCGGGGTTGTCCCGGACGCCGTCACGCTTGAGGATCTCGTTGTTGGGAATCCAGACGCCCCCACCCGACCGCGCGGTCGAGCCCCCAAAGTGCGCAGCTTTCTCGATGACTACTGTGGAAAGGCCCCGGTGAGCGGCGGTAAGGGCAGCGACCATGCCGGCTCCGCCGCTCCCGACCACGACGACGTCGAGCTCCTGTGCTGTCATGTAGAACACGTTATAGAATTGCCCGGGCCGGGCGCTACTGGGCCGGTCACACGAATGAGGAGACTTCCGCAGATGCTCAGTGTTGCGACGCGAGACGAGCTCGCTGCCGACTTGGCGCAGGCTGAGCGGAGCCGCGAGCCGATCGCGCCGCTGACTGCCGCCTACCCCGACATCGACGTCGTCGACGCCTACGAAATCCAGCTGATCAACATTCGTCAGCGGGTCGCCGAGGGAGCCCGCGTGCTGGGCCACAAGGTGGGCCTGTCGTCGAAGGCGATCCAGCAGATGATGGGGGTCGACGAGCCGGACTACGGGCATTTGCTGGACGAGATGCAACTGTTCGAAGACACGCCGGTCAAGGCGAGCCGCTACCTGTGGCCGAGGGTCGAGGTCGAGGTCGGTTTCATCCTGAACGCCGACCTGCCGGGAGCCAGCTGCACCGAGGAGGACGTGCTGGCGGCCACCGAGGCGCTGGTCCCTTCGATCGAGTTGATCGACACCAGGATCACCGACTGGAAGATCGAGTTGTGCGACACCATCGCCGACAACGCCTCGTCCGCCGGCTTCGTGCTCGGCAAGGGGCGCGTCTCGCCGCGCGACATCGACGTCAAAGGAATCGATGCGGTCCTCAGCTGCAACGGCGAGGTCGTGGCCAAGGGCCGCACCGACGCGGTGCTGGGCAACCCGGTCACCGCGGTGGCTTGGCTGGCCCGCAAGGTGGAGGGCTTCGGCGTACGGCTGCGCAAAGGCGACCTGGTGCTTCCCGGATCGTGCACGCGAGCGATCGACGCGCACGCCGGAGACCAGTTCGTGGCCGACTTCACGGGCCTGGGTTCTGTTCAATTGTCGTTCGAATAGTCTCGAATTAAATCGTCGGACTTAAATATCGAGAGCTTCGCAAAGGAGCGTCATGCCGGCTAAGGCGAGTGTGGCCATTGTCGGGTCGGGAAACATCAGCACTGACCTGCTCTACAAATTGTTGCGGTCGGATTGGTTGGAGCCGCGCTGGATGGTGGGCATCGACCCGGACAGCGAAGGCCTGGCACGGGCCCGCAAGCTGGGGTTGGAGACCACCCACGAAGGGGTGGACTGGCTGCTGGCGCAGTCGGAGAAACCCGACCTGGTGTTCGAGGCGACCAGCGCCTACGTGCACCGCGACGCCGCGCCGAAGTATGAGGCGGCGGGAATCCGCG
Source organism: Mycobacterium sp. E3251 (assembly GCF_001666835.1). GTDB lineage: Bacteria > Actinomycetota > Actinomycetes > Mycobacteriales > Mycobacteriaceae > Mycobacterium. The sequence continues at coordinate 104,237 of NZ_LZJF01000141.1, read as the reverse complement.
CGATCGATTTGACGCCGGCCGCGGTGGGTCCGGCGGTCATCCCGCCGGCCAACCTGCGGCAGCACCTGGATGCGCCGAACGTCAACATGATCACCTGCGGGGGTCAGGCGACCATCCCGATCGTGTACGCGGTCAGTCGCGCATTGGTCGATCAGGGCGGCGTGCCGTACGCCGAGATCGTGGCGTCGGTGGCGTCGGTGTCGGCGGGGCCGGGCACCCGCGCCAACATCGACGAATTCACCAAGACCACCAGCAAGGGTGTGGAAACGATCGGCGGCGCCAAGCGTGGCAAGGCGATCATCATCCTCAACCCCGCAGACCCGCCGATGATCATGCGCGACACCATCTTCTGCGCCATCCCCGAAGACGCCGACCGGGACGCGATCGCCAAATCCATCCACGACGTCGTGGCCGAGGTGCAGACCTACGTGCCGGGATATCGGCTGCTCAACGAGCCGCAGTTCGACGAGCCGTCGATCAACTCCGGCGGCCAGGCGGTCGTCACCACGTTCGTCGAGGTCGAGGGCGCAGGCGATTACCTGCCCCCGTACGCGGGCAACCTGGACATCATGACCGCCGCGGCCACCAAGGTCGGCGAGGAGATCGCCAAGGAGTCACTATCCGCTACGGCGCCGGGAGCGCAGGCATGAGTACGCACGACATCTTCTTCAACCCGATCTGGGACGTGCGGTTGACCGACACGTCGCTGCGGGACGGCTCTCACCACAAACGCCACCAATTCACCAAAGAAGAGGTGGGCGCCATCGTGGCGGCCCTGGACACCGCCGGCGTGCCGGTCATCGAGGTCACCCACGGCGACGGGCTGGGCGGATCGAGCTTCAACTACGGGTTCTCCAAGACGCCCGAGCAGGAGCTGATCAAGCTGGCCGCCGAGACGGCCAAGGAAGCCAAGATCGCCTTTTTGATGCTGCCCGGCGTCGGCACCAAAGAGGACATCAAGGAAGCCCAGAACAACGGCGGCTCGATCTGCCGGATCGCCACCCACTGCACCGAGGCGGATGTGTCGATCCAGCACTTCGGCCTGGCGCGCGAGCTGGGGCTGGAGACCGTCGGGTTCCTGATGATGAGCCACACCATCTCGCCGGAAAAGCTCGCCGCCCAGGCCCGCATCATGGCCGACGCGGGCTGCCAGTGCGTCTACGTGGTGGACTCGGCCGGCGCGCTGGTTCTCGAGGGGGTCCGCGACCGGGTGGCCGCGCTGGTCGCCGAGCTTGGCGATGACGCCCAGGTCGGTTTCCACGGGCACGAGAACCTCGGGCTCGGGGTGGCCAACACCGTGGAGGCCGTTCGGGCGGGCGCCAAGCAGATCGACGGCTCGTGTCGGCGGTTCGGCGCCGGCGCGGGCAACGCGCCCGTCGAGGCGCTCATCGGGGTGTTCGACAAGATCGGCGTGAAGACGGGTATCGACTTCTTCGACATCGCCGACGCCGCCGAAGAGGTGGTCGCACCGGCCATGCCGGCCGAGTGTCTGCTGGACCGCAATGCGCTGATCATGGGCTACTCCGGGGTGTACTCGAGCTTCCTCAAGCACGCCATCCGCCAGTCCGAGCGCTACGGCGTGCCCGCCCACCAGCTGCTGCACCGTGCGGGCCAGCGCAAGCTCATCGGCGGCCAGGAAGACCAGCTCATCGACATCGCGCTGGAGATCAAGCGCGAGCAAGAAAGCGGCGCCGCCGCCTCACGCTGACCACTGGTTCCTGAGCTCCGGAACGCACAGCCTACGCAAAGCTGCCGCGAGTATTCTGGCGCGCATGAGCACATCCAACACAGTCGGCGCCCGCCGCCACGGGCTGTACGGCCTGCTCGTCGGGGGGCTAATGACCGCTGCCGCCGCCGCGGTGATCGCGGTGCCACTGGCGGGCACAGTCAACGCGGCTCCGCAGTGCAATCAGACGGTCGGCAATTCCATCGACTCGTACCTGAAGCAGCATCCGCAGCTCCACCAGCAGCTGCAGGCCAAGTCTCAGGCGGAGGGCGGCAACGGCAACGTCATGGACTACCTGAATCGGCATCCCGACGTGCGGCAGCATCTGATCGACCTGTCGCAGCAGTGCGCACCTTAGCGAGTCGGCCTCGTCTTTGAACGTGCGGCCGACGCGCGGGAATGTTCGCCATTGACGAAAAAGTAGAACACGTTCTAGCGTCTAGGCGTGTTCTCTGATCCTCTCACCTCAGCGATCGTCGAAGCCGAGAAACTGGTCGCCGACGCACCCTTCATCGAGACCGAAGCAGACCTGCTCGAAGGGCTGCAGTATCTGGCGGGCTGCGTTTCGGCCTGCATCCACCTAGCCTTCGACTACGACCGGGACCACCCGTTCCTGCAGTCAGGAACCGGGCCGTTCACCAAGATGGGCCTGGACAACCCCGACACTCTCTACTTCGGCACCCGGGTGCACGCCAATCACGACTATGTCGTCACCGGCAAGCGCGGCACCACGACCGATCTGAGCTTCCAGCTGCTCGGCGGGGAATACACCGACGACAACGTGCCGGCCAGCCAAGCGGCGTTCGACGACCGTGAGCTAGACATCGCCGCGGACGGCAGCTTCGAGTGGCGGGTGCGGCCCACCAGCAACGGGCAGCTGGTCATCCGCGAGGTCTATGGTGACTGGTCGGCACAGCGCGGGACGCTGGCCATCTCCCGGCTGGACACCGCGGGTACCGCCCCGCCCCCGCTGACCCGCGAGACCATCGAAAAGCGTTACGCCACGGCCGGAAAGCAACTTGTTAACCGGGTGAAGACCTGGCTGCAATTCCCGCAATGGTTCTATCTCGACCTGCCGGTCAACACGATGGTCGCGCCCCGGCTGACGCCGGGCGGTCTGGCGACGCAATATTCGTCGGTGGGCCACTACGACCTGCGGCCCGATCAGGCGCTGGTGATCACCATCCCGGTCTCCGACGCACCCTACCTCGGCTTCCAACTCGGCAGCCTGTGGTACATCTCGCTGGACTACATCAACCACCAGACGTCGCTGAACAACACTCAGGCGCAAGCGGATCCGGACGGAAAGGTGCGCATCGTCGTGGCCGACCAGAACCCGGGTGTGACGAACTGGGTGGAGACGCTGAACCATCGGCGGGGCTTCCTGCAGTTCCGCTGGCAGCGGGTGTCCCGTCAACTCACCGAGGCCGACGGCCCCACCGTGGAGCTGGTCGACTTCGACGCCATACCGGCCGCGTTGCCCTACTTCGAGCACAATAAGATTTCCGATGACGAGTGGCGTGCGCGAATAGCGCTGCGTCAACAACAAATTGCGGCCAGGATGCTGGGGTGACGATGTCAGAAATGCTCGACGGCAAGGTCGTCGTCATCAGTGGCGTGGGACCGGGGCTCGGCACCACCCTGGCGCACCGGTGCTCCCGGGACGGCGCCGACCTGGTGCTGGCAGCGCGCACCGTGGAGCGACTGGAAAGTGTCGCCAAACAGATCAACGACACCGGGCACAAGGCACTGGCGGTGCGTGCCGATATCACCGACGACGACGAAGTCAACTACCTCGTCGAGACCACGATGGCGACCTACGGCAAGGTCGACGTGCTGATCAACAACGCGTTCCGGGTGCCGTCCATGAAACCGTTGGCCGGCACCAGCTTCCAGCACATCCGTGACGCGATCGAGCTGAGCGCGCTCGGCGCGTTACGGCTCATCCAGGCCTTCACGCCCGCGCTGGAGTCCTCGCACGGATCGATCGTCAACGTCAACTCCATGGTGCTACGGCACTCTCAGGCCAAATACGGCGCCTACAAGATGGCCAAGTCGGCGTTGCTGTCCATGTCGCAATCGCTGGCCACCGAATTGGGTGAGAAGGGGATCCGCGTCAATTCCGTTGCCCCCGGCTATATCTGGGGTGAGACGTTGCAGGCTTATTTCGAGCACCAGGCTGGCAAGTACGGCACCACGGCGGACCAGATCTACGCGGCTACCGCGGCGAACTCCGACCTGAAGCGCCTGCCCACCGAAGACGAGGTGGCCTCGGCGATCCTATTCCTGGCCAGCGATCTGTCGAGCGGCATCACCGGACAGACCCTGGATGTCAACTGCGGGGAGTACCACAACTGATGTCCGATCGCACCGATATCGGCACCGTCGACGAACTGCATGCATCCGCCACCAAGGTGACCGGCCTCGACGACTTCGGCGCCGACGACGACAACTACCTCGAAGCGCTGGAGGTGCTGCTGGATTCCTACCGGCGCGAAGCCGGCCTAACGGTGTTGGGCAGCAAGATGAATCGGTTCTTCCTGCGCGGCGCGCTGGTGGCCAGGTTGCTGTCCGAGGCTTCGTGGAAGCAGTACCCGCAGCACGCCGACGTAGTGATCGAACGCCCGATCTTCGTCACCGGCCTGGTGCGCACCGGCACCACCGCGCTGCACCGCCTGCTCGGCGCCGACCCCGCTCATCAGGGCCTGCACATGTGGCTGGCCGAATTCCCGCAGCCGCGTCCACCGCGCGAAACCTGGGATTCGCACCCGCTTTATCGCCAACTCGACGCGCAATTCAACCAGCACCACCGGGACAATCCGGGTTACACCGGACTGCACTTCATGGCCGCGTACGAACTAGAGGAGTGCTGGCAGCTGCTTCGGCAATCGCTGCATTCGGTGTCCTACGAGACGTTGGCGCACGTGCCCACCTACGCGCAGTGGCTGTCGCAGCAGGATTGGACGCCGTCCTACCAGCGGCATCGGAAGAACCTCCAGCTGATTGGACTCAACGACGTCGAAAAGCGTTGGGTGCTGAAGAATCCCAGCCATCTGTTCGCGTTGGACGCCTTGATGGCAACGTATCCCGACGCGCTGGTGATTCAGACGCACCGGCCGGTCGAGACCATCATGGCATCGATGTGCTCGCTTGCCCAGCACACCGCGGAGGGATGGTCGACGTCGTTCGACGGAGCTCAAATCGGCGCTGACGCAATGGACACCTGGTCGCGTGGGCTGGAGCGCTTCAACACCGCCCGCGCCAAATACTCGCCGGCCCAGTTCTATGACGTCGACTACAAGGAACTGATCGCCGATCCGATCGGCACGGTGGCCGACATCTATCGGCACTTCGGTTTGACGCTGACCGATGAGGCGAAGGCGGCGATGGAAAAGACGCACGCCGACAGCCAGTCCGGCGAGCGGGCGCCGAAACATCGGTACTCGCTGGCCGATTACGGGCTGACCACCGAAACGGTGAAGGAACGCTTCGCCGGGCTGTAGATCAGTCCTCGGGCGCCGGCTCGGCCAGATAGCCCTCCGCAACGGCGTGTTCGATGCTGTCGCTCAGTTTGGGGCACGACCGGATGCGTGCGGTATCGCCACCGGAGTTACGCACCTCGGTGAAGTGCGCGCAGCGCTGCCAGGCTTCGGTGTTCCATTGCACGGCGGTGTGGCCCGGGCCGAGCCTTCGGACGGTGACCGTGACATGGCAGAACCGACAGTCCACCGGAAGCAGCCCCGAACTGAGGTAGCGTTCTCGGTCGGCGCGACTGGCCTCGGCGACGGCGGCGGCCCGTTGCGGATCGTTGGCGAAATCCCTTGACTTCGACCAAGTTCCGCCGTTTCGTTCGGAACTGACCGGTCGCTCGTCGTGATTGTGGTGATCGCCATGCAGCAACAGCATCGACCGAGCGAGCCGATCGACGTCAGGAACCTGATCGCCGGGCATGTCTGTCAGTGTTGCTCCGCGGGAACGTCTTCGGTCTCTTTGGTCTTCAGGTTCTCTTCGACCTCGGCGTTCCAGTACTCGTTGGCGCGCGTAGTGTCCACCTCGATCTCGAAGCGCTCCACCATTTCCGGCTGGATGTCGGCAACGTCGACGTAGAACTGCTGATACCAGCGACGCAGCTGGTAGACGGCGCCGTCCTCCTCGACCAGCAGCGGGTTGTCGATGCGGGTCTTGTGCTTCCAGATTTCGACGTCCTGGAGGAAGCCCTTGCTGACGCCTTCGGTGAACACCCGCGACAGCTTCTCGGTCATCTTTTCGTCCATGCCCTTGGGCTTTTCGACGATGACGCCCCATTGCAGCATGAACGAGTTCTGGGTCACCGGGTAGTGGCAGTTGATCAGGATCGACTCGGCCTTGTATCCGCCGTAGCTGTTGTGCAGCCAGTTGATCATGAAGGACGGCCCGAAATAGGACGCTTCCGAGTCGAGGTGCGCCTCCCCGTATGAGGTGCCCAGGTCGTTGACGTCCGGCCGCCCCACGTTGTGCAGATACTGCGACGCGATGTGCCCCTCGAAAACGTTCTTGAAGTACGTCGGCAAACCGAAGTGAATGTAGAAGAAGTGCGCCATGTCGGTGACGTTATCGATGATGTCGCGGCAGTTCGATCCCTCGATAAGGATCCGGTTCCACCGCCATTCGGTCCACTCGTCGCTGGCCGCTTCCGGGATGTCGGGAATCCGCACCGCCGGGTCCGGCGGGTTCTGCTCGTGGTCATGCCACACGAAGAGCAGGCCGCCACGTACGTCCGTCGTCCACGAGCGGGTGCGCGCCGTCTTGGGTGTGCGCTTGGCGTACGGCACCAGCTTGCAGCGCCCATCGCCACCCCAGCGCCAATCGTGGAACGGGCAGGCCACCTCGTCACCCTTGATGGTGCCTTCCGAAAGGTCCCCACCCATGTGCCGGCAGTAACCGTCCAGCACCTTCAGGTCCCCAGTCGAGTCGGCGAAAACCACCAGCTTGGTACCGAACGCCTCGACGGAGTGCGGCTTACCGTCCTGGAAATCCTTCGCGACGCCCAGGCAGTGCCAGCCCCGGGCGTACCTCGTCGGCAACGCGCCGGGATCGATCTCCCGGATGCCAACCGCTTTGGTGTCGGTACTCACCAGTCACCTCCAACTCACGACCCCTCTAACTAGAACACGTTACAGTTTTGCGGCAGGGGCGCGCAACGACGGCGAGTCTGGCCACGACATATGCGCGGCCGATGCCCGCTCGGGGTATATCTAGACGATGCCGCTGTTTGCATTCGAAGGTCGGGCGCCGCGGGTGGATCCCACCGCGTTCGTGGCCCCGACCGCCACCCTGATCGGCGACGTTGTCGTCGAGGCCGGTGCTTCGGTGTGGTTCAACACCGTCCTGCGCGGCGATTACGGTCCCATCGTCGTGCGGGAGGGCGCGAACGTGCAAGACGGGTCCGTGCTGCACGCGCCGCCGGGCATCCCGGTCGACATCGGCCCCGGCGCCACGGTGGCGCACATGTGCTGCATTCACGGGGTGCACGTCGGGTCGGAGGCCTTGATCGCCAACCACGCCACCGTCCTCGACGGCGCGGTGATCGGCGCGCGGAGCCTGATCGCGGCCCACTCGCTGGTGACGGCCGGCACCCAGATCCCAGCCGGGATGCTCGCCGTCGGCGCGCCGGCGCAGATCAAGGGTCCGGTCGCCGGGACGGGCGCCGAGATGTGGGTGAAGGTGAATCCGCAGGCCTACCGCGAACTGGCTCAGCGCCACCTGACGGGGCTCGAGCCGCTTTAGACCTTCCGGGCCGAAGCGGCCGCGCGGTCCATCTCCCAGTACGCCCGAAGGGCGGTCATCTTGCCCTCGTCGTCGGCCTTGTACGTGAACACGCCTTCGGCGGTCACCTGGTAGTCACCATGGGTGATGAGGATGTGCCCGACGTTGGCTTCCTCGTTGCCGCACTGGTAGGTGTCGCGAAAGACGAACTCGATCTTGGTGGTCGGGGCGATGGCCTTGTCCCAGAAGGCCGAGATCGCGTCGCGACCGCGGTGGCCCTTGCCCTCCGGGTCGAAGGCCGAGGGCCCGATGGGGTCTTCCACGATGGCGTCGTCGGCGAACACCGCCAGCCACGCCTCTTTGTCCCTGGCTATGACCGCCTCGCGCGAGCGCCGACCGGCCTCGTGCGCCGGGTGTCCGCTCACGCGCCGACTTTCTCGGGCGTCGGCTTGTCCGCACCCACCACCCACATGGAGTAGTACTGCGAGCCGCCGCCGTAGGCGTGGCCCAGGGCCTTGCGCGCGCCCGGAACCTGGTGATCCCCACCCTTGCCCATCACCTGAATCGCCGCCTCGGCGAACCGAATCAGGCCGGAGGCGCCGATCGGGTTCGACGAGAGCACACCGCCGGACGGGTTGACCGGCAGCCGGCCGCCGATCGCCGTCTCGCCCGCTTCGGTGAGTTTCCAGCCCTCGCCCTCGGGCGCAAACCCGAGGTTTTCCAACCACATCGGCTCGAACCACGAGAACGGGACGTAGATTTCCGCGGCGTCGATCTCATCGATCGGGCTGGTGATGCCGGCCGCCTTCCACAGCGCGGCGGCCGCGTCACGCCCGGCCTGCGGGCTGACCTGGTCGCGGCCCGAGAACTGCAACGGCTCGGTGCGCAGCGCGGTGGCGTGGATCCATGCCACCGGTTGTCCTTGCGCCAGACGGGCTTCGGCGGCCTCTTCGTTGCCGATCACGACCGCGGCGGCACCATCCGACGACGGACAGGTCTCGTCGTAACGGATCGGATCCCACAGCATCGGCGACTCCATCACCTTCTCCAGGGTGATGTCGGGCTGATGCAGGTGGGCGAGCGGGTTGCGGGCCCCGTTCAGCCGGTCCTTGACCGCGACCATGGCGCCGATGTTCAACGGTGCACCCGACCGGCGGATGTAGGACCGCACGTGCGGGGCGAAGTAACCGCCCGCCCCGGCGCCGACCGGCTTGATGAAGGGAACCGGAATCGACAACGCCCACATCGCGTTTGACTCCGACTGCTTTTCCCACGCCATCGCCAGCACACGCTTGTACTTGCCCGACTGCACCAGGCTGGCGGCGACCACGCCGGTGGATCCACCGACCGAACCCGCGGTGTGCACCCGGATCAGCGGCTTGCCGGTGGCTCCCACGGCATCGGCCATGAACAGCTCGGGCATCATGACGCCCTCGAAGAAGTCCGGAGCCTTGCCGACGACGACGGCGTCGATGTCGTCGAACGTGGAGCCGGAGTCGGCCAGCGCGCGGTCGATCGCCTCGCGCACCATGCCGTTCATCGAAACGTCTTGGCGCTTGGCCACGTACTTGGTCTGCCCGGTACCGAGTACCGCGGCCAGGTATGCTCCCGCTCCGGCCATCAGTTCTTTCCTTCCATGACCGCGACCAGGTTCTGTTGCAACGCGGGCCCGCTGGTGGCATGCGCGAGCACCCGCTCGGCCGAGCCGTTCCAGATGTGTTGTGCCGCAAACCCGATGCGTTCGAGGCCGGCGACGAACATGGGGTTGGCGGCCAGCGCGCCGCCGGACGGATTGACTTTGGTCGGCCCCGGTATCCGGATGGCCTCCTCGAGGATGAGGTGCTGGTGGGTGAAGGGCGCGCAGATCTCGGCAACGTCGAGGTTGTCGGTCCTGCCCCCCGTGGCTACCTCGGCCGCGACCTTGGTCGACACGGATTCGGTGAGGTCACGCGCACCCAGCGAAGGCGTTTCGATGCGGTGCTCGATTCCCGTTATCCAGGCCGGGTTTTCGCGCAGTTCGCGGGCGCGGTCACCCGCAGCGAGCACGATGGCGGCGGCGCCGTCGGTGATCGGCGCGATGTCGTGGCGCCGCAGGGGCTCGGCGAAGAACGGCCGCTCGAGCAATTCGGCCACGCTGATCGACCCTTCCACATTGTCGACCCGGCGCGCATTGGCAAACGAGTCGAACGCGACGCGTGCCATCTGCTCCTCGCTCCACTTGCCGTTCTCGAGCCCAATGCGGGCCTGCAGCCCCGCCATCGACACGGAGTCCGGCCACAGGGGTGCGACGGTATAGGGGTCGGTCTGCCGCGACAGGATCTGCCGCAGGATCCCCGCCGAGGACTTGCCGAAGCCGTACACCAGCGCGGTGTCCACCTCGCCGGTCAGCAGCTTGATGTATGCCTCGTAGAGGGCCCAGGCCGCGTCCATCTCGACATGCGACTCGTTGATCGGCGGAACGGCGCCGATCGAGTCAATCGCCGAAATGAACGAGAAAGCCCGTCCCGCAAGGTAATCGGACGAACCCGAGCACCAGAAACCGATGTCGGCCTTGGTAATTCCGAGGTTCTCGTAGAGCTGGGCGAAGCACGGCATCAACATCTCGACGCCGTTGGTGGTGCCGTCGGTGCGGCGTACGTGTGGGGCGTGGGCGAAGCCGACGACCGCGACGTTGCGAACGCTCATTTACAGGTGGGCCCTTTACAGGTGGTGCTTGTAGGTGTCGTACTCGGCGTCGGGTTCCCCTGTCGGCCGGAAGTACTCGATGTTGTCGATGCCAAAGCCCCACTCCTCCCGGGGTTTCCACACCGCTTCCACGCGCATGCCCATCCGCACCTCGTGGGCGTCGACGTCGGCGACCAGGTGCAGGAAGGGGATGTCGGCCCCGTCGAGCAGCACATAGGCCGCCACGTAGGGCGGTTTGATGCGCTGTCCCTGGAACGGGATGTTGATGATGGCGAACGTCGTGACGGTGCCCTTGTCCGGCAGTTCGACGAACTCGGTGGTGGGCTGGCCGGTGGCCGGGTCCGCGCCGTGCGGCGGGAAGTAGACCTTGCCGTCCTTGCCGGTACGCGCGCCCAGCAACTTGCCCTGGGCGATGGCGCGCAAGTAGGCGCTCTCCTCGTGGGAGGCGGTGTGCTGAATCGTCAGCGAGATCGGCGTGACGATCATGGTCACCGGATCCTGTTCGCCCGACGCGGGTTCGGAGACGGGTTCGGCTTCCTCGCCGAGTTCGAAGTAGGCGATGTCGGTGATCGCGCCCACCGGCTCGTCGGCCCAGTGCACATGCACCCGGGCACCGCTCTTGATGGCGGAAGGACTGCCGGCGTCTACGGCATGCATCAGCGGGGTGTCCGCGCCGTCGAGCTTGATCAGCGCCCAGGCGAACGGGCGGTCCAGCGGCTGACCCTCCAACGGTTCGGGTTGCCATGTCCAGGACACGACGGTGCCGACGCTGGAGACCGGTACCATCTCGCCCAGCGGCTCGTAGGTAACCGGGTCATATTCCGCCGGTGGAACGTGCACCCGGCCATCGGATCCGCGCACCCCCAAGATATGGCGCTCACGCAGTGCGGTGAAGAACTTGCTCAGCGTGGGGCCAACTGAACGGGTGTAGTCGAAAGACAACGTTAGTGGCGCGGAGAGCGGTGGCTCAGGGTGATCCGTCAAGGTCGGGCTGCTCGAGCTGGCTGTCACGCCATCGAGTAGAACAGGTTCTAAGAACGGTTTCAACATCGGGTCGCCGGAAGGGTCAATGACGATGAAGCTGGGGTTGCAGCTCGGGTATTGGGGCGCTCAGCCGCCGGAGAATCACGCGGAGCTCGTAGCCGCGGCGGAGGAAGCGGGTTTCGACGCCGTCTTCACCGCCGAGGCGTGGGGGTCCGACGCCTACACGCCGCTGGCCTGGTTGGGATCGTCAACCCACCGGCTCCGGCTGGGCACCTCGGTGATCCAGCTGTCCGCGCGCACCCCGACGGCAACCGCGATGGCGGCGCTGACGCTCGACCACCTGTCCGGAGGCCGGCACATCCTGGGGCTCGGCGTCTCCGGCCCGCAGGTGGTCGAGGGCTGGTACGGCCGGCCGTTCCCCAAGCCGCTGGCCCGCACCCGCGAGTACGTCGACATCATGCGGCAGGTGTGGGCGCGAGAGAAGGCCGTGACCAGCGACGGGCCGCACTATCCGTTGCCGTTGACCGGGGAGGGGACGACCGGCCTGGGCAAGGCACTCAAGCCCATCACCCACCCGTTGCGTCCCGACATCCCGATCCTGCTCGGGGCCGAGGGGCCGAAGAACGTCGCGCTGGCCGCCGAGATCTGCGACGGCTGGCTGCCCATCTTCTACACGCCGCGGATGGCGGATACCTACAACGAATGGCTCGACGAGGGCTTCGCGCGCCCCGGGGCGCGGCGCAGCCGCGAGGACTTCGAGATCTGCGCGACCGCGAACATCGTCATCACCGACGACCGTGCTGCCGCCTTCGCGGCCATGAAGCCCTATCTGGCCCTCTACATGGGCGGCATGGGCGCCGAGGACACCAACTTCCACGCTGACGTATACCGCCGGATGGGCTACGCCGAGGTGGTCGACGAGGTGACCAAGCTGTTCCGCAGCAACCAGAAGGACAAGGCCGCCGAGATCATCCCGGACGAGGTCGTCGACGAGGCCGCGATCGTCGGCGATATCAACTACGTCCGTGAGCAGGTCAAGGTCTGGGAAGCCGCCGGCGTCACCATGATGGTGGTCAACGGGCGCAACGAGGCGCAGATCAGGGAGCTCGCCACGCTGATCTGACCCGCTATTGCCGAACGAATAGAACACGTTCTAGATTGGCCCGATGACAGCCTCGCAGCACACCATCGCGGGCACGGTACTCACGATGCCGGTGCGAATCCGCCGGGCAAACCAACACATGGCGATGTTCTCCGTGAACGCCGACGCCGCGCAGCAGATGATCGACTACAGCGGCCTGCAGGTCTGCCGCTACCTTCCCGGCCGCGCGATCGTGGTGCTGATGTTGATGCACTACATCGACGGCGACCTGGGCCAGTACCACGAGTTCGGCACCAGCGTGATGGTCAACCCACCCGGCTCGAACGCAAGCGGGCCGCGTGCCCTGCAGTCGGCCGGCGCCTTCATCCATCACCTTCCCGTCGACCAGCCGTTCACCCTGGAAGCGGGAACCAAGATCTGGGGTTACCCGAAGGTGACGGGCGACTTCACCCTTCGGGAGGGCCGTCGGTTCGGTTTCGACCTCAGCATCGACGGTCAACCGGTGATCGGCATGGAATTTCGCCGCGGCCTGCCGTTCCGGCTCACCCCGCGCCAGCAAGCGCAACGCACGTACTCGCACCGCGACGGCATCACCCGCGAAACCGCCTTCGAACACACCCTGGACGGCGTACGCACCCGATTCGGCGGGGTGAGCATCCGGCTGGGCGACCATCCGTACTCGAAAGAACTTGCGTCGCTTGGTCTTCCAAAGCGTGCCATGGTGTCCAGCTCTGTCGACCACGTACAAATGTCCTTCGGTGATGCCCAGGAGATCTCATGACCATGACGAAACCCGACGTCGACCTCACCGACGGGACTTTCTACGCCGGTGACTCTCGACCCATCTACAAGTGGATGCGCGAGAACGAGCCTGTCTTTCGCGACCGCAACGGATTAGCCGCCGCCTCGACCTACCAGGCAGTGATCGAGGCCGAGCGCAACCCGGAGCTGTTCTCGAATGCCGGCGGCATCCGACCCGACCAACCGGGGGTCGAGATGATGATCGAGATGGACGATCCGCAACATCTGTTGCGCCGCAAGCTCGTCAACTCCGGCTTCACCCGCAAACGCGTGAAAGACCTTGAATCCAAGATCGTTTCGCTGTGTGACACGCTGATCGACGCGGTGTGTGAACGCGGCGAGTGCGACTTCGTCTGGGACCTGGCCGCGCCCCTGCCGATGGCGGTCATCGGCGACATGCTCGGCGTGCGCCCCGAGGAACGCAAGATGTTCCTCAAGTGGTCCGACGACTTGGTCGGCGCGTTGAGCAGCACCGCGGCCGAAGCGGACGTCCAGGTCACCATGGACGCTTTCGCGGCCTACAGCCAGTACATGATGGGCATGATCGAGGCCCGCAAGTCCGAGCCGACCGACGACCTGGTCAGCGTCCTCGTGCACGCGGAGGTCGAGGGCTCACGGCTCGAGGACCACCAGATCGTCACCGAGGTCCTCCTGCTGTTGATCGGCGGCGACGAGACGACGCGCCACACGCTGTCCGGCGGGACGCGCCAGCTGCTGCTGCATCCCGAGCAGCACCGGCGCCTGGCGGCCGACCTGAGCCTGCTGCCCAACGCGATCGAAGAGATGCTGCGCTGGACCGCACCGGTGAAGAACATGGCGCGCACGATCACCGCCGACACCGAATTCCACGGCACCCAGCTGCGCCAGGGCGAGAAGATGATCCTGCTGTTCGAGTCGGCGAACTTCGACGAGAAGGTGTTCGACGACCCGGAGACGTTCAACATCGAGCGCTACCCGAACAACCACCTCGCCTTCGGCTTCGGGACGCACTTCTGTCTTGGCAACCAGCTCGCCCGGCTGGAGCTGTCGATCATGCAGACCCGGCTGCTGCAGCGGCTGCCGGACATGCGACTGGCTTCGGACGCCGACCTGCCCCTGCGGCCGGCCAACTTCGTCTCCGGTCTGGAGAAAATGCCGGTGGCGTTCACGCCGAGCGCACCGTTGAACTAGGCGCCGTCTTCGCCGAACGTGCTCTGGTGGCGGGATTTAGGCGATTTTCCCGCCCTGAGAGCACGTTCGGCGGGCCCAGGCCGCGGCCACTCGTGCGAGGATGCCGCCCCGCGTGTCGTCGGCGGTAACCCGGATGACGATCCAGTCGAGATCGGACAGTGCCTCGTAACGCGCGATGTCCCGATTGAATTGTCTGCGATCGGTGCGATGGTGATCGCCCTCGTACTCGACGGCCAGTTTGATGTCCTCCCAACCCATGTCAAGCACCGCGACGAGCTCGCCGTATTCGCCGTAGACAGGAATTTGAGTCCGCGGCCGCGGGTAACCGGCGTTGATGAGCAGCAGCCGCAACCAGGTCTCGCGGGGTGATTCGGCTCCGGCGTCCACCAGCTCGAGTGCTTGCCTGGCGCGCCTGACATTGCGGTGCCCTTTGTAGCGTTCGGCGAGTAGTTCGACCTCGGCGGTGTCGAGCCTCGTGGCTCTTGCCAGCGCATCGATAGCGGCGACGGCTCTGCCGATGGGATTGCGACAAGCCAGGTCGAAGGCAGTTCGCGACGGCGTCGTTGCCGACATCCCTTCGATCAGCTGTATCTCGTCGGGGGCGACTCGATCCAGCCAGGTGTGAATTCCCGGCGGCGGCCGCCGGTGTTGATGCAGCAACTCCGCCGGCGCCCTGTCGTCGACCCACCTGGCGCCGTGCAGTGCCGAAGCAGAGTGGCCGGCGACGAGTGCGCGGCGACGTGACCACAGCCAGGCGGCTCGAGCACGCATCGTGGCGGTGACGTCAGATCCGGATCGAACGTAGACGTCGGGATAGATCGCGACGAACCGGGTGCGTAGCTCGTGGCGCGTTACTTCGCCGGATGCCCGTGCTTCGCTGCCGAGGAATGGTGCAGTCACGCGGGAAGTGTGCCGTCGGACACCGACAGTTTCGCCGAACGTGCTCTGGTGGCGGGATTTAGCCGATTTTCCCGCCCTGAGAGCACGTTCGGCGGGAAAAGGGTGCCCGAGGGGTCTGCGCCAGAGGGGTCTACTTGTTCTGGAAGTTGGGCTTGCGCTTCTCGGCGAACGCCCGGGGGCCTTCCTTGGCGTCGTCGGACAGGAACACCTTGATGCCGATCTGGGTGTCGATCTTGAAGGCCTCGTTCTCGTGCATTCCCTCGGTCTCGCGGATCGCCCGCAGGATCGCCTGCACGGCCAGCGGGCCGTTGTTCTCGATGATCTCGGCGATCTCGAGCGCCTTGGTCAACGCCTGGCCGTCCGGCACCACATGCCCGATCAGGCCCATCTCCTTGGCCTCGGTGGCGGTGATGTGCCGGCCGGTCAGCAGCAGATCGCACGCGACCGTATAGGGGATTTGCCGCACCAGCCGCACGGCCGACCCGCCCATCGGGTAGAGGCTCCACTTGGCCTCCGAGATGCCGAACTTGGCGCTCTCGCCCGCGATGCGGATGTCGGTGCCCTGCAGGATCTCGGTGCCCCCGGCGATCGCGGGCCCTTCGACGGCCGCGATCAGCGGTTTGGTCAGCCGGCGCCCCTTCAGCAGAGCGTCGATTCGCGACGGGTCGTAGCTGCCGTCCTTGAACGACTCACCCGGCGGCTTCTTGGTTGCCGCCTTGAGGTCCATGCCGGCGCAAAAGTAGCCACCGGCCCCGGTCAGGATGCAGCAGCGGATGTCCGGATCGTTGTCGACGCGGTCCCAGGCCTGCACCATGATTTCCATCATTTCGGTGCTCAGGGCGTTGCGAGCGTGCGGCCGGTTCAACGTGACGATCAGGGTGTGACCGCGCTGCTCGACGAGGGCGTCGGGTCCCGGTTGTTCGTTTGCTGGAGCCTCGCCATTCTGCACAGCCACGGCTACCGCCTTTCCGTCCACGTAGGGGGTGAGCTTGTCAAGAAATGTAACACGTTCTAATTTGGTGGCCGTGGCCCTGAATATTGCCGATCTCGCAGAGCACGCCATCGACGCTGTGCCGGATCGTGTCGCCCTGATCTGCGGCGACGAGAAGCTGACCTACGCCCAGTTGGAGGAGAAGGCCAACCGCCTCGCCCATTACCTGATCGACCAGGGGGTGAAAAAGGACGACAAGGTCGGGCTGTACTGCCGCAACCGCATCGAGATCGTCATCGCGATGCTCGGCATCGTCAAGGCCGGCGCCATCATCGTCAATGTCAACTACCGCTACGTCGAGGGCGAGCTGCGCTATCTGTTCGACAACTCCGACATGGTCGCCCTGGTCCACGAGCGGCAGTACTCCGACCGGGTGGCCAACGTGCTGCCGGACACCCCGAACGTCAAGACGATCCTTGTCGTCGAGGACGGCAGCGACAACGACTACCAGCGCTACGGCGGCGTCGAGTTCTACACGGCGATCGCGCAGGGCTCGCCGGAGCGCGACTTCGGTGAGCGCAGCGCCGACGACATCTACCTGCTGTATACGGGTGGCACGACGGGCTTTCCCAAAGGCGTGATGTGGCGCCACGAGGACGTCTACCGGGTGCTGCTCGGTGGAACAGACTTCGCCACCGGCGAATTCGTCGAGGGCGAATACGACCTGGCCAAGGGCGCGGCCGCGAACCCGCCGATGATCAACTACCCGGTTCCGCCGATGATCCACGGCGCGACCCAGTCGGCCACCTGGCGGTCGATCTTCTCGGGCCAAACCACCGTGCTGGCACCGGAATTCAACGCCGAAGAGGTCTGGCGCACGATTCACGAGCATAAGGTGAACATGCTGTTCTTCACCGGCGACGCGATGGCCCGGCCGTTGCTCGATGCGCTCGACAAGAAGAACGACTACGACCTGTCGTCGCTGTTCATGTTGGGCAGCACCGCGGCGTTGTTCTCGCCGAGCATCAAGGAGCGCCTGCTCGAGCTGTTGCCCAACCGGATCATCACCGACTCCATCGGCTCCTCGGAGACCGGATTCGGCGGCACCAGCATTGTCGCCAAGGGTGCGCCGCACAGCAGCGGCCCGCGCGTGACCATCGACCATCGCACCGTGGTGCTCGACGAGGACGGCAACGAGGTGAAGCCGGGCTCGGGCGTGCGCGGCTTCATCGCCAAGAAGGGCAACATCCCCGTCGGCTACTACAAGGACGAGAAGAAGACGGCCGAGACGTTCAAAACCATCAACGGGGTCCGCTACGCGATCCCTGGGGACTGGGCCCTGGTCGAGGAGGACGGCACCGTCACGATGCTGGGCCGCGGCTCGGTGTCGATCAACAGCGGCGGCGAGAAGATCTACCCCGAGGAGGTCGAGGCGGCGCTCAAGGGCCACCCCGACGTGTTCGACGCGCTGGTGGTCGGAGTTCCCGATCCCCGCTACGGCCAGCACGTGGCCGCGGTCGTGCAGCCCCGCACGGGTGCCCGGCCGTCGCTGGCGGAGCTGGACCGCTTTGTGCGCTCCGATATCGCCGGATACAAAGTGCCCCGCAGCCTTTGGCTGGTCGACGAGGTGAAGCGGTCACCGGCCGGTAAGCCCGACTACCGCTGGGCCAAGGAGCAGACGGAGGCGCGTCCCGCCGACGACGTGCACGCCGCCCACGCGACCGCTTGAGCGACTTCGTCAAGCAACACCCGGCCGCGCCGAGCGGCTACTTCGCGTGGGAGGCCGCCGGATTGCGGTGGCTGGCCGGAGTCGACGGGGGCGTGCCGTGCGCGCACGTCGTCTCCGTCGACGCGACGAGCCTGACCCTGCGGCGGCTTGACTCGGTGCCACCGAGCCCCGAGGCGGCGCTCGCGTTCGGCGGCCGGCTCGCCGTCACGCACGACGCGGGTGCCCCCGCGTTCGGCGCCGGGCCCGACGGATGGGACGGACCCGGGTTCTTCGGGCCGCTGTCTCAGCCGCTGCCGATGTCGCTGCGGCGGCACCGCCGCTGGGGTGACTTCTACGCCGAGGAGCGGCTGATCCCGATGGCGGAACTGGCCGCACCGCGGCTCGATGCTTCCACCCGCGGCGCCGTCGATTCCGTCGTAGCGCGTTGCCGCTCCGGCGATTTCGACGACGACGACCGGCCCGCGCGGCTGCACGGCGATCTGTGGAGCGGCAACGTGATGTGGACGCCCGAAGGGGTGGTGCTGATCGACCCGGCCGCGCACGCCGGTCACCGCGAAACCGACCTGGCGATGCTCGAGCTGTTCGGCTGTCCGCACTACGACGACATCATCGCGGGCTACGAGCGGGTCCGGCCGCTGCGCGCCGGCTGGCACAACCGCATCGGGTTGCACCAGCTCTTCCCCTTGCTGGCGCACGTCGTGCTCTTCGGCGGCGGGTACGCCCAGCGGACGCACACGGCCGCCCGCGGGGCGATGGCCGCCTAACCTCCGTCTACTGTTGGACCTCTATGACGGTCGATGTGTGGATGCAGCACCCGACTGCGCGGTTCCTGCGCAGCGACATGCTGGCATCCTTGCGGCGCTGGACCGGTGACTCCATACCGGATGCCGACGTCCCGATCGAGGCGAGCATCGCGAGCATGGACGCGGCCGATGTCCGCTTCGGCCTGCTCAGCGCGTGGCGCGGCCCCGGCGGCCAGGATTTGGTTTCCAACGACGAGGTCGCCGAGTGGATTCGCCTGCATCCGAACCGGTTTGGCGGGCTGGCCACCGTCGACCTCGATCGCCCGATGGAAGCGGTCCGTGAACTGAGGCGCCGTGTTCGAGAGGGATTCCTGGGCCTGCGGGTGGTGCCGTGGCTGTGGAACGCACCGCCCACCGACCGCCGCTACTACCCGCTGTTCGCCGAATGCGTGGACCTGGGCGTGCCGTTCTGCACCCAGGTGGGCCATACCGGTCCGCTGCGACCATCGGAGACCGGCCGCCCGATTCCCTACATCGACCAGGTCGCGCTCGACTTCCCCGAACTGGTGATCGTGTGCGGCCACGTCGGTTATCCGTGGACCGAGGAGATGGTCGCCGTCGCACGCAAGCATCCGAATGTCTACATCGACACGTCGGCCTACACGATCAAGCGACTTCCGGATGAGCTCGTCCGGTTCATGAAAACCGGTACCGGACAACGCAAGGTCTTGTTCGGCACCAACTATCCGATGATGACCCACACGCACGCCCTGGCGGGACTGGATGACCTCGGCCTGGCCGAGGAGGGCCGCCGAGACTTCCTGCACGGCAACGCCGAGCGCGTTTTCAAACTGGAGGCGATCACGTGAACGGTGCCCAGGCCCTGATCAACACCCTGGTCGACGGCGGCGTCGACGTGTGCTTCGCCAACCCGGGCACCTCGGAGATGCACTTCGTGGCCGCGCTGGACACCGTCCCGCGCATGCGCGGCGTGCTGGCGCTGTTCGAGGGAGTCGCAACCGGCGCGGCCGACGGCTATGCCCGCATCGCCGGCCGGCCGGCCGCAGTGCTGCTGCACCTGGGTCCCGGCCTGGGCAACGGCCTGGCGAACCTGCACAACGCCCGGCGTGCTCAGGTGCCGATGGTGGTGGTCGTCGGCGACCACGCCACGTATCACAAAAAGTACGACGCCCCACTGGAATCCGACATCGACGCGCTCGCCGGCACGGTCTCGGGGTGGGTGGGTCGCACCGAACACACCGCGGACGTCGCGTCCGACGCCGCCGAGGCGATCGCCGCCAGCCGCGCGGGCTCGCAGATTTCGACGCTGATCCTGCCCGCCGACGTGTCATGGTCGGACGGCGCGCAACCCTGCGGCACCGTGCCCGCGGAACCCGCGGGTGCCGAGCGGCGGTTGGGGTTCGAGGTGATCGAGGTGCTGCGCTCGGGAGAGCCGACGGTCGTCATGATCGGCGGTGACGCCACCCGCGGACCGGGCCTTGCGGCCGCCGCGCGGATCGCGCAGGCGACCGGCGCGCGGGTGTTGTGCGAGACGTTTCCGACTCGGCTGGAGCGCGGCGCGGGGGTCCCCGCCGTCGAGCGGCTGGCCTATTTCGCCGAGGCCGCAACCGCCCAACTCGGGGATGCCAAGCATCTGGTGCTGGCCGGCGCCAAGTCGCCGGTGTCGTTCTTCGCCTATCCGAACATGCCCAGTGACCTCGTCCCGGCCGGTTGCGAGGTGCATCTGCTCGCCGGGCACAGTGGTGCCGCCGAGGCGCTCGCCGCGGTGGCCGACGAGGTCGCGCCCGGAACGGCTGCCCCGGTGGCGGCGGCGGCGCGGCCGCCGCTGCCGACGGGCGCCCTGACGTCCGCATCGGCGGCCGACGTGATCGGCGCGCTGCTGCCGGAACGGGCGATCGTCGTCGACGAATCGAACACCTCCGGCGTGCTGCTGGCCCAGGCCACCGCGGGGGCGCCGGCCCATGACTGGCTGACGCTGACCGGCGGGGCGATCGGATACGGCATTCCGGCCGCCGTGGGCGCCGCGGTGGCCGCACCCGATCGTCCGGTGCTCTGCCTGGAATCCGACGGCTCGGCGATGTACACGATCTCCGGACTGTGGACTCAAGCGCGGGAAAACCTGAACGTGACGACCGTGATCTACGACAACAGCGCCTACGACATCCTCCGGATCGAGTTGGCTCGGGTGGGTGCCGGGTCGGCCCCCGGGCCGACGGCGCTGGACCTGCTGGACTTGTCGCGCCCCACAATGGATTTCGTCAAGCTCAGCGAGGGGATGGGCGTGCCCGCCCGCCGCGTCACCACCGCGGAGGAATTCGCCGACGCGCTGCGTCAAGCCTTGAGCGAACCCGGGCCGCACCTGATCGACGCCGTGGTGCCGTCAATAACGGGCTAACCCGGGAAGGCGGCTGAGGACCCACTCGGACATCGTGTTCATGACCTCGACGCCGGTCTCCAACACCCCGTCGTGGACCCGGGCCGCCAGCGCCACGCCCCACTGCCCCGATGGCGTGGGCACGATGCCGAACTGCCGCACCAGGTAGTCGCCGTGCATGCCGGGGCCCCAACCACCCTTGGCCGCAAGGCCTTTGGCGGCCAGCCCCCAGCGATGACCGCTGGTGAGGCGCTGCATCAGGTCGATGACGTCGGTCGAATCGGGGATCGACGGCAGCTCGGCCGCGAACCTTGCTTGCCGCTGCAGGGTCCACTGCGTCTGGCCGAAAGCCGTATACCCACGCCGAAGCCGACGAGATTCGACGACGGTGGCCGTGTCACCGCCCTCGGCGATCACACCCTGCACTCGCCGTGCCGCTTCCTCCGGATCGCCCAGGCGGGACCACAATTGCTCCGACGCGCGATTGTCGGATTCCGTGATGGCCTTGACCGCCAGGTCCTTGGCGTGCAACCAATCGGAGCGCAGCGCGGCGATCGCCAACGGCACCTTGATGGTCGACCACGCGACACCGGACCACCACCGACCCAGCGAGTAGGTGCGATCCGGCCGGGCGATCGCAATGCCGACGTCCGCCGGTACGGTGGCGGAAAGCTGGTCGAAGCTCGCTTCTAGCGCTGTCTCCAGAGGCCGGGAAGTCATGCGCTGATCGGACCAACCATCGCGTCTCCTTCGACGACATGTCTGTGCAATGTCGCATTATCGTCGATCGTCTGAACGCCCAGTGCGACAACGGTGCCGGCGCGTCGCTAGCTCGGCGGCAGCGGCGGCAGCGGGGGTGACTCCTCCTGCGGCGGCGGTTGCCACGGATCGGGCTCCGGCGTCTGCGGTGCCCATACCAGCGGCGGCGGGGGAGGCAGCGGAGGCGGCGGCGGCACAGGCTCGGCCGCGGCGAAACCGGCACCCAACCCGAGCGCGGCCGGACCCAGGGAGGCGAGAAGGGCCGACGCTGCGATCACCTTACGGAGTTTCATCACCCGCGGACGTTCCTCTCTGCCTCTGCGGCTGGATTCGCACCACCGGATCGTCGCAGTCGACACCCTGCGCTGCCAATTGGCGCTTGAGCACCTTGAAGGTCACCGTGCGCGGAAGTTCGGCGCTGACCCGGACGTAGGACGGCCACTGCTTGGGCCCCAGGTCGGGCTGCCCGGCCAGGAAGGCGCGGAACTTCTCGGCGTCGAACTCGGCCCCGGACGCCAACACCAAAGCGGCCATCACCTGGTCACCGACCACCGTATCCGGCACCGCGTAGACGGCCACCTCCGTCACGTCGGGGTGGCGTAGCAGCACCCGTTCGATCGGGGCGGCACCGAGGTTTTCACCGTCGACACGCATCCAATCGCCCAGCCGTCCCGCGAAGTACGCGTAGCCGGCGTCGTCGCGGTAGGCGAGGTCGCCGGTGTGGTAGACCCCCCCGGCCATCCGCTCGGCCTCGGCGGCCTCGTCGTTGTAGTAGCCCTCGAACCGGCCCGGTCCGGCGGTGTTCACCAGCTCCCCGACCACGCCGGCGGGGCAGGACGCGCCGGTGTCGGGGTCGACGATGTCCACGCCCTCGGGCAGCGGGCCCAGCGCGCCGTCCGGGGTGTCCGGGGTGCGCGCGATCGCCACCCCGCCTTCGGTGGAACCGAACCCGTCCTGGACTACGCAGCCGAACCGCCGTGCGAAGCGTTCGACATCGCGAGGCACGCCCTCGTTGCCGTACACCGCCCGCAGCGGATTGTCCGCATCGTCGGGCTTTTCAGGCGTGGCCAGCACGTACGACAGGGGCTTGCCGACGTAGTTGGCGTAGGTGGCGCCGAAGCGGCGGACATCGACCAGGAAGTTGGACGCGGAGAACTTGCGCCGCAACGCCAGTGAGCCCTGGCAGGCCACCGCCACCGCCCAGCCGACCAGCACCGCGTTGGAATGAAACAGCGGCATCGACACGTAGCAGACGTCATCGTGGCCGAGGTCGAAGCGCTGTGTCATCGTCACGCCCGCGATCGCGACCTTGCCGTGGCTGCACTTGACCGCCTTCGGCTCGCCACTGGTACCCGAGGTGAAGATCAGCATGAAAAGGTCTGCGGCCGTCGCCGATTGGAAGTGCGGCTCGGCACCGCGATGTGCGGCCACTTCGTCGGCCCACTCGGCGGAGTCGACGTTCACGTGGTCGATACCGCCAAGCGACTCGGCCGAGTTCGTGTCGGATAGCACCACTTGGCAGTCGGCATGGGCGATGTCGCGCGCCAGCGCGTCGCCGCGGCGCACCGGGTTGAGGCCCACCGGCACGATCCCGGACATGCCGGCCGCCGCCAGCATCGCCGAGAAGAACGGGGTGTTCTCCAGCAGCACGCCGACGTGCGGCGGTCTCGACGGGTCGAGACGGTCACGCAGGGCCGCCGCGATCGCGGCGCCGTGACGCAGGTGATCGCGCCAGCTGACGTACGAGTCTTCGAAATAGACGCCGCGGTCCTCGATCTCGACCAGCGGTACCAGCAGCCTGGTGACCGTGGGGTCAGGAGGAAGCACGAAACTAGGCAGGGGTTTCCGCCAGCTCGCGGCCGATCCGGCGCAGCTGGCCGGTGGCACCACCCAACGCGAATTCGGCCTCCTTGGCGGCCAGGAAGTAGCGGTGTACGGGGTGGTCGGTATCCACGCCGACGCCGCCGTGCACGTGCACGATGGTGTGCGCCACGCGGTGCCCGGCGTCGGCGGCCCAAAACGCGGCGCTGGCCACGTCGATGTCGGCGGGAACGTCCTCGGAGACCTTCCACGCCGCCTGGGTGAGCGTCAGCCGCAAGCCCTTGACGTCGATGTAGCCGTCGGCCAGCCGCTGCGACACCGCCTGGAAGCTACCGATCGGGCGGTCGAATTGCTCGCGCTCACGGGCGTATTCGGCGGTAAGCTGCAGCCCTCGTTCCAGCACTCCGAGCTGGAAGGCGCTGCGGCCCAGAGCAGCCAGCGTGTCGAGCCAGACAACAACCTCGGCGCCGCCGACCATCCGGGTGCCGTCCACCTCGGTCCCGTCCAGCGCCAGGTGCCCGACGCTGCCCAGGCCGGTGGTCTGCAACGCGGTCACCGAAACGCCGGGATCGCCGGCGGCGACGACGAAAACGGCCGTGCCGGAATCGGTCTCGGCCGGAACGAGGAAGGCGTCGGCCGCCGGCCCGAAGCCGACCTGGGTCCGGGTACCGGTGAGGCGATAACCGTTGCCGGCGCGGGTGGCCTGCACTGGACCCTCACCCATCTCGCCCAGCAGCGCGACGGCGATGATCTTCTCACCGCTGACCGCGGGGGCGGCCCAATCCTGTTGCAGCGCCTCGGTTCCGAAGCGGGCCAATGCACCGGCGCCCAGCATCACCGACTCCAGGTAAGGCACGGCCGCCAACTGGTGACCCAACGCCACCAGGATGGCGACCTGCTCGAGCACCCCGAATCCATCGCCGCCCACCGAGGTGGCCGAAGCGCTGGTGAGGATGCCGGCGTCGACGAGCTTGCCCCACAGCTCACGGTCGAACCGTTGGTCTAGCTTGTCGAGCTCACGCTGGTGTTCCGGTGTGCATACCGAATTCACGATCGTGTCGACCAGGCCGCCGAGATCGTTCGCCGCTTCGGTTGTCGAGAAGTCCATCGATGTTCGTCCTTAGGAAGAGGGGGCTCAGCGGTTTCGAGGCAGGCCCAGCGCGACCATGCCGATGATGTCGCGCTGCACTTCGTTGGTGCCGCCACCGAAGGTCAGGATCAAGCACGCGCGGTGCATCCGCTCGACCCGGCCGCGCAGCAGCGCGCCCGGCGAATCCTGGCGCACCGTCGCCGCGGTCCCCAGCACCTCCATCAGCAGCCGGTACGCCTCGGTGGCCAGTTCGGTGCCGTACACCTTGGCCGCCGACGCGTCGGCCGGCGACAAGGACTCGCTGTTGGACGACGCCAGTTCCCAGTTGATCAGCTTGAGGACCTCGGCCTTGGCGTGCACCCGGGCCAGGTTGATCTGCACCCACTCCGAGTCGATCAACCGGGCCCCGCCGGCATCCTTGGTGTTTTGCGCCCACTCGCGAACCTCGCGGAGCGCCAGGAAGATCGGTTGCGGCGAAACCAGAGCGACGCGTTCGTGGTTGAGCTGGTTGGTCACCAGCTTCCATCCGCCGTTCTCCTCACCGATCAGGTTGGTGACCGGGACTCGCACGTCGGAGTAATAGGTAGCGCTGGTGTCCACACCGGCCATGGTGTGCACGGGCGTCCAGGAGAACCCCTCGGCCGTCGTCGGGACGGTCAGCATGGAAATGCCGCGGTGCTTCTTGGCCTCGGGGTTGGTGCGGACGGCCAGCCAGACCCAGTCGGCGTAGGCGATCAGGCTGGTCCACATCTTCTGGCCGTTGATGACGTAGTCATCACCGTCGCGGACGGCGGTGGTCCGCAGGTTCGCCAGGTCCGTGCCGGCACCCGGCTCGGAGTAGCCGATGGAGAAGTGCAACTCACCGGCCGCGATCTTGGGGAGGAAAAATTTCTTCTGTTCCTCGGTGCCGAACGCCATGATGGTCGGCGCCACACTGTTGATGGTCAGGAACGGCACCGGCACCCCGGCGATCGCGGCCTCGTCGGTGAAGATCAGCGAGTCCATCGGCGAGCGGTCCTGACCGCCGTACTCTTTGGGCCAGTTCAGGGTCAGCCACCCGTCCTTGCCCATCTGCGCGACGGTGTCGCGGTAGGCGGTGCCGGTTCCCACCTCGCCCTGCGTCGAGTGCAGCGCCTCCCGCCGCTCGGGGGTCATCAGCGTGGTGAAGTACGACCGCAGCTCGCGACGCAGCTCCTCCTGTTCAGGGGTGTAACTGATGCGCATTCCAGCCGTCCTTTGTTAACGTGACACGCCTCGACTAGCCGACGTTACTCGGCCGAGAACTACCCGTTCGTCTTCCCGGTTGTAACACGTTCTAGTCTGAGATTCCAGCGGCCGTTTCCCCGGCGGTATCGGGGCCCTATGGTGGTCCTACATACTGATGGGGCATGTCCTCAGGTGAAGGCCAGGTGCAAGGAGGGTGCTGTGCGGGTGATCGTCGACCGTGACCGGTGTGAAGGTAATGCCGTGTGCATGGGAATCGCGCCGGATATCTTCGACCTGGACGACGACGATTACGCCGTCGTGAAGCTCGACCCCATTCCCGCCGATCAGGAGCAGTTGGCCGAGCAGGCGATTGCCGAATGCCCGCGAGCCGCGCTGTTGCGCGAAGACTGAAGTGCGTGACCCGAAACTAGAGGTATTCATAAATTGACTAGCAGCACGAACGCGACCGATCTCTCCGGAAAGGTCGCGGTGGTGACCGGTGCGGCCGCGGGACTGGGCCGCGCCGAAGCTCTCGGCCTCGCCCGGGCCGGCGCCACCGTCGTCGTCAACGACATCGCCGCCGCCCTCGATGCCTCAGACGTCATCGACGAGATCAACACCGCCGGCTCCAAGGCGGTCGCGGTGGCCGGCGACATCAGCGAGCGGGCAACCGCCGACGAGCTGGTCGCCCAGGCCGATGGTCTCGGTGGACTGGACATCGTGGTCAACAACGCGGGGATCACCCGCGACCGAATGCTGTTCAACATGTCCGACGAGGAATGGGACCTGGTGATCGCGGTGCACCTGCGCGGCCACTTCCTGCTCACCCGCAACGCGGCCACCTACTGGCGCTCCAAAGCAAAGGATGCCGGGGGAACCGTCTACGGCCGGCTGGTCAACACGGCGTCGGAGGCGGGGCTCGTCGGCCCGGTGGGTCAGGCCAACTACGGCGCCGCCAAGGCCGGCATCATCTCGCTCACCCTGACGGCCGCGCGGGCGCTCGGTCGGTACGGGGTGTGCGCCAACGCGATTTGCCCGCGCGCCCGTACCGCCATGACAGCCGACGTCTTCGGTGCCGCACCTGACGTCGAGGAGGGCGGGATCGACCCGCTGTCACCCGAGCACGTGGTCAGCCTGGTCAAGTTCTTGTCGTCGCCGGCGGCCGCGGAAGTCAACGGCCAGGTATTCATCGTCTACGGGCCGCGGGTGACATTGGTTGCGGCGCCGACCGCTGAGCATCAGTTCAGCGCCTCGGGGGAGGCTTGGGAGCCTGCGCAACTGAGTGCGACGCTGCAAGAGTACTTTGCTGGGCGGGATCCGGAGCGGAACTTTTCCGCGGTGGGGCTGATGGAGCAATAGCTGTGTGAGGTTACTTCGTGGGGGGGAATCAGCAGTAAGAACGTGTGTCAGTTTGGAATGTCATAAGCGCATCTGACCTGGCAAGTTAACGTTTCAGACAAGGAAATGCTGTTCATTGACAGCATTAACTTGTTCTGGGTTAATATGATCCGGCTCACACCGAGCCGCATGCGACGAGAGATACCGCTAAGGCGACGCATAGACTTCGCCGCGAGCAGCTGAGGGGGGTAGCCAAGTTGATGCAGCAGCTTGCCGTCCCCGCCCGTGCCGTCGGCGGGTTCTTCGAAATGATGATCGACACCGGCCGGCAGGCTTTCCGCCGGCCGTTCCAATTGGGCGAGTTCCTCGAACAGACGTGGATGATCGCGCGCGTGTCGCTGGTCCCGACGCTGCTGGTATCGATTCCATTCACTGTGCTGGTGGCGTTCACGCTGAATATCCTGCTCCGCGAAATCGGCGCCGCCGACTTGTCCGGCGCCGGAACGGCCTTCGGCACCATCACCCAGCTGGGTCCGGTGGTCACCGTGCTCGTCGTCGCGGGTGCCGGCGCCACCGCGATCTGCGCCGACCTCGGCGCGCGCACCATCCGCGAGGAGATCGACGCGATGCGGGTGCTGGGCATCGACCCGGTCCAGCGACTCGTGGTACCCCGCGTGCTGGCCTCCACTGTTGTTGCGCTTTTGCTCAACGGCTTGGTGTGCGCCATCGGCCTGTCCGGTGGTTATGTGTTCTCCGTCTTCCTGCAGGGTGTCAACCCGGGCGCCTTCATCAACGGACTGACCGTGCTGACCGGCCTGCGCGAGCTGGTGCTCGCCGAGGTCAAGGCGCTGCTGTTCGGAGTGATGGCCGGCCTGGTCGGCTGCTATCGCGGCCTGACCGTCAAGGGTGGCCCGAAGGGCGTCGGCAACGCGGTCAACGAAACCGTGGTCTACGCATTCATCTGTCTGTTCGTCATCAACGTGGTGATGACCGCCATCGGCGTACGAATCTCGGCGAAGTGAGTACTCGATGAGCTACGACGTCACCTACCGGCTGCGTAACCTCGCCTTCCGGCTGCAGGAGCCGATCGACGACTTCGGTGAGCAGGCGTTGTTCTACGGGCAGACCGTCCGGTACGTCCCGAATGCCCTCACCCGCTACCGCAAAGAGACGGTCCGGCTGATCGCCGAGATGACAATGGGCGCGGGGGCGCTCGTGATGATCGGCGGCACGGTGGGTGTCGCGGCCTTCCTCACCCTGGCCTCCGGCGGCGTCATCGCCGTGCAGGGGTATTCCTCGTTGGGCAACATCGGCATCGAGGCGCTGACCGGCTTCCTGTCGGCTTTTCTCAACGTCCGCGTGGTCGCGCCGGTGATCGCGGGCATCGCGCTGGCCGCCACCATCGGCGCCGGTGCCACCGCGCAATTGGGCGCCATGCGGGTGTCCGAGGAGATCGACGCGGTCGAATGCATGGCGGTGCACTCGGTGTCCTACCTGGTGTCGACCCGGCTGATCGCCGGACTCATCGCGATCATCCCGTTGTATTCACTGTCGGTACTGGCCGCGTTCTTCGCCGCCCGCTTCACCACGGTGTACATCAACGGACAATCCAAGGGTCTCTACGACCACTACTTCAACACCTTCCTGATCCCCTCGGACCTGCTGTGGTCGTTCCTGCAGGCGATCGTCATGTCCATCGCGGTGATGCTCGTCCATACCTATTACGGCTACAACGCCAGCGGCGGGCCGGTCGGCGTCGGCATCGCGGTCGGCCAGGCCGTGCGCACCTCGCTGATCGTCGTCGTCGTCATCACACTGTTCATCTCACTCGCCGTTTACGGCGCGTCCGGTAACTTCAACCTCTCCGGGTAAGAGGACCGCTTAAAGGAACATGGCAGACACAGGAACGCGACGTACCTCCGTCAGGCTGGCAGCCGTAGTGCTGGCCGGCCTGATACTGGCGTTCGCCGTCGTGACTTACCTTTCCTACACAGCGGCTTTCGCCTCGATCGACAAGGTCACGGTCTCGGCTCCCCGGGCCGGGCTGGTGATGGAGAAAGGCGCCAAGGTCAAATACCGGGGCATCCAGATCGGCAAGGTCGAGGCCATCGACTACTCCGATGACCAGGCGCGTCTGACGCTGGGCATCAACAGCGACGACATGCACTTCGTTCCCTCCAATGCGCCGGTGCATATCGCGGGTAACACCATATTCGGCGCCAAATCGGTGGAATTCCTTCCGCCGCAGAACCCTTCGCCGACCTCCCTACGTCCGAACGCCCACGTTGCGGCCTCTGCGGTGCAGCTGGAAGTCAACACCCTGTTCCAGTCGCTGATGGACCTGCTGCACAAGATCGACCCCGTCGAACTCAACGGCACTTTGAGCGCGCTGTCCGAGGGTCTGCGCGGTCACGGCGACGACTTCGGCGGTATCTTGTCTGGCCTGAACACATTGACACGCCAGGCAAACCCGAAGCTGCCTGCGCTGCAGGAGGATTTCCGCAAGGCCGCCGTCGTCACCAACATCTACGCCGACGCCGCTCCGGATCTCAACACCATCTTCGACAACCTTCCGACGATCAACAAGACCGTCGTCGACCAGCAGAACAACCTCAACGACACCTTGCTGGCCACGATCGGCCTGGCCAACAACGCTTATGAGACGTTGGCTCCGGCCGAACAGGACTTCATCGACGCCATCAACCGGCTGCGGGCCCCACTGAAGGTGGCCGCTGATTATTCACCCGAATTCGGCTGCCTGTTCGCCGGCATCGAGCGCGGTATCAAGGAGTTCGCCCCACTGCTCGGTGTCCGCAAAGCGGGCCTGTTCACGTCC
Source organism: Mycobacterium sp. E3251 (assembly GCF_001666835.1). Classification (GTDB taxonomy): domain Bacteria; phylum Actinomycetota; class Actinomycetes; order Mycobacteriales; family Mycobacteriaceae; genus Mycobacterium. Next base: position 74,276 of record NZ_LZJF01000141.1, on the reverse strand, counting down.
TCGAGCTTCGTCCTCGGCGCGCCGTCGTACACGTTCCCCGAGTCCCTGCCGATCGTCAACGCCTCAGGTGGGCCGAACTGCCGTGGGCTGCCGGACATTCCGACGAAACAGACCGGTGGGTCGTTCTTCCGGTCACCGTTCCTGGTCACCGACAACGCGAACATTCCGTACGAGCCGTTCACCGAACTGCAGTTCGACGCGCCCTCGACGCTTCAGTTCTTGTTCCACGGCGCCTTCGCGGAACGGGACGACTTCTGATGGCCGCGGGGGAGATGCCGACGCACCGCTCGATGATGATCAAGGTCAGCATCTTCACGGTGGCCATGCTGCTCGTATCCGCGGGCTTGGTGGTGATCTTCGGTGACTTCCGGTTCGGTCCCGAAAGCACTTATCACGCAACGTTTACCGATGTGTCCCGGTTGAAGGCGGGCCAGAAGGTGCGCATCGCCGGTGTTCCGGTCGGTGCGGTGTCCGGCGTAAAGCTCAACCCCGACAACACCATCGACGTGTCGTTCGGTCTCGACAATCGTTACACGCTTTATTCCTCGACGCGCGCGGTGATTCGCTACGAAAACCTGGTCGGCGACCGGTATCTGGAGATCACCTCGGGACCGGGGGAGCTGCGGAAGCTGCCGCCGGGCGGCACGATCAACGCCCAACACACCCAGCCTGCACTGGATCTCGACGCGCTGCTGGGTGGGCTTCGCCCGGTGCTCAAGGGTCTGGACGCGGACAAGGTCAACACGATCAGCAGCGCGGTCATCGAGTTGTTGCAGGGCCAGGGCGGCGCGTTGTCCAACGTGCTGGCCGACACGAGCGCGTTCTCGTCGGCATTGGGCCAGCGCGACCAACTGATCGGTGACGTGATCAACAACCTCAACACGGTGCTCAAGACCGTCGATGAGCGCAGCGCCCAATTCTCGACCAGCGTCGACCAGTTGCAGCAACTGATCAGCGGGCTGGCCAAGAACAAGGACGACATCGCGGGCGCCATTCCGCCGCTGGCGTCGACGACGACGGATCTGACCGAGCTACTGCAGAATTCGCGCCGGCCGCTGCAGGGCATCCTGGAGAACACCCGGCCGCTGGCGACCGAACTGGACAACCGCAAGGCCGAGGTAAACAACGACGTCGAGCAGCTGGGCGAGGATTATCTGCGGCTGGCCGCGCTGGGTGCCTACGGCTCGTTCTTCAACATTTACTTCTGCTCGGTGACGATCAAGATCAACGGCCCCGCGGGAAGCGACATCCTGCTGCCCCTCGGTGGCCAGGTGGATCCCAGCAAGGGGAGGTGCGCTTTTGCCAAGTAACGCCAAGCGTGAGCGCGATCCGCTGCGCACAGGCATCTTCGGGGTGGTGCTGGTCGTGTGTGTTGTGCTCATCGCATTCGGCTACGCGGCATTACCGTTCTGGCCGCAGGGAAAGATCTACGACGCCTATTTCTCTGACGCCGGCGGCATCAATCCCGGTAACGCGGTGTACGTCTCTGGCCTCAAGGTAGGCAAGGTGACGTCGGTCGGCCTGGCCGGAGACAGCGCCAAGATCAGCTTCAGCGTGGATCGCCATGTCGCCGTTGGAGATCAGTCACTGGCCGCGATCCGCACCGACACCATCCTCGGGGAGCGCTCCATCGCCGTGAGCCCGGCCGGGAGCGGCAGGTCGACCACGATCCCGCTCAGCCGCACGACCACGCCGTACACACTCGCCGGCGCGCTGGAGGATCTGGGTCAAAACGCCAACAACCTGAACAAGCCTCAGTTCGAGCAGGCGTTGAACGTCTTGACCGACACGCTGCACGACGCCACCCCCGAGCTGCGCGGTGCGCTCGACGGTGTGACGACGCTGTCGCGAACGCTGAACCGGCGCGACGAGGCGCTGCAAAGCCTTCTCGCACATGCGAAGTCGGTGACGGGCGTGCTGTCCCAGCGCGCCGACCAGGTCAACAAGCTGGTCGACGACGGTAACGAGTTGTTCGCCGCGCTCGACGAGCGGCGAGCCGCCCTGGGGCGGCTGATCTCGGGAATCCAGGGACTCTCCGCGCAGATCTCCGGCTTCGTCGCCGACAACCGCAAGGAGTTCGGGCCGTCGCTGAGCAAGCTCAACGACGTGCTGAGCAATCTCAACGAGCGCCGCGACTACATCACCGAGGCCCTCAAACGGCTGCCGACCTACGCGACCGAGTTGGGCGAGGTCGTGGGTTCCGGACCGGGATTCAACGTCAACGTCTACGGGGTGATCCCCGCGCCGCTGCTCGCGACGATGTTCGACTTCTTCTACCAGCCCGGGAAGATGCCGGCCAGCTTGGCCGATTACCTGCGCGGGCTGATCCAGGAGCGTTGGATCATTAGGCCGAAGTCGCCATGATGCGGCGGATCGCCGGCAGCCGGGGGCTGCGCTACACCACCGCCATCGCGCTCATTGCGGTGTTGGTGGGTGGCGTTTATGTGCTGTCGTCGACCGGCAATACGCGCAGCATCGTCGGTTACTTCACGTCCGCCGTCGGTCTCTATCCCGGCGACCAGGTCCGCGTCCTGGGCGTTCCGGTGGGGCACATCGACACCATCGAGCCGCGGCCCTCCGATGTCAAGATCACCATGTCGGTGTCCAAGGACGTGAAGATCCCGAAGGACGCCAAGGCCATCATCATGTCGCCGAACCTGGTGGCGGCGCGGTTCATTCAGATGACGCCGGCTTACACCGGTGGCCCGGTGCTGGCCGACGGCGCGAGCATTGGCCTGGAACATACCGGGGTCCCGGTGGAGTGGGACGAGGTCAAAGAGTCGCTGACGCAACTGGCCGTGCAGCTCGGGCCCACCACGGGGTCGATGCAGGGGCCGTTGGGCCGGGCGATCAACCAGGCCGCGGACACGTTCAACGGCAACGGCGAGTCGTTTCACAACGCGTTGCGCGAACTCTCCCAAGCCGCCGGGCGGCTGGGGGATTCACGCAGTGACATCTTCGGCACGGTCAAGAATCTTCAGGTTCTGGTCAACGCGCTGTCGGCCAGCAACGAACAGATCGTCCAGTTCGCCGGGAACGTCGCCTCGGTCTCCCAGGTGCTCGCCGACAGCTCACGTCACCTCGACAACACCCTGGGCACCCTCAACAAGGCGCTCTCCGACATCCGGGGATTCCTGCACGAGAACAACTCGACCATCATCGATACGGTCAACAACCTCAACGACTTCGCCAAGACGCTGAGCGACCAGAGCGAGAACATCGAGCAGGTGCTGCACGTGGCGGGCCCCGGCATCGCAAATTTCTACAACATCTACGACCCGGCGCAGGGCACGCTCAACGGCCTGCTCTCGATACCGGAATTCGCCAACCCCGTGCAGTTCATCTGCGGTGGGTCCTTCGAGACGGCCGCCGGACCGCGCGCCCCCGACTACTTCAAGCGCGCCGAGCTCTGCCGTGAGCGGCTAGGACCGGTGCTGCGCAGGCTCACCGTCAATTACCCGCCGATCATGTTCCACCCGCTGAACACGATTACGGCCTACAAGGGTCAGATCATCTACGACACCCCGGAAACCCAGGCCAAGTCGGCGACCCCGGTCCCCGATCTCACCTGGATCCCGGCCAATGGTGCCAAGACGCCGCCCGCCGCCCAGAACCCGGCGGACCTGCAGGCGTTGCTGGTCCCGCCGGCTCCGCAGACCGGCCCGGCCCCCGGCCCCGCGCCGGCCTTGGGTAATGCCGGTCCGGCCCCCGGCCCCGCCCCGGGGAGCGCTTTCGGGCCGCTCCCGGGCCCCGCGCCGGGCCAGGCGCCGGTGGCGCCTACCGATCAAGGGGGCGGCTGAGTGAACCGAATATGGTTGCGCGGCAGCGCTTTAGCTGCGGGAAGCGCTCTGCTGGCCGGCTGTCAATTCAACGGTCTGAACTCGCTGGCGATGCCCGGCACGGCGGGCCATGGCGGGGGCGCCTACTCGATCACCGTCGATCTGCCCGACGTGGCGACCCTGCCGCAGAACTCTCCGGTCATGGTTGACGACGTCACCGTCGGCAGCGTCTCGGGCATTCAAGCCGTGCAGCGGTCCGATGGATCGTTCTTCGCGGCAGTGAAATTGTCACTGGACAAGCATGTTTCGCTGCCCGCCAATGCGACAGCGACCGTCGCCCAGACATCGCTGCTGGGTTCGATGCACATCGACCTGGCGCGCCCCAAGGGCAAGCCGGCCGTCGGCAAACTGACCGACGGGTCCAAAATCTCCGAGTCCAACACCGGCCGCTATCCCACCACCGAGGAGGTGCTGTCGGCCCTCGGCGTCGTGGTGAACAAGGGCAACGTCGGTGCCCTGGAAGAGATCACCGACGAGACCTATCAGGCCGTCGCGGGTCGGCAAGACCAGTTCGTCGACCTGGTGCCGCGGCTGGCGGAACTGACCGCCGGACTCAACCGGCAAGTCAACGACATCATCGATGCGGTCGACGGCCTGAACCGATTTTCGGCGAGCCTGGCGCGCGATAAGGACAACCTGGGCCGGGCGCTGGACACACTGCCCGACGCGATTCGGGTGCTCAACAAGAACCGCGACCATATCGTCGAGGCGTTCTCCGCGCTCAAGAAGCTGGCGACGGTGACCTCGCATGTGCTGGCGAAAACCAAGGTGGACTTCGCCGCCGACCTCAAAGACCTCTACGCCGCATCCAAGGCGCTCGCCGACAACCGGAAGAACTTCGTCACGTCGCTTCAGCTCTTGCTGACGTTCCCCTTCCCCAACTTCGGCATCAAGAATGCGGTGCGCGGTGACTACCTCAACGTGTTCACCACCTTCGACCTCACGCTGCGCCGGCTCGGTGAAACCTTCTTCACCACGGCGTATTTCGACCCGAACATGGCCCACATGAACGAGATCCTGAATCCGCCCGACTTTTTGGTCGGTGAAATGGCCAACCTGTCCGGACAGGCGGCCGACCCGTTCAAGATTCCGCCTGGCACCGGTTCAGGACAGTAGGGGGCGGGCGCAGATGCACGACAGGCTAACCAGGATCCAGCTGTGGATATTCGCGGTGATCACCGCCGTCACACTGACTGTGATGGCGATGTTCTACCTGCGGCTGCCTGCGACGTTCGGCCTCGGAACCTACGCGGGGACGGCCGATTTCGTCGCCGGCGGTGGCTTGTACAAGAACGCCAACGTCACCTACCGCGGCGTCGCCGTCGGCCGGGTGGAATCGGTGGGACTCAATCCCAATGGCGTCACCGCCGAGATGCGGCTGAACAGCGGCACGCCCATCCCTTCGAATGTCACCGCCACCGTCAAGAGCGTGTCGGCCGTCGGTGAGCAATACATCGACCTGGTGCCACCGAGCTCACCGGCGGGGACCAAGCTGCACAACGGGTTTCGGATCGAGCGGCAAAACACCCGGATCGGTCAGGACGTCGCCGACCTGTTGAAACGCGCGGAGGCCCTGACCAACAGCTTGGGCGACACCCGTTTGCGCGAGGTTTTGCACGAGACGTTCATCGCGGCCAACGGGTCCGGACCCGAGCTGGCCCGGTTGTTCGAGTCCGCCCGGCTGCTGGTGGACGAGGCAAACGCGAACTACCCGCAGGCCTCACAGCTGATTGACCAGGCCGGCCCGTTCCTGCAGTCTCAGATTCGCGCCGGCGCCGACATCAAATCGCTGTCCGACGGGCTCGCGCGGTTCACCTCCGAGGTGCGCCAGGCCGACCCGCAGCTGCGCGACACGCTGGCTACCGCCCCGGGCGCGACCGACGAAGCCAGCACCGCGTTCTCCGGCATCCGCCCGTCCTTCCCGACACTGGCCGCCAGCCTGGCCAACCTGGGTCGGGTGGGCGTTATCTACCACAAGTCGATAGAGCAGCTGCTGGTCGTGCTGCCGGCGCTGTTCGCCGCGATCACGACGGCGGCCGGCGGCGCACCGCAGGACGAAGGCGCCAAGCTGGACTTCAAGCTGGACCTCAACGACCCGCCGCCGTGCGCCGTCGGCTTCCTGCCCCCGCCGTTGATGCGCACGCCGGCCGACGAGACGGTGCGCGAGCTGCCGCGGGACATGTACTGCAAGGTGGCTCAGAACGATCCGAGCACCGTGCGGGGCGCGCGCAACTATCCGTGCCAGGAATTCCCCGGCAAACGGGCGCCGACCGTTCAGCTCTGCCGTGACCCCAAGGGCTACGTTCCCATCGGCCGCAACCCGTGGCGTGGTCCGCCCGTGCCGTACGACACCCCGATGACCAACGGGCTGAACGTGTTGCCGCCCAACAAGTTCCCCTACATCCCGCCGGATGCCGAACCCGACCCGGGCACGCCGATCGTCGGGCCGCCTCCGCCCGGGGTGGCGCCGGGGCCGGGCCCGTTGCCGAACAAGCAGCCGGCATACGATCCGCCGCCGCCCAACGACAACGGGCCGCCACCGCCGTTCACGTCGTGGCAGCCGCCCGGCGTTCCGCCCGTGCCACCGCAGCTGCCATATCCCAAGTGGCTGCCGCCGCCGGCTCCGCCAGTAGGGATCAATCCCCCGCCGGCGGGCCCGGGACCTGAGAAGCCGTGGGGGCCGCCACCTGGTCCGCAGCCGCAGGCCAGTGGGCCCGCATATGCCACCTATGACGAGAAGACGGGCGCATTTAGGGACCCGGCCGGTGGCACTGGTATTTTCGCGGCCGGTGCTAGCGGCGTGTCCAGCGCCGAGAATTGGGTGGACCTGATGCTTGATCCGAGGCCGATGTAGTGGCAGTCGAGCCAATGACCAATCCGCGCGTTCGCCGCCGGGCCTCCCGCGCGGCCGGCCCCGCGAAAGGGGAGGCGAGCGAGGCCGCCACGGTGCAGGTCGAAGCCGCGCCGGCGCAGCCGGCCAAGTCCGTCAAGACGCTCAAATCCCTCAAGCCGCCACCGCGGCGGCAGCCGCACCGCGCCTTGGTGGCATGGATTTCGTTCGCGGCCGCGGTGTTGGCCATCGGCGCGCTGGCCGGCTGCTTGGCCGTGCTCGTCGTCCAGCAGCGGCACGCCAACGCCCAGCAAGCGCGCGACCAGCGGTTCGTCGACACCGCCACGCAAACGGTGGTCAACATGTTCAGCTACAAGCAGGACAACATCGACGAGAGTGTGAACCGCTTCTTCAACGGCACCAGCGGACCGCTGCGCGGCATGCTCGGCGCCAACAACAACATCGAGAACCTCAAGGGCATCTTCCGCTCCACCAACGCGACGTCGGAAGCGGTCATCAACGGTGCCGCGCTCGAGGGAATTGACACCGTAACCGACAACGCGTCCGTGCTTGTCTCGGTGCGGGTGACAGTCGCCGACATCGACGGCGTGAACAAACCGTCCATGCCCTATCGCCTGCGAGTGATCGTGCACGAGGACGAGCAGGGCCGGATGACGGGCTACGACCTGAAGTACCCCAACGGGGGTAATTGATGCGGTGGCGGCGCCGGCTGCTCATCGTCGCGGGCTACCTCCTGATTCTGGTGTTCGTCGGGTTGTCCGCGGCGGCAGGCTGGTTCTACTGGGGGCGGGTGCAGACGCGCGGCGAGGAAGCGGCGCGGGCGGTGCTACCGGCCCTGGCTACCAAGGAGATTCCCCAGGTCTTCGCCTATGACTATCAGACGGTGGAACGCAGCCTCAGCGACGCGTACCCGCTGTTGACCCCCGACTATCGCCAGGAATTCCGGAAAAGCGCGAACGCGCAGATCATTCCGGAGGCCAAGAAACGCGAAGTGGTCGTCCAGGCGAACGTCGTGGGCGTGGGAGTGATGTCCGCCAAGCGTGATTCGGCATCGCTGATGGTCTATATGAACCGCACCGTGACCGATAAAACACGCCAGCCGCTCTACGACGGCAGCCGGCTGCGGGTCGACTTCAAGAAGATCGGCAAGCAATGGCTGATCGCCTACATCACGCCGATCTAGTAGCACATCGCAATCCCGTTGCAGTACAACGGATAACGTTCGATCGGGCTGGGCGGCGGACCGGCCAAGGCCAAGGAGAACGGCGTTTTCTTCATCTCCGGCTGCATCCCGCAGACGGCGCCGTGCAGGCTGGTGTGGGTGCCGCTCATGTTCTCGTCGCTGAACGCATACGTGTCGGTGGACGGTGCAGTGCCGCCGCCCGGACACGAAACCCCGTCTGATTTCTCGACTTTGAATGTCCACAGCATGCTGGTCATCCGGGCCCTGCCGCTGAAGTTCTGCAGTTTGTCCGCGGCGCTGATCCGCTCGTTCGTCGAGCTGACGATGTTCAGGGCGCAGTTCATCGCGAACACGATCGGGTCGGAGTAGTCGTTCATGTTCCGGGTTCCGGACGGCTGATCGCACAGGGCCGAGATCGTCCAGGTCACCCCGGAAACCCCCGCCTCGTTGTAGTTGTAGTTGCCATCCGGCGGCGGTCCGATCGCGTGCGCGGGGTCACCGGAATCCAGCGCGATCCCGATGGCGACTGCCGAGAAGATGCCTGCGCCAGCGGCCAACCCGCGACGGAGCTTCACAGTGCCCTCCCTTCTCGGACCTTCCCCTGGACCGATCCCCCGAGTATCACAGCGTTTGCGCGGCAGCACCATGGGTTCGCGCGGCCTACTTGGCGTCCTGCGCCTGCGGCTCCGCCAATGCGTCCAGGAATGAGCGCGCCCAGCGGTCGACGTCGTGGGCGAGGACCTGCCGCCGCATCGACCGCATCCGGCGCCGGCCCTCCTCGACGGGCTGGTTCAGCGCCGCTTCGATCGCGTCCTTTACGCCCTCGAGGTCGTGCGGGTTGACCAGATAGGCCTGCCGGAGTTCGGCGGCGGCGCCGGTGAATTCGGACAGGACCAGCGCACCGCCGAGGTCGCTGCGGCAGGCGACGTACTCCTTGGCGACCAGGTTCATGCCGTCGCGCAGCGGGGTGACCAGCATGACGTCGGCGGCCACGAAGAACGCGATCAATTCGGTGCGGGGGACCGGACGGTGCAAGTAGTGCACCACCGGATGACCGACCTCGGCGTACTCGCCGTTGATGTGGCCCACCTCGCGCTCGATGTCGTTGCGCAGAATCTGGTAACTCTCCACGCGTTCGCGGCTCGGCGTCGCGAGCTGCACCAGAACGGTGTCGTCGCGTTTCGCGCGTCCCTCCGCAAGCAGTTCCGAGAAGGCCTTCAGCCGCACATCGATGCCCTTGGTGTAGTCGAGCCGGTCGACGCCGAGCAGCACTTTGCGGGGGTTGCCCAGCTCCGTCCGAATCTCCCGTGCGCGCCGCCTGATGTCGCGGTCGCGGGCGGCCTGGTCGAGCGAGCCGGAATCGATGGAGATGGGGAAGGCGCCCACCCGGACGACGCGCGACCCGAGATCGACCTCGCCGTACCGTGTGCGCACGCCGACCGAGCCTCGGGAGGTGTTCACGCCGATCAGTCGCCGCGACAGGAACAGGAAATTCTGGGCGCCCCCGGTCAGGTGGAAGCCCACCAGGTCCGCGCCGAGCAGGCCCTCGATGATCTCGGTGCGCCACGGCAGCTGCATGAACAGTTCCACCGGCGGGAACGGGATGTGCAGGAAAAAGCCGATGGTCAGGTCGGGCCGCAGTTCCCGCAGCATCGCCGGCACCAGTTGCAGCTGGTAGTCCTGCACCCACACGGTCGCGCCCTCCGCGGCGGCGCGGGAGGTGGCCGCGGCGAAGCGCCGATTGACCTCGACGTAGCGGTCCCACCATTGACGGTGGTAAATCGGTTTGACGATGACGTCGTGGTACAGCGGCCACAGCGTGGCGTTCGAGAATCCCTCGTAGTACTGGGCGATGTCGTCGGCGCTCAGCCGCACCGGGCGCAGCTCCAGGTCGTCCTGGACGATGGGCTCGTCATCGAAGTCGGTCTCTTCCTCGGCGACGCCCGCCCAGCCGACCCACGCTCCCCGCCGGCGCCGGAGCAGCGGCTCCAGGGCCGTCACCAGGCCGCCGGGGCTGCGCTTCCATGCGGTGGTGCCGTCGGGAAGCCGTTCCTGATCTACCGGCAGCCGGTTGGCGACCACCACAAAATCGGAATTCCCGAAGGGTGTTTTCGAGTCGTGCCCGTCCCCGGGTGCCATTTACGCGTCGAGTTTTGCGGGCCCAATACCGAGCATGGACAGGAAGACGCGGCACTCGTCGGCGTCGTTCGCATAGGCCGCGACGACTCGCCTGGCCTGGCTCGCGGTGCTGTCGGCAACCGGTTCGACGTCGCCGATCTCGCCAGGGTCAGATTTCGTAGCCATGACATAACTGTAGGTGATGCAGGATGAGCAGGTGGGTGAGGACTTGATGTTCGAGTTCCTCGACGTGGTCGTAGAGCGGCACGGAGTGCGGGCGCTGGACGGCCTGACGGCAGCCATCCCGGGTCGGGGCGTGACGGCGGTGTTCGGGCCGTCGGGCGCAGGCAAATCCACCCTGCTTCGCCTGTGCAACCGGCTCGAGGTGCCGACGAGCGGCACGGTGTCGTTCTGCGGCGAGGACGTCGCCGGCATCGATCCGCTGTGGTTGCGGCGCCGGGTGGGCATGTGTTTCCAGCGTCCGTCGCCGTTTCCGGGGACGGTCGCCGACAACCTGCGGGCAGCCGATCCAGACGCATCCGACGGACGGATGCGCGACACCCTGTCCCGCGTCGGTTTGACCGGATCCTGGCTGGACCGCGACGCCACCGCCTTGTCCGGCGGGGAGGCGCAGCGAATGTGCCTGGCCCGCACGCTGATGGCCCGACCGCAGGTGTTGCTCCTCGACGAACCCACCTCCGCGGTCGACGCCGAAGCCGCCAGGGTGATCGAGCGTGCGGTGCGTGACCTGGCGGCCGACGGGATTCCCGCGCTGTGGGTCACCCACGATTCGGCGCAGGTGGAACGCGCCGCGGACCGCGTCCTGCACATCGAGCGGGGCCGAAGCCTGGGGCTCGGCCCGGTCGGGTCGGCGGCGTGATGAACGGCCAGGTCGGCTGGATGGGCCTGGCGGCGTCGCTGATTCTGGTGGCGGTCGCAGCGGCGGTCTCGCTCTGGCAGCGGTTGGGGCTGCAGGGCCAGCTCGCATGGGCGGCGGCTCGCGCCCTGGCGCAGCTGCTGCTGGTCGGCGGCGGCCTGACCTTGCTGTTCGAGCCCGGCCGTTCCCTGTGGTGGTCGTGGGCGTGGGTGGCCGGCATGGTGGCCTACGCGGGGGATCTCGCCCGACGTCGGGCGCCTGAGGTGCCGCGACTCGCGCCGCTGACGATCGCGGCGTTCGCCGCCGCGGCCGTGATCACCCTCGGGGTGATTTTCGGACTGCGGGTGTTCCCCCTGCAGGCGCGGACGTTGGTGCCGGTCGCCGGGATGATGATCGGCAACTCGATGACCGCCACGGTGTTGGTGGCCCGGCGGCTGGTCGACGAGCTCCGCGACAAGCGCGACGAGGTCGAGGCCAGGCTCGCCCTCGGGCAGCCCTCCCGTCAGGCCGCCTCCCCGTACCTGCGAACCGCGTTGCGGTCGGCGATATCGCCGCAAATCGAAACCACCAAAGCCACCGGGCTGGTGTTCCTCCCGGGTGCCATGACGGGGCTCATCCTCGCCGGCGTGCACCCGGTGCAGGCCGTGCTGGTCCAGGCCGTCGTGATGTTCTTGATCCTGGGCTCGGTGGCGGCCACCACCGTCGTCGTCGCACCGGGACTGATCCGCCTGGCGTTCACCCGCGATCACCGTCTGTTGCCGCTGGGCATGCGGCCGGACGGCTCACCCACCCACCGGTGACCCACTTACACACTGGCCGTAATGTGTAACGACGTCGGACCTGACAACAAGTGAGGTGGGCCGCATGACACTTTCCGAGCAAACCGGTGCCCAGACGGGCAACGCCGAAGCTGACGAGTTGGTCAGCTACGAAACCCTCGACGAGGGCCGCATCGCGCGGATATGGCTGAACCGGCCGGAAGCCCACAACGCGCAAAGCCGCGGCCTGCTGGTCCAACTCGACGAGGCGTTTCTGCGCGCCGAGGCCGACGACACCGTGCGCGTGGTGATCCTGGCGGCGCGCGGCAAGAACTTCTCCGCGGGCCATGACTTGGGCTCAGAGCTGGCGATCGCGGAGCGTAGCCAACTTCCGAGCTTCCGGATCAACGGCGGGACGCGCGATCCGATCGTGGAGAAGATCTACCTGCAGGAATGGCACTACTTCTTCCAAAACACCTGCCGTTGGCGGGATTTACGCAAAATCACCATCGCCCAGGTGCAGGGCAACGCGATCTCCGCGGGTCTGATGCTGATTTGGGCGTGCGACCTGATCGTGGCCGCCGACAATGCCAAGTTCAGCGATGTCGTCGCGGTGCGCTTGGGGATGCCCGGCGTCGAATATTATGCCCACCCTTGGGAATTCGGTCCCCGCAAGGCCAAAGAGCTGCTGCTGACCGGAGATTCGCTCGACGCCGACGAAGCCTATCGGCTCGGCATGGTGTCCAAGGTGTTCCCGGTCGACGAGCTGGCCGACAAGACGCTCGAATTCGCCCGGCGCATCGCCGACCGGCCCACGATGGCGGCGCTGCTCGTCAAGGACTCGGTCAATGCCGCTTCCGATGCAATGGGATTCACCGAGGCCCTGCGGCACGCCTTCCACATCCACGAGCTGGGACATGCGCACTGGGCGGCCCACAACGAGAACAGGTACGCGGTCGGACTGCCGCCCGACGTCGAGGACTGGCGCAACGCGAAGCCGACACAGGTGGCCCGCCGCGATACGCCGTAGCGCACGCGGCCACCCATTGCCGCGGTGACTTCTCCGCGTGGTTCGATATCTAGAACCTGTTTCAGTTTGAGAGGGCGTCGCGTGCATCTTTCTTTCGAAAACCGGACATATCTGGTCACCGGCGGTGGCAGCGGGATCGGCAAGGGCGTGGCCGCGGGGCTGGTCGGGGCGGGCGCCTCGGTCATGATCGTCGGCCGCAATCCCGACCGGCTGGCGGGGGCCGTCAGCGAGATCGAAGCGCTTCACAGTGGCGGCTCTATTCGCTACGAGCCGACCGACGTCACCAACGAGGAGGAGGCCGCCCGCGCGGTGGACGCCGCCACGGCCTGGCACGGCCAACTCCACGGCGTGGTGCACTGCGCGGGTGGCTCTGAGACCATCGGGCCGATCACCCAGATCGACTCGGAGGGCTGGCGGCGCACCGTCGACCTGAACGTCAACGGCACCATGTACGTGCTCAAGCACGCCGCGCGCGAGCTGGTCCGCGGCGGCGGTGGTTCGTTCGTGGGCATCTCGTCGATCGCCGCCAGCAACACCCACCGATGGTTCGGCGCCTATGGCGTCAGCAAGTCGGCCGTCGATCACATGATGCAGCTGGCCGCCGACGAACTCGGCCCGTCCTGGGTGCGCGTCAACAGCATCCGCCCGGGCCTGATCCGCACGGATCTGGTCGCCCCGGTCTTCGCGTTGCCGGAGGTGAGTGAGGACTACCGCGAGTGCACGCCGCTGCCAAGGCCCGGCGAGGTCGAGGACGTCGCCAACCTTGCGATGTTCTTGCTCAGCGACGCAGCGTGCTACATCACCGGGCAGATCATCAACGTCGACGGTGGGCTCATGCTGCGCCGCGGCCCGGACTACTCCGCCATGCTGGAACCCGCGTTCGGCGCCGACGGGCTACGCGGAGTCGTCTGAAGCCAGGCCGGCGTCTCGATCGGCGAGCGTGGCGAGCGCCGACCAGTCCAGGTGTCCGCCGCCGGTGGCCACCAACGTAAGGAACCGGTCACGCAGCAGGCTTGCCACAGGCAGCGGCACCTGCAACTGCTCCGCGGCGGCGAGCGCCAGGCGAACATCTTTGAGGCCCAGCTGGGCGGCGAACCCGGCCGGCTCGAATTCCCGGCGGGCGATAAGCCCGCCGTAGGTCTGATAGACGGGGGCCGCGAACAACGTCGACGTGAGGATGTCGACGTACTGCTGCCTGTCGACCCCCGCCTTGGCCACCAGCGCGACGGCTTCACTGACGCTCTCGATCACCGAAGCGATCAGGAAGTTGCCGCTCAGCTTCACCAGGTTGGCCGTGTGCGGCTGCTCAGACACCACAAAGGTTCGCTGGCCGATCGCGTCGAATAGCGGGGATAGCGGTTGCAGCATCTGCGGCGCACCCGCCGCGACGATGAAAAGCTTTGCGGCAGCGGCCGCTTCGGGCCGACCGAATACCGGCGCCGCGGCATACCGCTGGCCCGCTTCACCGTGCGCGGCGGTCAGGCGCTCCGAGAGGGCAACGCTGATGGTGCTCGACGAGACGTGCGTGGCGCCCGGGGTCAGTGCCGCCAGAATCCCTTGTTCGCCGAACGCAACGGCCTCGACCGCGCGGTCGTCCGCCAGCATGGTGAACACCACGTCGCCGGTGCAGGCCTCGGCGACGGTCGAGGCGGCGGTGGCGCCCCGCTCGACCAGGCCCTGCGCCTTGCCGGGGGAGCGGTTGTAGACGGTGACCTGATGGCCCGCCCCGATCAGGTTGGCGGCCATGCCCTGGCCCATGTTGCCCAAGCCGATGAATCCGATGTCCATGCACCCACTCTGCCTTGTCGGCGGCCGCCCTTTGCGATGATGAGCGCCTAGTGACGCGACGAGCACGGGAGCGAGCAATGAATCGACTCGATGGCAAGCGAATCCTGGTGACGGGCGCCGCGTCGGGGATCGGGCAGGCGACCGCGCTGCGGCTCCTCGACGAGGGCGCCACCGTGGTCGCCTCCGACGTCGCCGAGGGCGGCCTGGACGCCACCCGGGCCCGTGCCGACGAGGCCGCGACCGCCGGCCGCCTCACCACCGTGCCGATGGACGTGGGCAACGAGGACTCGGTGATTGACGGCGTGCGCCGGGCCGTCGACGGGCTCGGCGGCCTCGATTCGTTGGTCAATGCGGCCGGCATTCTGCGCGCCGCGCACACCCACCAGACCAGCCTGGACCTGTGGAACCAAATCGTCGGCGTCAATCTGACCGGGACGTTTCTCGTTGTGCGCGAAGCACTTCCGACGCTACTGGCGAATCCTCGCAGCGCGATCGTCAATTTCAGTTCAACCTCGGCGTCGTTCGCCCACCCGTATATGGCGGCATACGCGGCAAGCAAAGGCGGAATTCAGGCCTTCACCCATTCACTGGCGCTTGAATACGCGCGTGATGGTCTGCGCGCCGTCTGCGTGGCACCTGGCAGCATCAAGTCCGGAATCACCGACGCGACCGGGGGATACATCCCGAAAGACGCTGACTGGTCGTTGTTTTCGAGGTTGATGCCGATCCTGCCGACCACGGTGGAGTCCAGCGGCACCGGGATGGCCGACCCGTCGGCGGTCGCCGGGGTGATCGCCATGCTGGTCTCCGATGACGGCGCGTTCATCACCGGCACCGAGATCCGCATCGACGGCGGGACGCACGCCTAACCGGAATGCGACCCGGCTTGGCCGCTAGTTAACGCACGGCACGCCGCCGCCGTCGATCGGTTTCCCTTGATCCGGCGTCGGATAGGTCGTGGTGGTGCCGTTGTAGTAATAAGTCTTGGCTTTGGTCGACGTTGTGGTGGTGCTCGACGTTTCGTCCGAAGTGCCGTCGTCAACCATCGACACCGAGAAATTGGTGTCAACGGTCACCCTGATGTGTCCGGGCTGGACGCTGGGGTCGGGCTGACTCGGCGCGTCGAGGCCGAGCAGTTTGGCCACGTTACGCGCGTCGGTTTCCGCCCCGGCGCCATAGGCGACGGTGCTCGCCGTCGGCTCACCCGAATTGCGGTCCCGGGTCTGCCCCGTGGTGTAGCCGTGGTTCTGCAGGGCGTGGGACACCTCGGTCGCGAGTCCGCTCATGCTGCCGGCATTGATGACGTCGACGATGGTCGACGGACTCGGTTTGGCGGCCGTGGTGGCGGGCGTCGTGGTCGGGGGCGCGGCGCCGATCGCCGTGGCCACCTCCGCCTTGATCGCGGCCGGGTCGATGATGTTGACGTCCTGGCCGTCGATGTTGTCGTAGCGCACTACCGGCAGCGTCCGGAACTCGACGTGTCCGCCGGACGCCAGCGAACCCAGCCGCTGGATCATCTCCTCGTCCCAACCGGAGGACAACACCACATCCTTACGCGCCACCGCCATGAGGCCCTTGAGCTTGTCCAGGTTGGTGAAGGTTCCCGAGGCCTGCAGCTCCTGCATGACCGACGAGATGAACGCCTGCTGCCGGTGGGTCCGGTCCAGGTCCCCGTTTTCCAGCCCGTGGCGCTGCCGGACGAACGACAACGCCTGGGAGGCGTCCAGCGTCTGCCGCCCTGCCGGGAAGTCGGCACCGGAATACGAGTCGTAGACGGGGTGGTTGAGGCAGACCTCCACCCCGCCCAGGGTCTGCGCCAGGTCGAAGAACCCGGCCAGATTGACCTCGGCGAAATAGTCGATCGGAACGCCGGTCAGGCTGCGCACGGCACGCAGGGTCGCCGCCCGGCCGGCTTCGCGACCCTTCGTCTCGAGTTCCTTCTGGCTGCTGGTGCCCTGATTGGCAAGCTTGTTCGCGACGTACTGCTTGGTGAGGCCGTACGCCTCCTTGATCTTGATGTGGTTGTATCCGGGGACCCCGGTGAAGGGCACCCAGTCGTCGCGCGGGATCGAGAAGGCGACAACCTTGTTGTCGGCACTGACGTGCACCAGGATCAGCGTGTTGGTGTTGTAGCCGCCGTCGTCGGAATCGCCGGCGTGCAGATGCTTCAGGATCGACCAGGGCAGGTCGTTGCCGTCCTGATCTTTGCGGGAGTCCAGCCCGATCAGCAGGATGTTCATGTCGTCACCGCTGGACCGCGGATCGTCGGGCTGCAGGGCGTTCGAAACGGTGATGCCGCCCAGCGCGCCGTGGGCCACGTAGTACCCGGCCCCGGTCAGCCCGACCGCCGCCACTGAGATCAGCGCGCCCAGGGTACGCGTCAGCCCTTTACGGAAACGTGAGGGTTGGCGCACGGCTCGATGACGGCGATGGGCACCGCCCGAGCGGGCCATCACAAACCTCTGCCCACGCTTAGCGCATCACCAGCCACCGCAACGGCGGTTTGCGGCGATGTCGCTTCAAGCATGGTGTCAAGTATGCGTTAGCTTGCTGTGAAGCCCCCAATCGAGAACGCTTCCCAGGTCGGCCCGTTGCGCCGGCCCGCGGGCGCGTTAGCGGTGGCAATCTGAGCCTGACCAGCGCGTTCCGGCTCGAGCGTCGCATCGTGGTTTCGACCACGTCACACTTCCGAGGGGACCGACTCGAACCTGTTATCGAGTCGAGACACCGCTACCGGGCTTGGACCAGGTCCTCGCCCGACTCGTAGAAAACGGTGATGTTCGAGCCGGTCACGATTTCGGCGAGATAAACACCCAACGGCTCGACTTCGTAGTAGTAATGCACATTGCCTTGCGGGTCCACCGCCGTCGCGCAGGACAAGCCCGGCGCCCCGCATCGTTGCTTGATCGGGATGGCGAGAATGGCGAGCGCCACCACCACGGCAATCCCGATCATCATGGGGACCCTCGTGATTGCCTGCCTCGTCGTGGGGGCCTGATGCATCACCGTTGGAGTCTAAGCGGGACGCCCGCCCGGTTCGGCGCGGCGCAGTAGGGTTTCTCAGCTATGACCATCACCAACCCGGAGGGCCCGCCGTCGCCGCAGACCCGGGTCGAGGTACTGGGCAACATCGGACCCAACTGGTTCGCCTCGGTGATGGGCACCGGGATCGTCGCCATCGCCGGTGCCACCCTGCCCGTGCATGTGGTGGGATTGCGCGCATTCGCCCAGGTGGTCTGGGTGATCGCCGCCGTCCTGCTCGTGGTGCTGATCGTCCTCGTGGGCGGGCACTGGTTGCGCCACCCCACCGTTGCGCGCACGCACGCGCGCAATCCGCAGATGGCGCACTTCTACGGCGCCGCCCCGATGGCGTTGATGACGGTCGGCGGGGGAGCGGTGTTGGTCGGCAGGGACCTGGTGGGCGAACGCATCGCCGTCGACCTGGATTGGGTGCTGTGGACCGCCGGAACGCTGGGCGGGCTGTTCACCGCGGTGAGCATCCCGTTCTTGATGTTCACCCAGCACAACGTCGAACCTGACGCGGCCTTCGGTGGCTGGCTCATGCCGGTGGTTCCGCCCATGGTGACCGCGGCGACCGGTGCATTGTTGCTGCCGCACCTGTCGCCGGGCACCGGCCGGGAGACCATGCTGTACGGCTGCTACGCGATGTTCGGGCTGTCGTTGCTGGCTTCCCTGAACATCATCGCGATGATTTGGGCGCGCCTGACGCTGTATGGCACGTCGGGTTCCGCGCGGGTGCCAACGCTGTGGATCGTCCTGGGTCCCCTCGGCCAATCCATCACCGCCGCGGGGCTTTTGGGTGCTGGCGCCGGTCTGGCCGTCGACCCCGAAGTGGCCGAGGACATGAACGCCTTCGCGATCCTGTACGGAGTTCCGGTGTGGGGCTTCGCGGTGTTGTGGATCGCGCTCGCCACCGCGCTGACGGTGCGCACACTGCGGCGCGGCATGCCGTTCGCCCTGACGTGGTGGAGCCTGACCTTCCCGGTCGGAACCTTCGTCACGGGTACCTCCCAGCTCGCCGGCCACACGCATCTGCCCGCGTTCCGGGTGGCCGCGGCCATCGCGTACACCGGCCTGTTGTTCACCTGGCTGCTGGTGGCCGCGCGCACCGCGCGGGGCAGCCTCCGCGGCAACCTGCTCAAGCTGCCCCCGAGCACCACGCCGGTGAAGGCGAGTAAGGAACCGGTGTCCTGACGGGCGTCGGTAAGCAAGGCCCTAGGCGTTTCGTCCCCCGGGGTCGGCGGGTAGGCAACGCTGAGCCGATCGGAGGGCTAAATGATGGACTCAAGCGAGCCGCCGGAGCGGGGTACTCCGAGCGAGACACCCGAGCGACCGGCGCCGACGGAAACACCTGAACGGCTCACACCGGCGCATGCGCCGGAGCGTTTGACGCCGGCGGAACCGTCCGAGCGTTAGGCGCGGACACAAGCAGCTTGATGAGGAGCGGAGGTCGAGGATGCGCGCTGAAGAAGGCGACGAAACGGTCAAGGACTACGCCGCCGAGGGCAAACAGGCCCTCGGCCGGATCAACGCTTCACGACGACCGGGGTACCGGCTTGGCGATGTGGCCCGGCGGTTCGCCAAGTTGTGGCGGGGCGATCACGCGCCGGAGGACAAGCCCGGGTCCCCGGGCTAGTCACGCGGGCGCCGGGTACCGGTGCGCCCAGGGCCCGGCTTCTTCGAGCTGTGCTGCCAGCTGAAGTAGATCGCCGTCGGCGCCCAGGCGCCCCACCAACTGCACACCGAGCGGAAGTCCGGCCTCCGTCCAATGCAGGGGCACGCTGATCGCGGGCCGCCCGGTGATATTGGCGAGTTGCGTGTACGGCACCCAGCCCAAGCTTTCCTGAATCAGTTGATCGAGAATTCCGCTGCGCGCCATGACTTTTCCTGCCCGCAGCTTGCTGGCGAGGCGGGCCACCTGTTGCAGCGGGCGCGGCGTCGTTGTGGCGCCCACCCGAAGGGGCGGCGTGGCCAGGGTCGGGGTCAATAAGAAATCGAAGGTCTCGTGGAACGTCGACAGGGATCGGATGTGATCGTTTCTGTTCTCCAAGGCGAAAATGGGCGCCAGAACGCCGGTGGCACGGGCGAGTTCACTCACGGCCAAGGTGTCGGCCTCGAAATCGCGGTCGTGGGCGCCCATGCGTTGTCTGGCGTCGGCGACGTGCTGATAGAGCTGCGCGAACCAAATGGTGAGAAAGTCGCGCGCCAGCGCGGCGTCGTCGTACGGGGGCGGGACCTCCTCGACCCGGTGTCCCAGATCGTTGAGGAGCGCCACCGCCCGTTCCACCGCGGCGACGGCTTCCCGATCGGGATGCGGGTTTATCGCCGAGGACCACGAGTATCCGATGCGCAGCGTGCCCGGCCGGCGCTTGATGTGGTCGGCGAAAGTGCCTTGCGGAAGAGCAACTTCGTAGGCGGCGTGCGGATCGCGGCCGACGATCGCGTCACACAGCGCGGCACTGTCGCGCACGGTGCGTGACACCACGCCCTGGGTCACCATCCCAAACATCGGCTCGCCGGTCTGCGGGCCGTAGGGCGACAGCCCCCGGCTGAACTTGAGCCCGACCAGCCCGTTGCAGGCGGCGGGAATGCGGATCGATCCACCACCGTCGTTGGCCCCGGCCGCGGGGACGACCCCGGCCGCGACCGCTGCGCCGGATCCACCCGAGGAACCGCCGGGAGTGTGCTCGGTGTTCCACGGGTTGCGAGCGGGGCCCCAGTAATCCGATTCCGTCACGCCTTTGGCCCCGAACTCAGGCGTATTGGTCATTGCGAAGATCACCAGCCCCGCGTCCAGGAACCGCTGAGTCACCAGGGCATGTTGGTTGGCCACGTCATTGGCCAGCGAACGGGAACCGCTCGAGGTCGGAAAGCCGCGATACTCCTGGGCAAGGTCTTTGATCACGAAGGGCACACCGGCAAAAGGTCCGCGCAGGCTCGGGTCGGCGGCCCGCCGGTCCGCCACATCACCGAGTCGGCGGACGATCGCGTTCAACCGCGGATTCACCGCTTCCGCTCGCTGGCGCGCCAACGCGAGGAGTTCGGTCGGCGTCACCTGCTTGCGGTCGACCAGTCCGGCCAACGCGGTCGCGTCCAAGGACATGTACTCGTCAAGCTGCATCGGTTTCTCCTCTGGACGCCCCGCTGCATCGTATTGGAGCAGCTTCGAGACCGGGTCGGCGCCGAAGCGGCTTAGTATCACCTGATGCCCATGGCAGTGGAACCGTTTTCGATCCAGGGGCCCGGCGGCGTGCGCATCGTGGCCGACCGGCTCGGCGATCCTCAAGCACGCGCCGTGGTGTTCCTGCACGGCGGCGGGCAGACCCGCCGCTCCTGGGGCAGGGCAGCGGCAGCCGTCGCCCAGCGTGGTTGGCAAGCCGTCACGGTCGACCTGCGCGGCCACGGCGAATCGGACTGGTCTGAAGAAGGCGACTACCGCGTCGTCAGCTTCGCCGGCGACGTCCAGGAAGTGCTGGGCACGCTGCCCCCACAGCCGGTGCTGGTCGGCGCCTCTCTGGGCGGGTTCACCTCGATGCTGCTCGCGGGTGAGATTTCCCCGGGCATCGCCAGCGCGGTCGTGTTGGTCGACATCGTGCCGAACATGGACCAGTCCGGCGCCAATCGGATACACGCCTTCATGTCCGATCGGGTGGAATCTGGCTTCGCCTCGCTGGACGAGGTCGCTGACGCGATCGCCGAATACAACCCACACCGCCCACGGCCAACCGACTTGGACGGCTTGACCACGAATCTGCGCCGACGTGGCGATCGCTGGTATTGGCACTGGGATCCCCAGTTCATCAGCGGGACCGCCGCATATCCCCCTTTCGAGGTCACCGACCCCGAGCGCATGCACGCCGCCGTCGACGCCATCCTTCGCGGCGGCGTGCCGATGCTATTGATCCGGGGCCAGATGAGCGACCTCGTCAGCCAGGAACGCGCGGACGAATTCCTGGCGCGCTTTCCGCAGGTCGAGTTCACCGATGTGCGCGGTGCCGGGCACATGGTCGCCGGCGACCGCAACGACATCTTCGCCGACGCCGTCCTGGGGTTCCTCGCCCGGCATCTCGACGACTGATCGGTTGTTCGTCGGCCTAGGGTCAAAATCGTTGTCCGGCAGGGTATTCGCTAAACATTTTGTCGTTCATGTCAATTCGGTTGTATCGGGCGGGGCTCCTCGAGCGGCCGAAACCCGCTGGCGCTGTTAGCATGCTGGCCGACACATCAAGAGAGGCGGCGTGGCATTGCGGTGGTTGCGAAGTTTGGGCTTGGTCGGTGCTGTGCTCGCCGCCGCGACGGCGCTGGCGAACCCGGCGCAGGCCGATCCAGGTGTCACGCCGGGCATCAAGGTCGAAGACGAAAAAAGCTCGTGCACATCGGGTTTCGCGGCGCAGGGCAATGACGGCAGTTACTACCTGATGACCAGCGGCCACTGCGATGCCCACGATGGCTCACAGTGGACATACGGCAATGACGTCCCCCTGGGAAAGATCACCGCCAGCGAGAAGGAGGGTGACGCGAGGGACGCCGCCATCATCCTCCTTCGCCCGAGCGTGGGGGCGCCCCTCGGAGATGTCGGAGGACGATACACTGTCCGGGATGTGTTGAGCGCTAACCAGATTCGCGAAGGCATGCCTTTCTGTAAATTGGGTGCGGTCACCGGTGAGACCTGTGGTTCCGTCACACACGTAGACGGTGACGTTGTCGAAGCCAGCGTGTTCAGCCTCAATGGCGACAGCGGCAGTCCGGGTTTCGTGAAGAACCCGGACGGCACCGTAAGTGCCGTGGGCCTGTTGATGTCCTCACCCGACGGCGACGACTACACGACCTACTTCACGCTCATCGACCCGCTGCTGGGCAGGTGGGGGTTGCACGTTCTCCCTTGACTGCGACCGCGCCCGCACGGTTTTAACACAGCGTTTGTAACTTGCGGGTAGCGGGTATCCGCGCGCCGCGGCACTGCCCAGGGCTCGCTAGGTTGACGAGGCCAATGAGTTCGTTATTGCGACACCAGCGACACGAAGGAGAGCAGTAGTGAAGCGTGGGATCGTCGTCGGCGTGGCGGGTGTGGCCGTAGTGGTCGCGGCGTGTGCCGGCTGTTCGGGTAACAAGTCAAGCACGGGATCGTCGGGTTCCTCGTCGCCGTCAGCGACGGGTCCGCAGGTCATCGTCGACGGCCAGGCCCAGAACGTCAGCGGTCAGGTCACGTGCGCGCCGGCGGGCGACAACACCAACATCGG
Source organism: Mycobacterium sp. E3251 (assembly GCF_001666835.1). GTDB lineage: Bacteria > Actinomycetota > Actinomycetes > Mycobacteriales > Mycobacteriaceae > Mycobacterium. The sequence continues at coordinate 51,571 of NZ_LZJF01000141.1, read as the reverse complement.
CATCGGCGACCCGACAGCCGGGGTCGGCGCCGTGGTCAGCAACGCCAACCCGCCCATCGTGCACTCGGTCGGGCTCGGCAGCGTCAACGGCATCACGCTCGGCTTTTCTGACGCGGCCCCCAATCAAGGGGGCAACGCGGGGGCCGCGGTCAACGGGAAGACTTACGCAATCAAGGGCACCGCGACCGGGCTCGACATGAGCAACCCGCAGCAACCGCAGCCGGTGACCAAATCTTTCGAGTTGGACGTGACCTGCCCGTAGTGCAGGGGACCGAGACCCAAGAGGGGACGCAGCTATGTCTATGAAACGTGTCGTCGGCGCGGCGGCCGTCGCGGCGGGCCTGAGCATCTCCGCGGTTACCTTGAACGCGGGTTCGGCCTTCGCGGCTCCGCTCGACCCACCCCCGCCGTGCCCTGGCTGCCATGGCGGTGGCGGTGGCGGTGGCGGCGGGGGCAACCCCGGCGGCCCCGGCGGTCAGCAGGGCGGCCCCGGTGGGCAGCAGGGCGGGCCCGGCGGGCAGCAGGGCGGGGGCAACCCCGGCCGGCAACAGAGTGGACCCGGCGGCGCGCCCGGTGGCCAAAACAATCCTCCCCAGGGTGGGCACGGGCAGAACCCACCGCAGGGTGGACAGAACAACAACCCGCAGCAGGGCGGACAGAACTCGCCGGCGCCCAACCAGTCCCCCCAGCAGGGCGGGCAGAACAACCCACCGCAGGGCGGACAGAACTCGCCGGCGCCGAACGACCACGGGCAATACCCTCAGCAGGGCGGGCCGGGCAACCAACCGGGTGATCACGATCAGAACGGACCGGGTGGACAACCCAACGCCCCGGCGAACGAGCACAACCCGCCGCCGCAGGGCAGGCAGGCCCTCAACCCGCCGAGCACCCAGCCTCCGCATCAGCCCTACGTTCCGCGCGGGACGTACGTCAGCGGTAACGCCCAGGTTGGCGGGCCCGGCGATGCGCGGGCGGGCTTCAGCATCGTCGACCACGGGGCACCTCCGCCACCCCCGCCGCGGGGACACGGCTGGAACGACGGTCCGGCGCCCGGCCACGCGCCACCCCACTGGGTGGGCGCGCCCCCTCCAGGGGGTTGGGACGGCCCGCCGCCTCCCGGTGGCTGGAACCGTCCGTGGTCCGGGCCGCAGCGTGACGTCGCCGTCGCGCAGGTCGATTTCGGGCCGTTCCAATACGACTCCTACACCGCCATCCCGGTCTTCAACTGGCAGTTCGGCGGCTGGGGCTTCTGGTACATGGGAGTTTGGGTTCCGCTGTACTGACGATCCGCCGGTCTAGCCCATGCGCCCGTTGGCGGGCGGCGATCGAGTCGTCGTGGCAGGCTCCGGGGAATGGATGTGCGAGAGAACGTCCGCCGAGCCATCGACGTGATGACGGCTTGGACGTCTGACAGCGGCAACGAGTTCGCCTGGAGCCGGCTGGTCGAGAACGTGATCGATGAGCCGGATGGGGAGATCATGCTTTTGATGGGCTTCGTGAACCTCGCGGGCGAACTGGGGATCAAGCTGGAGAAGGCCACCGGTCAAGACGTTCGATCGCACCTGCAAGACATCGCCCTGAAGTACCTGTGAGGGGCGCGTGAACGCGATGGAGAAACGGTTCGTCCGGGTCGCTCACGACGGCGGCGTACGCACCATCGAGCTGACCAACTCGAAACGGCTCAACATCGTCGGCACGGGCGCCGTGGAGGAATTGACCCAGGCTTTCCGTGCCGTCGGCGATGACGGTGACGTCCGGGTGGTCGTGCTGCGCGGGGCAGGGGACGCGGCGTTCATCGGTGGGGCCGATATCAACGAGATGGTCGACCTGGACCGGGTTAGCGCCGAGGCGTTTATCCGTCGGCTCGCGACGCTGTGCGAGTCGATCCGCGAATGCCCCGTCCCCGTCATCGCCCGGCTGGCCGGCTACTGCCTCGGCGGCGGGCTCGAGGTCGCGATGTGCTGCGATCTGCGGATCGCCGAATCCGGCGCCGTATTCGGCATGCCGGAGGTGGCGGTCGGGATCCCCTCGGTGATCCATTCGGCCTTGATGCCCGCGCTGATCGGGGCGTCGCACGCGGCCTGGCTCCTGCTGACGGGCGAGACGATCGACGCACGCACGGCCGCGACGTGGGGTCTGGTGCATGAGGCGCTCGCCGCCGACGCGCTCGACTCGCGCATCGCCGAACTCACAAGCAAACTAGCCGGATTCGGCCCGAATGCGGTCCGGCAGCAAAAACGCCTACTCAACAAGTGGTTCGACATGACCGTCCACGGGGCGATCGAGGACAGCATCGAGCAGTTCGGTCTGGCCTTTTTGACCGGGGAGCCGCAACACCATATGCGAGCGTTCCTCGCCCGCAAGAAGGACCGGGCGTAGCGGCGGCGGCGTTACTGCGGATGGGTCGCGAGGTAGTCCCCGACCGGGACCGGTGACGGCGCCGCGTAACCGACCGGGAGCAACACGTCGCCGGCGGTGGTGACGTAATAGACGTCCCATCGGTAGTAGGTGGGAAACGCGGCGGGGTCGGTTGCGATCAGTTCGGCGTATTGGTCGACCGCCCGGACGTATTCGTGTGCGTGGTTGTAGCCGTAGATGGCGCGGTCGGGGTCGTCGGTGAAGCCGTTGGCGGCGAGGAAGCGGCCCGCCGCCATGATGCTGTCGCGCGGCGAATTGATATCGCCGCCCTGGCCGTAGGTGGCGAATGTGGACGGCAAGAACTGCATCGGGCCTTGGGCGCCGGCCGTGCTCGTGCCGTTGATGCTGCCGAATCGGGTCTCGACCAGGTTGATCGCCGCCAGGTAGTTCCAGCCGACGCCGGTCTCCGCTTCCGCCGCGTGGTAGTCATTCATCAGCTCGTCAACGGGTGCGGGCGGTTCGATCCGCCACGCGGGCAGGGTGTCTTTCGCGGGTGTCATCGCCTGAAGCTGGCGACGGGCATCGAGGTTACGGTCGTAGACGTCAGCCAGCTCCGGCGGTATGCGCGGCCGGATGATCGAGTCCCACTCGGGATGCCGCCCAATGGCGCGGTACGCGGCCTGCTCGCGGTGCGCCGCCGCCGTCAGCGCCGGCTCCGCCGCCGACGGGTCACGCAGCGCACGCTCGTCCGCGACGAGGTCGTCGGCCAACCGAGCCGGGTCGGACGCGAGTTGCGGCTGCGCGCCAAGGGGCGGATTTGGTGCTGCGGCAACGGTTCTCGAGGCAAGTGGTGCGGCAGCAGGCGTCGCTGCGGTTGAAGCCGTCGTCACCGTCGCATTGGGCTTCGCCGTCGGGGACGAACAGCCGACGACCAGGAACGCGATTACGCCGAGAAACACCGGCGCGGCGACTGTCGGCCTGGGGCTCACTGAAGTCACTTCCGTCGATTTGCCCTGAACAGTCTTTCGCATTTGACCGCCTGAGATCAATGCCGTTGCGAGTATCTCCCTAGGGGGACTTCGAGGTATTCCTGAAGTGCAAAACCTGAGTAATCTCAACGCGATTCACGCGCCGTGGCAGTAAGAGCCCGAGGCGACCGGGAAAGCCCCTCGAGTTGCAGGCGGCCGCGGCTTATTCCAGACTTGAGAATCGCCCGCCCAGCAGAGTGGAAAGCAACATGGCTGACGCCGCGGCTGAACCGAACGAGAGACGGACCAGGATTCGCCGAGCTGCGACGACCACGGCAACCGCCAAGGTCGCCTCCCGTCTCATCCGTCCGGCGCTGCTCACCGTGGTGGTGACGGCGCTGATCACTGCCCCGGGTACCCGCCCTCTGCTGCCGCCGGGGTGCGCGATCGGTTGGACGATGGTCGGGCATGTGGTGATCTTCGTGCCCGACTGCACGCAGCGGTCGCCGTCGCCACCGCCCCCGACCGACGGACCGCCAGGTCCCGTCCCGCCTCCGGCGCAGTAGGCGACGGAGCGTGGCCGAGACGGGTCGCGGTCAGGCCGGCATCGCGCTCAGGCGCTCAGGGCTTGGGAGCTGCGGAATCGCTATTGGGGCGGTCGGAGAAAGTCGGAAGTTGCACCGGTTCCGCATCGCGACTGGCAGGTGACACGACCTCGGGCTCGTAGCGATGTGAAAACAAATCGGACGATGTCATGAAGCGGGTCCTCAAGTTAGTTTGGCTCCGGCCCAAACATGGTTGGCTGGGCGAAGGGCGATCGATTCGTGGATCTGATCATCTCCACAAGAATTTGGTTAGTCGGCAGCGCGAACATGGACTGCTGCCACCAATCTACACGCCAGAATGAGCAACGACGCGGCGCCGAGCGCCTGTCATTCGTCGAGCCCGAAATTCTTGCCCATCTGTGTCCTGCCGGAAGCGGCCCGAAACACCCTTTAACGTGCTGTGGGCTGGTGGGAAACAACCCACCAGCCCACACGGTAGAACTCGCCCTAGACGGCGGTCACTCCGACTGCCTGCGGACCCTTGGCCCCCTGCTCGACACTGAACTCAACTCGCTGGTTTTCCTCCAGCGACCTGTAGCCGTTTCCCTGGATTTCCGAGTAGTGGACGAACACATCTGCTGCGCCGCCGTCCGGAGCGATAAAACCGAAGCCTTTTTCGCTGTTAAACCATTTCACAGTTCCCTGTGTCATACCTTCAACTTCTCTCATTTTGAACGGATGCCGACGGGCATCCCGGGCAAGCGTACCACGCGGGGTATGGGAAAGATGTAATCGACTGCGCCAGAACGTTTTTCATGTCATTCGAAGGCCGACTGGCAACGAATCGGATCCGGGGCCTCCGGCCTGTCACCGCGCCACCTCGATGAGCCATGCGCGGGGTCCAACCGGCAACAGTGACGGCCGGCCCGCAGCGAGTCTCCCCCGGCGTTCGGGGCCGTTCGAGGCAACGTTGGCAACGCCATCTGGCCAGCGGGGACGCAGCCGTGTAAGGGCGCCGTCATCGGCCCGCATTTACCGGGGGTTGTGACGTTGTCCTGACACGCTCAAACTGGTTGATATGCGCGACCGCGAGACCATCGATGCGGAATTGCGGCGCATCGCGCTCGGGCGCCAAGCGGGCCGGGAGCACGGCGGTCAGCCGTCATCGCGCGAGGTTGACGAACTGCTCGACGAGCTCCTGGCCCACAGTGTCGGGGCGTCTCTCCCCGCGGCGGCCAAAGCGCATGAAACCGACATTGCCGCCAACACCGGGTCGCGGGGCGGCCAAATCGGCACCACGCTTCGCCGGCGTAAGGGCGTGTCGCGGCACTTGGGCCTGCTCGCGGCGTTGCCGTTATCTCTGGTGGCCGTCGTCGCCGCGGTGGTGATGATGTTTTCGGTCCACCGCGAGGATTCATCGGCCCAGCCGTCGGAAGCACCGCCATCGGCTTCGCCCACGCCCAAACCCGTTGTGCCGCAAGCACCCACTCCGCGAACCGAGGTCGCCGACGCGGCGTTCATCGCCGCGTTGAAGCACGAAGGGGTACCAGTCCCGAGCCACGAATACGTGATGACCCAAGGTCACGCGGTCTGCGACTTCCTGGCGCACCAACCCAATTTTGCGGATGCGGTCGAATTCGTTCGGCGATCGTCGATTTGGGACGCCAATCAAAGCGCCGAAGTCACCGCGGGCGCCATCGTCGCTTACTGCCCCCAGTCGCAACCCGCCTCAGCGGCCGACTTGTCGCCGGCCTACCAGAATGCGCTCTCCGATCTGCAGGCCATCGAGGGAAAGCTGCAAGGCATCGAAGGGGATTTGCAGGGTATCCAGGGAGGTCTGGACCGCATCCCAGGCCCGCCGTACTCGCCCTAGCAGCGTCGGGGACGTCTTGACTGCGGCTCCGCGCGGATCTTCGGCGGTGAACGAGGACCGTGAAGGGGAATTACGGAGGGTTTGGCTGTTCAGCGGCGTCGTAACCAGATGGCGATGCCGACGACAGCGGCCAGAATTGCCAAGGCCACGGGAACGACACCACCTGATCGCAGTGCATCGTTCGCCCGAGCGACGATGCGGTTCGGCTGTGTTGAGCTCTCGAAGTTGTGAGCCGAGGGCTCGTTCGTTTGTTGGCTACTCGGTTGTTCAGCAAGGGTGCGGCCTGAACCCGGAACACTGACGGGCGGGATGGTCGACCCCGGCTGGCTTGCCTGTCGAGGCACGACTGGACGTTGCGACGGGCTTTCGTAGGCTCCGACTTCGTGCGCGCGCGCCACTGCCGCCAAGGGCGGTGGTCCTGCCTCCGTCGCCGAAGCCACGTCCGGAAAGGCAGCATCGGAGGCAGCGGCCTTCGGCTCGCGGTCGCGTCCCCGTCGCCGCACCCAAGCCTCGTCTCCCAACTCGTCGGGAATCAGCCACATCAGCAGGGCGAAGTTGACCACCCCGAGTAAACCGTGCAGGACGATGTCAGCGGCGTGAAATCCCAGGGGTGTCGGTACCGTGCGCGCGGTGGCCACGCTGCTGAAGAACAACAAGAGCAGGTAGGCCACCGCACTCAGCGCCGTGACAGTCACCGCCGCTCGGCGATTGCCGACAGCCGCGATGGCCAGTACCCCAAGCGTCAGCAGAATCGCGCTCTGCGCCGGAGTCAATGCCAGCCCGAGAACTGGGGTGCCGGTGGGCACCGCGTGCGGATGCAGGGCAGCCGAAATCAGCCCGGCAATGCCGAACGCCGTCACCAGCACTCCCTCGCCGAGCAGCAACCAACGCCCGCTGCGGAAGCGCCCCGGGTCCATCCGGACCCTGTGCAAATCCGAAGTCATCCCGGGAACGGGCCCCGCCGTAACCGGCATCGCGCGACCTCCACCTGAACAACACGTCCTACGTCATCGGCTACCCACTACGGCCGGTGCTACGCCAGAGTCGTTGCGCCGGCTGGTCGAACAGCTTCTTCGAACCCGGCGACTTCGATCACCGGGGACGACGGGTGCGCTCACGTAAGGCGGCGACCGAAGGGGTACTTCGGCCCCTTCCCTAGCAATGGGGTCAGCGCTACGATCTCCCTGCACGGAGACATGTGATGCTCAGGTTAGCTAACCGCTTGGCGGTCATCGGCCCAGCCGTATTCGCGCTGGCGGTCGCCATCACGTCTCTCTCGCCGGCTGTGAGTAGGGCCGCTGAATGCGGCGAAGGCACCGTCTACGACGCACCATCCGATACCTGTGTGGTTCTCGCCCAGGCGGCCCAACCAGCAGCGCCGCCCCCGGCAGCCCCACCGCCGCCGCCTCCGCCGCCCGCTTGGGGTGGCTATTACGGCCCGAGGCCTTACGTCTCGGCCAGCATCTGCGCGCCGATTCCAATCATCCATATCTGCGCGGGGATCTGACAGCGCCAGACGCCTTGAGGATTGAACGACCGCACGCGTGTACTGCACGGCGACCGACGAGCGTCAAGTGTGGACGATGAAGCCCGCTTCGGTGTAGGGAGCTGGCTGCGCGGGATCGTTGATCGTCATGTACAGGTCACCAGCCGTCGGCATAGCGAAACCGACGAATCCGTGCGCGGTTTGGCCGTCGTGAAGGCCGCCCGATTGCAGCGGGGGCATCTTGTCGAGCCTCTGGTAGTCGACCGCAAGCGTCGCCGGCTGGGGCGCTTCGTCGGGATGGGTCCATGGCTGATTGCCACCGCCGTACCCGGCAAATATGTAGCCGTGGTCGAACTTGAAGAACGGGTGGGACGTTCCGGTGATAGTCAGTTCCACCACGCCGCATGAGGAGCCAGGCGTCGGAATCGCAAAATGGGTGGTGCATCCCGGCGGTAACCACCTCGCACTGTTGACCGTGATGTCGGCGGTCGCACCATCGGCCGCCCGAGCATGCACGGGCACGCCCATCTGACCGATCGGGAACGGTGGAGTCTCGGACGTGGGGTCAGCCGAAGCGGTGGGACACGAGCATTCGGCAATGACCACGGCGACCGCGGCCGCCGCTGCAGCGAAAACGCGTGTCATCCATGAGCCATCGGTACAGCGTTCAATGGCGCCGACTGCGGGCATGAAACCAATCATCCACCTTACGGAGCCTCCTGTCAGGATTGAACTGACGACCGCTCGCTTACAAGGCGAGTGCTCTACCACTGAGCTAAGGAGGCGGGATCAAACCGGTCCAAGCCTAAACGGTCACTCGCCGCTGTCGATGATGCGCGTTGAGCGCACCGCCCGGGACGAAGGGCGCCGCCGGCCCGGGAGCGGGATCCGGTCGGCGATATTGCTCAGCGGGTTGACCACCATGGTGAGCGCGACGACCGCGTCCTGCAGCGTGGCGATCGCGGGCTCCAGCGCTTCCATCCCGGGTGTCAGCCGCGCCAGAGTGTCGGCGACGTCGGCGAGCTGGTCCAGCGGCCCGTTCTTCGCCGTCAGCTTGTCGACCAGACCGCCCTCGCTCAGCAGGCGGTCGGCCAGCCCATCCTCGGCCAGCAGCCGCTCGATCAATCCGTCCTCGGAGACAAGCTGATCAGCCAGGCCACCGGGTTGCAGCGTGCGGTGCAGACCGCCGCCCTCCGCGGTGAGGCGGTCCAGCAGACCGCCGTCCGCTGTCAGCATGTCGACGACCCCGCCCGGGCGCAGCAGCCGATCGATCGGGCCGTCCGGCGCCACGGCGCGTCCCAGTGGCGCATCGTCGTCGAGCAGCCGCGCGAGCCGGTTGGCGCGAACGATCGCGTCGTCGATTCCCAGCATGGAGGTCATGGCGTTCGTCCCGCCGGTCCCGCCTTCGCCCAATGCCCGCTTCGCCACCCCGACCGCCGCGGTTGCCACGGTCAGGCCGGCGTCCGCGGCGGCAAGCCCGACACGTGCCGGGGCGGTCGCGGCCAAGACGATCCGTGCGGCGAGGTTCATTCCACGAGTTTATTCGCGACGCGACCGCGTCAGCCCGCGCAGGTCCAAGCGGTCGCGATGATTCCTGGCAGACTACTATCAGAGTGTTGGCACTGAGCTTTCAGCAACCACACAATCTTCACATAGGAAACGTTCAACAAGAGGCAGAAGAATCTGATGACCACGGCAACCCCAAGTGAAACGAAACCCGAGGCTCGTGTCCTCGTGGTCGACGACGAGGCCAATATCGTCGAGCTGCTCTCGGTGAGCCTCAAGTTTCAGGGGTTCGAGGTCTACACCGCGACCAACGGCGCCCAAGCCCTGGACCGGGCCCGGGAAGCACGCCCCGACGCGGTGATCCTGGACGTGATGATGCCCGGCATGGACGGGTTCGGCGTGCTGCGGCGCCTGCGCGCCGACGGCATAGACGCCCCGGCGTTGTTCCTGACGGCCCGCGATTCATTGCAGGACAAGATCGCCGGCCTGACCCTGGGCGGCGACGACTACGTGACCAAGCCGTTCAGCCTGGAAGAAGTCGTCGCCCGGCTGCGGGTCATCCTGCGGCGCGCCGGAAAGGGCGGAGCTGAGCCCCGCAGCGCCCGGCTGACCTTCGCCGACATCGAACTCGACGAGGAGACCCATGAGGTGTGGAAGGCCGGCGAACCGGTCTCGCTGTCGCCGACCGAGTTCACGCTGCTGCGTTACTTTGTGATCAACGCCGGCACGGTCTTGAGCAAGCCCAAGATCCTCGACCACGTGTGGCGATATGACTTCGGAGGTGACGTCAATGTCGTCGAGTCCTACGTGTCGTATCTGCGCCGCAAGATCGACACCGGGGAGAAGCGGCTGCTGCACACCCTGCGGGGAGTGGGTTACGTGTTGCGGGAACCGCGCTGAGTCCGCGCTCGGTCATCAGCGTTAGCGAAGAAAAATTCGCATGACTACACCGCATCGACGTGGATTGCCGCTCCGGGTAGGGCTGGTCGCGGCGACTCTGGTGCTGGTGGCGTGCGGGCTGGCAGTCTCGGGCATCGCGGTCACTTCGATCCTGCGGCACAGCCTGGTTACCCGGATCGACCAGACGCTGCTCGACGCGTCGCGCGGTTGGGCGCAGGCCCCGCGGCGGCAGTCGCCACCGCCCTATGAGGGCCCGGACCCTGCCCGCCCGCCGTCGAAGTTCTACGTGCGCGGCATCGGCACTGATGGCACGCCGTTCACCGCCATCAACGACCGCAACTCCGAACCGGCATTGCCGCCCAACAACGATGTCGGCCCCAATCCGACGACGCTGCCGTCGGTCAACGGGTCCGACATCCTGTGGCGCGCGGTTTCGGTGCGCGGCCCACACGGCCTGACGACCGTGGCGATCGACCTTTCCGATGTCCAACACACCGTCAGCTCCCTGGTCTGGCTGCAGATCGGCATTGGGGTGGCGGTGCTGGTCGTGGTCGGCATCGCCGGCTTTGCGGTCGTTCAGCGCAGCCTGCGGCCGCTGTCCGAGGTCGAGCAGACTGCCGCGGCGATCGCCGCCGGCCAGCTGGATCGCCGTGTCCCGGAACGTGATCCACGCACCGAGGTCGGCCGGCTGTCCCTCGCCCTCAACGGGATGCTTGCGCAGATTCAGGAAGCGCTCGCGTCGTCGGAGTCGTCGGCCGAGAAGGCCCGCGGTTCCGAGGAGCGGATGCGGCGGTTCATCACCGACGCCAGCCACGAGCTGCGCACCCCGCTGACGACCATCCGGGGCTTCGCGGAGCTGTATCGGCAGGGCGCCGCGCGAGACGTCGCCATGCTGTTGTCGCGGATCGAAAGCGAAGCCAGCCGGATGGGGCTGCTGGTCGACGACCTGCTGCTGTTGGCCCGCCTGGATGTGCAACGACCGCTCGAGCACAACCGGGTCGACCTGCTTGCGCTGGCCAGCGACGCCGTGCACGACGCGCAGGCGATGGACCCCAAACGCACCATTGCCATGGAAGTGCTCGACGGCCCGGGCACCCCGGAGGTGCTCGGGGACGAACCGCGGATCCGACAGGTGCTGAGCAACCTGGTCGCGAATGCCTTGCAGCACACCCCGGAGCGCGCCGACGTCACCGTCCGGGTCGGCACGGCGGGGGACGACGCCGTGCTCGAGGTGGCCGACAAGGGGCCCGGGATGACAGAGCAGGACGCGTCGCGCGTCTTCGAACGCTTCTATCGCACCGACTCGTCGCGGGCACGCGCCAGCGGAGGTACCGGACTGGGGCTATCGATCGTCGACTCGCTGGTACGTGCGCACGGCGGCGCCGTCACGGTGACGACCGCGCCCGGGGAGGGCTGCTGTTTCCGCGTCACGCTGCCGCGCGTCAGCGAAGTGCCTGCGCAGGAGCCGGCTCACGCCAATTGAGCCAGGGCGGCCTTGATTTTGGCCTGCGCCTCGTCCAGCGACTCCGGTGACGGGTTGCGGTCGACGTTGGCGAAACCGAAGTCGCTCAGGCGGCGGGTGGGGAACACGTGCACATGCAGATGGGGCACCTCCAGCCCGGCGATGATCACCCCCGCCCGCTCAGTCCTGAAGGCCTTGCACACTGCCTTGCCGATGAGCTGACTCACGCTCATGATCCGGGCGAACGTCGCGCCATCGACGTCCTGCCACTGATCGATTTCGGCCCGCGGCACCACCAACGTGTGCCCTTGGGTCATGGGCTCGATCGTCAGGAACGCGACGACGTCGTCGTCCTCGTAGACGAAGCGGCCGGGAAGTTCACGGTTGATGATCTTGGTGAAGATCGACGCCATGGCCCCAGCATAGGGCGTCGAAATTGCCGCCACGGTCATGGTCGCCGTCCACATCACGACCATGACGGCAATCTCGGCGATGAATTCCAGAAGTGGTGATGGTCAATCCTTGCAAGATCAACGCCTCGGATAGAAGTTCAGGAGATTCCGCCATGTCACAGGTGCGTGTGCACAACCTCTCGGTCTCGCTCGACGGCTTCGCCACGGGTAGCGGCCAAAGCCTGGACGCACCGTTTGGGCATGCCGGGCGGCGGTTGCACGAGTGGTTTTTCGCGACACGCACCTTCCGCGCTATGCACGGTGAGGCGGGCGGCACGACAGGCATCGACGACGCCATCGCCGGCAAGTGGGAGCCAGGAATCGGCGCCGAAATCATGGGGCGCAACAAGTTCGGGCCCCAGCGCGGCCCATGGGTGCGCAAAGGCAGCGACGCAGAATGGAAAGGCTGGTGGGGCGCCGATCCCCCATTCCATACCCCGGTCTTCGTTCTCACCCATCACCCCCGGCCTTCGATCGAGATGGAGGGCGGCACTACCTTCCACTTCATCGACGGCACTGCCGAGGAAGCCCTTCAGCTGGCCCGAAAAACTGTGGGAGATTTAGACATTCGCGTGGGAGGAGGCCCCTCGACCGTCCGCCAATTTCTCGCAGCCGACCTCGTCGACCACCTGCACGTCGTGTTGGTGCCGATCGTGCTGGGGCACGGGGAGCCGTTGTGGGAAGGTCTGGAAGGCCTCGAGCAGCGATTCGAGCTGGAGTCGGTGAGCAGTCCCAGCGGGGTCACGCATCTGAGCTTTACGCGTCGCTAGGCTGAGCGGCCGGCTCAGTCCTCCTGGCCGAACTGCATGACATCGAGGTTCCAGTACCCCCGCATGTTGGTGATGAGTCCGGCGTCGTTGACCGTGTAGGTGAAGACGCCCCGCACCGAGCTGGTGAGGCCGCCCTCGAACTTGCTGTTGAGCACCAATATGTGGGCGATCTCGTGGGGCGAACTCGACGGGAACGTTTCCTCGCAAGTGATGGACAGCTGGTTGGCCGCGATGTTGTTGTCGAAGAATTCGCCGACGGCTGCCTTCCCGCGGACCCCGGTGCCGTCCGGGTTGGTCACGGATTTGCCGATCGGATCCTCGATGACGACGTCGTCGGCCATCAGGGCCAGCCAACCCTCCCGGTCGTGCGCTTGCACGCATCGCCATGAGGCCTGCGAGGCGGCGAGCGCCGGAGTGGCCTGGGATTCTTTGGCCTCGGTCATTTCTGTTCTCCTGTCACTAGATTGCGCACGCGGCGCGCGCGCCTTCCTCGGTGGCCTTGCGGATCAGCCCGAGCCCGGTGCAGTCGCCGGCGGCGTGCACCTGAGCGCCGGGCAGGGCGGCGACCAGCGCGTCGAACATCGAGGTGTCGGCTTCGGCGGTGCCGGCCAGCACGACGCTGTCGGCCTCCAGCTCTCGGGTGGTGCCACGGGCCGGGGTGAACACCACAGCCTCGGTAGTGATCCGTTCGACGGCGGTCCGCACATGCACGGTGACGCCCAGCCGATCGAGGCGATCCATGTGTTCAGTCTTGCGTTTGTTGCCCACCTCCGGGGCGATGTCTTTGCCGGATTCGAGTATCGACACCAGCCGGCCCCGACTCGCCAGGAATTCGGCCAGTTCGAGGGCGACCAGGTCACCGCCGATTATGGCGACCCGTCGTCCGAGCGGCATCCAGGCGCGGCTGGCCATCCGGACCGCGGCAGGATGCATCAGCCGCTGCCGCCACCCGCCCAGCGCGGAAGCACCCAGGCGTTGCCAGGCCGGTGCGCCGGATTCGGTTCGCCCGCCCAGCAATTCGCGCAACCCGGGGCCGGTGTGTACGTGCGGCAGATCGGATCCGGGGATCACCGGCACGGCGACCCTGCCGCCGGTGGCCACGATCACCGCATCCGGGTCGGCATCGATGACGCCTTGAGACGAAATCGTTTGACCAAGACAGACGTCCACGCTGCTGAGCTTGATCTCGTTGCGCAGGTAGCGCAGGAAAGGCTCGTTCTCCGGATGCAGAACCGATGCCCAGCGCAGCGCCCCGCCCAGCGCGGTGCTGCGTTCGAAAAGCGTGACGCGGTGTCCCCGCTCGGCGGCCACCCGGGCTGCCTCCAGCCCGGCCGGCCCGCCGCCGATCACCACCACACGCTTGGGGCGCGCAGCGGGAGCCGCCGTCATTTCGCGCTCCTTGCCGGTGCGCGGATTGACGGCGCAGTCGACAGAGAAACGCAGTTCCATTGCGTCGATGCAGTTTTCACAGGATATACACTTGCGAATCCGGTGTACCTGCCCGTCGCGCAGTTTGCGCGGAAGCTCGGGATCGGCCAGCAGGGGACGACCCATCGCGATGAAATCGGCGCGCCCGTCGGCCAGGATCCGTTCGGCCCGGGCCGGATCGTGGATGCGGCCGACGGCGATCACGGGGACGTCGACCACCTGCTTGACCGCCGCCGCGGCCCCGACGTTGAGCCCGTCGCCGTCATCGGCGCCGTTGACCATCCCGGTCACCAACCGATCGATCACCCCGCCGCTGACATGGAACGCGTTGACACCCGCGGCCGCGAACTCCGGTGCCAGCTGCGCGGTCTCGAAGATCGGCCGGCCACCCGCGACCCTTTCGTAGCCCGAGATGCGCAGCGTGATCGGCAGGGTGTCACCGATCTCGGAACGGATCGCGGCCACCGCATCGAGGACCACCCGCGCCCGGCCACGTGCCGAATCACCGCGATAGTCGTCGGTGCGGCGATTGCGTTGCGGCGCAAGGAACGAGCCCAGCAGCATGTAGCCGTGCGCGGCGTGCAGCTCGATGCCGTCGTACCCGGCCTCGACGGCACGCCGCGCAGCGGCCTTGAACAAATCGAACACCCCGCACAGCTGTTGCTTGCTGATCTCGATGGACGGGCGTCCGGTGAGGTAGGAGGGGATCACCGACGGGCCCAATGACGTGACCCCGAAGATCTCCGGCCCCAGACCGTCGGGACCGGCATGCACGATTTGTGGCTGGATCTTGGCGCCGTGCTCGTGCACCACCTCCACGAGAGCCCGATGCGCCTCCACCGATTCGTCGGTGGCCAGGTGCAACCCGCCGGGAGTCTCCGGGTGCTGGTGGTCGATCCCGGTGGCGCCCACCGTGATCAGGCCGACGCCGCCCCTGGCGCGGGCGGCGAAGTAGTCGCGCGTGCGCTCGGACGGCAGCCCATCAGGCGTGCCGTACATGGTCTCCATCGGAGACATCACCAGGCGGTTGCGCACCGTCATGGCGCCGATCCGTCCCGGCGCCAGCAGGTGCCCGAACCCCGTCATTCGGGACCCAGTCGGTTGGAGCGTCTGTTACCTGTCGGCGTCCGTGTAGCGGATGACGCCGCGAATGTTCTTGCCGTCCAGCATGTCCTGGTAGCCCTCGTTGATCTGCTCCAGGCGGTACTGGGTGGTGACCATGTCGTCCAGGTTCAGCTTGCCGGCCTTGTACATCGACAGCAGCTGCGGGATGTCGTACTGCGGGTTGCCGCCGCCGAAGATGGTGCCCTGCAAGTTCTTCTGCATCAAGGTGAGCATCGCCAGGTTGAGGTTGACGTTGGTGTCCAGCAGGCTGCCGATGGCGGTCAGCACGCAGGTGCCGCCCTTTTGGGTGATGTTGAGGTAGTTGTCGACGTCGGCGCCGTGTAGCTCCCCGACGGTGACCACGACCTTGTGGGCCATCAGCCCGTAGGTGACCTCCATGATGCCCATCAGCGCCGCGTTGATGTCGGGATAGACGTGGGTCGCACCGAATTTCAGCGCCTGGTCGCGCTTCCATTCGACCGGGTCGATCGCGAAGATGTAGCGTGCACCGGCGTTGACGGCGCCCTGCAGCGCTGCCATGCCGACCCCGCCGACACCGACGATGGCGACGTCTTGGCCCGGCCGGATGTCGGCGGTGCGGACCGCCGAGCCGTAGCCGGTGGTGACGCCGCAGCCGACCAGGGCGGCAACCTCGAAGGGGACAGACGGGTCGATCTTCACCACGGAGCTGCGGTGCACCACCATGTACGGCGAGAACGTGCCGAGCAGCGTCATCGGGAAGACGTCCTTGCCGCGGGCCTGGATGCGGAACGTGCCGTCGGAGACGGCCGCACCGCCGAGCAGTCCGGCCCCCAGGTCGCACAGGTTGCGCATGCCGGCCTGACACGTCGGGCATTGCCCGCAGGACGGGATGAAGGACAGCACCACGTGATCGCCCGGCGCGATGTCTTCCACGCCCGGCCCGACCTCGGTGACGATGCCGGCACCCTCATGCCCGCCGAGCACCGGGAAGCCGGCCATCGGGATTCCGCCGGTGACGAGGTGATGGTCGGAGTGGCACATGCCGGCCGCTTCCATCTGGATCTTGACCTCATGCGCTTGCGGGTCGCCGATCTCGATTTCCTCGATGGACCAGGGCTGGTTGAACTCCCAGATCAGTGCGCCTTTTGTCTTCACGATGGTCCTGACCCCATTTCGCCTTTGAATCGATCAGAGCTGGCCGGCCCCTTCATGCCGGACAGCTTGGTGACGGGCGCCACAGGCACCCTTGTCGCGTCAGCATAGCGCGTGCAACAAATCAAATGCTTGGTTGGTCCGCCATTGGCTCCGGTCACCAGATCTGCACCGGTGCCTGGCCGAGCGGGTAGTAGCCCGGCAGCTTCTCGCCGGCGATGCTGCGCTCGATCCGCTTCTGCATGCCGGGGCTGAGGTCGCCGGATTCGATGAGCTTGCCGAACATGTACGCGACGTGACCGAAGTCGAAGAAGTCCCGCTGCCACTCGATGAGGTTGTCGGCGTTGAGGCGGAACCAACTGCCGCCGATGCCGTAGATCTCATCCTGGGTGCCGTCGGACTTGTTGACGATCTGCTTCCAGAAGCCGACGATCTCGCCCTGCTTCTCGTCGATGAGCACCTTCTGGTACTCGTACACCCAGTTCTCCAGGCCCTCCATCTCCATTCCGAGGGCGATGTCGCGGATCTCGTCGACGCCGACGCACATCACGTCTTCCTTGGGCCCGATGTTCCAGCCGTAGGTGGCGTCCTGGGCGTAGAAGTCCGCCAACGGCCGCCAGTCACCGGCCTTCTCGCAGTCCTTGTTGGCCTGCAGCCAGCGGTCGACCCATGCCTCGAGTTCGTCGCGTGATGACGCCATGGTCAGTCTTCTTTCTCTTTGATGAACAGTGCATGCGTTGGGCACATATCGACCGCGCGCTCGACTTCGTCGCGGGCGTCTTCCGGCGGTTCCGGGTCGAGGATCTCGACCTTGCCGCGCTTGGGCACCCGGAAATAGTCCGGCGCCTCCAGTTCGCACATGGCATGGCCCTGACACAAATCCAGATCGGCTTCGATCCTGAATCCCATGGGGGAACCTACTTCTGGCGCTTGCGGTAGCGGACCTTCGCCGGCCGCGCGAGCTGGACGACCATCTTGGAGTGGTCGTTGTGGTAGCTGTCGGCCGGCTGCGCCATCTCGAATTCGTACTCGCGCAGCAGAACCGAGAAGATCGCCTTGATCTGCATCTGGGCGAAAGCGGCGCCGACGCACCGGTGCCGCCCCGCGCCGAACGGAATCCAGGTCCACCGGTTGACGATGTCGGCCTGTTCGGGCTTGTTGTAGCGGTCGGGCTTGAAGGCGTCCGGATCGGGGAAGTCCTCGGGGATCCGGTTGCTGATCGCCGGGGACGCGGCGACGTAGTCGCCCTTGTGGATTCCGAAGCCCTCGACCTCGAACTCGCCCTGAGCCACCCGCATCAGAATGATCAGCGGCGGGTGTAGCCGCAGGGTCTCCTTGACCACGTTATCCAGCTTCGGAATCGACCGCAGCGCATGGAAACTCACCTCTTGGCCGTCGGCGTAGAGCTCCTCGAGCTCGGCGAGCACCTCGGCGTACACGTCGGGATGGCGGATCAATTCGATCAGCGTCCACGCCGAGGTTCCCGAGCTGGTGTGGTGCCCGGCGAACATCAGCGAGATGAACATCCCGGTGACCTCGTCGGCGGAGAACCGCGGATTGCCATCTTCGTCCTTGATCGAGACCAGCACGTCGAGCATGTCCCGGTCGGCCTTGTCCTTCGGCGGATTGGCCAGCCGCTGGTCCATGATCTCCTGCACCAGCGCAACGAGTTTGACGCGTGCCTCGTCGCGTCGCTTGAAGCTCTCGATCGGCAGGTAGGGATCGACGTAGCACAGCGGGTCGGTGCCACGTTCCAGCTCGTGGTAGTACTCCGCGAAGCGGTGGTCGAGCTGCTCACGGAACTTCAGCCCGATCAGGCAGGCGGTCGAGGTGTAAATGGTCAGCTCCGCGAAGAAGTCGAGCAGCTCGATCTCGCCGGCGTCGCCCCAGTCGGCGATCATCTTCTTGACTTCGCCCTCGATGGTGCTGGCGTGGCCCTTCATCTGCTCGCCGCGCAGGGCCGAGTTGTGCAGCATCTCCTTGCGCCGCTCGGGGCTGGCGTCGAAGACGACGCCCTTGCCGAAGATCGGCGTCATGAACGGGTACGCCTCGGCCTGGTCCAGATCCTCGTCGGCGGAGCGGAAGAAGAATTCGTTGGCGCCCGCGCCCGATAGCAGGATGACGTGTTTGTCGACCAGCTGGAACCAGCCGACGTCGCCGCACTCCTCCCGGACGCGCTTCATCAGACCGATTGGGTCGGTGCGGAATTCCTCGAGGTGACCATGCTCTTCCGCACCGCCGGAAACCCGCGGAACAATCGCGGTGGTTGTCATGACGGCATTCCCTCCTCGCCGAGTGCGAGCTTCTGTCGATCTTTCTTGTCAGCCAACGGGGCTTCGGGCTGAAGCTCCATGTTCGCGATGAACCCGCCGCGCGGTGTCTCGGCGACGAACGTGATGGCGCGCGCCAGGTCCGCCGCGCGCAGGAAGTAGTCATGGCGGGCCTGGCCCCACTTGGCCCAGTCCTCCAGTGCGG
Source organism: Mycobacterium sp. E3251 (assembly GCF_001666835.1). GTDB lineage: Bacteria > Actinomycetota > Actinomycetes > Mycobacteriales > Mycobacteriaceae > Mycobacterium. Next base: position 33,110 of record NZ_LZJF01000141.1, on the reverse strand, counting down.
GGCCGATCTTTTCGGCCGGCAGGCTCCAGCCCATCGAGGTCTTCGTCGGGCCGGGGTGCACGATCGAGGCCCGCACGCCGGTGCCCTCGAGCTCCATTTGGAAGTTGGTGACCATCGCCACGAGAGCGGCCTTCGCCGCGCCGTAGGCACCCATGTGCGGCCGCTGGCGCAGGGCCACGTCGGAGCCGACGAAAATCAAATCGCCACGCCGGCGCTCCAGCATGCCCGGCAGCACCGCGGCGGCCAGCCGGTTGGCGCCGACGAGGTGGATCTGCAGTTGCGACTCGAACTCGTCGGTGGTGATCTCCGCGAGCTTGCCGAAGTACGTGTCGCCGGCGCCGGCCACCAGCACCTCGATCTCGCCCAGTGCATCGACCGACTGTGCAACAAAGGATTTGACCGAGTTCGGGTCGGTGACGTCCAGGTGGAATCCGACGGCCTCGCCGCCTTCGGCGTTGATCTTGCCCACGATGTCGTTGAGCTTCTCGACTCGGCGGGCACCAAGCGCGACAGGGAAGCCGTGCGCCGCGAGTTCGATGGCGGTGGCCTCTCCGATGCCGGACGAGGCGCCGGCCACGATGGCCGGCCGGCGTTCGGGCAGGGGGTCAAAGCGGGGCATTCAGCGGACCTCCACGGTCATCGGTAGGTGAGCGAATCCGCGGACATTGCTGGAGTGGACGCGGACGGCGTTGGCCTCGTCCACCTGATATCCGCGGATTCGCTTGAACAACTCGGTGAGCGCGACCCGGGCTTCCATCCGCGCCAGATGCGCGCCCAGGCAGAAGTGTGCGCCACTACCGAAACTCAATAGCTTGGGCCCGATTTCGCGCCCGATCAGATAGTCGTCGGGATTGTCGAAGACCCGCTCGTCGCGATGGCCGGAACCGGGCAACAGCAGCAAGACGTCGCCCTCGGGAATGGTCGTGTCGTAGAGGGTGAGCTCCCCGGACACGGTGCGGGCCAGGATCTGGCTGGACGTGTCGTAGCGCAGGGTCTCCTCGACCCACAGCGGCACCAGCGACAGGTCGGCATAGACCGGAGTCAGCTGATCCGGGTTTTTGTGCCCCCAGAATGCGGCATTGGCAAGGAGTTTGGTGGTCGTCTCGTTGCCGGCGATCACCATCAGAAACATGAAGCCGAGGACTTCTTCGTCGGTGAGCCGGTCGCCGTCGATCTCGGCTTCCAGCAGCGCCGAGGTCAGGTCATCCGTCAGCTTTTTGCGCCGCTCGGCGACCATCCCCTGGTAGTAGACGATCAGGTTGATGGAGGCCTCGACGGCCTCCGGCGGCACGTCGGTGACGCCCTCCGCGCGGTGCATCACCCCGTCGGCCCAGGCGCGCACCTGAACTCGATCCGGTTCGGGGACACCCATCAATTCCGAGATGACGTCCATGGGCAGCTTCCCGGCGAACTCGTCGACGTAGTCGACGGTGCCGTCCGCTGAAGACCTGGCCTTTTCCAGCATCGTGTCCAGGTGTTGTACCGCGATCTCGGTGACCCGGGGTTCGAGTTCCCGAATTCGCCTGGGGGTGAAGCCTTTTGACACCAGCGTCCGCAGTCGCAGATGTGCGGGATCGTCCATCGCCAGAAAGGACATCGTCTTCGATGCGTGCGGCCCGCGCGATGCCGGGTCCAGCGAGACGCCGTACTTGTTGGATAGCGTCGTGCTGTTGCGGAACCCCTGCAGCACATCTTGGTGCCGCGACAACGCCCAGAAGTTCAGGTTCTCGTTGCGATACAGCGGGGCCTCATCGCGGAGGCGCTTGTAGTACGGGTACGGGTCCTCGTGGAAGTCGTAGTCGTACGGATCGAGGACCAGCTCGTGGTCGCCAACATGGATGGTCATTCGGTGCTTGTCTCCTGGCTAGTCTCTCCGGCGCCGGTGAGGATCAGCCTGACCACATAGGCCAGCCGGTCGGCGATCTCGCGATAGGTGAATTCGCCGCTTCCGGCCTGGACGAGCGCGCCGAAGAACGACATCTCCAGCGCGGACACGGCGGTGGGGTCGGCGGCGGGGCCGATCGCGGATGCGATGCGACGGTGGATCTCCGCGCCGATCCGGTCGCGCGCGGCCCGCACCGCGGGCTCGGCGCCTCCGCTGAGCAACGCCGTCGTGCACGCGGCGCTGACCTCGGGCTCGTCGGCGACCACCAGGGCCAGGTGGCGCAACACCTGTTCCACCCGGGTGGGCATCGGGTCGTTGACGTCGGTGAAGTAGGGGACCTGGCGCACCAAGTCGAGGTAGACCTCGGCGATGAGGTGGTTCTTCGACGAGAAGTAGGTGTAAGCGGTGGCCGGGGCGACTTTGGCGCGGGCTGCCACCGCGCGCACCGTCAGGTCGGCGTACGACTTCTCACGCAGCGTCTCGATGCCCGCCGCGAGCACCTTCCGGAAGGTTTCCTCCTGCCGGCGGTTCCGCGTGGGCCGGCCGGCCTGGTGATCGGCCTGGGACTTGGTCGTCACCAGTGCATCGCTGGACACATGTCCAAGCTATCGGACCGACTCCGCCGGAAGCAACCCCGATCCGCAAAGATGCGGCTTAATGTCGTGTTTTCGGGCGGCGGCCGCCCCGATCGCGATCGACCCTTGCACCGCCGACAGCCGGACGGCTATGGTTCCATCGGAGAATATCGGACAAGTGTCCACTGAAGTTCACTGAGATTTCGCGTGCTCGATTGGTCGCAGAGACGGGAGCGGGAGATGGCCTTGTTGGCCGACGGCGTGAGCGCACTTTTCATCGACGGGAAGATGTCGCCCGGCAGCACCGGCACGTTCCCGACGATCAACCCCGCGACCGAGGAGGTGCTCGGGGTCGCGGCGGACGCCGACGCCGACGACATGGGCCGCGCCATCGACGCCGCGCGGCGCGCCTTCGATGAGACGGAGTGGTCGCGGGACACCGAGTTGCGGGTGCGGTGCGTGCGTCAATTGCGCGAGGCGATGCAGCAGCACCTCGAAGAGCTGCGCGACCTGACCATCGCCGAGGTCGGCGCGCCGCGGATGCTCACCAGCATCGCCCAGCTCGAAGTTCCGGTCAACGACCTCGCGTTCGCGGCGGATACCGCCGAATCCTACGTTTACAACCAGGATCTCGGCGTGGCGTCGCCGATGGGCATCCCCACCCGGCGCACCATCGCCCGTGAGGCCGTGGGCGTCGTCGGTGCGATCACCCCGTGGAACTTCCCCCACCAGATCAACCTCGCCAAGATCGGGCCCGCGTTGGCCGCGGGGAACACCGTCGTCCTCAAGCCCGCCCCCGATACCCCATGGTGCGCCGCGGTTTTGGGGGAACTCATCGCCGAGCACACCGACTTCCCGCCCGGTGTCATCAACATCGTCACCTCCAGCGACCACGGCGTGGGTGCGCTGTTGGCCAAAGACCCTCGGGTGGACATGGTTTCGTTCACCGGGTCGACCGCAACCGGCCGCAGCGTGATGGCCGACGGTGCCGCCACCATCAAGAAGGTCTTCCTCGAGCTCGGCGGCAAGTCGGCGTTCATCGTCCTCGACGATGCCGACCTGAGCAGTGCCGTGGGCGTGGCCGGGTTCTCGGTGTGCATGCATGCCGGGCAGGGATGCGCGATCACCACCCGGCTGGTGGTGCCGCGGGCCAAGTATGACGAAGCTGTAGCCATCGCGGCCGCAACGATGGGCGGCATCAAGGCCGGCGACCCCACCGACCCCGGAACGATCTGTGGGCCCGTGATTTCGGCGCGCCAGCGCGATCGGATCCAGGGCTACCTGGACTCGGCCATCGCCGAGGGCGGCACATTCGCGTGCGGGGGTGGCCGGCCGTCCGACCGCGACGTCGGTTTCTTCATCGAGCCCACCGTGATCGCGGGGCTGGGCAACGACGCCCGCTGCGCGCGCGAGGAGATCTTCGGCCCGGTGCTGACGGTGATTCCGCACGACGGTGACGACGACGCGGTGCGCATCGCCAACGACTCGCCATATGGCTTGTCGGGCACCGTATTCGGCGCCGATCCGGATCGGGCGGCGAGAGTTGCCGCGCGGGTCCGCGCGGGGACCATCAATGTCAATGGCGGCGTGTGGTATTCGGCCGATGCCCCCTTCGGCGGCTACAAACAGTCCGGAAACGGTCGAGAGATGGGTCGGGCCGGTTTCGAGGAGTACTTGGAGATCAAGACCATCGCGACTTCAGTCGGTTAAAGGTCAACTAGAGGAGCTCGAGAGCATGCGGTTTGAGAACAAAGTCGCCATCGTCACCGGGTCGGGCGGCGGCATCGGGCAGGCCTACGCCGAGGCCCTGGCACGTGAAGGCGCCGCGGTTGTCGTGGCCGACATCAAATCCGAGGCGGCCGAGGCGGTGGCCAAGCAGATTGTGGCCGACGGCGGTACGGCCCTGGCGGTGCCGGTCGACGTGTCCGACCCGGCTTCGGCGAAGGCGATGGCCGACCGCGCGCTCGCCGAGTTCGGCGGCATCGACTATCTGGTCAACAACGCCGCGATCTTCGGGGGCATGAAGCTGGACTTCCTGCTCACCATCGATCCCGAGTACTACAAGAAGTTCATGAGCGTCAACCTCGACGGCGCGTTGTGGTGCACCCGCGCGGTCTATAAGAAGATGGCCAAGCGCGGCGGCGGGGCGATCGTCAACCAGTCGTCCACGGCGGCGTGGCTGTACTCGAACTATTACGGCCTGGCCAAGGCCGGGGTGAACGGCCTGACCCAGCAGCTGTCCCGTGAGTTGGGTGGCCAGAACATCCGGATCAACGCGATCGCGCCAGGGCCCATCGACACTGAGGCAAACCGAACCACGACGCCGCAGGAGATGGTCGCCGACATCGTCAAGGGTCTTCCCTTGTCGCGCATGGGGACTCCCGAGGACCTGGTCGGGATGTGCCTGTTCTTGCTCTCCGATGAGGCGTCGTGGATCACGGGGCAAATCTTCAACGTTGACGGCGGGCAGATAATCCGGTCATGACCGCCGGCGACGATGCAGAGCGCAGCGATGAGAAGGAGCGGCGCATATGACCAGTGACTTGAAGCTCGGGTACATCGGCCTGGGCAATATGGGTGCGCCGATGGCCACGAAGATGACCGAATGGCCCGGCGGGGTGACGGTTTACGACATCCGGACCGAGGCGATGACGCCTTTGGTCGAGAAGGGAGCCCGCCTGGCGGACAGCGTCGCCGACGTCGCCGCCGCGGACATCATCCACGTCACCGTCCTCGACGACGCGCAGGTCCGCGAGGTCGTCGGCGAGCTCGCCGCCCACGCCAAGCCGGGCACGGTCATCGCGATCCACTCGACCATCAGCGATACCACGGCTGCGGAACTGGCCAGTGACCTCAAGCCGCACGGCATCCATGTCGTGGACGCACCGGTCAGCGGTGGCGCCGCGGCCGCCGCGAAGGGCGAGCTCGCCACCATGGTGGGGGCTGATCGGGAGGTATACGAGCGGATCAAGCCGGCGTTCAAACACTGGGCGGCGGTCGTCATCCACGCCGGTGAGCCCGGCGCTGGGACCCGAATGAAGCTGGCCCGCAACATGTTGACTTTCACGTCGTATGTTGCGGCGTGTGAGGCCATGAAACTGGCGGAGGCGGCGGGACTGGATCTGCAGGCGCTGGGTCGGGTGGTGCGTCACACCGATGCCCTCACCGGCGGGCCCGGCGCGATAATGGTCCGTGACGACATGAAAGACCTTGAGCCGGAACACTTCCTGTACCAGCCGTTCCTGCACACCCGCGGGCTGGGAGAGAAAGACCTGAGCCTGGCGCTGGTCCTGGGCGAGGCGGTGTCGGTGGATCTGCCGCTGGCCCGGTTGGCGCACGAGGGGCTGGCGGCCGGGCTCGGGATGCCACACACAGAGAAAGAGGCGTGATGGACGAACTTCGCCGCAAGGGCCTCGCGAAGATGAACGAGGTCTACGGCTGGGAGATGCCCAACATCGAGGGCGACGCTTACTTCGACCTGACCGTCGACCACTTGTTCGGCAGCATCTGGACGCGACCGGGATTGTCGATGCGCGACAAGCGCATCATGACGTTGACGGCAGTGACCGCGATCGGCAACCGCGACCTGGCCGAGATTCAGATCAACGCCGCGTTGCTCAACGGGGAGCTCACCGAGACGGAGCTCAAGGAGATGGCCGTCTTTCTCACCCACTACCTCGGGTTCCCCCTCGGTTCCGCGCTCAACGGTGCCGTCGACGCCGTCGTCGCGAAGCGGAAGAAGGCCGCCGCGAAGGGTGCCGGAGAGGACAAGAAGGCCAACGTTGACGCCGCGTTGAAGATGCACTCCGGGGACAAGGCCGCCGACTAGGCGTGGCGCGAAGCCTCCTGCGCCAGCTGCACTCTCGAGCTGACGCCCAGTTTGGAGTAGACATGGCTGAGATGCGCTTGCACGGTGCGTGCCGAGACGAAGAGGCGCGCGGCGATGTCCTTGTTTGGTAGCCCTTCGCTCACGAGTTTCACCACGTTGATCTCGGCGGGGGTCAGTGACGCCCAGCCGGTCGCCGGCCGTTTGCGCTCACCGCGTCCGCGTCGTGCATATGCGATCGCCTCCGTCACGGACAGCGCCTCCCCTTCGGCCCATGCCTCTTCGAAGTCTTTGTCGCCCATAGCCTCCTGCAGGCCGGCCACAGAAGCCTCGTGGGCATCGTCGTAGATCTTGAAGCGCACATAACCGGTGCGGTCGCGTAGCGCCTTTGCCGTTCCCAGCAGGCGTGCGGCTTCTCGGTTCGCACCGCCACCAATGGCAAGTGTCGCGAGGCATTCGAAGACCTCGGGAATGACGAAGTGCGCGTTGAGGTCCACCGCTGCGCTCAACGCATCGTGCGCGTCGCGTTGCGCCTGCTCGCAATCGCTTTGCGCGATCGCGACGCGGGCGCGCTTGGTCAGTGCGAATGCCCGATGCGCGCCGGGGGCTACAGCTATGGCATCGTCGGCCCAACGGCGCGCCCCCGTCAGGTCCGCCAATGCCAGCGCGATCTCCGCCAGCGGAATGACGTTGACGACAGCCAGTTCGGGTTGAACCTTCAAGCGCTGCCACGCCGCGTCGGCGGCGCTCGCGGATGCGGCAACATCACCCGCCGCCAGCGCCGCATCGGCCAAAGCCGCGTAGGCGTAACCCTGGTTGAACGAACCGAGGTCGCGGGCGGCTTCCACGGCCGCATCCGCGGCGGCCCGGGCCGAAGCGGTGTCGCCGGTATAGGCGAGCATGTGGCCGAGGCTGACCAGACTGGCCATCCGCCACGTTTCGTCGTGGGCGGCACCAGACTCGGCGACCAGCTCCCGGAATTGTGCTACGGCCCCGGCCAGATCGCCTTCCCACCACTGCGACAACCCGATACACCACCGGCACCCGCGAGAGGCGTAGCCGTCGCCGATCGCGTCAGCGATGTCGCGGCCTTCTTCGCCTGCGGCGCGCGCCTCGATCGGGTCGCCTTTGCCCGTGACCGCCGCGAAGGCTTGAAACGCCAGGATCTGGCTCAAACTCCAGTCGTCGCCCACCATGCGGGCAAGTCCGAGCGCTTCCCTGAAATAGGTGTCGGCAGCAACCGCGTCGTAGGCGAAGATAATCCCGCAACCGGCGAGCGCGCGAACCAGCAGCGCCGGCTCGCCGATTTCGCGGGCGAGCGCCAACGCCTCCAACGCCTCGTCCATGTTTTCGTGGATGGTTTGCGCGCCCTCGAGTGTGGCTTTGTCCGCGAGTGCTCGGGCCCGAATGGGGAGCGGCACCTCCACGCCGTGCGCGGCGGCGTCAGCGAGCGCCGCGTCGAACCAGGCAGTTCCCTCCCGCACGCGGCCGCGAGTGGTCCACAGCGTTTGCAACGCCGATGCGAGGTGCAAAGCCGCCGGGATCTCGTTGTTTTCACGACACCAGGCGAATGCCGCACGCAGGTTGTCCATCTCGACCGTGGCCTGCTCGATCCGGCTCTGATGATCGATGCGCCCTGGCGCGTCGAGTTCCGCCGCGAGCGCCGCATAGTGGTCGCGGTGGCGGGCGCGCACCGCGTCGGCCTCGCCGGCCTCGCCGAGCTTCTCCAGCGCATACTGGCGAACCGTCTCCAGCATCCGGTATCGCGACCCTAGGTCGCCGTCTTCGATGGCGATGAGTGACTTGTCGATGAGCAGCGTGAGCTGATCGAGGGTTTGGTAGCGCTCGATCTCGCCCTCGGCGCAAACCGCTTGCGCCGCATTGAGGTCGAATCCGCCAAGGAACACCGCCGCGCGGCGGAAGAGGACCCGTTCGGGCTCGGTGAGCAGCGCGTGCGACCAGTCGACTGACGCGCGCAGCGTCTGCTGGCGGCGTACCGCCGTTCGCGCCCCGCCGGTCAGCAGCCGGAACCGGTCATGCAGGCTGTCGAGAATCTGTGTCAACGACAGCGCACGTACCCGTGCGGCAGCCAGCTCGATCGCCAGGGGTATGCCGTCCAGGCGTCGGCAGATCTCGGTCACCGTGGCCGAATGACCTTCGGTCACACTGAAATCCGAGCGTACATGGCGGGCGCGGTCGATGAACAACGCCACCGCCTCGTCGCTGAGAGACAGGGAGGGCACCCCCCAGGCGGTCTCTCCTGCCACCCGGATCGGTTCCCGGCTGGTGGCGAGGATCCGGACGGCGGAACAGGCACCCAGCAGCGCGAGGACCATCGCCGCGGCGGCGTCGATTACGTGTTCGCAGTTGTCCAACACGAGCAGCATGTGCCGACCCGCGATGGCACGGGTCAGGGTGTCCATCGTCGAACGCCCGGCCTGGTCGGGCAGCCCCAACGCGCGCGTCACCGCGAGCGGCACAACGTCGGGGGTGGTGATGGGGGCGAGGTCGGCGTACCACACCCCGTCCGCGAAATCGCCGTCCGCCTTGGCTGCGACCTGTAGCGCCAGCCGCGTCTTCCCGACGCCACCGGCGCCGGTGAGGGTCACCAACCGGTTGTCGGCGATGAGCCGCCGAACGGTGTCTATTTCGGCGTCGCGGCCGACGAAACTCGTGAGTTGCGGCGGGAGATGGTTCGAGCCGGTGCTTTTCGGTGCGCGTAGCGGGGGGAAGTCGTTGCGGAGGTCGGCATGGCATAGCTGCGTGACCCGTTCCGGTCGGGGGAGGTCCCGCAATGCGTGGATGCCGAGGTCAAGCAGCCACGCGTCGGCCGGCAGCCCGTCGGCGAGCAGATCGCTTGTCGTGGCGGACAGGACCGTCTGTCCGCCGTGAGCCAGGTCGCGCAGCCGCGCGGCGCGGTTGATGGTCGGTCCGATGTAGTTTGCCTCGTCGCGCAGTTGCACCTCGCCGGTATGGACGCCGATTCGCAGATGGATCGGGGAAAGCATCGTGAGTTGCAGGTCCAGCGCAAATGCGACGGCGTCGCTGGCGCGGGCGAAGGCGACAACGAAGCTGTCGCCCTCGCCTTGCTCGACCGGGCGCACTCCGTTGTGCTTGGCCACCAGGTCCGATACTGCTCGGTCCAAGAGCGCAATTGCGGCGCGCATTTCGCCGGGCTGGGTCTGCCACAACCGCGTCGAGCCCTCGACGTCGGCCAGCAGCAACGTCACCGTCCCCGTCGGGAGCTCGCTCAAAGCCAAATCGCTCCAGTTCAATCGCGGCGTATCGACGCACCGCTCGGTCTCAGTCATGTTAGCCAGCGTGAGTCAATCGCATGCAGCAAACATCAGCAGAAACGCCTATATGCCCAGCCGGCCGCACCGACCGGAATCTAGGCCCTTTGACCAATGTTCTTCGGCTTCCCACGTCCCACAGTGAGTTCATGGACTCGAGGAGGTCACAGATGAACAGCCAGACAGGCATTGCCGGCGGCCGCGACTCGATCGACGCGCACTTCACGACGGGTGTGCTCCACGGCCACTACGACAGCCGCTTCGAGGATCTCGTCGCCGCCCTGGCCGAGGAGGTCACGACCGGCGGCGAACTCGGTGCCGCGATCGCCATCGATGTCGACGGTGAGCTCGTCGTGGACATCTGGGGCGGACATGCCGATAAGGCGAAAACCCGTGAATGGTCGGAAGACACGATCGTCAACGTCTTCTCGTCCACAAAAAATGTCACCGCTTTGGCGGCGCTGATGCTCGTCGACCGCGGTCTCATCGATCCGTTTGCCCCGGTGGCGAAGTACTGGCCCGAGTTCGCCGCGAACGGGAAGCAGGACATCGAAGTGCGCCACATCCTCAGCCATACCTCCGGGGTGTCCGGCTGGGAGATGCCCTTCACCCTCGAGGACGTCTACGACTGGAAGAAAGCCACTTCCCAACTTGCAGCTCAGGCGCCGTGGTGGCCACCCGGCACTGCCTCCGGCTACCACGCCGTGACCATCGGCCACCTCGTAGGCGAGATCGTCCGCCGGGTCACCGGCACGACGCTGAAGCAGTTTGTGCAGCGGGAGCTAGCCGAGCCGCTGGGCGCTGATTTGCAGATCGGTGCGCGGCCCGAGGACGACCACCGCATCGCCGAACTGGTTCCGCCCCCGCCGCTGGACGTCCCGCTCGACGCGATTCCCCATGACCATCCGATGTACAAGACGTTCGCCGCCATTCCGCCGGCTTCGGAAACCGCGCTGGCAGCCGAGACGACCGCATGGCGCCGCGCGGAGATCGGCTCGGCCAATGGACACGCCAACGCCCGTTCACTGGTCCGTGCTCTCTCGCCAATCGCGTTGGGCGGCATGGCCAGTGGGATACAGATCCTCGGCCCCGACACCATCGACCTGATCTTCGAGGAGCAGGCCATCGGCACCGACCTGGTGCTGGCCATGCCTGCACGGTGGGGCATCGGATTCGCCCTGCCCCATCCGGAGGCGGTGCCCGACATTCCCGACGAGAGGGTCTGCTACTGGGGCGGCTGGGGCGGCTCCATGGCGGTCATGCACCCCGACCGGCGCACCACATTCGCTTATGTGATGAACAAGATGGGGCAAGTCACTTCGGCCGGAACCGAGCGCACGCGCAAATACACCCGGCTGATCTATCAGGGCCTCGGCTGAGCAGGTATCAGTAAGGCCGGCCACCTTCGGGCATCACGTACTCGGAGATCGGCGCACGGCCGCCGTTGACCGACGTTCCGCCGTTGATGATGCCGGGCGCCATCTCCAGCATGTTGTGCGGGAACCCGAATTTCGGCTTGGTCAGCGCGGTTAGCCGGGCCAGTTCATCGGCGCTGAGGTTCGCGTCGACGGCGCGGACGTTGTCCTCGAGTTGCGAGAGCCTGCGCGCCCCGATGATGACCGAGGAGACGGCGGGCTGCGCGAGCACCCAGGCCAGTGCGACGCTGGCGACGTTCGTCTCGTGCGCCTTCGCGATGCCTTCGAGTTCGTCGATCAGCGCATAGGTCTTCTCGTTGAGGAATGCGTCGACCATCGCGCCGCGATCGGCGCCGCGTTGGCCGGCATTGGCTCGGGTGTACTTTCCGCTGAGCACGCCACTCTTCAGCGGCGACCAGGGCGTGATGCCGAGCCCGAACTCCGCTGCCATCGGGGCCAGTTCTTGTTCGATGAAGCGTTCCAACAGCGAGTACTCGACCTGCAGGCCGACGAAGCTCGACCAGCCGCGGAACCGGGCGATGAGGTTGGCCTCGGCGATCTTCCACGCCGGGGTGTCCGAAACGCCGATGTAGCGGACCTTTCCGGCGCGGACGAGGTCGTCGAGCGCCGACATCGTCTCGTCGATCGGAGTGTTCACGTCCCAAATGTGCAGCCAGTACATGTCGATGTAATCGGTTTGCAGGCGCCGCAGGGAGTTCTCGCAAGCGTTGATCAGGGACTTACGGCCGGAGCCACCTCCGTTGGGATCACCCGGATACAGGTTGCCGCTGAATTTAGTGGCTATCACCAAGCGGTCCCGGCGGGCGGTGTTGCGACCGATGTGGTCGCCGATGATCTTCTCGGAATGGCTTCGGGTGTAAAAGTTGGCGGTGTCGATGAAGTTGCCGCCAAGTTCGGTGTAACGGTCGATGATTTGTTGGGACTCTTCGACACTGGTGCCCCAGCCGAGGTCTTCGCCGAACGTCATGGCGCCCAGGCACAACCGGCTGACGCGCAATCCGGAGCGTCCGAGTGTCACGTACTGATCCAGGGGCATGAGGGCCGCCTTCCTGGTAAATTGTTCGATTATGGGATTGTTCCATCCTAAACTAGTTCATGTCTGAACGATCGGGCAAGTCGATGCCGGCGATCGACGCGGCCAAGATCTGGTCGTTGAACTACCGCGTGCTGCTGTCGGTCATCTCGTGCGCGGAGGCCGACATCTGCGCGCTGGGGCTCGAATCCAAGGAGCTGTTCCTGCTCGCCGAGATCGACGAGCATCCCTACCCCGCCGAACTGGCGGCGACGTTGAGCATGCCCAAGGCGACGGTCACCGTCTACCTCAAACGACTCGAGGCCGCGGGATTTGTGCGCCGTGAGATCGACGCCTCCGATCTGCGGCGACATCGACTACTGCTCACCCCCGCCGGGCGCAAGGCCGCCGCGGACGGGTTGGCGCTGCTGTCCGACGAGTTCAACAAGCGTCTCGGACGCCTCACTGCGGCGCAGCAAAAAGAGTTGAAAGGCCTGCTGGAGCGAATCGTCTGAACGCCTGGGCTAGTCTGACGTGTCGTGCGAGTTCTGGTGATCGGTTCGGGTGCACGAGAGCATGCGCTGTTGCTGGCGCTTCGGAAAGACCCCCAGGTCACGGGACTATTCGTCGCTCCCGGCAACGCCGGTACCGCCCGCGTGGCCGAGCAGCACGACGTCGACATCACGTCGGGTTCCGACGTAGTCGCCCTGGCCCGCGAGCTGCGTGCCGACCTGGTGGTGATCGGTCCCGAGGTGCCGTTGGTGCTGGGGGTGGCCGACGCACTGCGCGCCGCCGGCATCGTCTGCTTCGGGCCCAGCAAGGACGCCGCCCGCATCGAGGGCTCCAAGGCGTTCGCCAAGGAGGTCATGGCCGCGGCCGGAGTTCGCACCGCGGCCAGCGAAACCGTTGACAGCCCGGCGCATTTGGACGCCGCCCTGGATCGGTTCGGGCCTCCCGCGGGCGACCCCGCCTGGGTGGTCAAGGACGACCGGCTGGCCGCGGGCAAGGGCGTAGTGGTGACCGCGGACCGCGGCGTCGCCCGCGCGCACGCCGCCGGACTGCTCGAGGCGGGCCACCCGGTGTTGCTGGAGTCATATTTGGACGGCCCGGAGGTGTCGCTGTTCTGCGTCGTCGACGGCGAGACCGTGGTGCCGCTGCTGCCGGCGCAGGACTTCAAGCGTGTCGGTGACGGCGATACCGGACCCAACACCGGCGGCATGGGCGCCTACGCGCCGGTGCCGTGGCTTCCCGACGAGGTATACCGGGACATCGTCGGCAATATCGTGGAACCCGTTGCGGCGGAAATGGTTCAGCGGGGCAGCCCGTTCTGCGGGTTGTTGTACGTCGGACTTGCGATCACCACCAACGGTCCGGCCGTGGTCGAATTCAACTGCCGCTTCGGCGATCCGGAGACCCAGGCCGTGCTGGCGCTGCTGGAATCGCCGCTCGGGCAGCTGCTGTACGCGGCGGGCACCGGCAAGCTGGCCGACTTCGGCGATCTGCGCTGGCAAAAGGGGGCGGCCGTCACGGTGGTGCTGGCGGCGGAGAATTATCCCGGGCGCCCTCGGGTCGGGGACGTCGTCGCCGGCTCGGAAGCCGAGGGGGTGCTGCACGCGGGCACGGCGCGCCGCGATGACGGCGAGGTGATCTCGTCGGGTGGCCGCGTGCTATCGGTGGTGGGCACCGGCGCCGACCTCGCCGCCGCGCGATCGCAGGCCTACCAGCTGATGCGGTCGATCCGACTGCCGGGCAGCCACTTTCGAAGCGACATCGCGCTGTTGGCGGCCGAGGGCAAGATCAACGTCTAGAAACCCGCGGCCTGGCCGTCGCGGCGGGGATCGCTCGCCGCGAAATAGCCGCCGTCGAGCCGCCAAATCGCCTGGCAGCTGCCGAACTGGTTGTAGTCGTCCACGGCAACCAGGTCATGTCCGCGGCGGCGAAGCTCGTCCAGCGTCGCGGCCGGGAAGCCTTTCTCGCAGCTGACCTGCATGCCCTGCACCCACCGAAACCGCGGGCCGTCACACGCGGCCTGCGGATTCTGTCCATGGTCGGCGATGCGCACCATCACCTGCGTGTGACCCTGAGGCTGCATCGTTCCGCCCATCACGCCGAAGCTCATCACGGGAGCGCCGTCTTTGGTGACAAAGCCCGGGATGATCGTGTGGTATGGCCGTTTGGCCGGCCCAACCCGGTTCGGGTGTCCTTCGGCCGCAGCGAAATTCGCACCACGGTTCTGCAGCGCTATCCCGGTGCCCGGCACCACGACACCGGACCCGAACCCCATGTAGTTCGACTGGATCATCGACACCATCATCCCCGCGGCGTCGGCGGCGGTCAGGTACACGGTTCCCCCGCTCGGAGCGCCCGCTGACGCCGGCCTCGCCCGGGCACGATCGATCAGGGCCGCGCGTTGCCTCAGGTAGTCGGCGTCCAGCAGGTGTTCCGGGCGGACCGGCATGTGCTCGATGTCGGCGACGTAGGCCTGCGCGTCGGCAAAGGCCAGCTTCACCGCCTCGATCTGCAGGTGCACGCTGTCCGCGGAATCGACTGGGAACGAGCCCATGTCGAAGTGCTGCAGGATTCCCAGGGCGATCAGCGCCACGATCCCGTGACCGTTGGGCGGGAGCTCGTGGACGGTGTACCCGCGATAGGTGCCGCTGATGGTGCCCACCCAGTCGGCGCGGTGAGCAGCGAGGTCGCTGGCGCGCATCGCGCCGTCGTTGGCCAGCGCGTGCGCCTCGAGTTGAGCGGCCAGCTCTCCGCGGTAGAACGCGTCGCCGTTGGTTGCGGCGATCTTCTCGAGCGTGGTGGCCTGTTCGGCAAAGCTGAACCGCTCACCGGGTTCGGGCGCCCGCCCGTCGGGCATGAAGGCGCCGGCGAACCCGGGCTGCCTTTCGAACAGCGCTATCTGCGCCGCCCATTGCTCCGCGACGGTCGGTGAGAGCAGGAAACCGTTGCGGGCGTAGCGGATTGCGGGCTCGAAGAGCTTTTCGAACTCGAGCTTGCCGAACTTGGCGTGCAGTTCGGTCCACGCCGACACCGCGCCCGGCACGGTGACCGCATTCCAGCCGACCACGGGAACGGCGTTGCCGCCGAAGTATTCCGGCGTCCAGGCCGCGGGCGAACGGCCAGACGCATTAAGCCCGTGCAACTGCCGGCCGTCCCACACGATGGCGAAGGCGTCCGAGCCGATGCCGTTGGAGACGGGCTCCACCACCGTGAGCGCGATGGCGGTGGCGATGGCCGCGTCCACCGCGGTTCCTCCCTCGGCGAGCATCTGCAGGCCCGCTTGGGCTGCCAGCGGTTGTGACGTGCACACAACGTTTTCCGCCAGCATGGGCTTGCGCGGCCACGCGTAGGGGAACTCCCAATCGAAAGGTGCCGTCACCTTCGCGAGCGTAGCGCCGGCGGCACACTCGGTGCCCAGCGCCGCGCCAGCGTGACTCTCGGCGGCCAAGCGCACTTACGCCGTCAGCAGCGGCGCCATCCAGGTCAGCTCGGCGGGCAGCTGCGAACTCCAGAACTCCCCGTTGTGCCCGCCGGGTGAGAAACCACCCGCTGGCGGATGCGGCAGTTGCGCGATGAACTGTTTGGTCGCGGCGTAAAACGGATCGCTGTCGCCGCAATCGACCCGAATGGGAATCGACCCCAACGCGGGCATCCCGAACACCGAATTCGCCGCGAAGTCGTCGGGCCCGTCGAAGGCACCGGGCGCGGCCGCGCCGGAGGAGAGCCACAACGCGGGACTGACCGCGCAGATCGCCGCGGTGCGCGCCGGACCCAGCCGGCCCCCGAGCAGCAATGCGCCGTAGCCGCCCATCGACCAGCCCAAGAACGCCACCCGCGAGGTGTCCAGGCCCTGGCCGCTCAACATCGGGATCAGCTCGTCGAGCACCATGGCCCCGCTGTCCTCGCCGGACGCCCTCTTGTGCCAATAACTGCCGCCACCGTCGACGGCGACCACCGCAAACGGCGGCAAGCCCGCGTTGACGGCTTGGGCCAGGCCCTGTTCCACACCGCCGGCCATCACCGTGGATGCGTCGCTGCCCTTGCCGTGCAGCGCGATGACCGGTCGCAGCGTCTTCGTTTGTCCGGGCGGTCGTGCGATGGCCCAATTGGTGTTGATCCCGCCGCGCGCCGCCGAGACGAAGGAACCCGTCACCATGGTGGGCGCCGGCTGACCCGGGGGAGCCGGTTCCAGAGGTGGGGCCGGCGGCGGCGCCAGCGGCGCCTGGGTGCCGGCCGGTGAGAGCGGCATGGCTTGAGATGGCCGGGGCTTGAACAGGATGTCGAGCGCGTACGTGCCCGCCGCACCCGCGGCGGCGCTGGCGCCGAGACCCAGCAGGGCGCGGCGGCTCAAGTCGGGCATGCGGGCCATCATGCCATGTTGGTCCGGCGGGCCGTTTGGCCGAAATGGCAATGCAGTACCACTTTGGCTGGCACGATGGCTACTCGTGACGGCAGCAGTCACTCCTAAGGGAGAACGTCGGCGGTATGCGCTCGTTAGCGCCGCCGCCGAGCTGCTTGCCGAAGGCGGATTCGATGCCGTGGGTCACCGCGCGGTCGCTCGACGGGCCGGACTGCCGTTGGCGTCCACTACGTATTACTTCTCGTCCCTTGATGATTTGATCGCGCGCGCGGTCGAACACATCGCGATGATCGAGGTGGCGCAGCTGCGGTCGCGGGTTACCGCCCTTTCCCGCCGGCGCCGCGGACCGGAGACCATCGCCGAGGTGTTGGTCGATCTGCTTGTCGGCGACGTGTCCAGCCCCGGACTCAGCGACCAGTTGATCTCGCGCTACGAGCGACACATCGCGTGCACCCGGCTGCCCGCATTGCGCGAGACCATGCGTCGCAGCCTGCGGCAGCGCGCCGAGGCCGTCGCCGAGGCCATCGAGCGATCGGGCCGCACGGTGCACATCGAGCTGGTGTGCACGCTGATCTGTGCGGTCGACGGCTCCGTGGTGTCCGCGTTGGTCGAGGGCCGCGATCCCCGCGCGGCGGCGCTGGGGACGGTGGTCGATCTCATCGAGGTGCTTGCCCCCATAGATCAGCGGCCCGTGCGGTCGGCCGGCAGCGAAGGCGTCACGATGTACCCGGTGGCGAAGTCGCCGTAAATCGTCACGTCCGCCGGACAGCGCTGCGCATAGAGCGCCACATAGGCGCAGACGACGGCGTCGACGGGATCCTCGGCGCGGCGCAGCTCGCTTTTGCGCTCGGCGGTGGTTACGCGTTTGCGCAGCCTGGCCCACTCTTCATTGCCCGCCACATGCAAGGGCACCGCAGCGTGCGCGAGCTTCTCGATGCCGTCCATCAGCAAGAGCAGCTCGGATTTGAGCTGATCGACGCCGCGGCCGGGCTTCGCCTTGTACTTGAGCGTTCGTACCAGCCGGAACAGCACCACGGTTGCCGGATGCGGGTAGACCTCGATGGCACGCCGGGACGCAGGTGACCGCGGGTCCATGTCGAGGCCCATGGCGCGCGCCAGTCGCGCCGCACGCGGACCGTCGGCGAATTCCGGTTTCGCCGTGTTGGCCGGGTGCGCCCCGGCTTGAAACTTGCGGAAGTCGCGGTTGAGCGCCGCTTCGGCGGGTCGCTGGCCGGTCGGGTTGGTCACCACCAGCGGCGCGTCGAATCCCACCAGGCACTGCCCCCGCACATAGGGCGACAAGGCGGCGAGCACCGCCGCGTCGTCGCCGACCGCGTCGATGTGCACGAGGCGGCCCCCGGCGTCGACGACCGCGACCCCGGTGGGATTGCGCCCGGCCCAGGCGAGATCGACGCCGGCGAAGTACATCCTGCCCAGGGTATGGGCGCCGGATCGTAAGCTCTATGTCTGTGAGCATTCCGAACGTCCTGGCCGCCCGGTATGCCAGCGCGGAAATGGTCGCGATCTGGTCGCCGGAGGCCAAGGTCGTCGCGGAACGCCGGCTGTGGCTGGCCGTGCTGCGCGCCCAGGCGGAGCTCGGGGTGGACGTTCCGCAGGACGCCATCGCCGACTACGAGCGGGTGCTCGAGGACGTCGATCTGGCCTCGATCGCGGAGCGCGAGCGGTCGCTGCGCCACGACGTCAAGGCCCGCATCGAGGAGTTCAACGCGCTGGCCGGTCACGAGCACGTGCACAAGGGCATGACCAGCCGCGACTTGACCGAGAACGTGGAGCAGTTGCAGATTCGGCGGTCCCTGGAGTTGGTCTTCTCCCATGGAATCGCGGTGGTGGCGCGGCTCGCCGAACGTGCGGTGTCCTACCGCGATCTGGTGATGGCCGGGCGCAGCCACAACGTCGCCGCGCAGGCCACCACCTTGGGCAAGCGGTTCGCATCCGCCGCGCAAGAGACGCTGATCGCGTTGACGCGGCTGCGCGAGTTGATCGACCGCTACCCGCTGCGCGGTATCAAAGGACCGATGGGCACCGCCCAGGACATGTTGGACCTGCTCGACGCCGACGCGGTAAAGCTGGCAGAACTCGAACGTCGCGTGGCCCAATTCCTGGGCTTTGCAACGGTTTTGACCAGCGTCGGGCAGGTTTATCCGCGGTCGCTCGACCACGACGTGCTCTCCGCGCTGGTGCAGCTCGGCGCCGGACCCTCGTCGATGGCCCATACGATCCGGCTGATGGCCGGGCACGAGCTCGTCACCGAGGGATTCGCTCCGGGCCAGGTCGGCTCGTCGGCGATGCCGCACAAGATGAACACCCGCAGTTGCGAACGGGTCAATGGGCTGCAGGTGGTGCTGCGCGGTTACGCCTCGATGGCTGCCGAGCTTGCGGGCGCGCAGTGGAACGAGGGCGACGTGTTCTGCTCGGTGGTGCGCCGAGTTGCGTTGCCGGACAGCTTCTTTGCCATAGACGGGCAGATCGAGACGTTCTTGACCGTGCTCGACGAGTTCGGTGCCTACCCCGCGGTGATCAGCCGCGAGCTGGATCGCTACCTGCCGTTCTTGGCCACGACCAAGGTCCTCATCGCGGCGGTCCGCGCGGGGATGGGGCGCGAGGCCGCGCACCATGTGATCCGAGAGCACGCGGTCGCGACGGCGCTGGCCATGCGGGAGCAGGGCGCGGAGCCCGATCTGCTGGAGCGGTTGGCCGCCGACGAGCGACTGCCGCTGGACCGGGCTGCGCTGGATGCGGCGCTGGCCGACAAGAAGGCGTTCATCGGCGCCGCCGGCGATCAGGTGGACGAGGTGGCCGCTGCGGTGGACGCGCTGGTAAGCCGCTACCCGGACGCCGCCAAGTACGCCCCGGGCGCGATCCTGTGACCCTCGCCGGCGCGCTCGCGGGGATCGACTTCACCGATCTGGACAATTTCGCCAACGGATTTCCGCACGACTTGTTCGCCATCCACCGCCGCGAGGCGCCGGTGTACTGGCACGAGCCGACCGACAACACCCCCGACGGCGAGGGCTTCTGGTCCGTCGCCACCTATGCGGAAACGCTTGAGGTACTGAAGGATCCGGCGACCTACTCCTCCGTCACGGGCGGCGGCCGACCGTATGGCGGCACCCTGCTACAGGATCTGTCCATCGCCGGGCAAGTACTCAACATGATGGACGACCCGCGCCACTCACAGATACGGCGACTCGTCAGCTCCGGGCTGACACCGCGAATGATCCGGCTGGTCGAAGACGATCTGCGGGCGCGGACGCGCCGGCTGCTGGACGCCGTGGTACCCGGCGAACCGTTCGACTTCCTGGTCGACATCGCCGCCGAGCTGCCGATGCAGATGATCTGCATCCTGTTGGGAGTGCCCGAATCCGAACGACATTGGCTGTTCGAGGCCATCGAGCCGCAATTCGACTTCGGCGGCTCGCGCAAGGCCACGATGTCGCAGCTGTCGGTGGAGGAGGCCGGGTCGCGGATGTACGAATACGGCCAGCAGCTGATCGCGTCGAAGCGGGCTGAGCCAACCGACGACATGTTGTCGGTCGTGGCGAACGCGATGGTCGACGACGCGGATGCGCCGTCCCTATCGGATCTCGAGCTCTACCTGTTCTTCAGCCTGCTGTTCAGTGCCGGCGCGGAGACGACGCGCAACGCGGTCGCGGGAGGGCTGCTGGCGCTGGCCAACCATCCCGAGCAATTACGTGCGCTGCGAGCGGATCTCGACGCGCTGCCGACCGCCGTCGAGGAGATCGTGCGGTGGACGTCGCCGTCGCCGTCCAAGCGGCGCACCGCTACCCGCGACGCGACGCTCGGCGGGCAGCCGATCGAGGCGGGCCAGAAGATCCAGATCTGGGAGGGCTCGGCGAATCGTGACCCCGCGGTATTCGAGCGCGCCGACGAGTTTGATGTTGCCCGAAAGCCCAACCCGCACTTGGGGTTCGGTCAAGGCGTGCATTACTGCCTGGGTGCCAACCTGGCAAGGCTGGAACTGCGCGTGCTCTATGAGGAGCTGTTCTCCCGGTTCGGCGGCGTGCGGGTTGTGCGGCCGGTCGAATGGGCTCGCAGTAATCGGCATACCGGCATCCGGCACCTGGTTGTGGAACTCCTCGAGGAACGGTGACGATCCGACGCGCCGAGGCCGAGCCGACGCCGGACGTCTTCGCCGCGGTCATGGCGACCGGAATCCTGTCGATCGCCGCGCACAACCACGGCTACCGCTGGATCAGTGACACGCTGGGCGTCGTCGCCACCGTCGGCCTCGTGTTCTTGGTAGCGCTGGTGGCCACGACAACCGTCGCCAGGCGCGAGAAGTTGCGTTGGGATCTGGCGGATCCTGATGTCACCCTTCGGTTGTTCACCTTCGTTGCCGCCTGCGCGGTGATCGACACCCGGTTGTCGTCCAGCGTGTGGGTCCTGCGGGTGCTCGGCGCGGTAGGGCTCTCGTCCTGGTTGGTGCTGGTCGGGCTCACCGCGCGGAACATGTTGGCGCGCCGCTGGCCGGCGCTGCGCGACCACGCCCACGGGGCGTGGGAACTGGGTAGCGTGGGAAGCTCCGGGCTGGCGATCGTCATCGCCCGGGCGGCGTATGAAACCGGTCATCGGTGGTGGCTGACCGTAGCCGTGGCCGTTTGGGTGGCGGCGATCCTCATCTATGGCCTGATGACCTGGTTGATCCTGTGGCGGGTAATCAACGAGCGACAGGACCGGGACGGATTCGAGCCGGACACCTGGATCCTGATGGGCGGCATGGCGATTGCGACGCTGGCCGGCGACAACATCCACGCCGTGGCCCCCGCGTGGCTGGCCGGCCCCGTGCGCATCGTCACGGTCGTGACGTGGGTGACGGCCACCCTGTGGATACCGCCACTGATCTACTTCGGCCTGCACCGGATCAGCAGGCGTCCCAACATGTTGCGCTTCGCCGGGGTGTGGTGGGCGCTCGTGTTCCCGCTGGGCATGTACTCCGCGGCCAGCTACGCCATGGCCAACGAGATCGGCCAGCGGTCATTGCTGACCGTTTCGCTCGTCTTCTTTTGGGATGCGTTGGCGGCGTGGCTCGTTGTCGTCGTCGCCGGGTTGTTGCTCCTGGGCCGCGCGCTGCTACAGGCCGCCGATCGAGATGCCGGCCGCGCGTAGTTCGAGCGCGGCCAGGGCCCGGATGGTGAGCGGATCCTCCCGGCGCCACCCACCGACCGGATCCGCGCTGACCGCGGCGAGCTTTCCCGGCGGACGGTTCGTCAATGCCCGCAAGGCAAGGAGTTGCTCACCGGCCGGGGTCGCGGCCAACGCGGTGACGGTCAACTTCCGTCGAAAGAACCGCAGCCGCAGGAGAAGCCACGGCACGTCCGCGACGAGGATGGGGACGGCGGCGATGGCCATCGCCAGCAGGACCGCAAGCCAGCTGGCGGTGGAGTCCAAGTCGTGGCCCGCGCCCGCAAGATCGAGCGCCGCCTGGCTGGCGGAGTTCAGCGGCTGGCTGACCGCGTCCCCCACCAAAGGGATCTGCTGGGCGCCGTGGCCGGCCGACGCCAGATTGCCGGCGATGCCATGCGCGCCGCTCTCGACTTGCCGGCCGGCGTCCGCGATCGTCGAAACGGCGTCGTAAACCGCCAGTCCGACTAGCAGCCAGATAGCGGTCCACAGGACGACGGCGAAGTCGCTGAGCAGCTGGACCATCAGCCGGCCGGGTCGGGTGGAGTAGGGCAAAAACCGCGGGGTCATAGTCTCGATCCCAGCACAGCTCCCGACGCGCGGCCCCTTCCCGGGTGCCCGATAGGCTGACCCGATGCGCCCCGCACTGTCCGACTACCGGCACCTGGCCAGCGGCAAGGTCCGCGAGATTTATGGCGTCGACCAGGAACATCTGCTGCTGGTCGCCACTGACCGGATCTCGGCGTACGACTACGTCCTGGACAGCATCATCCCGGACAAGGGCCGCATCCTCACCGCGATGAGCGTCTTCTTCTTCGGCCTTGTCGACGCTCCCAATCACCTGGCCGGGCCACCGGATGACCCACGGATCCCCGAGGAGGTCCTTGGCCGTGCCCTGGTGGTGCGGCGGCTGGAGATGCTGCCGGTGGAGTGCGTTGCGCGCGGCTACCTCACCGGGTCGGGATTGCTGGACTATCAGGCGACCGGGAAGGTCTGCGGCATCACCCTGCCTCCCGGCCTCGTCGAGGCCAGCAAGTTCTCCGAACCACTGTTCACCCCCGCCACTAAAGCGGCGCTGGGGGATCACGACGAGAACATCTCGTTCAACCGGGTGATCGAATTAGTGGGCGGGGTTTATGCCAACCAGCTGCGCGACCGCACGCTGCAGATCTATGTTCAGGCCGCCGACCACGCTCTGACGAGGGGAATCATCATCGCCGACACGAAGTTTGAGTTCGGCACCGACCGCGACGGCAATCTGCTTCTGGCCGATGAGATCTTCACGCCGGACTCCTCGCGATACTGGCCGGCCGAGGATTACCGGGTCGGGGTTGTGCAGACGAGCTTTGACAAGCAATTCGTCCGTAACTGGCTCACCAGCCCCGAGTCGGGCTGGGACCGCCATGGTTCGCAACCACCGCCACCGCTGCCCGACTACATCATCGATGCCACTCGCGGCCGCTATATCGATGCCTACGAACGCATTTCCGGCCTGAGTTTCGGCGACTGGATCGGCGCATGACGGATACAGGCGCCGGCGCGTCGGCGCCGCCCGTCGCCAAGCGCGAGGAGACCCGACGCGAGCATCACGGAGACGTCTTCATCGACCCCTACGAGTGGCTGCGCGACAAGTCGGACCCCGAAGTCGTCGCCTACCTTGAGGCGGAAAACGACTACGTCGACCGGATGACAGCCGATCTAGAACCCTTGCGGCAGAAGATCTTCGATGAGATCAAGGCGCGTACCAAGGAGACCGACTTGTCGGTTCCGACGCGACAGGGCGACTGGTGGTACTACGCCCGCACCTTCGAAGGAAAGCAGTACCGCGTCCAGTGCCGTTGTCCGGTGAGCGATCCCGATGACTGGGATCCGCCGACACTGGAAGAGGACACCGAAATACCCGGCGAGCAGATCCTGCTCGACTCGAACGCCGAGGCGCAGGGTCACGAGTTCTTCGCGCTCGGTGCCGCCACCGTCAGCCTGGACGGAAATCTGCTGGCATATTCCGTCGACACCATCGGCGACGAACGCTATACGCTGCGCTTCAAAGACCTGCGCACCGGCGAGCTGTATCCGGACCAGATCGCCGACATCGGGGCGGGCGCGACCTGGGCGGCCGACAACCGCACCGTGTACTACCTGACCCTGGATGAGGCGCACCGCCCGGACAAGGTCTGGCGCTACCGGGTCGGCTCCGGCGAGGCCGCGGAGTTGGTGTATCACGAGGCCGACGAACGGTTTTGGCTCGGCGTGGGGCTCACCCGGAGCGAGACCTATGTATTGATCGCATCGGGTTCGTCCATCACCTCCGAGTACCGGTACGCCGACGCCGCCGACCCGCGTGCAACCTTCACCGTCGTGCTGCCGCGGCGCGAAGGCATCGAGTACGCCGTCGAGCATGCGGTGGTCGGTGGGCAGGACCGGTTCCTGATTCTGCACAACGAGGCCGCGGTGAACTTCGCGCTGACCGAAGCGCCGGTGAGCGATCCGACCCGGCAGCGCACGCTGATCCCGCACCGCGACGACGTGCGACTCGACGGCGTCGACGCCTTCGCCGGCCATCTGGTGGTCAGCTACCGGCGGGAGGCGTTGCCCAGGCTCCAGGTGTGGCACATCGATTCCGGAGGGGAATACGGTGAGCCCGAGGAGATTACGTTCGACTCGGAGCTGATGTCGGCCGGTCTTGCGGGCAACCCGAACTGGGATGCACCCAAGTTGCGAATCAGAGCGGGGTCGCTGGTCATCCCGGCGCGGGTATACGACATCGACTTTGCCACCGGAGAACGAACGTTGCTGCGTGAGCAACCCGTCCTCGGCGGTTATCGCACCGAGGACTACGTAGAGCGGCGCGACTGGGCCCTTGCGGACGACGGGACCCGCATCCCGGTATCCATCGTGCACCGCGCGGGGATCGAATTCCCGGCGCCGGCCTTGCTTTACGGCTATGGCGCCTACGAGATATGCACCGACCCCAGCTTCTCCATCGCTCGGTTGTCGCTGCTCGACCGCGGAATGGTCTTCGCCATCGCCCACGTCCGCGGTGGCGGTGAGATGGGCCGGCCGTGGTACGAGCACGGGAAGCTGTTGGAGAAGAAGAACACCTTCACCGACTTCGTAGCCGTGGCAAGGCACTTGGTCGACACGGGTGTCACCCGGCCGCATCAGCTGGTGGCGCTGGGCGGCAGTGCGGGCGGCCTGCTGATGGGGGCGGTCGCCAACCTGGCGCCGGATCTCTTCGCCGGCATCCTGGCGCAGGTCCCGTTCGTCGACCCGCTGACCACCATCCTCGATCCCTCCTTGCCGCTGACCGTCACGGAATGGGACGAATGGGGAAACCCATTGCAGGACAAAGATGTCTATTCCTACATGAAGTCATATTCGCCCTACGAGAATGTCGAGGCCAAGCAGTACCCGGCCATTTTGGCGATGACTTCCCTGAACGACACCAGGGTCTACTACGTCGAGCCGGCCAAGTGGGTGGCGGCTTTGCGGCACGCCAATGCCAACGGCAGTCCGATTCTGCTGAAGACCCAGATGAACGCCGGACACGGCGGGGTCAGTGGTCGCTACAAGGCGTGGCAGGAGACCGCGTTCCAGTACGCCTGGCTGTTGGCTGTTGGCTGTGGCCGAAGGCCACAGTGATGGCGGCGGCTCTGGAGAACGGTGACGGCGGCTCACCCTTCGACCGCGTGGCTCGGTACCTTCTTCGGCAAGAACCACGCCGGAATCATCGTCAACGCGACCAGCACGACAGCCAGCACGTAGACCACCGTGTAGGCGTGGGAAAGACTGTTCATAAGGTTGCCCGCGAAATCGGGACTGGTCGTCTGCCGCGGAATGGCAGCAGGGTCGACCGCCTGCCCACGTCTGGCGGCGTCACCTTGCAGAGCCGCCAACTTGTTTGCACTGGCGATGTACGCGTTGTGATTGAACTGATTGGTCAGTATCACCGCCATCAAGGCGGCTCCGATCGAGCCACCGATCTGTTGGTTGACGCTCATCAACGTCGTCCCGCGGGCGATCTGATGCGGCGCCAGCGACTGCATCAGCGCCGCATTGAGCGGCGTCGTGGTGAAGCCTATGCCCAGGCCCATGACCGTCAACCCGACCAGCAGCATCGGTTGATAGGCGGCCTGCCTGGACACTCCGAAGGTGAAGATGCCCAGACCCACGGCCATCAGCGCGAGGCCGGCCACCACGATCTTGCCCGGCCCCCGCCGGTCCACGAATGCCCCGCCGAGCGGCATGGTCACCAGTGCACCGACTCCTACCGGCACCATGTGCAGCCCGGCCTGCATCGGGGTTTCGTGCATAACGACCTGGAAATAGCTCGGAACCAGCAGCCCGGCGCCAACGAATGCAACGGCGAATACCAGCAACGTCACGTTGACTTCGGTGACAACGCGGTTCTGGAAAAGCCGCAGGTCAATCAGTGGGTGATCGGCGCGATACCAGGCATGCAAGACGAATGCGACGATCAAGGCCAGCCCGAGAAGCGCTGGTACCAGGACGTAGCGGTCGGCCACTGTGCCCCGGCCCGGGATGGACGACACCCCGATCAGGAACGCCGCCACGCCGGGCGACAGCAGTAGCACACCGACGAAGTCGAATGCCTCCGACGGGGCCGAGCGGTCTTTGGCGAACATGACCGCCGCGAGAGCGAATGCGGCGAGACCGACCGGCAGGTTGACGAAGAAGATCCATTTCCAGCCGTAGGAATCGATCAGCCAGCCGCCCAGAATCGGGCCACCGATGGGGCCGAGCAGAATTGGGAGGCCGCCGATGGCCATGAGGCGGCCGACACGTTTGGGGCCGGCCTCGCGCGTCAGGATCACAAAACTCAGCGGCAACAACATGCCACCGCCCACACCCTGGACTACTCGAAAGATGATAAGTGTCAGGATGTTCGGCGCCAACGCGCACAGGAGTGAGCCCAGCGTGAAGAGCAAGATCGAACCCATGAAGAGCCGTTTGGTGCCGAACCGGTCGGCAGCCCAACCCGTTATCGGGATCACAGTCGCGAAGGCGAGCATGTAGCCGGCGATGGTCCAGGAGACGATGGCCTGGGTCGAGCCGAACTGCGCGAGGAAGGTGGGCTGCGCGACCAGCACCACGGTGTTGTCCAAGATCGCCATGATGCAGGCCAGCCCGCACACCCCGGCGATGCGGAGCAGCGCAGCGTCCAGTTTGTCGGGAGACTCGTGTTTGTCCGTGTCCGACTGCCCGGTTGGAGGGGGGTCGCCCGCGGCATCGGAAGGGGCGGAATAGGCCTTCTGCATCGTGTTGCCGAGCATATCTATACCGATACCCTCGCGTAGAAGCTTTTAGGCGTTTGGTTCGTCTGTCGCCCTTTTCCTGCTGGCCAGACGGGTGACCGGTGGTCGGAGCGAAAATGTTCACCCGCGGGCGGGCGCAGTGAACCGTTCGACAAGCTCGTGACGGCCGACCGCCGCCGCGCAGGGCGGCCTCGGGCTATTCACCCAATGTTTGGCTCGCCGGCTTTTTCGGCAGAAAGGACGCCGGAATTATCGTGAACATCACCAACACCACCGCTATCACAAATACCGCCGTATAGGCGTGGGAAAGATCGTGTGCGACCTTGGCCCAAAAACCGGCGTCAAGCGTCTGGTGCGGCATCGCGGACTGGTCGACCGGCACCCCGCTGACGGCGGCCTGCTGCTGTAGCGCCGCAAACTTGTTCGCGGCGACGATGTTGTCGCTCCGGTTGAACTGATTGGTCAGGATCATCGACATCAGCGCGGTGCCCACCGACCCGCCGACCTGATGGCTCACGCTCATCAACGTCGTGCCCCGGGCGATCTGGTGCGGGGCAAGCGCCTGCACCGCGGCGACCGACAGCGGCATCATGGTGCAGCCCATCCCGAGACCCATGATCGCGAGGCCGATCAGCAGCGTGGGCAGGTAGTCGGCCTGCCTGGCGACACCGATGGCGAACGTGCCCAGGCCTGCAGTGATCAGCGTGATGCCGACCAGCACGATCTTGCCGGGGCCCTGCCGGTCCACCAGCGGCCCGGTCAGACGCATGGTCAGCATGGCGCCGAGGCCCTGGGGGATCATGCGCAGGCCCGCCTGCCTCGGCGTCTGGTGCAGCACCTGCTGGAAGTAACTCGGAAGCAGCAAGCCGGCACCGAAAAAGGCGCCGGCAAACACCAGCATCGTCACATTGGCGTGAGTGAGCACGGGGTTGCGGAACAATCTCAGATCGATGAGGGGGTGATCCGCACGGCGCCACGCGTGCGCAACGAACCCGGCGATCAAGCCCAGACCGATGGTCGCCGGTATCAGCACGCGGCGATCTGCCACGGTCCCGCAGTGCGGGATCGATGACACCGCGAACAGGAATGTCGCGAGGCCGGGGGACAGCAGCAGCACGCCGACGAGGTCGAAGGTCTCCGACCGCGCCGGGTGGTCCCGGGGAAAGATGATGGCCCCGAGCACGATCGTGATGACTCCGATCGGCAGGTTGATCAGAAAGATCCACCGCCAGCTCGAGGTGCCGATGAGCCAGCCGCCCATGATCGGACCACCGATCGGGGCTAACAGCATCGGGATGCTCAGGATCGACATCAGGCGACCGAGCCGCAAAGGGCCCGCTTCGCGGGTCAAGATCATGAAACTCAGGGGCAACAGCATGCCGCCGCCGATGCCTTGGGCCACCCGAAAGATGATGAGCTGCAAGACGTTCGCGGCCAACGCGCACAGCAGTGAGCCCAGCGTGAACGCCAGCACGGAGCCCATGAAGAGTCGCTTGGTGCCGAACCGGTCGGCCGCCCACCCGGTGATCGGTATGACGGTCGCCAACGCCAGGGTGTAGCCGGTCATCGTCCATGCGACGACGGCCTGCGAGGAGGCGAATTGGTCGATGAAGGTGCGCTGCGCGACGCTGACGACGGTGACATCCACGATCGCCATCACCGTGGCCAGGATGCATACGCCGGAAATGCGCAACAGTCCAGCATCCAGCTTGTCGGGATAGACCGGCTCACCCTCGCCCAGCTGCGGGGCGGGGACGTAAGGCAGCGGGGTGTCGGCCGCTGCGTACGGGGCCTGATCCATGGCGTTGCTTAGCATATCGAACCGATTCCCTCCGCGGTCGCCCGTAGGCCCATGCCGCGCGGCCGAATCTGCAGGACCTGCGGTACCGATATACGCCTGCCGTCTGCGTGTCCTTCACCATTCCGACACCTGAGATCGTCAAACTGCGGGTGTGGCTGGAAAATTGATCGTCTCGGTCTCGGGGATAGGCGAACGTACCCTGCCTGACGTTGAGGCGTTCTGCGCGCAAATGGATGCCCGTAACGTGCCGGTGTCGCTGTTGGTGGCACCCCGGCTCAGTGGTGACTACCGACTCGACCACGACCCGCGCACCGTCGAATGGTTGACCGACCGGCGTTCCGGCGGCGATGCGATCGTGCTGCACGGCTACGACGACGCGGCCACCAAGAAGCGGCGCGGCGAGTTCGCGATCCTTCGGGCACACGAGGCAAACCTGCGGCTGATGGCTGCCGACCGGGTGCTCGAGCACCTCGGGCTGCGCACGCGGCTGTTCGCGGCGCCCGGCTGGGTGGTTTCCCCGGGAGTGATCAAGGCCTTGCCGGACAACGGTTTTCGCCTGCTTGCCGACCTGCATGGCATTACCGACCTGGTTCGGCACACCACGGTGCGCTCCCGGGTGTTGGGTATCGGGGAGGGTTTTCTCACCGAACCGTGGTGGTGCCGGATGGTGGTGCTGTCCGCCGAGCGGATCGCCCGGCGCGGCGGGGTGGTGCGGGTCGCCGTAGCCGCTCGTCACCTGCGCAAACCCGGTCCGCTGCAGGCGATGGTGGACGCCGTCGATCTGTCGCTGATGCACGGCTGTGCGCCCGCGGTTTACCGCTGGCGGCGCGACAAGGCGATTCTCGACGCGGCCTGACCAAGCGTCCCCTCAACCCGTCCGGCGCGGGCACTACCCTGGTCCGACATGAGCGATTCTTCGGCCGCGGGGTTCGGCGCCGATGCCATCATCGTGGGGGCGGGACTCGCAGGGCTGGTCGCCGCCTGCGAACTGGTGGACCGGGGCCTGCGGGTGCTGATCGTCGACCAGGAGAGTAGCGCCAACCTGGGTGGGCAGGCGTTCTGGTCGTTCGGCGGCCTGTTCTTCGTCGACAGCCCCGAGCAGCGCCGTCTGGGGATCCGCGACAGCCACGAACTCGCCCTGCAGGACTGGCTCGGTACCGCAGCGTTCGACCGGCCCGAGGACTACTGGCCACGCCAATGGGCGCACGCCTACGTCGATTTCGCTGCGGGGGAGAAGCGCCGTTGGCTGCGTGACCGGGGACTCAAGCTCTTTCCGTTGGTGGGTTGGGCCGAACGTGGCGGGTACGACGCACAGGGCCATGGCAATTCGGTGCCTCGCTTCCACATCACCTGGGGCACCGGACCCGCATTGGTCGAGATCTTCGCCCGTCAGCTGCGGAACCGCTCGACAGTGCGCTTCGCGCACCGCCACCAGGTCGACGAGTTGATCGTCGAGGGCGTCGCGGTGACCGGCGTCCGGGGCACTGTGCTGGAGCCCTCTGCCGCGCCCAGGGGCGTGGCGTCATCACGAACGGCCGTGGGGCAGTTCGAGTTCCGTGCTCCCGCGGTGATAGTCACGAGTGGCGGCATCGGCGGCAACCACGAGCTGGTGCGGAAGAATTGGCCCGAGCGGATGGGCCGCATACCCGAGCAGTTACTCAGCGGCGTGCCCGCTCACGTTGACGGCAGGATGATCGGCATCTCCCAGCGGGCCGGTGCGCGGGTGATCAACCCTGACCGGATGTGGCACTACACCGAGGGCATCACCAACTACGACCCGATCTGGCCGCTGCACGGGATCCGGATCATCCCGGGGCCGTCGTCGCTGTGGCTCGACGCGACCGGCAAGCGGTTGCCGGTGCCGCTGTACCCCGGTTTCGACACCCTCGGCACGCTGGAATACATCACCAAATCCGGATACGACTACACGTGGTTTGTGTTGAACGCCAAAATCATCGAGAAGGAATTCGCACTGTCTGGGCAGGAGCAGAATCCCGATTTGACCGGGCAGAGCCTGCGCGAGCTGCTGCGTAACCGGGCGCGCTCCGGGCCGCCGGGGCCGGTGCAGGCGTTCGTCGACCGGGGTGTGGACTTCGTCAGCGCAGACTCGTTGCGGGAGTTGGTCACCGGCATGAACAAGTTGCCCGACGTGGCGCCGCTGGATTACGCCACTGTGGAGGGCGAGGTGACCGCCCGCGACCGCGAGGTGGCCAACAAGTTCAGCAAGGACGGCCAGATCACCGCGATCCGCGCCGCCCGGGGCTATCTGGGCGACCGGCTGGGCCGGGTGGTGGCACCGCACCGGCTGACCGATCCGAAGGCAGGCCCGATGATCGCGGTAAAACTGCACATCCTGACGCGAAAGACGTTGGGCGGCATCGAAACCGACTTGGCCGCCCGCGTGCTGAAAGCCGACGGCACACCCTTGAACGGGTTGTACGCCGCCGGTGAGGTGGCCGGCTTCGGAGGGGGCGGCGTGCACGGCTACCGCGCCCTGGAGGGCACGTTTTTGGGTGGTTGCATCTTCTCCGGCCGGGCCGCCGGCCGCGGCGTGGCCGACGACATCGCCTAGCGCTGTGGCCCATCGCCGAACGGCACGCCGGCGTGACCCTCGAGGTGAGTAGCGGTCAGAAGGTGACCGCGTCCTCCTCGGGCAGCACCTGGAAATCGGTCGTGGTCATCTCGGTGAGCCGGCCGTAGTAGATCCCCCGTGCATCCGGGGCGATGATCCCTTGGTGGATAGGCACCGCACGCGCCGGCGCCACCGCGCGCAGGTAGTCGACGGCCTCGGCGATCTTCATCCACGGGGCGGCCGCCGGTGTCGCCAAGACGTCCACGGGCTCGTCGGGCACGAAGAGCGCATCACCGGGGTGCATCAGCCTGGCGCGATGATCGCCGTCGCCCACCAGAAATGAAATGTTCTCTATCACAGGGATTTCGGGGTGAATTACGGCGTGTTTGCCGCCGACCGCACGAACCGTCAGCTCACCGATCGTCAGCTCGTCACCGACGTGCACGGCCTGGCACGGCGCGCCCAGCTGGGCGGCGGTCTGCGGGTCTGCGTACAGCGCGGCGTCCGGGTTGCCTTCGAGCAGCGCCGGCAGGCGGCTGCCGTCGACGTGGTCGGGGTGCTGATGGGTGATCAGGATGGCCGATAACCCCGTTATGCCCTCAAAGCCGTGCGCGAACGTTCCAGGATCGAAGAGCACGCGGGTGTGGTCGAATTCTGCAAGTAGGCAGGAGTGGCCGAAATGCGTGAGCTGCATGACTACGATTGTGCCCTGACGGGGGTGATGCCGATGCGGGTGATCCTGGCGACCATGGTGGTGGTCGGCGGCCTCGGGGTGGCTCTGATCGTCGCTGTGCCCGCACACACCGAGCCGCAGGCCTGTCCGCCCGTGTGTGACCAGATCCCCGACTCCGCGTGGATCCAGCGACGAGCGGTGCCGCTGGACCCGGTTTACGGCTGGCCGCCGCTGGCGAGCCTGGCGGCGCAGGTGACCGGGTCGACGCCCGGGCCTCGATTCCGGTTCGAGGAGTTGTGTGCCACACCGCCGGTGCCGCGGGACCCCCGCGATTCGGCCGTCGTGGCACACGCCACGGTCGCCCACCCGGACGGGCAGTGGCAGTTGCAGGCACAGATCCTGCACTGGCGTGGCGATACGGCCAGCGGCGGCGCCATCGCCGGATCGGTGTTCAGCAACGCCGTCTCCGCGCTGCGCTCCTGCCAGCAACGTGCGCCGCAGCAATCACCGTCGATCACCAGCGACGAAACGAACCGGATGGCCGCGGTGATCAGCGGTCCGGTCGTCATGCACACCTACCTGCTCGCCCACCCCGCCAGCAGCACGATCAGCGAGCTCACGCTCTGGTCGTCGGGCCCGCCGCAGGTCCCGTGGCCGGCAATGGCGGACGATCCCGTGCTGAACGCCATGACCGCGCCCCTCTGCGAGGCCTACATTGCCTCGTGCCCGTAACGGCCTAGCTGCACTTCCGCCGGTAGAGTTGGCGCGAAGACAGATCTGAGGAGGAGCGCCGGTGGGCCGGGTAGTCGTTCATGTGATGCCCAAAGCGGAGATTCTCGACCCGCAGGGTCAGGCCATTGTCGGCGCGTTGGGCCGACTCGGTCATCCGGGGATCTCAGATGTGCGACAAGGCAAGAGATTCGAACTCGAGGTAGACGACACCGTCGACGATTCGGTGCTGGCCGACATAGCGGAAACGCTGTTGGCGAACACGGTGATCGAGGACTGGACGATCAGCCGGGAAACCAAGTGACGGCACGAATCGGCATCATCACCTTTCCGGGGACCCTGGACGACGTCGACGCCGCGCGGGCGGCGCGGCATGTCGGCGCCGAGGCGGTCAGCCTGTGGCATGCCGACGCCGATCTCAGGGGCGTCGACGCCGTGGTGGTGCCGGGAGGTTTCTCCTATGGCGACTACCTGCGGGCCGGGGCAATCGCGAGGTTCGC
>NZ_LZJF01000140.1 GCF_001666835.1 Mycobacterium sp. E3251 | reverse complement strand
CTGCAGATGTTCGGCGACAACGACATTCAGGTCTCGTTGACCGCGAACCCCTCGCACCTGGAGGCCGTCGACCCGGTGCTCGAGGGCCTGGTCCGGGCCAAGCAGGACCTGCTGAATCGCGGCGCCCACGACGACGGTGACGAGAAGGCCTTCTCGGTGGTGCCGATGATGCTGCACGGCGACGCCGCCTTCGCGGGCCAGGGCATCGTCGCCGAGACGCTCAACATGGCGGACCTGCCCGGTTACCGGGTCGACGGCCTCCAGGTGCGAGGGGTTCGCGGTCAACGAGACCTGAATGTCGTTGTCGCCGAACATCTGCAGGTAGACGCCGGTGGCGCCGAGGTGGTACTTGACGTCACCGGAACCGTGCGCCTGCGACGGGTTGAGGTTGCCCTCGAACTCGCTGAAGATCTGCGAGTAGGGCTTGCCGACGATGTTGGCCAGCACGTTGAGCCGGCCGCGGTGCGGCATCCCGATGACCACTTCGTCGAGACCGTGCTCGGCGCACTGGTCGATCGCCGCGTCCATCATCGGGATCACGCTTTCCGCACCTTCTAGCGAAAACCGTTTCTGCCCAACGTACTTTGTCTGCAAGAACGTCTCGAATGCCTCGGCGGCGTTCAGCTTGCTCAGGATGAATTTCTGCTCGGCCACCGTCGGTTTGACGTGTTTGGTCTCGACGCGCTGCTGCAGCCACTCTTGCTGCGAGGGCTCGAGGATGTGGGTGTATTCCACGCCGATGTGGCGGCAGTAGGCGTCGCGCAGCAGGCCAAGCACGTCGCGCAGCTTCTTGTACTCGCAGCCGGCGAAGCCGTTGACCTTGAACACCCGGTCGAGATCCCACAGCGTCAGCCCGTGGTTGAGGATTTCGAGGTCGGGGTGGCTGCGGAAGCGGCTGCCGTCCAGCCGCAGCGGGTCGATGTCGGCCATCAGGTGGCCGCGGTTGCGGTAGGCCGCAATCAACTCCATCACCCGGGCGTTCTTGTCGACGATCGAGTCCGGGTTGTCGGTGCTCCACCGCACCGGCAGGTACGGGTTGCCCAGTTCGCGGAAGATGTCGTCCCAGAACGCGTCCGACAGCAGCATCTCGTGGATGGCGCGCAGGAAGTCGCCGGATTCGGCACCCTGAATGATCCGGTGGTCGTACGTCGAGGTCAGCGTGATCAGCTTGCCGATTCCCAGCTCGGCGATGCGCTCCTCGCTCGCGCCCTGGAATTCGGCGGGGTATTCCATCGCGCCGACGCCGATGATGGCGCCCTGGCCGGCCATCAACCGCGGCACCGAGTGCACGGTTCCGATGGTGCCGGGGTTCGTCAGCGAAATCGTCACGCCCGCAAAGTCTTCGGCGGTCAGCTTGCCGTCGCGGGCCCGGCGCACGATGTCCTCGTAGGCGGAGACGAATTCCGCGAAGCGCATCGTCTCGCAACCCTTGATGCCGGCCACCACCAGCGAACGCTTGCCGTCCTTGCCCTGCAGGTCGATGGCCAGGCCCAGATTGGTATGGGCGGGTGTGACCGCGGTGGGCTTGCCGTCGATCTCGGCGTAGTGCCGATTCATGTTCGGGAACTGCTTGACCGCCTGCACCAGCGCGTAACCCAGCAGGTGGGTGAAGGAGATCTTGCCGCCACGGGTGCGCTTGAGCTGGTTGTTGATGACGATCCGGTTGTCGATCATCAGCTTGGCCGGGACGGCCCGAACGCTGGTGGCGGTCGGCACGTCCAGCGAGGCGGACATGTTCTTGACGACGGCGGCCGCGGCGCCGCGCAGGGTCTGCAGTTCGTCGCCTTCCGCGGGCGGGGGAGTCGGGGCTTTGGCTTTGGCCGGTGCTGCCGCGGGGGCGCTGGCGGCACCGTTGCCCGCGGCGGGCTGGGCCGGCGCCGCGGTCTGGGCGACCGGCTCGGGTTTTGCTTGCGCGGCGGGTTGGCCGTCGCCGGCGCTCGAGGCCGATTCGCCGGTCGGCTCGGGGTTGTAGTCGACGAGGAACTCGTGCCAGCTCGGATCCACCGACGAGGGGTCATCGCGGAACTTGCGGTACATCTCCTCGACCAGCCATTCGTTCTGCCCGAATGGTGAACTTATGTTGCTCACGACCGCTGTTCGCCTCAATTCCTCTGTCCTGCAAGCGCTTACGCAGCTGTTGCACGGCGCCTGTACATTTCTCGGCCCCCGGATTGTGGAGCATGTCACAGCAGTGGCGATGCTCTACGTTTCCCGCCCTATAAAGGCTAACCTTTCGCCAGCAATTCGCCAGGGAGACGGGGGTCGCAGGGCGCTAGCCGGCTTCGTGGAACGGCGGCACCAGGTGCAGGGCGCGCGGCCACCGCACGGGCGGGGCGCCGAATGCCCGATCGGCGTTGCGGACGATCTTCTTGCCGGCGAAGTAGTTGCCCACGGCCCCGACGACGATCCCGATGCCCACCGGGAGCACCTTGCCGAACACCAGGGCGCCGCGCCGCAGCGTGTATCGCTTGACCCACGATTTGAACAGTCGCGAGTTCAGCCGTGACATCGACGACAGCGGCACGGCGGCCACGCTCTCGGAAATCCAGCCACCGTTGGTGCGGCTCGGGCCGAAGAGTTGGGCGACCGCTGCCTTACTGTTGTCGCCGACCAGCACCGACAACACCAGGGCCCGGCGGCGTTCCCGGTGGTCGGCGGGGATGTCGTACACCACCGCGACGGCCAACACGAAGAATGCGGTGGCTTCCAGGAACGTCACCGTTTCGGCCGCGGCGGCAGACAGCGCGCTCAGCGTGCCGATGCCGGGGATCGTCGCGACCGCGCCAACCGCCATGCCGCTGGCCGTCACCATGCCCACGTAGCGCTTCTGCAGCTTGGCGAGGATGTCGGCCGGGCTGCTGCTCGGGTGGGCGTTGCGCAGCCGGGACACATAGGCCTCGGCAGCCGGTCCCTGAATCCGTGAGCTCCGCTCGATGACCTGCGCCAAAGCCCGCGCGGAGGTCTTGGGCCGGCCGTTGGTGGGCGGCGCCTGGTCGTCGTGCGACATGCTGAAAAACCGGTTCGAAGACCGCTTCCGTCGGGCCCGCATCTTGCCTCTCCTGCAAATGGCGTCTTACCAGGCTAACGTGCGCGCTCCGGAACGCCGACCGAACTTGAAACCTCCGCGTGGTGTACCCCGGATCGGGTCCGTCGCTGCCCTCAATTGCGTCAGCGGCCATAATGCAGGCTGGATGTCCGTGACGGTCCGGGGGCCCGTCGACAGACCAGCCCCCGCAGCCGGGCATCCTCGGAAGCTGAAACGAGGTGGGTAGATGACCGCGGCGACGCCTCCGTCGTCCGGGGTAACCCGGCGCGCGGCGCCGAACCCAGCCCACCTCACGAAGCGCTGGAACTTCCTCACCCAGAACTCGCCGCAATCCCAGAGGCCCTGGAACGCGCTCTGGGCGATGATGATCGGCTTCTTCATGATCATGGTCGACTCGACCATCGTCGCCATCGCGAACCCGACGATCATGACCAAGTTGCACATCGGCTACGACACGGTGGTCTGGGTGACCAGCGCCTACCTGCTGGGTTACGCGGTCGTGTTGCTGGTGGCCGGGCGGCTCGGTGACCGGTTCGGCCCCAAGAACCTGTACCTGATCGGCCTGGTGGTGTTCACCGTCGCCTCGGTGTGGTGCGGGCTGTCGGGCAGCGCCGCCATGCTGATCGCCGCCCGGGTGGTGCAGGGTGTCGGCGCCGGGGTGCTCACGCCGCAGACCTTGTCGACGATCACCCGGATCTTCCCGGCGGAGCGGCGCGGCGTCGCGGTCAGCCTGTGGGGGGCCACGGCCGGGGTCGCCAGCCTGGTGGGCCCGCTGGCCGGCGGTGTGCTGGTCGACGGGCTGGGGTGGCAGTGGATCTTCTTCGTCAATGTCCCCATCGGCGTGGCCGGGCTTGCGCTCGCGTACTGGTTGGTCCCGGTGCTGCCCACCCAGTCGCACCGGTTCGACGTGGTCGGCGTCGCGCTGTCCGGTGCGGGGATGTTCCTGATCGTGTTCGGGCTGCAACAGGGCCAGGCCGCGCACTGGCAGCCATGGATCTGGGCGATGCTGGTCGCCGGAGTCGGGTTCATGACGGTGTTCGTGTTCTGGCAGTCGATGAACACCGACGAGCCACTGATTCCTCTGGTGATCTTCCGTGACCGCGACTTCGGCCTGTGCAACGTCGGGGTGGCCATCGTCTCGTTCGCCGCGACCGCGATGATGCTGCCGTTGACGTTCTACGCGCAGGCCGTGTGCGGGTTGTCGCCGACGCGCTCGGCCCTGCTGATCGCGCCGATGGCGATCGCCAACGGAGCGTTCGCCCCCTTCGTCGGCAGGATGGTCGACAAATACCATCCACGCCCGGTCCTCGGGTTCGGCTTCTCGGTGCTGGCGATAGCGCTGACCTGGCTCACCTTCGAGATGTCCCCAACGACACCGGTCTGGCGGCTGGTGTTGCCGTTCTTCGCGTCGGGCGTCGGGATGGCGTTCGTCTGGTCGCCACTGACCGCCACCGCGACGCGCAACCTGCCGCCGCGCCTGGCCGGCGCGGGCTCCGCCGTGTACAACTCGGTCCGCCAGCTCGGCGCGGTGCTCGGAAGCGCGGGCATGGCCGCGTTCATGACCGCACGGATCGGCGCCGAGATGCCGCCGCAGCCGTCCGGCGGTGTCGGCGAGGAGACGCCCGCCACGCTGCAACTGCCCGAGTTCCTGCGCGACCCGTTCGCGGCCGCCATGTCGCAATCGGTGCTGTTGCCCGCGTTCGTCGCGCTGTTCGGGATCGTGGCCGCCTTGTTCTTGATCGGCTATGCGCCGTCGGCCGTGGCCGGCGGCCGGTCGGAGGCGGGCGACCTGCTCGGCGACGACTATGACGACGACGACTACGTCGAATTCATCCTTCTT
Organism: Mycobacterium sp. E3251; assembly: GCF_001666835.1. Taxonomy (GTDB): domain Bacteria; phylum Actinomycetota; class Actinomycetes; order Mycobacteriales; family Mycobacteriaceae; genus Mycobacterium. The sequence goes on along the minus strand of NZ_LZJF01000140.1, from coordinate 39,140 downwards.
CGGGAACCCGAGGCCGCCCCGGCATCGCGCGCGGCATACGGGCGCGAAAGCGGTGCCGGGACGCCGGCCGATCGGCCCGCGCGCCCGCGCCCGCCGTCCGCGTGGCACAGTCGGCGCGACAAACCCGCTCCGAACGGTGGCCCAATCGGTTTCGCGCACAACGGCTCCCATGTCGACACCCGCGAGCGCTTCCGTCCGGTAACCGAACTCTCGGCGCGCCCATACCGGTCCACCCCCCGCGATCGGCCCGCGCCGCCGCCACGGCCGCAGAACGGCTCCGCGCGCGGTCACCGGCACCGCCGCGATGCCGACGACGACCCGACCGGCTACGGTCGCCACTCGTCCGGCGACTAAGGCCGGGCCGGTCATCAGGCCGGCTGCGTCAACGCCAGAAAAGCGCCCAGCTCGATCAGCCCCGCGGGCGTGCTGGGCAGGTACTCGGTCAGCGACCCCGAGCGCACGATGACCGCGGCGTACTGGGCCCGGCTGATGGCGACGTTGAGCCGGTTCCTGTTGAGCAGGAACGACATTCCGCGTGGCACCACGTCCGCGGAAGAGGCCGTCATCGAGATGAACACCACCGGCGCCTGCCCACCCTGGAACTTGTCGACCGTGCCGACCCGGATCCCGCCGAGCCCGGCGGCGGTCAACCGCCGGCGCAGCAGCGCCACCTGGGCGTTGTAGGGCGCCAGCACCAACACGTCGGAAGCGGTCAGGGGCCGGGTGCCGTGCTCGTCGGTCCAGGGCATGCCGAGCAGTCGTTCGATTTGGCCGGTGATCGCCTCCGCCTCCTCAAGGCTCTCCGTCGAGTTGCCGTGATGCCCTACGGTGAGCGTCCGCACGCCGGGCGGGTATCCGGCAAGGCGCCGGGCGGCGGTGCACTCGTGGGAATGCAGCCTGCCCTCGTAGGACAGAGCCGACACCGCGGCGCACACCGCCGGGTGCATCCGGTACGAGAGGTCCAGGAAATATCCTCGTTCGTCGGGCAGCGTGCGCTGGCCGTCCACCAGCCAGTCGAGGGCGGACGTGTCGACCGGGTCGGGATGCGTTCCCTGGCTCACCTGCGGCAGCTGCTGGGGGTCGCCGAGCAGCAACAGGTTGGCGGCGGCCGGCGCCACGGCGATGGTGTTGGCCAGACAGAATTGGCCCGCCTCGTCGATCACCAGCAGGTCCAGGCTGTCGCGCGGGACCCGATTGGCGTTGGCGAAATCCCATGCGGTTCCGCCGACTACGCAGCCCGCGGTGTCGGCGATGAAACTGGCGTAGGCGCCGCCGTCGATCTCCTGCCAGCGCGGGGCGCTGTGGTCGTTGCGCTTCTTCGCCACCCGTGCCGGCTCCAGCCCGGCGTCGATGACACAGTCCAGCAGGTTCTCGACCGCGGCATGCGATTGCGCCACCACGCCGACGCGCCAACCATGCTCGGTGACCAGGCGCTGGATCACGCGGGCGGCGGTATGCGTTTTTCCGGTGCCCGGCGGTCCATGCACCGCCAGGTACGACGAGTCCAAATCCATTACCGCGGTAGCGATGTCGGCTACCGTGTCGCCGCAACGCGGCAGCGCGGTCCCGCCGCGTGTGCGGGGCGCGCGGCGCAGCAGAATGTCAACGACGGCGTTGCGGGGTAGCTGCGGCAAGCCGGCCGCGACCGCGGCGGCCGTCGCCTCGATCGACTCGCGCAGTGCGGTCGTCGGAATCGGCGGGCCCGGGGTGAGCGCGAACGGGAGTTGGTGGAATGGCTTGCCGTCGTTGCCTACTCGCTCGACGATGGTTACCTCGGCGGGCAGCGCCGGATCATCGGCCGCGACGACCGTCGCGCGTGCGGCCGCGCGCCGCTCGGGATCGTCGGACATCCCCGGTGGCGCCGGCGGGTTGTAGAGCGCGAAGACGTCGGTCATCAGCTCCCCGCGCGCCAGTTCGCCGTGCAACCGCACCCGTCGCTGCGGCTTGCGCGCGCGGGGCGGCGTGTTCCAGTCGACGCTGACCGACGCGCGCTCGGCGACGAAGACGTCGGTGTTGTCCGCCCACTCCTCGACGGGGAAGTTCAGCCGGTCAAAGTGTGCCCACCAGAACGGCTTGTCCTCGCGCCGGTGGTAGCCGCGCGCCGCGGCCAACAGTGCCACCGCCGTCTGTTCGGGCGTGCGCTCACCGACGGCGGCGTCACCGGTGAACGCCGACAAGGTCGTCGCCAACTGGTCACGGTCCTCGACGGTGTTGCCGTCCCGGACGGGCTGGGCGCCGACCGGTACGACGCCGGATTCGTAGGCGCGCAACATCAGCCAGTTACGCAGCTCCTGGGTCGAGCGGCAGTCGTAGTGGTTGTAATCCTCGATCTCCTTGAGCACCGAGGCGGCCTCGTCGCGGCGGCCGTCGGCCTGCAGTTCGCAGTACCTGGCGTAAGAGGTGATCGAACCGGTGGCCGTGGTGACGTCGCCGGCCCGCAGCTGCGCTCCCATGTAGAGCGGTTCCAGCGCCTTCAGGCTGAACGACTCCGCACCCACGCGAATGCTCTTGCGCACCAACGGATAAAGGTCTACGAGCGTTCCGCTGCGCAGCAGTTCGTCAACCTGGTCCTCGCCCACCCCGTAGCGGCCGGCGAGCCGCAGCAGCGCGGTCTTCTCGTACGGCGCGTAGTGGTAGATGTGCATGTGCGGACGGCGCTTGCGGCGCTTGGCCACCATCGCCAGGAAATCGGTCAGGGCCTTGCGCTCGTCAACCCGGTTGTGCGCCCACAGCGGGCGGAACGCGCCGGCCGGTCCCGCTTCCAGGACGCCGAACAGGTATTCCAGACCCCACTCCCGCCCGTCGACGGTCCACAGCGGGTCGCCCTCGAAGTCGAAGAACAGGTCGCCCGGGTCCGGTTCGGGTAGCAGCGTCAGCGGCTGCGGGTCGACGATCTCGAACAGCGGCGCGCCGGTTTCGCGTTGCCGGACTTGAAGTTTCGCCTGGGCAGTCAGTTTGCCGATGGCACCGGACGACAGTTCCGGCAGCGAGCCGGTGTGCCGGGCGAGATCGGAGACCGTCGTGATTCCGGCGTCGATCAACTTGTCCCGCTGGCCCAGTCGCATGCCGGCGACCAGTAGCAGATCGTCGGTGGCCCGCAATTGCTCGGTGCACAACGGGCAACGCAAACAGGCGCCCACGCCCTCGTCGTCCCAGCGAACCGCGGCGCCCTTGGCATGGTGCTCGTCGAGAAGCCGCTGCAATCGGGCGCGCTCGGAGCGGTAGACAGGAACGAGGTCGCGGACGCGGTAACGCGCCGCCGTCCCGTCGCCCAGGTGCAGCTCGGCCTCGGGAGCCACCGGCACACCCGAGGCGGCCAGCGCGTCGGCGTACGCGGCCAGCTGCAGCAGCGCGGTGACGTTGGCCGAACGGGCCAGCTTGGTGTCGATCACTCGGTAGTGCTCGCCGTCTCGGACCAAGAAGTCGGCGAAACCGAGGAAGCGGCCGTCGAACATGGCGGCCTGGTAGACCGCGGGCGCGCCGCCGGCGATGGCGCGCCGGGTCGCCCCGGCGGCCGCCGCGAGGCCGGCGAGCGTGTAGGCCGGGCGGCCGATGACCGCGACGTTATCGCCGAACTGGTCGCGCAGCCGGTCCAATTCGCGTCGCTCGTGTTCGTTCCCGAGGACGGCGGTCCGCGCGAGCAGGTCATCCTCGACGGTGGCCGCGGGTCCCCGGCCCAGCTTCGCGTCGAAATCCCGCAATAGCGCGTACTCGCAGCGGGCCGCGGCGGCCAGGTCCGACGCGCTGTACACGATGCTGTCGCCGGTGACGAACACAGCAGCAACTGTAGGTGAGGGGACCGACGGAACGGCGGGGTCAGTGACCCGGTGCGTTACCGATCAGCTCGACGCCGTTGCCGTTCCAGTGGAACCGCACATCGGTGTTCAACCCGTTGATGCCGCTGGGGTAGGTCAGCGCCACCGTGTCGCCGGTGGTCTGCGACGCGTCGACGCCGTTGAACCCGTAGGTGTCGGGAACCCCCTGCGGGATGAACTGCCCGAGGTGGAACAGCACCGCTCGGGTGGTGGGGTTGACGGCGTTGGTGTTGGCCTTGATGATCACGGCCGACAGCTGGGCGCACTGGTTGTAGTTGCCGGCCAGGGGCTCCGGGTTCCAGCCTTGCTGGCTGCGCGGGTCGCGCGGGAGCTCGGAGACCACCTTCGCGATCGTGGGGGAGGCGAGGTTGACCGCGCACGGGTCCGCCGGCGCCGCGCTGCTGCCGGGCGGCGCGGCGGCGCCGGAGGGCTGAGCCGGGGCGGTGATGGACGGGGTGTCCGTAGTCGTCGTGGCCTGCGGCGTCTTGGCGACCGTGGAGTCTCCCGAACCACAGCCGGTCAACGTCATGGCGATCAACGCGAGAGCGGCCGAGCCGGTCAGTGGCTCGGTACGGCGGGGTATCGACCACACATCGCGCACCGTACCGTCATCCCGCGCGCCGGTGTGACAGGCATGGCCGGGCCCGGCGCAGCTGTGCTCATGATCACGGGGCCACGACCACTAGACTCCTTGGACGATGACCCTCCCGGACACCTCGCCTGAGGCTGCCTCTCCGACGTTTGCCGACCTGCAGATCCACCCCTCGGTGCTGCGGGCGATCGCCGACGTCGGCTACGAGTCACCCACGGGCATCCAAGCGGCGACGATTCCGGCGCTGATGGAGGGCTCGGACGTGGTCGGTCTCGCCCAGACCGGCACCGGCAAGACCGCGGCATTCGCGATCCCGATCCTGTCCAAGATCGACGCCACCAGCAAGGCGACTCAGGCGCTCGTGCTGGCGCCCACCCGGGAGCTGGCCCTGCAGGTGGCCGAGGCGTTCAGCCGGTATGGGGCCCACCTGCCGAAGATCAACGTGCTGCCGATCTACGGCGGTTCCTCCTACACGGTTCAGCTGGCCGGGCTGCGGCGCGGCGCCCAGGTGGTGGTCGGTACTCCCGGCCGGGTGATCGACCATCTCGAACGCGGGACGCTGGACCTCTCGCACGTCGACTACCTGGTGCTCGACGAGGCCGACGAGATGCTCACCATGGGCTTCGCCGAGGACGTCGAACGCATCCTGGCCGACACCCCCGAGTACAAACAGGTCGCTCTGTTCTCGGCGACCATGCCGGCGGCGATCCGCAAGCTCACCACCAAGTACCTGCACGATCCGCTCGAAGTCACCACCAAAGCGAAAACGGCTACCGCGGAGAACATTTCACAGCGCTACATCCAGGTCGCCGGTCCGCGCAAGATGGACGCGCTGACCCGGGTGCTGGAAGTCGAGCCGTTCGAGGCGATGATCGTCTTCGTGCGCACCAAGCAGGCGACCGAGGAAGTCGCGGAAAAGCTAAGGGCCCGAGGCTTTTCGGCGGCGGCCATCAACGGCGACATCCCCCAGGGGCAGCGGGAGCGGACCGTCGCCGCGCTGAAAGACGGCGGAATCGACATCCTGGTCGCCACCGACGTGGCCGCGCGGGGGCTGGACGTGGAGCGGATATCGCACGTCCTCAACTACGACATCCCGCACGACACCGAGTCCTACGTGCACCGCATCGGACGCACCGGGCGGGCCGGGCGCTCGGGGACGGCGCTGCTGTTCGTCTCCCCGCGGGAGCGCCACCTGCTCAAGGCGATCGAAAAGGCAACGCGCCAAACGCTCACCGAGTCCGAGCTGCCCACCGTCGAGGACGTCAACGCCCAGCGGGTGGCGAAGTTCGCCGATTCCATCACCACCGCGCTGGGCCGTCCGGGAATCGAGCTGTTCCGCAAGCTGGTCGAGGACTACGAACGTGAGCACGACGTCCCGTTGGCCGACATAGCCGCTGCCCTGGCGCTGCAGTCCCGCGACGGCGAAGAGTTCTTGATGTCGCCCGAGCCGCCGCGCGGCGAGCGGCGCGAGCGGCACACCGAACATCGCGAGCGTCCCGAAAAGCCAAGGCAAACAAAGCCCTTCACCACCTACCGCATCGCGGTGGGCAAGCGGCACAAGATCGGCCCCGGCTCGATTGTCGGCGCCATCGCCAACGAGGGCGGCCTGCATCGAAGCGATTTCGGCCACATCGCGATCGGCCCGGACTTCTCGCTGGTGGAGTTGCCGGCCAAGCTGCCCAAGTCGACGCTGAAAAAACTTGAGCACACCCGCATTTCGGGCGTGCTGATCAACCTTCAGCCGGATCGGTCGGCGAACAAGCCCCGCAGCCGGGACGGCGGAAAGCCGCGCAGGAAACACACCGGATGACCCTGTCCGAAGAAGAATCCGAAGAAGACGCCCAGGGCGGACTTGAGCAGACCGCCCACGTCGACCGGGTCGCCTCCCTCACCGGAATCCGTGCCGTCGCCGCGCTTCTCGTCGTCGGCACCCACGCGGCCTATACCACCGGCAAGTACACCCACGGCTATTGGGGCCTGGTCGGCTCCCGGCTGGAGATCGGCGTACCGATCTTCTTCGTGCTGTCCGGCTTCCTGCTGTTCCGGCCGTGGTTGAAATCAGCCGCTACCGGCGCGCCGCCACCGTCGCTGAGTCGCTATGCACGGAACCGGGTTCGGCGCATCATGCCGGCCTACGTCGTCACCGTGCTGTTCGCCTACGTGCTGTACCACTTCCGCGAGGCGGGACCCAACCCCGGACACACTTGGCTCGGCCTGGTGCGCAACCTGACGCTGACGCAGATCTACTGCAACGGCTACCTGGGGAAGTACCTCCATCAGGGCCTGACGCAGATGTGGAGCCTCGCGGTGGAAGCGTCCTTCTACGTGCTACTCCCGCTGCTGGCATACCTGCTGTTGGTGCTCGTCTGCCGGCGGCGGTGGCAGCCGAGGTTACTGCTGTTCGCGCTGTCCGCGCTGACGCTGATCAGCCCGGCCTGGCTGGTTCTCGTACACACCGATCACTGGTTCCCCGACGGCGCGCGGCTGTGGCTGCCCACCTACCTGGCCTGGTTCCTCGCCGGGATGCTGCTGGCCGTGCTGCAGGCGATGGGCGTGCGCGGCTACGCGTTCGTGGCCATACCGCTGGCCGTCGTCTGCTACTTCATCGTGTCCACTCCCATCGCCGGCGCTCCCACCACGTCGCCGGCGACGCTGAGCGAGGCCCTGTTCAAGACCTGTTTCTACGCCGTGATCGCCGCGCTCGCGGTGGCGCCGCTGGCCCTGGGGGACCACGGTTGGTATTGGCGGCTGCTGGCGACGCGGCCGATGGTGTGGCTGGGGGAGATCTCCTACGAAATCTTCCTCATCCACCTGATCACCATGGAATTCGCCATGGTCTACGTCGTCCGCGCCCACGTGTACACGGGTTCGATGCTCGGCCTCTTCGTCGCGACGATGATGCTGACCATCCCCTTGGCCTGGCTGCTGCACCGCTTCACGCGCGTGCGGGCTTGAGCGGTTGGGCGGCGCCTAACCCCGGGCGGATACCGGCGTGACAATCGGGACGACGAATTCTTCGATCATCGCCCGCTCGTCGGCGTCGTCTCGACCGGGGAACTGCAGCAGCGAGGTGATCACTCGCACCATCCATCGCGCCCGGCGCTCGACGACGGCGGGGTCTTCGGGCCCGAGCGAGCCGATGAACGCGGCGGCCAGGGCGGTGATGACCTCGGACTGCCCGGCGACCTCGGCGCCGATCGGTGGCCGGGTGATGGCGAACCATGAGGCCAACGCCGGATTGCCGCGAACCATCCGCAGCGTGGCGGTGATGCTCGCGACCAGTCGTTCCCGGGGATCGTCGATGCCGCCGATCTCCTCCTTGATCGCACGGCTGAGCCGGCGGGTCTCGCGATGCACGTAGGCGGTTTTCAACGCCTCGCGGTTCTCGAAGTACCGGTACAGTGTCGCCCGGGAACAGCCTGCGGCCCTGGCGATTTCGTTCATGCCGATCGAGTCCTGGTCCCGCTCGGTGTAGAGCTGCTCGGCCGCGTCGAGGATCCGGTCGGCGGCCGCCTCGGTACGGTGCGCCCCCAGCCAGTCGTTCGCCATCAGGACCCCGTCCGGATCGGCACGGAGAGCGGGCGCCGCACATAACTGCCGCCCGACCAGACGATCGCGGACTCATCGACCTCGAAATCCGGGCAACGGCTGAGCAGTTCGGTCAGGGCGACCCGCGACTGCATCCGTGCCGCCGCCGCGCCCAGGCAATGGTGTGCGCCGTGGCTGAAGGTCATGATGTTGCGCGGGCAGCGGGTGACGCCAAGCTCACCGGCGTTCGGGCCATATTGGCGCTCATCTCGATTGGCCGACCCGTACAGCAGCATCACCTTGCGGCCGGCGGGGATGGTGGTGTCGCCGATCGTCACGTCGCGGGTGGTGGTGCGGGCCAGCCCCTGCACCGGCGAGGTCAGTCGCAGCAATTCCTCGACGGCGTCGGGGATCAGCCCCAGGTCATCGACGACAAGCCGCCGCTGATCCGGGCGCTCATGTAGCAAAGGCATTGAGCCACCGAGCATTCCGGTGACAGTGTCGTTGCCGCCGGTGACCATTGTGAAGGTGAAGGCCAGCACCGACAGGGTGCCGGCGATATCGCCGTCGGCGCCAACCCCGGCGGCAACCAGGTGCGAGATGGTGTCGTCCTCCGGTTCGGTCCGACGCCGCTCGATCAACTCGGTGAAGTAGGCCATCATCGACCCGACGGCACCGCCGACCGTCTCCAGCGCCGCGCCGATACCTCCGTCCGCCGTATTTCCCGCAACGATGGCCTCAGTCCAGCCATCGAACTGGGCCCGATCTTCTTCGGGCACACCGAGGTAGTGCGCGACCACCATCGACGGCAGCGGTTTGAACAGTTCGGTGACGATGTCGCCGCCGCCGTTCGCGCGCAGCCGCTCGATGCGCTCGACGACGAACTCTCGCACCTTGGGCTCCACCGCCTCCACCTGTCGCGGCGTGAAGCCGCGCGACACCAGTTTCCGAAACTCGGTGTGCACCGGCGGATCCTGCATCACAAATGGTGGATTGTCTTGCAGCCCAATCATGTCCAGGTCGCCGTAGTTGACGGTCAGTCCCTGCGCCGACGAGAACGTCTCGTGGTCGCGGGCGGCGGCCCACACGTCTGCGTGCCGGGACAGCACGTAGTAGTCGTGCTCGGGCCGTCTGGCCGGGACGACGTGGTGCACCGGATCGTGGTCGCGAAGCGCGCGGTACATCGGCCAGGGTTCCGCCCAGGTGTCGGCGGTGGCCAGCTCGAACATGACCGGCGCATTGTGAGACATAACCGGAGTCATGTCTCATTCGTACGACACACAGGCCAGAATGTCAATGCGGTCGTGGCCGAGTGTGCGGCCAGCCGCACGCTGAACACCGCGTGTGCGGCCAGCCGCACACTCGAGTAGAAGCAAAGCCCTAGATCCCCGCGCCCGGGTTGAGGATGCCCTGCGGGTCCAGGGCCTGCTTGATCCGCCGGTTCAGGTCCATCACCTCGGGCCCGAGATAGCCGGCCAGCCACGGGCGCTTCAACCGGCCGACGCCGTGCTCGCCGGTGATCGTCCCGCCGAGCCCCACGGCCAGGTCCATGATCTCGCCGAAGGCGAGGTGAGCCCGCTCGGTCATCGCGGCGTCCGCGGGGTCGTACACGATCAACGGGTGGGTGTTGCCGTCACCGGCGTGGGCGATCACCGAGATGGTCAGGTCACGCTCGGCGGCGATGCGGGCGATGCCGGTGACCAGTCTGCCCAGCGCCGGGAGCGGGACGCCGACGTCCTCGAGCAGTAGCGATCCCTTCGCCTCGACCGCGGGGATGCAGAACCGGCGGGCGGCGACGAACGCTTCGCCCTCGTCGGGGTCGTCGGTCGAAAACACTTCCGTCGCACCGTTTTCGGCGAACACCGCGGCTATTACCTCGGCGTCCTCACTGCCCGCCCCGCCGCGCTCGTCGGACCCGGCCACCAGCATCGCGGCCGCGCCCCGGTCCAAATCCATGCGCAAGGTGTCCTCGACGGCGTTGATGGCCACCGAGTCCATGAACTCCAGCATCGACGGGCGCAACCGCGCGGTGACCCCGAGCACCGCATCGACCGCCGCCTCGACCGTGGCGAAGGCGGCCACCACGATGCTGGACGCGTTCTGCTTGGGCACCAGTCGCAGTGTGACCTCGGTGACGACGCCCAGGGTGCCTTCGCTGCCGACGAAAAGCTTCGTCAGCGACAGCCCGGCGACGTCCTTGAGTCGGGGGCCGCCGAGCCGGACCGCCGTGCCGTCGGCCAGCACCACCTGCATGCCCAGCACGTAGTCGGTGGTGACGCCGTATTTGACGCAACACAGGCCGCCGGCGTTGGTGGCGATGTTGCCGCCGATGCTGCAGATCTCGAACGACGACGGATCCGGGGGATACCACAGGCCGTGCTCGGCGGCGGCCTTCTTGACCTCGGCGTTGAACAGCCCGGGTTGGCACACCGCGGTGCGGGTGACCGGGTCGACCGTGATGTCGCGCATCTTCTCCGTCGACAGGACGATCCCGTTGTCCAGCGCCGTCGCCCCGCCGGACAGGCCGCTGCCGGCGCCCCGGGTCACTACCGGCACCCGGTGGGCGCTGGCCCAGCGCAACACGGTCTGCACGTGTTCGGTGCACCGCGGCCGGACCACGGCCAACGGTTTGCCGGCCGACGGGTCCAAGGCGCGGTCCTGGCGGTAACCCTCGGTCACGGTCGGGTCGGTGACGACCATGCCGTCGGGCAGGCCGGCGATGAGCTCGGCCAGGACATCAGCGGTCACGGACCGATCCTACGGGCCCTTCGGCGCTGTACAGTTGAGCGATTCTGGCGAAAGGTGGGTCAGAGATGTTCGGACGGCGAGATCTCAGCAAAGTCGGTATCCGCGCGTTTGCGGACGTCCTCGCCGCCGAGCAGTCGGCGATCGCCGTCACGATCGGCAACCCGAACCTGGTCAACAACACCGAAGTTCGCTGGAAGCTGCTGCTGCGGGTCACGCCGGACACCGAACCGCCGTTCGAGGCCAGCCTCACCGCGCTGCTACCTCAACTCAGCCCACCGCGTCCGGGCATGAGGGTGCCGGTGCTCTACGACCCCAAGGACCACAGCCGCGTCCAACTGGACCATCAGCCGGCCGAGACGGCCGATGTGGCAATCGACGCCGTGACCTCGGCTCGTCCCGACCTCGCGGGCGCTCAGGTCATGGGTATGCCGATGGCCGACGTCATCCGCCAGGCCATTGCCGATCCGAGCGCATTCCGGGACGAGATGATGCGGCGCGGAGCCGAGATGCAGCAGCAGGCGCTCAACGCCATGCAGGCGGCGCAGGCGCAACCGGGTGCGGACCCGGTCGAGCGGCTCGAGAGGCTGGCCGCGCTGAAAGACCGGGGGCTGCTCACCGATGAGGAATTCGAGCAGCAAAAGCGCAAGATCCTCGCCGGCTGACGTATCACAGCGGCGTTTGCGCCTCGGACTCCGGCGCCCGGTCCAACTCCCGCAGCGACGGCAGCCGCAGGGCCGACAACCCGATCAGCAGAATCGGCACCGCCAGCGCCAGGAAGGTGAGCTTCAACCCGGCGGTGTCGGCGAGCGGACCGGCCACCAGCAGGCCCAGCGGCCCCGCGGCATAGGTCAGCCCCGCCATCACGCCGACCACCCTGCCGCGCAGATGGTGCGGCGCCCGGGTCTGCATGACGTAGTTGTAGATGGGCTGGATCGGCCCATAGACCAGGCCGGTCACCGCGCAGAGCAGCAGAATCACCGGCAGCGGCGGCAGAAATGCGATGCCCGCTGTCGCCGCGCCGAAGGTCAGGGTGGCCGTCAGCACGGCCGTACACCGCCGGGTGTATTTCGAGAGCGCCGCATAACCCAGCGCGCCCGCCACACCGCCGACCGCGAGCGCCATCAGCGCCCAACCCAGCTCCGCGGGCTGGTGCTGTTCGGCGAAATACTTTGGGAACAGCACACTTTCCATCGGCAGGTACAACGCGGTGACGGCCAGGTCGATCAGGCCGAGCGTCCGGAGCACCCGCATACCCCAGACGAACCGCAGGCCTTCGACGATGCCGGAGACCAACCCGTCGGGCCGGGTCGCGTGGTGCGGCTTGCCGGTACCGTCGAGCCGCAGCGCACCAATAGCCAACAGCGACAAGCCGAAACAACCCGCCGTGACCCACATGGTGTTGACGCCGCCGACCGCTGCGATCATCAGGCCGCCGATGCCGGGGCCCACCATGAAACCGAGGTTGAGGATCGCCTCGTAGAGGCTGTTGGTGCGATCCAGCGACCAGCCCGCGCGGGCGGCGGCCTCGGGCAGCATCGACTGGCGCGCGGTAATCCCGGCCGGGTCGAAGGCGGCCGCGCAGAAGGCGACCCCGGCCAGCTCGGCGACGTTGAGCGCCTCGGCGCCGAACAGCCAGGCGGTCACGGGGACGGCGCTCACCGCCACGCCGGAGAGCGAATCGGAAACGAGCGAGATCCGGCGGCGCCCGAAAAAGTCGACCGCGGTGCCGGCGACCAGGGTGGACAGCACCAGTGGCAGCGTCATGGCCGCGGCCACGATCGACGCGTCGCGCGCGCGATCATGATGCTGCAAGGCCAGCCACGGAAACGCGATCACCGAGATGCCGGTACCGGCCGTCGCCATCAGCGTGGCGGACAGGATCAGAAACGCCGGGCCGCGGCTCGTATGGCTCATGAGATGTCCCGGGGAGAACTTAGCCGCCGATTTGCGGCGCGACCATTGAATATTCGGGGCGTTCGGCCGCCGCCTACCGGTTCACTGCAGGATGTTCATGTGCTCGTCCACCCTCGTACCGGCCAGGCGTTCGATTCTCCAGTGGTTCCCGGCACCGGATGGCCGGGTGATCCGGCGACCCCGCAGACCACCGTGGCCGCCGATGCCGCACAGGTCGCCGCGCTCGCTCCGCACGCCGCGTCGATCCCCGAGCTCGACGCCCTGATCAGCGTCTGCCGCGCCTGCCCGCGGCTGGTGGAATGGCGCGAAGACGTGGCCGTCCTCAAGCGCCGCGCCTTTGCCGACCAGCCGTATTGGGGCCGGCCCGTTCCGGGCTGGGGGTCGGAGCGACCGCGGCTGTTGATCGTCGGGTTGGCGCCCGCCGCGCACGGGGCCAACCGGACAGGACGCATGTTCACCGGCGACCGGTCCGGCGATCAGCTTTACGCGGCGTTGCACCGGGCCGGGCTGGTGAACCAACCGACCAGCGTGGATGCCGCGGATGGATTGCGGGCCAACGGGGTTCGCATCGCGGCGCCGGTGCGGTGCGCGCCTCCGGCCAATGCGCCGACGCCGGCGGAGCGCGACACCTGCTGGCCCTGGCTGGAGGCCGAATGGCGGCTGGTGTCCGATCATGTGCGCACGATCGTGGCGTTGGGCGGCTTCGCCTGGCAAATCGCGCTGCGCCTGCCGGGCGCGTCCGCCATGCGCAAACCGCGGTTCGGCCACGGTGTGGTAGCGCAATTCGCCCCTGGTGTGCGGTTACTCGGTTGCTACCACCCAAGCCAGCAAAACATGTTTACCGGTAGGTTGACACCAGCAATGCTCGACGACGTTTTCCGAGACGCGAAAAGGCTGGCAGGGATCAAGTGACTGACGTTCTGATTTCCGGCGCGAGCGTGGCCGGTGCAACGGCGGCTTATTGGCTTGGACGGCACGGCTATTCGGTCACCGTGGTGGAGCGGCACTCCGGGCCGCGGCCGGGCGGTCAGGCGATCGACGTGCGCGGGCCGGCGCTGGGAGTGCTGGAACGCATGGGGCTGCTGGCTGCCGCCCAAAAACGGAAGACGCAAATTCGCGGCGCTTCCGTCGTCGACCGCGACGGCAACGAGCTCTCCCGAGACACGGAGTCCACGCCCACCGGCGGGCCCATCGACAGTCCCGATATCGAGCTCTTGCGTGACGACCTCGTCGAATTGTTGTACGGCGCAAGCCAATGGACGGCCGAATACATCTTCGATGACACCATCACCGGCTTGGACGACGACGGCGCGGCCGTCAACGTGACCTTCGAACGTGCTCCCGGCCGCAGCTTCGACCTGGTCATCGGGGCGGACGGACTGCACTCGAACGTGCGCCGACTGGTGTTCGGCCCCGAGGAGCAATTCATCGAGCGGCTGGGCACTTACGCGGCGATCTTCACCGTGCCCAATTTCCTCGGTTTGGACTATTGGCAGACCTGGCATTACGGGGATTCGACGATGGCCGGGGTCTACAGCGCCCGCAACAACAGCGAGGCCCGCGCCATGCTGGGTTTCATGGACACCGACCTGCGCATCGACTACCGCGATACCGAGGCGCAGTTCGCCGAGCTGGAGCGGCGGATGGCCGACGACGGGTGGGTGCGTCCGCAACTGCTGGAGTACATGCGCGGCGCACCGGATTTCTACTTCGACGAGATGTCCCAGATCAAGATGGATCGCTGGTCGACGGGCCGGGTGGCGCTGGTGGGCGATGCCGGGTATTGCTGTTCGCCGTTGTCGGGCCAGGGAACCAGCGTCGCTCTCCTGGGCGGCTACATCCTGGCCGGCGAACTCACCGCCGCGGGTGACGATTACGAACTCGGCTTCGCCAACTACCACAAAGAGTTCAGTGACTACGTCAAGCGGAACCAATGGCTGGTCGTCGACAACATCCCGGGTGGGGCACCGATCCCGCAGGAGGTCTTCGACCGCATCGTCAGCTCGATCACGCTCAAGGACTACTGACCGCCGGGAACGTTCGCGGGCCCGAAGGCGTTGACGCGAACGTGCGTCTTTCCGTTCTTGATCTCGTCCCGGTGCGCACCGACCAGACGACCAGCGATGCGCTCGCCGCGACCGTGCAGCTGGCACAGGCCGCGGACCGCCTGGGTTTCACGCGCTACTGGGTCGCCGAGCACCACAACATGCCGTCCGTCGGCGCCACCAGCCCGCCGGTCCTGATCGCCTATCTGGCCGCGCAGACCACGCAGCTGCGGCTGGGGTCCGGCGGTGTGATGCTGCCCAATCACGCGCCGCTGGCGGTGGCCGAGCAGTTCGCCCTGCTGGAAGCCGCCGCGCCGGGCCGCATCGACCTGGGCATCGGCCGCGCGCCCGGTTCCGACCCGGTGACCGCCTACGCGCTGCGCGGCGGCCGCGGCGAAGAAGACATCGAGAACTTTCCGGAGTATCTCGACGACGTGGCGGCGCTGATGAGCGCGCGCGGCGTGGTGGTGCCGCTGCGCTCGGGGGACTATCGCCTCAAGGCGACCCCCGCGGCGGCCGGTGAGCCCCGCCTCTGGCTGCTGGGCTCGTCGATGTACTCGGCACACCTGGCCGCCGCCAAGGGGCTGCCGTACGTCTTCGCGCATCACTTCTCCGGCACCGGAACCGAAGAGGCGCTCGAGCTCTATCGATCCCGATTCAAGCCGAGCGCCTTAACGCCCGAGCCGGTGACGTTTTTGACGGTGAACGCCGCCGTGGCCGAAACACGGGAAGAGGCAACGGCATTGATGATGCCCAACCTGCAGATCATGGCCAAGCTTCGCACCGGAGAGCCCCTCGGCCCGGTGCCCCTGGTCGAGGAAGCCCAAGGCGCCGAGCTGACGCCGCAGCAGCAGCACATCGTTGCGAGCGGGCTGCAACGAGCGGTCCTCGGTACACCCGCCGAGGCCGCCGACCAGTTGCGGGCGCTTGCGCAACGGTTCGACGTCGACGAGGTGATGGTGCATCCGGTCTCCTCGGCGTGCCGCGGCACCGACCCGGCCACCGCGCCGGCACGGGTGCTGACCCTGGAATTGCTGGCCAAGGAGTTGTTCTAACCGTTCAGTCCGTCACAGCCGAACGCTTAAGATTCGACGCCCGCGATCGCGCCCCTGCTCGTGATCCAGCGTTGCAGTTCGTCCGGCGGCAACGGCTCGCTGTGCACGAACCCCTGGGTGATGGTGCAGCCGTAACCTCGCAGCGCACTCAGAGTCTCCTCGTCTTCGACCCCCTCGGCGACGAGGTCGGCGCCCAGGTTCTGCGCCAAGTCCACGGTGGACTGCACGATGGCAACCGACCGCGGGTCGTGGGCCAGCCGCGCCACGAATCGCCTATCGAGTTTCAGCTCGTCGACCGAGACATCCTGCAGGCGCGCCAGCGACGACCATCCGGTGCCGTAATCGTCCAGCGAGATGCGAACGCCGAGCAGCTGCAGGGCGGCGACGGTGTTACGGGAGCGCTCCGAGTCGACGAGCGCGCTCTCGGTGATCTCGACGATCAGCGCGTCGGGCGGTAGGCCGTGGACCCGAAGCAGCCGCTCGATGGTGACGGCGAGGTCGAGGTCGAGCAGGTTCGTCGTGGACAGGTTCACCGCAACGGTCAGCGGAATGCCGTCGTCGCGCCAGGACCGGATCTGCTCGAGCGTGAGGTTGATGGTGCGATTGGCGACCGTGCGCATCAGACCGGCGCGCTCCGCGGCCGGAAGGAATTCCTCCGGCAGCAGCAACCCGCGGGTGGGATGCTGCCAGCGCAGCAGCGCCTCGACGCTGTGAACGCTCCCGTCGCCGGCATTCACCTTGGGCTGGTAGTGCACCGTCAACTGGTCGCCATCGATCACCGCGGCCCGCAGCTCCCCGACGAGGTTGGGGTCGTGGTCCCGGTCGATCTCGAAGGCGGACTCGTACACCGCGATCCTGCTGAGGGCGGACCTGGCGTGCGGGATCGCCGCCTCGGCGCGGTTCAACAGCTCTTGCGGATGGTCGCAATGGTCGGGGTAGAGCGCGATGGCGATGGACGCATCGATCTGCACGCTGATGGCATCGAGTTCGAATGGGATGCTGACGCCTTCGAGCAACCGGCCCGCTTGGGCGCGTGCGGCGACGAGATCCGATCCCTCGCCGAGCAGGATGGCGAATTCCTCGTCGCTCACGCGCGCGAGCAGATCATCGCGGCGAACGCTGTGCGCCAGTCGGTTTGCGATGTGCCACACCAGCTCGTCGCCGAAGTGGCGACCGACGGAGTCGTTGATCTCCCGCAGCTTGTGGAGATTCAGCAGGAGCAGCGCACGATTCGACGACGTCCTGACGGATGACGCGGAAGCCGACAGCTCGGTCAGCGCCGTCGCCAGTGATCGCCGATTGGGCAGGGCGGTCAATTCGTCTGTCATGGCCTGCTGGTGGCTTTCGGCCAGCATGCTGATGTCCCGGAAGGTCACCGAGAATCGGGCGGCGACCGCGACGAGGCTCAGTGCGGCGAGCGTCGACGCGAGCCGCGAATCGTGCCCAAGGATGGCGACGCCCAGCGCTATGACGGTGCAGGTCACCGGAACCGCGTAGGAGGCGAGTCCGCGCCGCGGCGTCGGCGCCGCCGACGACCCACGCGCCCAGCTGGCCATCGCCACCAGCAGCGAGGAAGCCGGCCAGAGCGCGTCTAGGGTGGTGCCGACCCGGTATGAGCCGTCCGACGTTTGAATGAGGTAGGCGGTGTCGGCGACCGCGAAGCCAACCAGCCCGACCACCAGGAAACCCCAGCGAAACTCGCTGCGCCAACCGAGGATTGGCAGCATGCCGACTGCCAGCGCCAGCAGTACCAGATCGCCCCACGGATAGATCAGGCCCACCAGCACGGTCGCGGGCGCTTTTGCGGCGGCGGCATGCATGGGCCCGGCCCGCAGCGCCGCGGCCAGTGCGGCGACGGCCAACGCGCACACCAGGGAATCAACGCGGATGGGCATCGGCACCCGCTTCAGGCGCGATCGCATCAGCAGCAGAATCCCGGCATAGACGAACGGATAGAACGCCAGGTATTCGGGATCGGCAACCGAGGGTGACTTGGCGTTCGGGACCCACACGGCATAGACGACGTCACCGAGCGCCGACAATGCCATGCCGGCCGCGATCAAAGACCACGCAAGGCGATCGGCCTTGAGGCGGTATGCGCGAACGGCGATCAACCCGGCCGCCAGCAGGTTCAACGCCGAGTAGAGGGATTTGGCGAAGAAGACGCTGTGGCCGGCATTCGGGTAGATGACACTGGTCGCGGTGAAGGCGATCACGCCAATCATCAAGAGGCCCAGGGCAATCCGGATCGCCATCGGGGGCCACCGGATGCCGTCGATACCTTCCTGGGGTTGCACCGGTCTCGACGCCCCCACGTCGGCGGCGCGCCTGAGCATCGGTGCGGCACTCGGCTCAGCGACCTCCGCTGCCGCCGGGGCGGGCCCTGCTAGTTGCGCGGTCGAGAACGAGAGGGACAGATCCGGCACGAAGCTGCGAACGCATTGGCCGCCTTCGCGTTTGGCGGTGTACATGGCCAGGTCGGCGTGCCTGAGGAGCTGCTCGACGCTGCAGTCCGGCGAGGCGGTGGCCACCGTGTAACCGACGCTCGGCCGGACCGGTATAGGAACGCCGTCGACGACAATCGGGGCGTTGAACGCCTCGAGAACTCGACTCGCCGCCGCCTGTGATTCCTCGATTGACCCCTCGATTAGCACGGCGAACTCGTCACCACCAAGGCGAGCCGTGACGCACTTGTCATCCAAGGCGGCGGTGAGCCGCCCGGCGACCCGGATCAGCAATTCGTCACCGGCGGGGTGGCCGAGGGCGTCGTTGACGGATTTGAAGTTGTCGAGATCGAGGCACAACACCGCAATGGGCGTAATTTCGCAGCATTGCCGGGCGACGGCCTGCTCGAGCCGATCGAGGAAGTAAGCGCGATTGGCCAGGCCCGTCAGGCTGTCACGGAACGCTTCCCGCGCAACCTCGGACAACAACCTCTGGTTTTCCATCAGCATGACGAACTGCCGGACGAGCACCGCGGCCACCAGGATTCCGAGCGCGATCAGCAGGGGTCCGTGCGCCATCAACCTGACCGCGCGGGTCAGCCCGACTGCGGCGGCCACCAGCAGCGGCAGGTACGGCAGCCATAGCCGGGTGCGCGACCGTATTTCGTCGTCACGCGTCCCCGGCGCGGGCGCCTCATAGACGCTCGACAGCGCGGCGAGCGCGATCATGGCGAGCCCACCCACTCTGCCGAGGTCCACGAGATCGCTGACCTGGTAGCTGCCGATCCCGCTCTTGAACACCATCGTGATGTCGGCGATGCTGATGGTCGTCACGCCCCCGGCCAGCAGATTGCGGCTCGGCGGGTCGCCGCGACGAACCCGGGACAGCATCAGGATCGAGGTCGTCAGCAGGAGAACGTCGTTGAAGACTTCGGCGATCGTCGTCGCCTGCGAACCGCTGTCCTCGCGCAGTTGCTTCTCGAGGACGAAGACCCACGACACCACGAACAGCGACGTCGCCACGATGAGGCCGTCGAGCACCAGTCGCCGCGGGCTCTGCCGCGAGAAGCGCGACAACAGCACCAACGATGCGTAGGCGCCGAACGGCCATAGCAACAGCACGATCTCCGCGGCCGCGGGATGGGTGGCGTGGGCCAGTTTCGGACGCACGTCGTATACGGCCCAGATGACCTCGCCCGCCGCCCAGCCCAGCTGGGCCGTCATCATTGCCAGCCATCCGGCCCGGTGCCGGCCGGCCGCCGACCGGGCGGCGTAGCCCGCACACCCCGCCCCGAACAGCAGGCAGACCGCCAGGGCGATTTCGTCGACGGGCCGGGTTGCGTAGGCGCCCTCCCAGCCGCCGATCGAGGACGCCACCACCAGCGCGGCGGCCACACCGTATGCACCGGCGAAGAGCCAGCAGAGCCGCGGGGGCAGCCTGAATCGCCGCCAGGGGTTTCCCGCCCACGGTCTCATACCCGCTCCAGCCGATCCCGCGCCGTTTGATGAACCATCGAGGCGTTCACCGCGCGCTAGTGGAGAATAAACCTCCGCGTCGGCATCAGGGTCAACGTCGCGTGAGTACCACGACGGGAATCGGCCGCGAGGTCTTCTGCTGGTAGGCCGTGTACCGGTCGCCGTTGTTCTTGTTGACGATCTGCCACAGCCGGGGGTAGTCGGGGTCGTCCGGCAGCACCGCGCGGGCGGTCACCGCCAAACGCTTTGGCCCGACGTTGATTTCCACGTCCGGATGCTTGCGCAGGTTGTGATACCAGCCGGGTGCGCGCGGGTCGCCGCCCTTGGAAGCGACGATCAGGTAGTCGTCGCCGTCGCGGGCATAGGTGAGCGCCGCTGTTCGCGCCTGGCCCGTCTTCGCGCCCACGGTATGGAGTAGCAGGCTGGGTATCAGCAGCATGCGATGACCGATCCAGCCGTTCGTCCGGCGATAAACGGTGTCGTGTACGCGCAGAACCTGAGGCAGCAACCGCTGCTCGACCCAGGACGGAAGTGCCATCCGCCCAGTATTACTGGCTGGCGTCAATGCGGGCCAGGGCCGAGCGCAAGATTTGCGCGGTGGCGTCCCGGTCGGGATCGCGCCGCAGCAGCATGCCCTTGGCGACCGACAACTTGTCGCCGTTGCGCCGGGGCAGCACGTGCAGGTGGATGTGGAACACCGTCTGAAAGGCGGCGCTGCCGTCGTTGATCGCGATGTTGGTCGCGTCGGCCAACTCCGTCGCGCGGGCGGCGCGGGCGATCCGTTGGCCGATGGTGACCATCCCCGCCAGCGTCTCCGGCGGCGTGTCGGTGAGATCCACGCTGTGCCCCTTGGGGATCACCAGGGTGTGGCCGCGGGTGAATGGGCGGATGTCGAGGATCGCCAGGTAGTCGTCGTCTTCATAGATCCGGATGGCGGGGGCCTCCCCGGCGACGATCGCACAGAACACGCAGGACATGTCGCCCACGGTACTGGCCGGTCCGGTGCGGGGGATACGCTGCCGCAGTGGACGCTCGCGACGTGGCCTTTGCCGGCGCGGCCGCTCAGGTGAGAATGCTGGCCGACGGCGAACTGACCGCGCCCGAGCTGCTCGAAATCTATCTGGAACGGATCGCGCGGCTGGACAGCCAGTTGCGCTGCTATCGCGTGGTGCTCGCGGACAGCGCGCGCTACGAGGCCGCCGTCGCGCAGGACCGCCTCGACGCCGGCGAGCGGCTCCCGCTCCTCGGGGTGCCGATCGCGATCAAAGACGATGTCGACGTCGCCGGCGAGGTGACGACCTACGGCAGCGGCGGACATCGCCCCGCCGCGACCTCCGACGCGGAGGTGGTGCGGCGGTTACGCGCCGCGGGCGCCGTCATCCTCGGCAAAACCAATGTGCCCGAGCTGATGATGTTCCCCTACACCGAATCGTTGACGTTCGGTGCGACCCGCAACCCCTGGAATCCCCGGCGCACTCCGGGCGGCAGCAGTGGCGGTAGTGCCGCCGCGGTGGCCGCCGGGCTCGCTCCGCTGGCGCTGGGGTCCGACGGTGGCGGGTCGATTCGCATCCCGGCGATCTGGTGCGGCCTGTTCGGTGTCAAACCTCAACGGGATCGGGTGTCGTTGGAGCCGCACGACGATGCGTGGCACGGGTTGAGTGTCAACGGCCCGCTCGCCCGGTCGGTGCTGGACGCGGCGCTGTTCCTCGATGCGACCTCGACCGTTCCGGGACCCGAGGGGGAGTTCGCGGCCGCGGCGACCCGTCACCCCGGCAAGCTGCGAATTGCCTTGAGCACCAAGTCGCCAACCCCGCTGCCCGTCAGGATCGGCAAGCAACAGCTCACGGCGGTCGAACAGGCCGGCGCGTTGCTGCGCGACCTGGGTCATGACGTGATCACCGCCGACCCCGACTATCCGCCGTCGGCCATCATGACCAATTACCTGCCGCGCTATCTGCGCGGTATCAGTGACGACGCCGATTCACTGGCTCACCCCGAACGCCTCGAAGCGCGCACCCGCAACCTGGCGCGCGCCGGCTCGTTTTTCTCGGATCGCCGGATGACCGCCCTTCGCGACGCGGAGCCGGCGGCAGCCGCCCGGATCCAGGCGATCTTCGACGACGTCGATGTCGTCGTCACGCCCGGCAACGCGACGGGCCCCTCCCGCATCGGCGCCTACCAGCGCCGCGGTGCGGTGTGGACGCTGCTGGCGGTGGCGCAGCGGGTGCCCTACCAGCAGGTCTGGAACTTGACCGGACAGCCCGCCGCGGCCGTGCCGTGGGACTTCGACGGTGACGGCCTGCCGATCGCCGTGCAGCTGGTGGGCCGGCCGTACGACGAAGCGACGCTGTTGTCGCTGGCCGCGCAAATCGAATCCGCCAGGCCGTGGGCACACCGGCAACCGCCGGTGTCATAGCTCCGCTGAGATCTCGCGCCACGCGGCCAGCTTGGCGTCCGGCCGGACGGCGTGGGCCGGGCTCGTCGACGGCAGCCGCCGGTACTCGACCCGCTCGTCGACCTCGGCGAGCCTGCGATACAGCTCCGCGGCCTTGGCGCCGTTGAAGTAAACCCGCGCGATCGTCGGGTACCGCGCGAACAGTTCACCGAAGTCGTTGACCACCAAGCTTTTCGGCTCGATTGCCGCATCCGCGCTGCCGGCGCGACGGCATGTGCGCAACGCGTCCCAGAGGGCCACACCCGCCGATTGCAGCGCGGCCAGCCGTGTTTCGTACGGCGCGGCCGCGTCGAACCCGAACAGCTCGCCCATGATCGGCCAGAACGCATTGCGTGGATTGCCGTAGTACTGACCGAGCGCCAGCGATTGCGCACTCGGAAACGACCCCAGGATCAGCACAATCGCGTGCTCATCGACGATCGGCGGGAACCCCCGCAGCAGTGGCGTACTCATCGCTTCCCATCATGGCTCGCGATCGGCGGCGTCCCCTAGCGCCGACCCGCTTCGCCCGGCTTTGCCGAGCTCGCGATCGGCGGCGTCCCCTAGCGCCGACCCGCTTCGCCCGGCTTTGCCGAGCTCGCGATCGGCGCGCGTTGTACGTTGGCGAAGTGGACGAGGACCTGCTCGACGGACTCGAGGGCAGCGCACGCGCCGAACGGGCGGAATTGGTGGAGTGGCTACTCGAGCAGGGCATCACCCCCGAGGAGATCAGGACGACCAACCCGCCACTGCTGCTGGCGACCCGCCACCTCATCGGAGACGACGGCACCTATGTGTCGACCCGAGAGATCAGCCAGGCGCACGGCATCGACCTTGGGCTGTTGCAACAGGTGCAGCGCGCGATCGGTCTCGCCAGAGTCGACGACCCCGATGCCGTCATCCACATGCGCGCCGACGGTGAGGCCGCCGCCTACGCCCAGCGTTTCGTCGAGTTGGGCCTGGATCCCGAGCAAGTGGTGCTGGTCGTCCGGGTGCTCACCGAAGGCCTGTCACGCGCCGCCGAGGTCATGCGCTACACCGCGCTCTCGGCGATCATGCGGCCCGGGGCCACCGAGCTGGAAATCGCCAAGGCGTCAAAGGCATTGGTCAGCAAAATCGCGCCCGAACTCGGTCCGATGCTTCAGCACATGATGTTCATGCAGCTGCGCCACATGATGGAGACCGAGGCGGTCAACGCCGCCGAGCGCGCCGCCGGCCAGCCGCTGCCGGGAGCGCGTCAGATCACGGTGGCCTTCGCCGACCTCGTCGGCTTCACCCGGATCGGCGAAGCGGTATCGGCGGAGGAGCTGGGTCACCTGGCCAACCGGCTGGCGGTCCTCGCCCGAGACATCACCGTCCCGCCCGTCCGGTTCATCAAGACGATCGGCGACGCCGTCATGTTCGTCTGCCCCGACCCGCTGCCGATGCTCGACGTCGTGGTGAAGCTCGTGGACACCATCGACACCGACGCCGACTTCCCGCGGCTGCGAGCGGGCGTGGCCTCTGGCATGGCGGTGAGCCGGGCCGGCGACTGGTTCGGCAGCCCGGTCAACGTCGCGAGCCGGGTCACCAGTGTGGCGCGCCCGGGCACGGTGCTGGCGGCTGACTCGGTCTGGGAGGCGATCGGCGAGACCGGAATATTCGACGGGTCGTTCGCCGGCGCCCGCCGCCTCAAGGGCATCAAGAACGAGGTCAAGCTCTTCCGGATCCGCCGCGGAGACGGGTCTGGCGGCGGCGACTGACTGGGAGACCTGCGGACATGGGCAGGCCCGGACGACTCTAGGGGGCGTTGGGCTCCGTCATGCGCGGGTCCTACGCGGCCGGTTTTCTACCCTGACATCCGGCGCTTGGGAATTGGTCGTTTCCGGGCCTGCTTCGCTACCAAAAATACAACTTTGAACAGCCCATATCAACGGGTTCTCCGCACTTGACGCCCATTCGCGCGCGGCCCGCCGCCGCGCCGCGTTCGCCGGCGGTGAACGCCATTCCATTACGGGTGTAACGGTGTAATCATGTAATTATGAAATCTCACCACACGCACGGCCGGCGCTACGGCCGCCCCGGCGGCTGGCAGCAGGCTCAGCAACCCGACGCGAGCGACGCCGCCGAATGGTTCGCCGGGCGCCTGCCCGAAAGCTGGTTCGACGGCGACCCGACGGTCATCGTCGACCGCGAAGAAATCACGGTCATCGGAAGACTGCCGGAACCGCAGGGCTCGGAGAAAGAGACCGAGGCCCGCGCGGAAGGACGTGCATCGCGGTTCCGCGAGGAAACCCGTTCGGAGCGAATGCGCATCGCCGACGAGGCACAGGATCGCTACGGCCGCAAGGTCTCCTGGGGCGTCGAGGTCGGCTCCAGCACCGGCGCGGAGCGAATCCTCTTCACTCACATCGCAGTACCTGTGATGACGCGCTTGAAGCAGCCGGAACGGCAGGTGCTCGACACATTGGTCGACGCCGGTGTCGCCCGGTCCCGCGCGGACGCGCTCGCGTGGTCGGTCAAGCTCGTCGGCGAACATGCCGAGGAATGGTTGGCCAAGTTGCGTAGCGCCATGTCGGCGGTCGACGACCTGCGCGCCGAGGGCCCCGACCTTCAGTCGTAATTCGAAGCCGCAGTGCGGCAACGAATTTGGATCCACTCAGCCACCGTAATTGGTCCACCAGGTGTGCAGGTCCTCGATGGCCGGGGGATCCCCGTAGACGTCACAGAGCATGAGCTTCGCCTCGTTGGTCCATATCACGTTGGGGTGGTTCTTATAGGTGCCGCACGCGATCATGCCCGCGGTCACCGACGGCGTGCTGTCGTGATGCCAGCCGTCCGGCGATGCCCCGGCTCCGGGGCAATTCATCAGCTGCACGGCGGCCACGTCGTCGTCGAACGCCTTCTTGAGCAGGTCCGCATTCGCGAACAGGCCGTAGACCCCGCGGGACGGGCCGCCCTGATTGGTGTTCTGGTCGCAGTCGACCATGGCCAGCGCGTTCACCCAGATGCTGTTGGACTTCGGGGTCGCGGGCGTGCAGCTGCCACTGGGATACCCGGCAGGCAGCATGCCCAGCAGCTTGCTCTGCGGGTTGGCGGGCCGGGTGGTTGTCGTGGTGGGGACGGTCCTGGTGGTGGTGGTCGTCGTCGACGTGCGGTTGGCCTGCGGGTTGCCGTCGTCGCCTCCCATGAAAATTGCGATGCCCACGGCGGCCAGGACGACGACGATCACCAGCGCGGCGACGGCCGCGACGATGGGCCAGG
Source organism: Mycobacterium sp. E3251 (assembly GCF_001666835.1). Classification (GTDB taxonomy): domain Bacteria; phylum Actinomycetota; class Actinomycetes; order Mycobacteriales; family Mycobacteriaceae; genus Mycobacterium. Next base: position 13,846 of record NZ_LZJF01000140.1, on the reverse strand, counting down.
GGTTGCGTCGCCTCGGTGGGGGCTGGTTCCAGGCGGGCGGGCCGCCGAACTGTTGTGGGGCGCTGCCCCAATTGGCGTTGGCGGCTTGGTAATAGGGGGGCGTGACCGGGGGCTGGGCGGCGGCCGGGATGGGCCCGCTGTCGGGCCGCCAGGGCGGAGCGCCCTGCGCGGGAACAGGAGTCGAGCCGGGCGGCAAATGGGGCGTCGGTGAGTTCTGGCCCGGCGCCGGTGGCGGGGTGTTGGCCGCCGGGTGCGGCGGCGGGGGAGGCGCCATGACGGTGCCCGGCAGGGTGGCTTCTTGGCTGCGGCGCAAGATCGTGTCGGCGTGGTCTTGGTCGGGGTCGCTGAGTGCTTCGTGGGCGGCCAGGGCCAGGTCGCCGGCGCTGGCGTAGCGGTCCTCGGGCTTCTTGGCCATCCCCCGGGTGATGACCGCGTCGAAACCCTTGGGGATGCCCGGGCGCAGCCCGGTGGGCTGGGGGATGGGGTTCATCGTGTGGGCGGTTACCAGTGCGCCCGCGCTGCTGGACGTGTATGGCGGTGAGCCGGTGAGGCATTCGTAGAGCACGCACGCCAGGGCGTAGATGTCCGCGCGGTAGGTGACTTCGGCGTTGGAAAACCGTTCGGGCGCCATGTATTTCCAGGTGCCGACCGCGGTGCCCAACTGGGTGAGCTTCTCATCGGTGGTGGCGCTGGCGATGCCGAAGTCGACCAGATAGGCGAAGTCGTCGCGGGTGACCAGGATGTTCTGCGGTTTGACGTCGCGGTGCATCACCCCGGCGGCGTGGGCGGCATCGAGCGCCGAGGCGATCTGGGTGATGATGGCCACCGCGCGTGGCGGGGCCAGCGGGCCAAAGCGTTTGAGCACACTGTCTAAGTCGGTGCCCTCGATCAGGCGCATCTCCAAAAACATCTGGCCATCGATTTCGCCGTAGTCGTGGATGGGCACCACATGCGGCTCCTGCAAACGACCGGCGGTGCGAGCTTCGCGTTTCATCCGCTCCCGGAACACCGGGTCCTTGCTGAAGGTCTCCGAGAGCAGCTTGACCGCCACCGTCCACTCCTTGACGGTGTGCTCGGCCTCGTAGACCTCCCCCATTCCACCCCGGCCCAGCAGCCGCTTTAGGTGATAAGGCCCAAACTCCGTCCCCGCCCGCGAGGCCTGCTCGTCACTCATCGCCGATCCTTCACACCCAGCCACCACACCATCGAGACCCAACAATTGCCGGGCATACGGGTCAGCCGCAACCCCCTGACCCAGCAACCATGACCGTAAGCCCCCGCCCAGCCCGACGCACGACAATCAACCGATTTAGCCCGGGGCGCTGTCGTCGTCCGCGGCGATTTGAAACGTGAATTCGTGGTCGCAGATGCGGACGTGGTCGCCGTCGCGCAGCGTGGCGGCGGAGCGGATCCGCTCGTGCTGCACATGCACCCCGTTGGACGAGCGGAGGTCGTTGATGATGAAGCTGGTGCCCGTGTCGACGATGACCGCATGGTGGCGGCTGACTTTGGGGCTGTCGAGGACGATGTCGTTGTCGCTTAGCCGCCCGATCCGGGTCGCCGCCGCTCGCAGCGGATAGCTGCGTCCCGAGGCCTCGTGCAGATAAGCGATGGCCTGCTGGCCGGACACCATCGTGTGCTGCTCGAGGACCGTGACCGTGTCGACGGCGGCGGTCTTGGCGGTTCGCTTCACGTCCAGCGGTTCTTGGCGCAGGATCTGCTCGTTGAGCGACCGCAGTGTCGGTCCCGGATCGATCCCCAGGTCGTCGGCGAGAGCGGTCTTGACGCGGCGGTAGGCCGCCAACGCGTCGGATTGTCGGTCGGTCAGGTAGTAGGCCGTGATCAACTGGGCCCACAGCGGCTCGCGGTAGGGATGTTCCGCGGTCAGCGATTCCAGCTCGGTGATCACGGCGAACGCACGCCCGCAGGCGATTTCGGCCTCCGCCTTTGCGCCATGGACCAGAATCTTTTCCTCGACAAGGGAAGTGGCGAAGGTGTCGACGAATCCGAACTCGCGCAGGTCCTCGAGCACCGGCCCGCGCCACTGTGCCAATGCCGCGGTCAAGTGCCGGCTGGCCTCTTCGAATCTGCCGGTGGCGGCGGCGTGCACGCCCGCCGTCTTTTCGGCGATGAACCGCCCCAGATCGCAAGCGTTTTCGGCGATGTTGAGCCGGTATCCGGGAGGCGCCGCCGCCAACGCCGCACGCGGGTCGATGCCGGCACCGCTGAGCAGCTTACGCAGGTTGGACACGTAGGAATGAATGCTGGCCCGCGCCCCCGACGGTGGCTTGTCGTCCCACAGGGCCGTGATGAGCCGGTCCACCCCCACCGGACTGTTCCGGTTCATCAGCAGCATAGCCAGCACCGCCCGCTGCTTGGGGGTGCCCAGGGGCACCAGCGTGCCATCGACGCTCATCTCCAGCGGTCCGAGCAGGCCGAGTTCGAGACGCTTGTCCACCATCGGTCCTTCCGGTCACTACCTTCGCCATTGTGCTGCAACCCTCACTGGGCCGACGCAATGACACTAACTTTTGGCACCGGCAGTGAAATGCGTTCCCCGCGACGCGATTGCGGCCAAGCCGTGCCGTGGGATCTCGCGCTATGCCCGTGTCATCGCGTAGTAGGCGCCTTGACGGGCCAACAGCTCGGCGTGACTGCCTTGTTCAACGATGCGGCCCGCCTCGACCACCACGATGCGGTCGGCATCGCGGATCGTCGAAAGCCGGTGCGCGATAATGAAGCTCGTCCGGTCTCGGCGAAGCTCGGACATGGCCCGGGCGATGAGCGCTTCGGTGCGGGTGTCGACCGAGCTGGTCGCCTCGTCCAGGATCAGTAGCTGTGGCCTGGCCAGAAATGCGCGCGCGATGGTGATGAGTTGCTTCTCGCCGGCGCTGATGTTGCCGCCCCCGCCGCTGATCCGCGTCTCGTAGCCCGCCGGCAGGGTGTGCACAAACCGGTCGACGTAAGCCGCCCTGGCGGCCTGCACCACCTCGTCCGCACTGGCGTCGGGCCGCCCGTATGCGATGTTCTCGGCGATCGTCCCGTCGAAGAGCCAGGTGTCCTGCAAGACCATGCCGATCCGGGACCGCAGCGACTGCCTGTTCACCGTGGTGATGTCGATCCCGTCGACCAGGATCCGGCCGGAGTCGACGTCATAGAACCGCATGAGCAGGTTCACCAACGTGGTCTTGCCAGCACCGGTGGGTCCGACGATCGCCACGGTGGTACCCGGCTCGGCCACCATCGACAGGTCATGGATCACCGGGATATCCGGGCGGTAGCCGAAGTTCACGTGCTGGAACTCGACGCGTCCCGCCGGCCGCGCGGCGTCGCCGTTGGGCGGCGCCAGGGTGGGTGCCGGATCCGGCGGTTCCTCGGGCTCGTCAAGCAGATCGAACACCCGCTCAGCGCTGGCCACCCCGGACTGCAGGGTGTTGTACATCCCGGCCACCTGGCTGATCGGGGCGTTGAACTGCCGGACGTACTGGATGAACGCCTGGATACCACCGAGAGTGATGTGGCCGGTGGCCACCTGCAGGCCGCCTAGCACGGCGACGGCCACGTAGCCGAGGTTGCCGATGAACGCCGTCGCCGGGGCCACCAGGCCGGAGAAGAATTGAGCGCCGAAGCTGGCGTGGTAGACGTCGTCGTTGCAGTCGCGGAAATGCTGGCGCGCCGCGGCCTGGTGGCCGAACGTCTTGACCACCGTGAAGCCGCTGTAGGTCTCCTCGATGTGGGCGTTGAGGCGACCGATGCTGGTCCACTGCGCCACGAACAGGCGCTGCGCGCGCCGCGCTATCGCGCGCGTCGCCATCAACGACAACGGCACCGTCACCACCGCGATCAGCGCCAACAGCGGCGAGATCGACACCATCATCGCCAGTACCGCCACCACGGTCAGGATCGACGTCACCAGCTGGCTGATGGTCATCGACAGCGACGACTGCACGTTGTCGATATCGTTGGTGACCCGGCTCAGCAGCTCGCCGCGCTGGCGCCCATCGAAGTACGACAGCGGCAGCCGGTGGATCTTGTCCTCGACATCGGAACGCAGCGCGACCATGGTGCGTTGCACGGTGACGTTGAGCAGCCGCGCTTGCGCCCAAATCAGCAGCGCCGAAATGAGATACAGGCCCAGCGCCAGGACCAGGGTCCGCACCACCGCGCCGAAGTCCACTCCTTTGCCCGGCACCACATTCATCCCCGACAGCAGGTCTGCGAAGGTGCCCTCGCCCCGGGCCCGGGCCGCGGCGACGGCCTGCGCCTTGGTGATGCCCGCGGGGAGCTGTCGGCCGAGCATGCCGTTGAACAGCAGATCCGTGGCGTGCCCGAGGATTCGGGGGACGACGACCCCGATCACCGTCCCCGTGACGCCCAGCGTGATCACCGCGGCGCTCAGCCGGCGTTGCGGCGCAAGCCGTTTCACCAGCCGGGCGGCCGAACCCCAGAAGTCGCGTGACCGCCCGGCCGGGGCCGGGGTCACCCCTCGGGTGGCCGTGACGGTCATGGGGCGCCCCCGGCCTGGCCTGAGCGCAATGCGCTCACCGACTGCGAGTCGGCGAACTCCGCGTAGGTGGCGCAGTCGGTGACCAGCGATTCGTGCGTGCCGGTGCCCACCAGCTTCCCGCCGTCGACGACGATCACCTGGTCGGCCTGGGCGGCGGTCGAAACCCGTTGGGTGACAACGATGACGGTGGCCTCGCCCGCTACCTGCTTGAGCGACGTCCGCACGCGCGCGTCGGTGTGCACGTCGAGAGCCCCGAACGAGTCGTCGAAGAGGTAGATGGTGGGGCGGCGGATGACCGCGCGCGCGATCGCCAGTCGCTGCCGCTGACCGCCGGAGAAGTTGATTCCGCCCTGGGCGACCCGCATTCGCAGCCCGTCATCGTGTGCGCGGACGAATCCATCGGCGTCGGCCACCCGCAACGCTTCCCACATCTCGTCGTCAGTCGCGTCCGCCTTGCCATAGCGCAGGTTGTCGGCCACGGTCCCGGAGAACAGATAGCCGCGCTGGGGAACCAGCCCGATCGCGGACCAGAGCCGCTCTGTGTGGTAATCGCGGACATCGACGTCGTCGATCAGGACGGCGCCGCCGGTCACGTCGTAGAGCCGGCAGATCAACGACACCAGCGTCGACTTTCCCGAACCGGTGCTGCCGACGATGGCCGTGGTGGTGCCGGGCAATGCCGTCAACGAAATGTCCTGCAGCACCGGGCTGTCGGCGCCCGGGTAGGTGAATCTCGCACCCGCCACGCGCACCACCCCGGTGATCCCGCCGGCCGGGAACACCGGCCGCGGCGGGTCGGTGACCGCGGACCGGGTGGCGAGCACCTCGGTGATTCGTTCGGCGCACACGGACGCTCGCGGGAGCACCACCAGTGTCATGGTCGCCATCAACACCGCCATGAGGATCTGGGTGAAGTAGGCCAAAAAGGCGGTCAGCGAGCCGACCTGCATTTGGCCGCGATCGATGCGCAGTCCACCGAACCAGATCAATGCGACGCTGGACACGTTGACGGTCAGCGTGGTCACCGGCAGCATCACCGCCTGCCAGTTGCCGGCGGCCAGCGCCGTGTTCGACAGGGCGGCGTTGGCGCGGGCGAATCGGTCGCGCTCGTAGCCTTCGCGGGCGAAGGCGCGGACGACCCGGACACCGGAAAGCTGGTCGCGCATCACCCGATTGATGCCGTCGATCAGGCCTTGCATCCTGCGGAACAGGGGCAGCATGTGCGACATCACCCAGTAATTGGCCACGGCCATGATGGGAACGCTCACCAGCAGCAGCCAGGTCAGCGCCGCCTCCTGGTGGATGGCCATCAAGATTCCGCCGATGCACATGATGGGCGCGGTGACCAGCACCGTGCTCGATATCTGAACCAGGTACTGGATCTGGCGGACGTCGTTGGTGCTGCGTGTCAGGAGCGTGGGTGCGCCGAAGCGGGCGGTCTCGTGCTCGGAGAAGGTGGTGATGTGGTCGAACATTGCGGCACGCAGGTCGCGACCGAAACCCATCCCGGTTCGCGAGCCGAAGTAGACCGCCGCGACCGCGCACAACGCCTGCAACCCGGTGACCGAGAGCATCACCATGCCGAGCCGGACGATGGTGGCCGTGTCGCCCTTGGCGACGCCCTCGTCGATGATCGCGGCGTTGACCGTCGGCAGGTAGAGCGAAGCCAGCGTGCTGGTCAGCTGGAGCGCCATCAGCACTGCGACCAGCCGCCGGTACGGCTGGATGTACTGGCGCAGCAGTGCCAGGAGCATTTCGTAAGGGTCGCATACGGCGCGTCCCGCGGTGGCCAGCAGCCACCGGATGGCCCAACCCGCGTGGGGGCGCCTGAAACGCCTGCTCAGGCGCGTCGGTGGTTGACCCGCTGAGCTGCCGCTACAGTGCATCGTGTGGACCGGCAGCAGGCTGAGCAGAAGCAGGGTAGCGGTGCGGCGTAACTCGAGGGCGCTGGCCGGTGCGGCGTTAGCCTTGGCGATCCTGGTCCCCGCGGTTGCGGCGTGCTCCGATTCGGGGGGCAACAAACCGGGCGCGACGTCGTCGACAGCGCCGGGGAATTCGGAGGGCCACCACGGGCCGATGTTTCCCCAGTGCGGCGGCATCAGCGATCAGACGGTGGCCGAGCTGACCAAGGTAACCGGGCTGATCAACACCGCACGAAACTCCGTCGGCTGCCAATGGCTGGCGGGTGGCGGCATCCTCGGTCCGCACTTCTCCTTCTCCTGGTATCGCGGCAGCCCGATCGGACGTGAGCGCAAGACCGAGGAGCTGTCGCGCGCCAGCGTCGATGACATCAACATCAACGGACACGGCGGCTTCATCGCGATTGGAAACGAGCCGAACCTGGGCGACTCGCTCTGCGAGGTGGGCATCCAATTTCAGGACGACTTCATCGAGTGGTCGATCAGCTTCAGCCAAAAGCCGTTCCCCCCGCCGTGCGACATAGCCAAAGAATTGGCGCGTCAGTCGATTGCGAACTCCAAATGACCAGAAGAAGCGTCCGCGCCGTGGTAGCCGTCTTGATCGCGGCCTTACTGGTATTGACCGGATGTTCGAGGTCCATCGCCGGCAACGCCGTGAAGGCGGGCGGCCCCACCCGCAACAACAACTCCCAGCAGCAGTATCCAAACCTGCTCAAGGAGTGTGAGGTGCTGACCAGCGACATCCTGGCCAAGACCGTGGGTGCCGACCCCCTCGACATCCAGAGCACGTTCGTCGGCGCGATCTGCCGGTGGCAGGCCGCCAACCCGGCCGGGCTGATCGACATCACCCGGTTCTGGTTCGAGCAGGGCAGCCTGAGCAACGAGCGCAAGGTCGCCGACTTCCTGAAGTACAAGGTCGAGACGCGCAACATCGCGGGAATCGATTCGATCGTGATGCGCCCGGATGACCCGAACGGCGCGTGCGGAGTGGCCAGCGACGCGGCCGGAGTGGTCGGCTGGTGGGTCAACCCCCAGGCGCCCGGCATCGACGCCTGCGGTCAGGCCCTCAAGCTGATGGAACTCACGCTGGCCACGAACTCGTAGCTCAGCGCGGCACCTCGAACCCGGTCAACTGCGCGTTACCGAGTTCGAGGTCTCCCCATCCGGACGTGACCGTGAGCACGGCGATCGCGGACGTCGGGAACTTGACCGAAATTCGTTCGGCCGCAGCGGTATCGGTGCCACTGCCAGCCAGGCCGAGGGCCACCGCGGACATCGTCGGTTCGTGACCGACGACGAGCAGAGTTTCGACTTCCTCGCCGACCGTGTTGATCTCCTCGATCATGGTCCCGGGCGTGGCGCCGTAGAGCCGCTCGCTGTACCGCACCGGGGCACCGATGCGCGTGTTGGCCAACGTCTGTCGGGTACGTGTCGCGGTGGAGCACAGCACGGCGTCGATCGCCGGCACGTTGGCGCGCAGCCAATCACCGGCGAGTCCGGCTTCTCGGATCCCGCGGGGCGCCAGCGGCCGGTCGTGGTCCGCGACCCCCGGTGGGTAGTCGGATTTCGCGTGGCGCATCAACAGCAACGTGCGCTGGTCTTTCACGGAAGCCACGCTAACCCCTATGCCGCGTCGTCGTCATCGTCGCCGTCAGGCAAAAGCTTTTCTCCGGTGGTGGAAGTTGTTGGTGCGGGGCCCCTGAAACCGCCACAGACGCACACTCGCGCTAGACCTTTCGCCCGTGCTCGCGAAACTCGCAATCGCGGCGCCCAAAGAATCGCAAAGCACCCGCTCGGAGACCTGCCGGGCGAGGTCCCGCGTCTTGTCGGTGCGCGGACTTAAGCTCGCAATGCCCTGGTAACCACGCAGTTCGAAAGGGGGCCACCGCCATGCGATTCCTGCACACCGCGGACTGGCAGCTCGGCATGACCCGGCACTTCCTCGCCGGCGACGCCCAGCCGCGATACTCCGCGGCCCGGCGGGATGCGGTGGCCGGTTTGGGGGCGCTGGCGGCGGAGGTGGGTGCCGAGTTCGTCGTGGTGAGCGGTGATGTCTTCGAACACAACCAGCTTCCCCCGCGGGTTGTCGGGCAGTCCCTGGAAGCCATGCGCGCGATCGGGATTCCCGTCTACCTGCTGCCGGGCAACCACGACCCGCTGGACGCGTCCTCGGTCTACACCAGCGCACTCTTCACCGCCGAACGCCCCGACAACGTGGTTGTGCTCGACCGGGCCGGCGTGCACCAGGTCAGGCCCGGGCTCGAGATCGTGGCCGCGCCTTGGCGATCCAAGGCCCCGACCACCGACCTGGTCGCGGAAGTCCTTGACGACCTGACGCCGGAACCGGTCACCCGAATCCTGGTCGCCCACGGCGGGGTCGACGTGCTGGACCCCGATCGCGACAAGCCTTCCCTGATCCGGCTCGCCGCGCTCGACGATGCCCTGGCGAACGGCACGGTGCACTATGTGGCACTGGGCGACAAGCATTCCCGCACGCACGTCGGCAACAGCGGCCGGGTTTGGTACTCCGGTGCGCCCGAGGTCACCAACTTCGACGATGTGGAATCCGACCCGGGGCATGTCCTCATCGTCGAGATCGACGAAGCCGATCCGCGCCGCGCCGTCACGGTGGACTCGCGGCATGTCGGCCGCTGGCGGTTCGTCACCATGCACCGACAGGTCGACACTCGCCGCGACATCGCCGACCTCGACGTCAACTTGGACTTGATGGCCGAAAAGGACCGCACCGTGGTGCGGTTGGCGCTCACCGGATCGCTGACGGTCACCGACCGCGCGGCGCTGGATGCCTGCCTGGACAAGTACGCGCGGTTGTACGCCTGGCTCGGCCTGTGGGAACGCCGCACCGACCTGGCGGTCATCCCGGCCGACGGCGAATTCAGCGACCTCGGTATCGGGGGATTCGCCGCCGCGGCGGTGGACGAGCTGGTGGCTACCGCGCGCGAGGGTGACTGCGACACCGCCGTCGACGCGCAGGCCGCGCTGGCGCTGTTACTGCGCCTCACCGATCGGGGCGCCGCGTGAAGTTGCACCGCCTGACCCTGACGAATTACCGCGGTATCACGCATCGGGAGATCGAGTTCCCCGACCATGGCGTCGTCGTGGTGTGTGGCGCCAACGAGATCGGCAAGTCGTCGATGGTCGAGGCCCTGGACCTACTGCTGGAGTCCAGGGACCGCTCGACGAAAAAGGAAGTCAAGCAGGTCAAACCCACCAACAGTGATGTCGGCTCCGAGGTGAGCGCCGAATTGAGCTGTGGCCCTTATCGATTCATCTACCGGAAGCGGTTCCACAAGAAATGTGAAACCGAGCTGACGATTCAGGCCCCGCACCGCGAGCAGCTCACCGGCGACGAGGCGCACGAACGCGTCCGCGCGATGCTGGCCGAGACGGTGGACAGCGACCTGTGGCATGCCCAGCGGGTGCTGCAGTCCGCGTCGACCGCGGCGGTGGATCTGTCGGGCTGCGACGCGCTCTCGCGCGCGCTCGATGTCGCGGCAGGCGACTCCGGGGCCCTGTCGGGCACCGAGCCACTGCTCATCGAGCGGATCGACGCCGAATACGCACGCTATTTCACCGCCACCGGGCGTCCGACGGGCGAATGGGCCGCCGCGATCACGCGACTGGCCGACGCAGAAGCCGCGGTCGCCGAGTACGCGGCGGCGGTCGCCGAGGTCGACGAGCGGGTGTGTCGCCATGCCGTCCTCACCGAACGCGTCGCGGAGTTGTCGCAGCAGCGCATCGCCGCCCGCCCCCGGCTCGCCGCGGCGCAAGAGGCCGCGGAAAAGATCGACGAACTGACCAGTCAGGCGCGCGAGGCCGAGTTGATCGCGGCCGCAGCGGCGGCGACGAGCGCCGCCGCGACAACCGCCCACCACTCACGGCTGCAACTCCTCGCCGAAATCAGCACCCGCACAACCGTTGTCGCTACCGCCGAAGCCGAAGCGCAGGCCGCCGCCGACGCGTGCGACGCGGCGCGCGCCGGGGCCGAGGCCGCCGACGCCGCGGCCGAGAAGGCCGCCGCGGCGCTTGCCGACCTGCAGTCCCGCGTCGAATCCGCCCGGCGCGCCGTCGCTCAGCAAGCCGACCGCGAAGAAGCCGACCGGTTGAGCGCCCGAGTGGCCAAGATCGAGGCCATCCTGCGGGACCGCGATCAAGTGTGTGCGGCACTCAGCGAGATCGCCATCACCGAGCAGTTGCTGCGGCGAATCGAGAACGCCGCCGCCGCAACCGATCGCATCGGCGACCAGTTGGCGTCGACGTCCGCCGCGGTCGAGTTCGCCGCCGCCGCGGACATCGAGCTCACCATCGGTGAGCAACGAGTGTCTTTGGCCGCGGGTCAAACCTGGTCCATCACGACCACCGGACCCACCTCGGTCCAGGTCCCCGGCGTGCTGACCGCGCGGATCAGTCCGGGCGCGACAGCGCTCGATGTCCAAGCGAAACACACTGCCGCACAAGAAGAATTGGCCGCCGCATTATCCGCTGCCCGAGTGGCCGACCTCGCCACCGCTCGATCCGCCGATCAGCATCGCCGCGAACTGCAGGGCAGCCGCGACCAGCTGAGCGCAACGCTGGCCGGCCTGTGCGGTGACCAGGAGATCGACCAGCTACGCACGCGACTCGCAGGGCTGCGCGCCGGGCAGCCGGCCCAGGCCGGCCTCCCCCCGGCGGACATCGGCGCGGCCCGGGACGAACTCGATGCACTCGAGAAGGCTCACCTGGTCGCGATGGCGGAGTGCGACGACCACCGTCGGACCGCCACCGCCGAATCCGCTCGGCTCACCGAGTTGGCGACCCGCGCAACGGTTCTCCGCAACAACTTGGAGACGCAACGCGGCGAGCTCGACGCCGCCACCGACAGGCTGGCCCGGGAGCGGGCGTCGGCCGGCGATGACGAACTCGCGGCCTCGGCGGACGCGGCGCTGCAAGCGGCGCGGGCCGCCGAACATCGACACGCCGAGCTCGCCGCCGGGCTCGCGGCGGCGAATCCGGATGCGGTGCACAGCGAATTAGCCTCTGCTACAAAGGAAGCCGAGGAACTGCGCGAACGCTACGAAGAGGCGGCGCGCGCATTGCGCGAGATCACCATCGAACTCTCGGTGTTCGGTAGCGAGGGGCGCCAGGGCAAGCTCGACGCCGCGGAAACCGAACGGGAACACGCCGCCAGCGAGCACATCCGGGTCGGCGGCCGGGCCCGTGCGGCGCGGCTGTTGCGATCGGTCATGACACGCCACCGCGACACCACTCGGCAGCGGTACGTCGAGCCCTACCGGGCGGAACTGGAGCGGCTCGGCCGGCCGGTGTTCGGGCCCACGTTCGAGGTCGACATCGACAGCGACCTGTGCATCCGTAGCCGCACGCTCGACGGCGTCACGGTGCCCTACGAATCCCTCTCGGGCGGTGCCAAGGAGCAGCTCGGCATCCTGGCGCGACTGGCCGGCGCCGCCCTGGTCGCCAAGGAAGACGCCGTTCCGGTGGTGGTCGACGACGCGCTGGGGTTCACCGATCCCGACCGGCTGGCGAAGATGGGCGAGGTCTTCGACACGGTGGGCACGCACGGTCAGGTGATCGTGCTCACCTGCAGTCCCGACCGGTATGACGGCGTCAAGGGCGCGCACCGCATCGATCTCAGCGCCTAGCGCCAACCCGCTGAGCTGCCTCGAACGCCGGCTGTGGACCGCTGCGACGGTGCCCGCCGGCCGTCCCGGCAGAATGGGACCATGGCGGGCCGACACCGATGACGATGAATGCCAAACGGCGCCGGGTTCAGGAGAAGCTCGCGGCGTTACCGGGTGTGCGACCCGTGCGTCGGCCGATCTCGCCGGAGACCAGCGAAGAGTTCGATCTGTACTACGTGCGCACCGGCCGGAAGTCGGCGCACCCGCTGGTCATCATTCCGGGCGGTCCCGGTGTGGCGTCGGTGCAGATGTACAAGGGCCTGCGGCGCCGCGCGGCCGCGGCCGGCCTGGACGTCATCATGATCGAACACCGCGGGGTGGGTATGTCGCGCCACGACGATTTGGGCGCGGACCTGCCCCCCGAAGCGATCACCGTGAACCAGGTCGTCGACGACATCGCCGCCGTGCTCGACGACGCCCACGTCGAATCGGCCGTCATCTACGGCGCGTCGTATGGCACCTACATCGCCTCCGGGTTCGGTGTGCGCCATCCCGGCCGGGTGCGGGCGATGATCCTCGACTCTCCGCTGCTGTCGCGGCATGACATCGTGATCGTGCGCCGCGCGATCCGTCGGCTGCTGCTCAGGGGCGATAGCCCTGAAACCGCGGCGCTGGCGCCCAAGATGCGCAAACTCGTCGACGCCGGAGTGATGACCGCGGCGAATACCCAAGTCGTGGCGACGATCTACGGCTATGGCGGCGCCGACCTGCTCGAGCGTGAACTCGACCTGCTGCTGAATGGCCGAAAGCTGTTGTGGTGGGTCATGTCCCGGTTCACCACCCTGAGCAACCTGCCGTATCGCTACGAGGAAGACCTGGTGAGCCGCATCGCGTTCCGCGAACTCAACTACGCCGCCGAACCCGACGGGCTTCCGCTGGACCCGGCCGTGGCGGAACGCGAGGCGCGCACGCAGACGGCGACTTTCGAGGACGAGCCCTATGACCTGGTGGCCGAGATGCCCCACTTCGGGTGGCCCACCGCGGTGGTTTCCGGGGGCCGCGACCTCATCACGCCGCCGGCGGTCGCCGAGCGCGTCGCCGCACTGCTGCCTCACGCGGTGCTGTTGAAGCTGCCCACCATGGCGCACAGCGCGCTGGACTTCCGCGAGCCCGCCGCGATCGCGATCGCCCAGGCGGTGTCGCGCGGCGAATTCGACGGGCTCGCCGCGAAAGCCCAGGCGCTCGACGCGCTTCCGCCGCGCCCCGAGCTGCGCCTGCTGTGGAAGGCGATCGGGGTGGCGGCCGCGGTGGAGGGCCTCCTGCCGATCCCGGCGCCGCTGCGGCGGGTCAGCGGCGCATGAACCCGATGGCGGTGTAGCGCAGGTCGCCGAGCCCGGCGGCACCGAAATTGGCCAGAGTGCTGCGCACCGCGACGTCGCCCGGCGATTGCGTCAGCGGCAGGCTGAACCCCTCGGCCCAAATGAGTTTGTCGAGATCGTTGGCCAACTCCTGCGCCTTGCCGGGGTCGAGCTCTTCGAGGGTCCGCTCGATCGCCGCGTCGATTTGCGGGCTGCCGATCTTGCCGAAGTTGCTCTCGCCGCCGGATAGGTAGATCTGGGTCAGCGCCGACAGCGGGAACGCATCGCCGAGCCAACTGAATTGGGCGATGTCGAAATCCCCGACGTTGATGTAGTTGGTGAAGAACCCGCTGCCGGCCCTGGCGACGAGGTTTAGCTTGACGCCGATCTGGGCGAGACTGTGCTGCGCGATCTGGGCGAACT
>NZ_LZJF01000139.1 GCF_001666835.1 Mycobacterium sp. E3251 | reverse complement strand
CAGGTCAACCAGATGGTCGCCGGGATGCAAGGCCTGACAGAGGCTTTCACTTCGATGAGGACCCAATACGGCGGCGACAAGTTGGTCAAGGAGGTCGTCACCGCCGCCAAGCTCGTCAGCAGCATCAACTCCCTCGGCCATACCATCGGCATCAACTTCGCCGCCGTCAAGGACATGTTCGCCTGGGTTGCCCCGGTGCTGGCGGCGCTCGAGGGCAACCAGGTTTGCGATGCCGATCCCTCCTGCAGCGCCACCCGAGCCCAATTCGAGCGCGTGGTCAACGCGCGTGGTGACGGAAGCCTCGACCAGATCAATGATCTGGCGGGACAACTCCAGGCTTTCCAAGACCGGCAGACCCTCAACGCGTCGGTGGATCACCTCCGCGGCGCGCTCGCCAACTTCGTCAAGGCGCTGCATGCCATGGGTCTGGACCAGCCCGGTGGCCTGCAGGCCGACCTGAACCACCTGCAACAAGGCGCTGACCGGTTCGCCAGCGGAAGCCGGCAAGTGGCTGACGGGGTGGACCAACTCGTCGACCAGATCAAACAGATGGGCACGGGGCTCGGCGAGGCGTCGGCGTTCCTCCTCACGCTGAAACGCGACGCGGCCGAACCGTCGATGGCGGGGTTCAACGTTCCGGCGCAGCTGCTGCACATGGAAGAGTTCAAGAAGGCCGCCAAGGCGTTCATTTCGCCCGATGGGCATTCGGTGCGGTATTTGGTGCAGACCAAACTCAACCCGTTCAGCGCCGAGGCGATGGATCAGGTCAGTGCGATCAGCGATACCGCCCGCGGAGCCCAACCGAATACGTCATTGGCGGATGCGTCGATATCGATGGTCGGATATCCGGTCACGCTGCGGGACACGCGAGACTTTTATGAACACGACATCAAGTTCATCATTGTCGTCACCATCATCGTCGTGCTGATGACGCTGGTCGCGCTGCTGCGTGCGGTCGTCGCGCCGCTGTATCTGGTCGCTTCCGTCGTTATTTCGTACTTGTCGGCGGTAGGTATCGGCGTCCTGACGTTTCAATTCCTACTGGGCCAGCAATTGCATTGGAGCGTCCCACCATTGGCCTTCGTGGTATTGGTCGCCGTCGGAGCCGATTACAATATGCTTTTCGTCTCGCGAATGCGTGACGAATCCCCGCACAGTATGCGTTACGGCGTCATTCGCGCGTTGAGTTCGACCGGCGGCGTGATCACCGCGGCGGGTTTGATCTTCGCCGCCTCGATGTGGGGCCTGGTGTTTTCCAGCATCGGCACCGTCGTCCAGGGTGGCTTCGTGATCGGGTTCGGAATCTTGCTCGACACCTTTCTGGTCCGCACCATAACGGTTCCCGCGTTGGCTACGCTGGTCGGGCGGGCCAGCTGGTGGCCGTCACGACCGGGAGCGCGGCGGTCGCGATCCCGCTCACCGGCCGGAAGCGCGGACTAATACCCGTCAGCCGCGAGGCCGACGAGCGATATGCGACACTACGAGACCAAGTCGGGCAGGCGGGACGTGGCGATGCAGAAACTACTCGCAGGGGCTACCGCTGTGGTAACCCTCGGCGTCACAGGATATTTCGGCCTCGGGATGGCGGCGGCCGATGACGCGCCAGGCGACCGTACGCCCGGTGACGGCACCGCGTACGCCCTGGGCGGCGCTCACGTTCCGGGCATTCCCTACGACGAGTACGGCAGGCGCCTGGGTGCCGGCTGGTTTCCCAGCCTGAAGCGAGAAATCGTGGCCTACCCGGCCGGGCAGGTCCAGGGCCACGTGCTCGAACGGCTCTTTCCGGGGATTGGCCGGCTGGATGAAGCCTTCCCGGGGCTAGGCGTGGACGGCCCCAGCGTCGGCGAGTCGGTCGCCGTCGGGACCGAAAACCTGGATGCGGCGATCCGCAGGGGTGGGCCCGGAGCCGCCATCGGCCTGTCCGAGGGTTCGCTCGTGGTTGACGCCGAGCAGGCCAGGCTCGCGAACGATCCGACCGCTCCCCCACCAAACCAATTGGTGTTCAGCACATTTGGCAACCCGGTCGGGCATCACGCCTTCGGCGAGAGCTTCCTGACCTCCTTCTTTCCGGTCGGCGCCGTCGTTCCCGCAATGGACTACCGCATACCGCCCCCCGTGGAAAGCCAATACGACACCAAGGCCTTCGTCGCCGCATACGACATGATCGCCGACTTTCCGGACCGGCCGGACAACCTGTTAGCGCTGGCCAACACGCTGGTGGGCGAAGCAACCGGTCATACCGCCGTCGCGTTCACCGACCCGAGCATGGTGCCGCCGCAGAACATCAGGACGACCGTCAACTCCAGGGGCGCGAAGACAACGACGTATCTGATCCCCGAAAGGCACCTCCCGCTGGTACTGCCCCTGGGCTACCTGGGCGTGCCGGAAGACGTGCTGAACCAACTCGACGCGGAGTTGACCCCGATGGTGAACGCGGGCTACTCGCGCAACGACGACCCGCTCACCGCTCCGCTTCAAGTGGATCCGGTGCGGGGCTTCGACCCCGCGGCCGTGATCGCACCGGCCAGTCAGGCCACCTTCGGCGGGGGCGGCGATCCCTTTTCGCAGCTGATGTCCAGCGCCATGGCCGCGCTGAACCCCGGCAACCGCTGACCTTCAAGGGTGTAGACACGCCCGGGCGCACGGCGGCGATAATGACCCAAATCCGCCCACGTCAAAGGAGACGCGATGAGCAAGCCCCCGACGGACCGCCCCCTGCGCGTCATCCAGTGGACGACCGGAAACATCGGGCGGCGTTCGCTGCATGCCATCATCGGCAGGCCGGACATGGAATTGGTCGGGGTGTACGCGCACGGGGCGGACAAGGTCGGCGTGGATGCCGCCGAACTGGCCGGGTGGCCGGAACCGACCGGCGTGCGCGCGACGAACGACATCGACGCGCTCCTCGCCCTGGGCGCCGACGCGTGCTGCTATAACCCGTTGTGGCCCAACATCGATGAGCTGGTGCGCTTGCTGGAAGCGGGCGTCAACGTGTGTTCCAGCGCGGCCTGGATTACCGGCGGCAAGCAGACGCCCGCGGACCGCGAACGCATCGCGGATGCGTGCAAACGAGGCGGTTCGACGATCTTCGGCAGCGGCGCGCACCCGGGCATGACGAACATGGTGGGCATGGTGCTCAGCGGCGCGTGCGAACGCGTCGACGAAATCCGGATCACCGAGTCGGTGGATTGCTCCACCTACGAATCAGCGGAAACGCAGACGGCGATGGGCTTCTCGCAGGATCCCGAAACTCCGGGGCTGGCGGAAAGCGTGCGGCGCGAAAGCGAGGTCTTCGCCGAATCGGCCGCCATGATGGCCGACGCGATCGGGGCGAAGCTGGACCGGATGACCTTCGACGTGACCTTCACCGCGGCCACCGGGGATTCGGATCTGGGCTTCATGACAATCCCCGCGGGAACGGTCGGCGGTGTCTATGGATACCACCGCGGCTGGCAGGGCGACCGCAACGTGGTCAGCGTGGGGTTCAACTGGACCATGGGCAATCATGTGGTGCCGCCCAAGCCGCTGGAGCACGGCCACGTCATCCAGGTGTACGGGCTGCCCAACATGCGGACCGTGCTGCACTGCCTGCCGCCGAAGGATTGGACGGAACCCGGCTTCATGGGGTTGGGAATGATCTACACGGCGATGCCGGTGACCAATGCGGTCCCGGCTGTGGTCGCGGCCGAGCCCGGGATCGTGACGCTTGCCGATTTGCCGCCGGTCACCGGCCGGGTGGCCCGGTAAGGGCCCGAACCATATGCGGTTCGCCACATCGGAGGCACCCGGAGGAACGCTTGCGTGCACTAAGGTTTAGAGTGCTTAGCTGAGCAAATTGTCGAGGGACATCGGTGTCGTCGGCGACGTAGGTGAGCTTTGCGGCAGCGCCGGGGTGGCGGTAATGCGGAAGGCGGTCAGGTGGTGGCTAGTCCAGAATCGGGTCCACGTACCGGCACCGTAACCCGCGTCCTGAAACGGGTGTGGATACCGCTGCTTTTGGTGGTGGTCTTGGCCCTTTCGGCGTTGATCGTGTCGCGGCTCCACAAGATTTTCGGCTCGCAGGATCTCAACGCGAACGCCGGCAAGGGGATCGAAATCGTGCAGTTCAACCCGAAGGTCGTGGTGTACGACATCACGGGGCCGCCCGGGGCCACCGCCAACATCAACTACTGGGACGAGAACGCCAACACCCATCAGGTCAACGCGGCGCCGCTGCCGTGGTCGACCACCATCTCGACCACCTTGCCCTCGGTGAGCGCCAACATCATGGCGCAGAGCGACAGCGGTGAGATCAGCTGCAAGATCACCGTCGACGGCGTCGTGCGCGAACAGCGGAGTTCCGACGGCCACAACGCGCAGACCTTCTGCCTGGTGAAGTCCGCATGAGCAACGCGAGCAACGAGACCCAGCGCGACGTGAGCGCGGCCGACACCGGCCCCATCAACGTCAAGGGCCTGTCCAAGGCCGAGCGGGGCCACCGCCCGTACCTGCCGCATGCGATCCGGATCTTTGCGGTGCCGATCATTTTGGTTTGGTTGTTCGTCACGGTCCTGGTGAATGTCATCGTTCCGACACTGGAAAAAGTTGGTGAGGCTCACTCGGCGCCGATGACCCCGCTGGATGCGCCGTCGATGAAGGCGATGATGCGCCTGGGCCACAACTTCCACGAATTCGATTCCAACAGCACGGTAATGATCGTGCTGGAGGGCCAGCAACCGCTCGGCCCCGACGCGCACCAGTACTACGACAAGCTGATTCGGCAACTCCGCCAGGATCCCAAGCACATTCAGCACATTCAGGACTTCTGGGGCGACCGGCTGACGGCCGCGGGCGCGCAGAGCGCCGACGCCAAGAGCGCCTACGTGCAGGTGAACCTCGCCGGTAACCAGGGCACGACGCTGGCCAACGAATCGGTGGACTCGGTGCGCAAGGTGATCGAGGAGAACAAGGCGCCACCCGGCGTGAAGGCCTACGTCACGGGCCCCGCCGCGCTGTCCGACGATATGCACATCATCGGTAACGCCAGCCTGGCCAAGATCACGCTGTTCACCCTGGGCGCCATCGCGATCATGTTGCTGCTGGTCTACCGGTCGATCGTCACCACGCTGGTCCAGCTGTTCATGACCTTTGTCGCCCTGGCGTGTTCGCGGGGGGTGGTCGCGGTTCTCGCGTACCACAACGCATTCGGGCTCACCACCTTCGCCGCCAACATCCTCACCATGTTGGCGATCGCCGCGGGGACGGACTACGGCATCTTCCTGATCGGCCGCTATCAGGAGGCGCTGGCCGCGGGCGAGGACCGAGAAACCGCGTACTACACCACATTCAAGGGCGTCGCCCCGGTCGTGTTGGGGTCGGGCCTGACGATCGCGGGCGCGACCTATTGCCTCAGTTTCTCGCGGCTACCGTGGTTCAACACCATGGGGGCGCCCGTGGCGATCGGCATGATTGTCGTGGTGCTGGCCGGCGTCACGCTGGGGCCCGCGGTGGTCTTCGTCGGCAGCCGCTTCCACCTGTTCGAGCGGCAGGCCAAGCGTGGCCGGCTGTGGCGCCGGGTGGGTACCGCCGTAGTACGTTGGCCGGCAGCGGTTTTGGCCGTGAGCGCCGCGGTCGTGCTGGTCGGCATGATCGCCCTGCCGAGCTTCCACACGAGCTACAACGACCGCCATTACCTGCCGTTGTCGGCCCCGTCCAACCAAGGACAAGAGGCCGCGAACCGGCATTTCTCCGAGGCACGGATGAACCCCGACCTGTTGATGGTCGAATCCGACCACGACATGCGAAACCCGGCCGACATGCTGGTGCTGGACCGGGTGGCGAAAAACGAGATGCGCACGCTGGGCATCGCCATGGTCCAGGACATCACCCGGCCGCTGGGCATTCCGATCCAGCACAGCTCGATACCGTTTCAGAACAGCGTCCAGAGTCAGACGACGATGCAGAACATGAGCTTCCTCAAGGAGCGCATCGCCGACATCCTCCGGATGGCCGACGATCTGCAGACCCAGATCGACACCACGCAACGCCAATACGAGGTGTCACAGGACCTGGCCAACGCCGCGGACGACAGCGCGAAGACCACGGCGGTGACGTCGCAGATCACCGATTCCCTGCGTGATCACATCGCGGATTTCGACGACACCTTCCGGCCGGTACGCTCCTACTTCTACTGGGAGCGGCACTGCTACGACATTCCCGTGTGCATCGGGTTGCGGTCCCTGTTCGACACGTTCGACGGGTTCGACCAGCTCGCCGAGCAGTTCCATTACCTGACGACCGATATCGCCCACACCGCCAAAGCCTCACGCGACCTGACCGCGCTCTTTCCCACGCTGATCACCACGCTGAAGACCACCAGGGGCATCACGCTCACCCTGTATCAGACGTTCAAGGCGATGATCGACCAGATGGAGGCGATGAGCAACACCGCGATCGTGATGGGTCAAAGCTTCGACGCATCGAAGAACGACGACTTCTTCTACCTGCCGCCCGAGGCCTTCGACAACCCGGATTTCCAGACCGGCCTTCGGATGTTCTTGTCGCCGGATGGAAAGTCGGCGCGGTTCTTCATCACGCATCAAGGCGATCCGATGTCGCCGGAGGGCATCGCGCAAGTCGACGCCGAACGCACCGCCGCGCAGGAGGGTCTCAAGCAATCGTCGCTGTCCGACGCCCGGGTCTACCTGGGCGGAACCGCCGCGACGTTCAAGGACATGGCCGACGGCGAGAAATACGACTTGATGATCGCCGTGGTGTCCGCCCTGACGTTGATCTTCATGATCATGCTGATACTTACCCGCAGCGTGGTGGCCGCGCTGGTGATCGTGGGCACCGCGGCCAGCTCGATCGCGGCGTCGTTCGGCCTCTCGGTGCTGATTTGGCAGGACCTGTTCGGCATCAGGATCCACTGGATCGTGATGGCGCTGTCGGTCATCATCCTGCTGGCCGTCGGGTCCGACTACAACCTGTTGCTGGTCTCCCGGTTCAAAGAAGAGATCCATGCCGGCCTCAAGACGGGAATCATCCGGTCGATGGCGGGTACCGGCGGCGTCGTGACGGCGGCGGGTCTGGTGTTCGCGTTCACCATGGCGGCCATGTTGGGCAGCGACTTGCGGGTGCTGGGTCAGTTCGGTTCGACGGTGTGCATCGGTCTGCTGCTCGACACGCTGGTGGTGCGCACGTTGCTGATGCCGTCCATCGCGACGCTGCTGGGACGGTGGTTCTGGTGGCCGCAGGTGGTACACCCTCGCGGCGACAACGCCCGGCGCCCGGTGCCCGCTTAAGTCGGCAGCTGCACGACGACCGCGACGGCTCCGGCACCGACGTGCAACGCCAGCACCGGCCCCAGCGGGGTGATGATCGCCGGCTCGCAGGCCGGTAGTCTGCGCGCCAGCTCGGCCGCCACTTCCTTGGCGCCGTCCGGGTTGGCGACGTGATGCACCGCCAGCGCGGCCGGACTGTCGCCGACGACCCCGCAGACCCGGTCGATCATCGCCTCCGTCGCGTGGGTGACGGTGCGTACCCGTTGGGCCAGAACGAGTTTGCCGTCGTCGATGCGCAGCAGCGGCTTGAGTGCCAGCGCGGTGCCCAGCCATGCCTTGGCGCCGCCGATCCGCCCACTGCGGCGCAGGTTGTCCAGCCGGTGCACCACCATGAACGCGTGGCTTTGTCGTACGGCCGCGGTCGCCGCGGCGGCGACGGCGTCGAGGTCACCGCCGGCGGCAGCGGCCCGCGCGGCGGCCAACGCGATGAAGCCCGTGCCCATGGCGGTCGACTTCGAGTCGACGACCCGTACGTGGGCGTCCAGGTCGGCCGCGGTCCGCTCCGCCGCGCCGCAGGTGCCCGACAGTGCGGACGAAATGTGCACCGCCACCACGCCGTCCCCGCCGCTGTCGGCCAGCGCCTGCTGGTAGGCGTCGGCCAGTTCGGCCGGCGTGGCCGCCGCGGTGGTCGCGTGACGCTTGTAGATGTCTTCGGGGATCTGGTCCACACCGTCGCGCAAATCGACGCCGTCGAGCAGAATGTGCAGCGGCACAACCCGTATCGCCCACTGCTCCAGCAAATCGGCCGGCAAGCGCGCCGACGCGTCGGTCACCACCATGACGGTCACGGGCGTGGCTTCTCTGTCACTACGCCGGCTTCGGCGAGCGCCTTCAGCATCAGCTCGGCAACCGCCTGGTGCGCTTCGAAATTCCAGTGAATGCCGTCGGGATTTCCTCGTCCACTCATGATGTGCTCGGCGACAGCCGCTTTGAGGTCGACTAGGGGAACGTCATGGGTTTGCGCCCACTCGGTGATCGCCGCGGCGGTCGCCGGGCGGCCATGGTGGGCCCTGCCGTAGGTGTCGGCGATGTGCACCGACGGCAGCGAGGCCACGACCGGGATGCCCGGGCGGTTGAAATCGATTGCGCTGCGAGTCTGTTCGAGATAGTCGGCGCTCAGGCGCGCAGGCAGCGCGGACCGGGCCACCGGCGAGAGCCTGGGCTGCAGCCAGCCGTATCCGTCACGTACCCAGCGCCGCACTCGCGGCGGGCGGACGTAGCGGATCAGTTCGCGCAGCGCGGTCGGCAGCACCGACGGCAGCGAATCCATGCCGCCGGTCGCGAAAATGACGGCGCCGGCCCTGGGCAGCGCTGCCCAGGCACGCGGGTCTTGGGTCGCCGCCCACCAGATGTCGCGGCAGGTCCAGCCGATGCGACCAATGAGTTCCACATCCCAACCCAATTGCGCGGCAACGATATTGGGCCAGATGCGCGGATCGTCGGCGGGCAGGCCGCCGGTCGGCCCGTAGTAGGCCAGCGAGTCGGCGAAGATCAGCAGGGTGGGCCGTGCATCAGAGGACATCGTTGGACACCTGCGCCGAAGCGTTCCACACATCGAGGCGCCAGCGGATGCTCTCGAAAGCCGCCCCCGAGTCGTCCGAATGGCCGGAAAGCTGCACCCAGCTGGCATTGCCCATGCCGCCCAGCGTCGGCCAGTTGGCGACCGGAAGCCTCAGCAGCGCGGCAGACAGCGCGGCGATCAGCCCGCCGTGGGCCACCAGCACCACCGGCCGATCGGCGTGCTGGGGTCCACCCCATTCCGGCTCACCGCAGACCAGTTCGGTAACCAACGGCACGCTGCGGGCGGCGACGTCGACCCGGCTTTCGCCACCATGGGGCGCCCAGGTGGCGTCTTCGCGCCAGGCCAGCCGGGCACCAGGGGCCTGCATGTCGACCTCGGTGTGCGTCACTCCCTGCCAGTCGCCGAGGTGGGTTTCCCTCAACCGCGGATCCACCCGGATCGGCAGGCCGGTCCGCTCCCCGAGCCGGATCGCCGTGTCGTACGCGCGATGCAGATCCGACGACACGATAAGCAATGGCTGTAGCTTGCCGAGCACCTCGGCGGCGGCGATCGCTTGCGCCCGACCGAGCTCACTGAGTTGGGAATCCAGTTGCCCCTGCATGCGGCTGCCTGCGTTGAACTCAGTTTGCCCGTGCCGCAACATGATCAGGCGGCGAATCGTCATTGCGTGCCCGCCGAGTCGTCGGGAACCGCGGCCAGATCCACCGGCACGACCGGGCAGTCACCCCACAACCGGTCCAGGGCATAGAAGTCGCGGTCGTCCTGGTGCTGGATGTGCACGACGATGTCGCGGTAGTCCAGCAGCGTCCAGCGGCCCTCCCGGGTGCCCTCCCGGCGCGCCGGCTTGTAGCCCGCCCTGCGCATCTTCTCCTCGACCTCGTCGACGATGGCATTGACCTGCCGCTCGTTGGACGCCGAGGCGATGACGAAGCAGTCGGTGATCACCAGTTGGCCGGACACGTCGATCACGACGACATCGTCGGCCAGTTTCGAGGCGGCCGCGCCGGCGGCCACGGTCGCCATGTCGATCGCCTCCTGCGTGGCGGTCATGTGTTCTTCCCGGCGGGCAGGGTCGATCGGCTCACGGTGTCCTTCGATTGTTCGCCGCGATAGAGCCGGCGCTTGGAGACGTACTGCACGACGCCGTCGGGCATCAGGTACCACAGTGGCCGATGTTGTTCGGCGCGCAAACGGCAGTCGGTCGACGAGATCGCCAGCGCCGGGATCTCAACGAGCGTCAGCACGTCCTCCGCCAGCTCGCCCAGCACGCCGGTGATGTGTTCGCGGCGCAGCTCGTAGCCGGGCCGGCTGACGCCGACGAACCGCGCCAGCTCGAAGAGCTCCTCCCAGCCCTGCCAGGACAGGATCGAAGCGAGCGCGTCGGCCCCGGTGATGAAGTACAGCTGCGAATCGGGGTTGAGGGCGTGCAGGTCCCGCAGCGTGTCCTTGGTGTAGGTGGGCCCGGCACGGTCGACGTCGACCCGGCTCACCGAGAAGCGCGGGTTGGACGCGGTGGCGATCACCGTCATCAGGTATCGGTCCTCGGCAGCGGAGACGTGGCGGTCCTTCTGCCAGGGCTGACCGCTGGGCACGAACACCACTTCGTCGAGGTCGAACAGGTCGGCGACCTCACTCGCGGCAACCAGGTGTCCGTAATGGATGGGATCAAACGTCCCGCCCATCACTCCCAGCCTGCGCAGCTGCTTTTGCACGATTTGCCAGCTTACTTGAGGCGGCGATCCGGCCTGATTCCTCAGTCCGCGGGCCGGCCCGCATCCCGGGACCTCCGGCGAGCGTCACACCGGCGCCCGAGCGTGACGCAGGGACGAAGAACGTCCTCAGACCGGCAGCAGCTGGTCGATCACGGCGGCGAGCTGCTTGGCCGACCGGCATTCATGCATCGTGATGACTTCTTGGTAGCGCGGCACCGCCGAGTCGCCGCTGCCCCACAGGTGCTTGGGCTCGGGATTCAGCCAGTGCGCGTGCCGGCTGGCGGTCACCATGTGGGCCAGCAGCTCGGTCTCCGGATTGCGGTAGTTGGTGCGGCCGTCACCGAGCACCAGCAGCGAGCTGCGCGGCGAAAGGACGTTGGGGAACGCCTGCACGAACGACGCGAAGGCGTTGCCGTAGTCGGAATGCCCGTCGCGGCTGTACACGCCGGCCTCCCGCGTGATCCGCTGGATCGCCACGGCCAGGTCGGCTTCGGGCCCGAACATGTGGGTCACCTCGTCGGTGGTGTCGATGAACGCGAACACCCTGACCCGCGAGAACTGTTGGCGCAGCGCGTGTACCAGCAGCAGGGTGAAGTGGCTGAACCCGGCGACGGAACCGGACACGTCACACAGCACCACCAGCTCCGGTCGCGCCGGACGGGGTTTGGCCAGCACCACGTCGATCGGCACGCCGCCGGTGGACATCGACTTGCGCAGCGTCTTGCGCAGGTCGATCACGCCGGCGCGGCTGCGCCGCCGCCGGGCCGCGAGCCGGGTGGCCAGGGTCCGGGCCAGCGGCGCCACCACCCGTTGCATCTGGCGCAGCTGTTCGCCGGAGGCGCGCAGAAACTCGACGTTCTCGGAAAGCTGTGGGATGCCGTACATCTGGACGTGGTCACGGCCCAGCTGCTCGGCGGTCCGTCGCTTGGTCTCGGCGTCGACCATCTTGCGCAGTTGCGTGATCCGCTGCGCCGCCATGGCTTTGGCGATCTGTTCCTGGGTGGGCGTGGGTTCGTCGCCGTACGGGGCGAGCAGCCCCGCCAGCAGCTTGCCCTCCAATTCGTCCAGGGCCATCGCCTTGAGCGCCTGGTACGACGAGAACGACGGGCCGCGGCTGGAACTGTATTTGCCGTAGGCCTCCACGATGCGCGCGATCATCGCGACCAGCCGCTCGTCCATGCCGGCAAGGTCGGGGTTCTCGGTGAGCAGATCCAGCAGCATCTGGCGCATCGCCTCGACGTCGTCGGGCGGCAAGGAGTCGCCCGACGTCGCGTCGGCCTCCTCGTCGGTCACCACCGCGCGTGTGCCCAGCGCCGCGGGGAACCACAGGTCGAACATGGCGTCGTAGGTCTCGCGGTGTTCGGGACGCCGCAGCACGGCGCAGGCGATGCCCTCGCGTAACACCTCACGGTCGCCCAAACCCAGCGTGGCCATCACCCGGCCGGCGTCCACCGTCTCGGATGGGCCAACCGAAATGCCAACTCCGCGAAGTGCTTCCACGAAACCCACCAGGTGCCCGGGCAGCCCGTGCGGGGCGAGCGGCCGGGTGGGGCGGATGCGGCGGGGGGCCATCGGTGCGTCCCTAGTTCAACCGGAGCTCGCCGGTTGCGCGCTGCTGGTCGGACTGATGCTTGAGGACCACGCCCAGGGTGGCGGCGACGACGGAGTCGTCGATGGTGTCCAGGCCCAGCGCGAGCAGCGTGCGTCCCCAGTCGATCGTCTCGGCGACTGACGGGAGCTTCTTGAGTTGCATGCCGCGCAGCACGCCGATGATGCGCACCAACTCATCGGCGAGATGCTGCGGCAGCTCCGGCACCCGCGACAACAGGATGCGGCGCTCCAATTCGGGACTGGGAAAGTCGATGTGCAGGAACAGGCACCGACGCTTGAGGGCCTCCGACAGTTCGCGGGTGGCGTTGGAGGTCAACACCACGAACGGCGTCCGCTCCGCGGTGATCGTGCCCAGTTCCGGGACGGTCACGGCGAAGTCGGACAACACCTCGAGCAGCAGGCCCTCGATTTCGATGTCGGCCTTGTCGGTTTCGTCGATCAACAGAACCGTGGGCTCGGTGCGCCGGATGGCGGTCAGCAGCGGGCGCTGCAGCAGGAACTCCTCGCTGAACACGTCGTCCTTCGTCTGGTCCCAGTCACCGGAGCCCGCCTGGATGCGCAGGATCTGCTTGGCGTGGTTCCATTCGTAGAGCGCGCGCGCCTCGTCCACGCCCTCGTAGCACTGCAACCGGACGAGTCCGGAACCGGTCGCCTGGGCGACGGCGCGGGCCAGCTCGGTCTTGCCCACCCCGGCGGGGCCCTCCACCAGCAGCGGCTTGCCCAGCCGGTCGGCCAGGAACACCGCGGTCGCGGTGGCGGTGTCGGGCAGGTAACCGGTCTCGGCCAACCGTCGCGAGACGTCGTCGATGTCGGCGAACAGCGGCTTGGGCCGGGCGGGCACGCTCACTATGTCGGTTCTCCTAAAGCACTTTTCGTCGCGGTCAGGCTGGACGGATCTGCCCGTCGCCCCACGCGATCCACTTGGTCGAGGTCAATTCCGGCAGCCCCATGGGGCCCCGCGCATGCAATTTCTGGGTGGAGATGCCGATTTCGGCGCCGAAACCGAACTGCTCACCGTCCGTGAACGCCGTCGACGCGTTGATCATCACTGCGGCGGCGTCGACGCCGTCGCTAAACCGTTGCGCCGCAGCCATATTGCTGGTGACGATGGCCTCGGTATGCCCGGTGCCGTACTCGTTGATGTGGGCGATCGCGGCATCGATGCCGTCCACCACCGCGACCGCGATGTCCATCGACAGGTACTCGCGGCGCAGGTCGTCCTCCCCCGCATCCGCCGAGGATCCGCCGTGCACGGTCACGCCAGCGTCCTCCAGGGCGGCCACCAACCGGGGCAGCGCCTTCTTGGCGATGGTGGCATCGACCAACAGCGTCTCGGCGGCGTTGCAGACGCTGGGCCGACGGGTCTTGGAGTTCAGCAGGATCCGTTCCGCGACGTCCAGGTCGGCGCCTTCGTGGACGTAGACGTGGCAGTTGCCCACGCCGGTTTCGATGGTGGGCACCTGCGCGTCGCGAACCACCGCGTTGATCAGACTGGCTCCCCCGCGCGGAATCACCACGTCGACCAGGCCGCGGGCCTGGATCAGGTGCGTAACCGTGGCGCGATCGGCGGCCGAAAGCAGTTGCACCGCATCGGCGGGGAGGTCCTCGCTGACCAGCGAAGCGCGCAGCACCTGCACCAGCGCCTGGTTGGACCGCGCGGCGGAGGAACTTCCGCGCAGCAACACGGCGTTGCCCGACTTGAGCGCCAGACCGAAGGCGTCGACGGTGACGTTGGGCCGGCCTTCGTAGATCATGCCGACGACGCCGAGCGGCACGCGCTGCTGGCGCAGATGCAATCCGTTCGGCAGCGTGTAGCCGCGCAGCACCTCGCCGACCGGGTCGGGCAACCCGGCGACCTGACGCAGGCCGGCGGCGATTCCCTCGACCCGTTTGGGGTCCAGCGCCAGCCGGTCGAGCATGGCGGTCGGGGTGCCGGCAGCCTCGGCGGCGCGGAGGTCTTCGGCATTGGCCGACAGGATCAAGTCGGTGTGGGACGCTACCGCGTCGGCGGCCGACCGCAGCGCCTGGTCCTTGGCGACCGTCGGGAGCAACGCCAGGACGCGGGAGGCGACGCGGGCGCGGCGAGCGGCATTGTGCACCTCCCGGCGCAAGTCAGACTCCCGCTGTTGAGCCCCACCGCTGAGGAATGGTGCTTGCAGACTCATTGAACCAGGGTATCGGGCCTTAACCGGCCAGGTGAGGCGGCCCGGGTATTACGGCTTCCGTCCCGCGCGTAACGCGCCGACTATCAAGTCGCGGTCTCCGGCGGGTCAGCGGAGCGTTTTTGCCGCCGCCGGCGCCCCGATGCGGCTCAGGCTGATCCGTTCACGGTGCGTCACCTGTCGCACCTTGGCTTGTCGCTCCTCGATGAGTCGTCCTAAGTCTTGGAGCAGCAACGGCTTACGCATCACCAGATGCTCGAGGTGCTCGCGATCGATCTGCAGCGCCGTCACCTCGTCCAGCGCGTACGCGCCGGCGAGGTTGGGCTGGCGGGTCAGCGCGGTCAGGCCCAGGAACGATCCCTCGTCCAGGGTGGTGACCGGCACCACCGAGCCGTCGTCGGTCGTCGCCGTCAAGCGCACCCGGCCGGCCACCAGGAAGGTCATGCCGGGCGAGACCTGGCCTGCGGATTCGAGGATTTCGTCGGCGCCGTAGCGGACGAGCTTCGCGTACGGGACGAGCGATTGCTGATCGGTATGGCTCAGCCGCAACGCCGGCGCGACGACCGTGCGTAAGGCTTTTTCCACGCGTTGTTTGGTGGAGTAGTTGTCGTCGGCACCGTCGAGATGCAGGCGCGCCCGCCGCGCCGCATACCAAACCCAGCGCAGGAAGGTCGCTTCGGTGGCTTCGGCGTCGGCGGGGGACGCCAACCGGATGGTCGTGCGGTACTGGGCGCCGCCCAAGGAGACTGCGGTGGGCAACATTCCGGGTCTGCGGGCCGGCAACGCCGCAGCGACCCGCGTGAGCATCTCGCACACCTTGTCCGGGGAATCGCCGGGCGCGAACTTGGTTGTGATCGCGCAGTCGTACGCGCGCGACGGGCGACTGAGGTTGGTGAACGAGGTGCTGGCGAGCATCGAGTTGGGCATGATGCGGATGCCGCTGCCCGTGTCGATGTGCACGGACCGCCAGTTCACTTCGACGACACGCCCTCGCGCGGTCCCGGTGTCCAGCCACTCATCGATCCGGAATGGCTGCTCGAACAGCACGAACAACCCGGACACCACCTGGCCGACGGAGTTCTGCAGCATCAGGCCGATGACAACCGAGGTGACGCCGAGCGCGGTGAACAGGCCACCGATCCGGACGCCCCAGATCATTGACAGCATGACCGCCAGGCCGACGCCGATGACTCCGAAGCGGGCGACATCGATGAAGATGGCGGGCAGCCGTTTGCGCCAGCTTTTGTCGGGCGCGCCCTCGAACACGGTGGCGTTCAGCGCGGACAAGACCAGCACGAGCACCAGCAGGCCGAACAGCGTGGTGAGGATCCGCACCGAGCCGTCTTTGGCGGGCACCTGCGAAGCCTCGACGAGCAGCAGCAACAACGCGCCCAGCGGCAGCAGGTAGTTGCGCAGCAGGCTGACCTGCCGGGCCAGCTGGCTGTCTCGGCGGACCAGCGTGCGGTGCAGCTCGGTAAGCAGGATCAAGGCAATCGGGAATCCGACCGCTACGCCGATGGCCCAGTAGAACCACGATGAGTCGAACAGGTTCATGATCGCTCCGACAACCGGTAGATCTCCTGGTCGGTTCCGCTGACCGAAATGGTGCCGGCCGGCGTGAACTGCCGCACGTCCCGCATCGCCTCGTACACCTGGGAGGTGACGTAGATGCCCGATTGGTTTGCGCCGCTTTGCATCCGGTAGGCAAGGCTGACCGCGGCGCCCCACATGTCGTAGACGAGCCCCGAGCGACCCACCAGTCCGCTGATGACGTCACCGGTGCTGATGCCCACTCGAAGGCGCAGCTGGTGGCCGGTCTGGCCGTTGAACCTATCGATGATTTGGCGCATTTCGATGGCAAAGTCGACGCTGCGGTGGATGCTGTCCAGGCGCCGCGTGACCACACCGCAGCTGGCGAGATAGCCGTTGTGGAAGGTGCGAATCCGCTCGACGCCCAGAGATTCGGCCGCCGAATCGAACTGCCGGAACAGTTCGTCGACCATCCCGACGAGCTCGTCGCCGGATACATCCACGGAAACTTCGTCGAGCCCGACGATTTCGGCGAAGATGACGGCCACGCCCTGGTGTTCCAGCGCGATGGTCTCCTGCCCCTCGCGATATCGCTGAACAACGGACTCGGGCATCAGCGCCAGCAACAGGCGGTCGTTCTCCCGGCGCTGCTCGTTGAGAAGTTCCTCCTTGATTGCCAGGCTGCGACTCATTTCGTTGAAAGCCGCGGTCAGGTCGCCGATCTCGTCGTGGGTGGTGACCGGGATGTTGACCTCGTAGTTGCCGGAGCTGATCTTCTGCGTGCCGGCCTGCAGCCGACGGATCGGCCGCAACATCAGCTGGGCCAGCACCATCGACGCGACGCAGATGGCGAAGATCATGATCGCCACCGCCAGCACCACCGTCCTGCTGAACCTGCCCAGGCGCGCGAAAGCGTCGGAGTTGTCCCGTGTCGCCAGGATCGACCAGTGCAGATCGGAGTTCGGCACGATCAGCGGCGCGTAGGCCTCCAGCTCCCGGTTGCCCAGATAGTCGGTGGCGCTGATTACTCCGGTCTGCCCACGTTGGGCGGCGCGAAGACCCGCGGTGGGCACCGGCTGGACGAGGGTCGTGCCACCCAGCCGGATCGCTTCGTCGACAACGTCGGGCGGGGTGCCCGATGCCACCGCCTCGCGCCGGTATTCAGCCGGATCCTCCAGAAAAAGCCTTGAGTCGGAACGCATCAGGTTGTCGGCTCCGGCGAGGTAAGTCTCGGTCGACGGGCCCATTCCCGCGGCATCCCAGTGTTTGTCGGCGGTCATGATCCTGTTGATCTTCGAGATCGGCAGTGGCAGGGCCATGACGCCGTTGAATTTTCCGTTCATTCCCACCAGCGACACCGCCCAGGCCGTGGGGGTGTCGAGCTCCGGCTGGTACGGCTGGAAGTCGGTGATCCAGACGAAGCTGAGATCGTTTGAGCGCAAAGCCTTTTGGTAGGCATCGCGCAACTTGGATTCCCGGTAAGGCCCGGTCAGAATGTTGGTGCCCAAGTCCGGGCCCTTGTTCACCGAATAGACGACGTTGCCCTGCATGTCCAGCAACAGCGCATCGGGGTACTCGAAGCGGGTGACGATCTCGCGCATGTAGAAGCCGTAGCGAGCGTTGGCCGCCGACCACGCGCTGCCGTCGCCGGCGTCGTCAACCTTCCTCGCCTCGGAGATCGAATGGTAAGGCGCGGTGTAGTAGGCCTGAAGGTACTTCTGCGCGTTGGAACTCGGCAGGATCGCGTTGCGATCGAGATCT
The DNA here is from genome assembly GCF_001666835.1 of Mycobacterium sp. E3251. Taxonomy (GTDB): domain Bacteria; phylum Actinomycetota; class Actinomycetes; order Mycobacteriales; family Mycobacteriaceae; genus Mycobacterium. The sequence continues at coordinate 27,301 of NZ_LZJF01000139.1, read as the reverse complement.
TCACCGGTGATCCGTTTGATCGGCTTGATCATGTTGTCGTCGTAGTAGTTGAAGATCGCCTGCTGCTGCGCCGGGTTGATCGTCGCATTGGACAATTGGGCGAATCCATCGGTGAACGCCGTCGTCGCTTCGACGATGCTGAAGCCGCCGCTGTAGACGATCAGGGAGTTGGTCACCTCCCTGAAGAGCGACTGCACCTGCCGCGCCTGGGACTCGCGCAGTTCGGTGAGTCGCTCGGATTCGACTTGGCGCAGGGCGTTGCGGCCCGACGACGCCCCGATGAAGCCGATCACCCCGATAGAGAGGATGCTGCAGAGGAGCAGCGTCAGCAAGAGCTTGGATTGCAGGCCGATCCGGAAAAGCCGACGGCGGCGAAACTTACGGGTCTTGCGAGGCTCGCCTTCCTCAATGGCGGCCGCAGCCTGGTCCGAAGCGTGTTCGGGTGCGGTCTTGGAAGCCGGCTCAGCGTTTTGCAGCTCGCTCGATGTCACTCGACTTCGCCCTTCCTCGGACACGCAGCATCGCTCACGCAGCACATTAGCGCGCGTGTCTCAAGATATGGGCGATTGCGCCAAAGCACTCGACGTGGAGAATCCTGTGCATTCGTGCACCACGGAAGCGCGACTAACGTCAACTTAATGGCCCGAGTCTGTGTGGTCGGCAGCGTGAACATGGACCTGTCGCTCCGCGTCGATGCCCTCCCCTCTCCCGGCGAGACGGTGCTGGCGTCGTCGCTGACCTACGCTCCGGGCGGCAAGGGCGGTAACCAGGCGGTGGCGGCGGCGCGCGCGGGCGCACGGGTGCAATTCGTCGGCGCGATCGGCGATGACCCGGCCGCCGCGGAATTGCGCGCCCACCTGCTGGGCAACGGCGTCAGCCTGGACGCCACCGCCGAAACGCCCGGACCGAGCGGCACGGCGATCGTGGTCGTCGACGCCCACGCCGAGAACACCATCGTGGTCGCGCCGGGCGCCAACGGCCGGCTGGCGCTGGACGCCGCCGCCGCGCGAAGCGTCATCGCAGGCTGTGATGTGTTATTGACGCAGTTGGAAATTCCGGTGCAAGCCGCGGTGGTTGCGGCGCAGCAGGCCCGTTCGGTCGGGGCGGTCGTCATCGTCAACGCCTCGCCGGCCGGCGGAGACCGGGGCTCGCTGGCCGACCTGGCGGCCGCGGCCGACGTGGTGATTGCCAACGAAGCCGAGTCCGACGAATGGCCTTGGCGCCCAACACACTTGGTGACCACACTGGGTGCGCGCGGCGTCCGGTACGTGGGCGTCGACGGCGACTTTCTGGTGCCCGCCCCCGCGGTAGCCGCGGTGGACACCACCGGGGCCGGCGACGTGTTCGCGGGGGTGCTGGCCGGCAGCTGGCCGCCCCATCCCGGATCGCCCGCCCAGCGGCTGCGCGCGTTGCAGCGCGCCTGTGCCGCGGGCGCGCTGGCGACGCTGCTGCCGGGCGCAGGTAACTGCGCACCGGACGCCGAAGCGATCGACGCGGCGCTGCGCGACGCCCGCTAGCCGATGCGTCCGCCCACGTCGTGGGCGATCCTCAGGCCGTCGCCGGTCTCCATCTCCTCGGCCGTCTGGCTGAGCAGGACGCGGCTACGGCTCGGCGACAGCACGGTCGAAACGTAGTGATGCGGCGCCTCGGCCACGAACGCCAAGCGGTTGACGCGCAGCAGCGCGGCGCCGATGGCCGTGCCGAGCAGGTGCGCGTGGCGCGGTCCGGCGATCTCGGCCGTGATCTCGTGCAGCACACGGTCCACGACGACGCCCTCGTCGGATAGCAGCTCGTAAAGCGGCCTGCGCCGCAACTCCCGTTCGGTCAGTACGTCGGCCCATTCCGGCGGCAGCCAGGCTTCGGTCACCATCAACGGCTCATCAGTGCGGCGTTGGCGCCGCACCCGCACGATCTGCAGCAGCTCGCCGGAACTTTCCAACGCCTCCCCGATGGCCCTCGGTGGACGGCGTTTTCCCAGCTCGACGACGTCGACCTTGGTTTCGAATTGCGTCTGTCGCAACCCCTGCATGAAGGAACGCCCGGCCGCCAAAACACCCGAGACGTCCGCTCGTCCGTGCGGCCGTACGAACGACCCGACGCCGTGCCTGCGCTCGATGTACCCCTGCTCGGCCAGGTCCGCCAGCGCCCGGCGCACGGTGATGCGCGATACGCCGAACTGATCGCACAGGGTCTGCTCGGTGGGCAATGCGTCGCCCGCGGCGATGACGCCACGGTCGATCTCGTCGTGCAGCACCAAGAACAGCTGCCGGTGCAGCGGCACCCCGGCCGCCGCCGAGACCGGCCCACCCTCGCCTTGCTGCATGGTGGTCAATGCTTCCACACGGCCCCCTTGCGTAGCCCGATCGGTTGTTATATGTATATAACAACCACTCATTGGCCAGGGAGATTCGATGAACACGCCGGCCGCCACCGACCCGGACGGGCCGACGGGGCGGCTCGCCACCTGGGTCGCCGGCCTCACGCTCGACGACGTCCCGCGTCCCGTCCTCGACCGTGCGAAACACCTGCTCCTCGATGGCATCGGCTGCGCGCTGGTAGGGGCGCAACTACCGTGGTCACGCACCGCGACCGACGCCGTCCTCGCGCTGGAAGGCGCCGGCGACACCGTCGTCATCGGCACCGGACGCACCACGGGGGCGCCTGCCGCGGCGATACTCAACGGCACCTTCATTCAGGGCTTCGAGCTCGACGACTTTCACCCGCTTGCCCCGCTGCACAGCTGCTCGTTGTTGATTCCCGCCCTGCTGTCGACGGCGTCCACGCGGCCGCACCCCTCGACGGGCGCCGACCTGTTGCTGGCCGCGGTCGCCGGCTTCGAGGTGGGCCCGCGCGTCGGCTACACGCTGCACGGCACCCAGATGCTCGACCGCGGCTGGCACTCGGGCTCGGTTTTCGGCACGCATGCCGCGGCGATGGCGTCCGGAAAGTTACGCGGGCTGCCGCCGGCGCAATTGGAGGACGCCCTCGGTCTGGCCGGCACGCAGTCGGCGGGTCTGATGGCCGCCCAGTACGAGGCCATGAGCAAGCGCATGCACCACGGCTTGGCGGCGCGCAACGGCTTCTACGCGGCGGGGCTGGCGGCGGCCGGTTACACCGGCATCAAGCGGGTTTTCGAGCGCGAATACGGCGGGTTTCTCAGTGTTTTCGGCGAGGGCCACGACCCCGACGCCGCGCCGCTGACCGGCGAACTCGGCCAGCGATGGGAGACCACCATGATCATGGTCAAGTCCTACGCCGCGATGGGTGGGGTGCACGCCGCGATCGACGCCGCCCGTCGGGTGCGTGAATCCGTTGCATCCCAGGGCATTTCGAAGATCGACATCACCGTCGGCGAGACCATCTACAAGCACGGTTGGTGGCAACCGGAGAGACCGCTGACCGCGATCGGCGCCCAGATGAACATCGGCTATGCGACCGCCGCGGCACTGCTCGACGGCAACGTGCTGCCCGAACAGTTCACCGCCGCCCGCCTCGATTCCGACGACATCTGGTCGCTCATCGCGGCGACGACGGTGCACCTGGACGAATCGCTCACCCACGCCGATTTCACCGAAAAATTTCGTACCGACGTCGCGGTGACCACCCGGGACGGCGCGGTCCATCGCGCCCGCGTGGCCTTGCCGCACGGCGCGCCCAACGACCCCGTCACCAACGACGAACTCGTCGACAAGTTCCACTCGCTCGCCGACCGGGTCACCAGCCGGTCGCGCGCCGAAGCCATCGAGCGGGCGGTGGTCAATCTCGACGGCCTCGACGACGTCGAGCGACTGACGGATCTGCTCGCGGCCTCGGTCGCGGGCGCCCTGGACTAAAGGAGAGAGTCATGCCCACTACCGCGGCGCGGCAACGGCTGAAGGACTTGCTCGGTGCCCGCGAACTCATCGTCGCGCCAGGCGTTTTCGACGGAATCTCCGCGCACCTGACGAAACGCACCGGCCACACCGCGGCCTACATGACCGGCGCAGGCGTGGCGGCCTCGGGCTTCGGCTTACCCGACATCGGGCTGGTCACCGCGACCGAGATGGCCGGCAGGGTCGCGATGATCACCGAAGCGTTGGGTGACATCCCCCTGATCGCCGACGCCGACACCGGCTACGGCGCGCCCATGAACGTGGTGCGCACCGTTCGCTCGTACGACGCGGCGGGAGTGGCCGCGATTCAGTTGGAGGACCAGGTCTTTCCGAAACGTTGCGGCCACCTGCCCGACAAGCAGGTGGTGGATGTGGCGGTGTTCGAACAGACTCTGGCCGCCGCGCTGGACGCCCGCTCCGATGACAACCTGCTGGTGGTGGCGCGCACCGACGCGCGGGCGCCCCTAGGCCTGGACGCTGCCATCGAACGCGCCAACCGGTACGCGCAGGCAGGCGCGGACATCGTCTTCGTCGAGGCGCCGCAGGACGACGGTGAGATCGAGCGCATCGCGCGCGAGGTCGACGCTCCCCTGCTGATCAATTTGGTGCTGGGTGGCCTCACGCCGCTGCAGTCGGCCTCGCGGCTGCAAGAGTTGGGCTACGCCATCGCGATCCATCCGAGCACCCTGTTGATGCAGGCGACTTTTGGTATGTTGCAAAGCCTTTGCGAACTGAACGGCACCGACATCGCCGGCCACCTGCCCAGCACACCCGCCGATTTCTTCAACATGGTGGGAATGGCCGACTGGCTGGAGCGCGACGCCCGCTACGCCCGCAAGGACCCCTCATGGGCATGACGATCATCGAGAAGATCTTCGCCCGCAAGGCCGGTCTGGATGTGGTGTCCGCGGGTGACACGGTCGTGGTCGACGTCGACATGACCGTGCTCATCGATTTGCAGTTCGCCACGATGTGGATTACGCCCAACCGGATCCATGACCCCGACAAGCTGGCGGTCGTCATGGACCACGCAGTGCCCGCACCGACAATCAAGGACGCCGCGGGCGGTCCGCGGGCCCGCGAATTCGTCGCCGATTTCGGCATCCAACGGTTCTATGACGTCGGCCGGCACGGCATCTGCCACCAGGTGATCGCCGAGAACGGGCTGGCGCGACCCGGAGAAGTCTTGGCCTGCACCGACTCTCACACCTGCGCGGCGGGCGCCTACAACACCGCCGCGCGGGGCCTCGGGCCCGCGGAGATCTATTCGATCATGTGCACCGGCATGACATGGTTTCAGGTCGCGCCCACGATCCGATATGAGCTCGAGGGCGCCAAGCCGGAGACCGTCAGCGGAAAAGACATCTTCTTGCATATCGCCAACGAGTACGGCGATGCGCCGAACCGCAACCTGGAATTCGGCGGCACGGGCCTGGCCGGCATCCCGATGCATGACCGGCGCACCGTGGCGACCCAGTGCGCCGAGGTTTCCGCCGACTTCGCCACGTTCGAGCCCGACGAGGTATTGACCTCGTTTCTCGAGGACCGTGGCGTCACCGAATACCGTGCCGTTACGCCGGATTCCGATGCCGCATACCAAGAGATCCGCCGCGTCGATTTGGCGACGCTGGAGCCCTACGTGGCGCGGCCGGGAACGGTCAGCCGCAATGGTCTGCCCGTCTCCCAGCTGGACCGCCGCAAGGTCGACCAGGCCTTCATCGGCTCGTGCGCGAACGGACAGCTCGAAGACCTCGCGATCGCCGCACGGGTGGTGCGCGGCAAGACCGTCGCGCCCGGGGTGCGCCTGTTGGTCACGCCCGCCTCTCAGGCGGTGTACCGGGACGCCATGCGGCTGGGGTACCTGCAGGATCTGGCCGACGCGGGTGCGGTCATCACCAACTCCACCTGCGGCGCCTGTTTCGGCTACCACATGGGCGTGGTCGGTCCCGGGGAGGTATGCATCACCTCGAGCACACGTAACTTCACCGGACGCATGGGCAGCACCGAGGCCGAGATCTTCATGGCATCACCGGCGACCGTCGCCGCGTCGGCAATCACCGGCTACATCACCGACCCGAGGAGTGTGACGGCATGACCGTGCAGTTTCGCGGCAAGGTCTGGCTGTTCGGAGACAACCTCAACACCGACGCCATGTACCCGGCCTTCGCGATGAAGATGGATCCGTCGGAGGCGGCCAGGCACATTTTCTACGAGGTTCGCCCGGGTTGGACCGACGAGGTGTCCCCGGGTGACATCGTGGTGGCGGGCAAGAACTTCGGTCTCGGATCCTCGCGGCCGGTGGCGGCCCTCTTCGTCGAGCTCGGCGTCGCGGGACTGGTCGCCGAGGAATTCAACTCCTTGTTCTTTCGCAATGCCGTCAACGCCGGCCTTCCGGCCATGACCGTGCCCGATGCCACCAGCGTTTTCCACGAAGGCGACACGGCCACCTTCGACCTGACCGGGGGCACCTGGCGCAACGACACCACGGGTGCGTCCGGACGCGTTCCCAAACTCCCCGGGCTCATCCTGGACATCATCGAAAGCGGCGGCGTGCTGCCGCGGTTGGTGGAGCAGGGTTATCTTCCCAGCGAATTGGGCGATCTCCTGCGGTCGCCCACCGTCGCGATTCGCGGCGCGGGCAGCGGCGCATGACGGCGCTGCCGGGCCGGCTGCTGCGCCGCGTCCGCGCCGGCGCGCACCGAAGTCCCCTTGCCGGGCCGGCGTTCGATGCGCCCGCCGCCATCAGCCTCAGCAGCACCGCTTTCACCGATGGCGGCGGGATGCCGACCTCCAGCGCGGGCAAGGGCGTCGGGGACAATGTCTCGCCACCCTTGCGGTGGAGCGCGCCGCCGCCGGGGACCCGGCAGCTGGTGCTCATCGTCGACGACGTCGACGTGCCGCTGCCCCGCCCGCTGTTGCACACCGTCGCCGTGATCGAGCCGACGCTGGACGGCCTCGAGGCCGGCGGCTTGCAACCGCATGCGGCAGGCGTCCGGTGCCTGCGGGCGGATCTGGGCCATCGCGGCTACGCCGGGCCGCGTCCGATCCCCGGCCACGGCCCGCACCACTACCGATTCCACGTGTTCGCGATCGACCGGGCCGTGCCGGACAGCATCGCCACGGCCAAGGCGCTGCTGGCCGCGATCCGTGGGCACGTGCTGGCCCGCGGCGCGCTGACCGGAACCTACGAACGCTGAGGCGGCGGGCCGACGCGACCCTCCTGGCCTGCGCTTGGCAGTGATTGGCAGCGTCTGGCGTCGATCTGGCAGTGGTCTGCGAGCAGCGTGAGTGGCGACCGTTCAGCCACCACGAAAGGAACATCAATGTCCGCCACCACCATTGACCGCACGGGCACCCGCGACGGGCTGCTCCGCCTCGCCATGCGCGCCGACGCCGCCATCAGCGGGCTGGTCGGCCTGGCCGGTATCCCGCTGGTCGGCCGGCTCGCCGAGCTTTCGGGAACCACGAAGGCGTTCGAATACAGCATGGCCGCGTTCTTGATCGGCTACGGCGTGCTCGTGTTCGGGCTCGCCAGGATGCGATCGGTGCTGCGCGCCGGTATGGCCGTCATCATCGCCAATGTGGCCTACACGGTGGCCGCCGTGGTGCTGGTGCTCGCGGATGTCTTCCCGCTGACCTCGGCCGGCGTCGCGTTGAATCTGGCGGCGGGCGCCTACACGCTGGTGTTCGCGGAGCTGCAGTACCAGGGCTGGCGCCGCGCGAGGGCGTGAGCGGACGTTCCGGGCCCGTCCGGCGATGCCGGGCGGGCCCCGAGCGTGCTACTCCTCGGGTATTTGCCGCTCGATCTCGTCGAGCCAGATGCGCGCCGACATGTCCGACGGGGCACGCCAATCACCGCGCGGTGACAGCGCACCGCCGTGCGACACCTTGGGGCCATTGGGCAAGGCCGAGCGCTTGAACTGGCTGAACGAGTAGAACCGCTGCACGAAGATCCCGAGCCAATGCCGAATCTCCTTGAGCGAGTAGACCGGTCGCTTGTCGGCGGGAAATCCCGGTGGCCAGTTCCCGCGCTCGGGATCGCTCCACGCGTGCCACGCCAGAAACGCGATCTTCGACGGCCTGAACCCGTAGCGCAGCACGTGGAACAGCGAGAAGTCCTGCAGGGCATACGGTCCGACCTTGTCCTCGCTGCTCTGCAGCTCTTCCTCCTCGCCTTTCGGCACGAGCTCCGGGGAGATCTCGGTATCCAGCACCGACTGCAGCACGTCGGTCACGTCGGACTCGAACTGGCCCGACGAGATGACCCAACGGATCAGGTGCTGAATGAGCGTCTTCGGGACGCCGCCATTGACGTTGTAGTGCGACATCTGGTCGCCCACCCCGTAAGTCGACCAGCCCAGCCCGATTTCAGAGAGGTCGCCGGTGCCGAGCACGATGCCGCCGCGCTGGTTGGCCAGCCGGAACAGGTAGTCGGTGCGCAGGCCCGCCTGCACGTTCTCGAAGGTGACGTCGTAAACCTTCTCCCCGCGCCCAAACGGATGGTCGATCTCCTTGAACATGACCATTGCCGTCTCGGTGATATCGATTTCGGAAAAGGTGACCCCGAGTGCGCGGCACAGCTCGATCGCGTTGCGTTTGGTGCGATCGCCCGTCGCGAACCCCGGCAGGGTGAACGCCAAAATGTCACTGCGCGGCCGTTCCTCGCGGTCCATCGCCCGTGCGGCGACGATCAACGCGTGGGTCGAGTCCAGGCCGCCGGAAATGCCGATGACGATCTTCGGATAGTTCAGCGCGCGCAGCCGCTGCTCGAGTCCGGACACCTGGATGTTGTAGGCCTCGTAGCAATCCTGTTCCAGGCGTTGCGGATCGGCGGGGACGAAGGGGAAGCGCTCGATGTCGCGGTGCAATCCGATATCGCCGTCGGGCGGGTCCAGCCGAAACTCGATGCGCCGGAACGACTCGGCCGACCCGCGGTGGTGGCGCCGGTTGTCGTCGAAGGTCCCCATGCGCAACCGTTCCGAACGCAGCAGGTCGATGTCGACGTCGGCGATGCTGCGCCGCTCCCCCTTCGGAAAGCGCTCGGATGAGGCCAGCAGTTCACCGTTCTCCCACACCATGGTCTGACCGTCCCAGGCCAGGTCCGTGGTCGACTCGCCCTCGCCCGCCGCGGCATACACATAGGCGGCCAGGCAGCGCGCCGACGCCGAACGCGCCAACAGGCAGCGGTCCTCGGCGCGGCCGATCGTGATCGGGCTGCCGGACAGGTTCGCCAGCACCGTCGCGCCCGCCAGCGCGGCTTCCGCGCTGGGCGGGATCGGCACGAACATGTCCTCGCAGATTTCGACGTGCAGCACGCAATCGGGCACATCCGAAGCGGCGAACAACAGGTCGGGGCCGAAGGGGACGTCGGCGTCACAGATCCGGATGGTGCCGCGCTCGTCGTCTCCTGCCGCGATCTGCCGGCGCTCGTAGAACTCTCGGTAGGTGGGCAGGTACGACTTCGGCACCACCCCGAGCACCGCGCCCCGATGGATGACCACCGCGGTGTTGTAGATGCGATGGCGGTACCGCAGTGGGGCACCGACGACCAGAACCGGCAGCAGATCGGTCGAGGACCCGACGATGGTCTCGATGGCGGCTGCGACGTCGTCGAGCAACAAGTCCTGCATCACGATGTCCTCGATGGAGTACCCGGACAACGTCAGCTCCGGGAACACGGCCAGCGCGACGCCGTCGTCGTGACAAGCCTGCGCCAATCGCAACACCGACTCCGCGTTGGCCGCCGGATCGCCGAGCGTGGTGTGGTGCGTGCACGCGGCGACCCGGACAAAGCCCTGGCTGTAAGCGTTGTAAAAGTCCATCGCCCTTCCATTGTCGCCTGACCTGTGTCAACCCGCGGCCGCCGGGTATCCCTTCCATCATGAGCGATACTGCCGTGGTCGTGGTCGACATGATGAACACCTACCAGCATCCCGATGCTGAAGAACTAATACCCAATGTCGCCACCATCATCGACCCGCTGGCCGATTTGGTCCGGCGCGCACGCGAATCCGACGACGTGGACCTGGTCTACGTCAACGACAACTACGGCGATTTCGCGGCCCAGTTCTCCGACATCGTCGGCTCCGCGCTCGACGGCGCGCGCCCCGATCTGGTGAAGCCGATTGTGCCGGCCGGGGACTTGCGCGTGATGACCAAGGTCCGGCACAGCGCCTTTTATGCGACCGCGCTGGCCTACCTGCTGAACCGGCTGGAGACCAAGCGGTTGGTCATCGCCGGCCAGGTCACCGAGCAGTGCATCCTCTACACCGCGCTCGACGCCTACGTGCGGCACTTTCCCGTCGTGATACCGACCGACGCGGTCGCGGGCATCGACGCCGAGTTGGCCGCGGCGGCGCTCAAGATGATGGAGAAGAACATGTCGGCGGAGCTCACCACCGCCGCGGAGTGCCTCGGTTAACCACGTCATGGCCGTACGCTGGACGGGGTGACCGCCCGCCGCGCAGAATCGCCGGAGTTGGTCGCGTTGCTGGCCGGCCGCCGGATTGCGGTGCTGACGGGCGCGGGGCTGTCCACCGACTCCGGCATCCCCGACTACCGGGGTCCTGATTCCCCGCCCAGCAATCCGATGACCATCCGCCAGTTCACCTCGGATCCTGCGTTCCGGCAGCGGTACTGGGCGCGCAACCACGTCGGCTGGCGGCACATGGATGACACCATGCCCAACGCCGGCCACCGAGCGTTGGCCGCCCTCGAGCGCGCGTCGGTGGTGACCGGGGTGATCACCCAGAACGTCGACCTGCTGCACACCAAGGCCGGCAGCGAGAATGTCGTCAATCTGCACGGCACCTACGCGCGGGTGATCTGCCTGGGCTGCGGGTACACCATGAGCCGCGCCGCGCTGGCCGAACAACTGGAAGCGCTCAACCCGGGATTCGCCGAGCGCGCCGAAGCGGTCGGCGGCCTCGCGGTGGCCCCCGACGCCGACGCCGTCGTCGCCGATACCACGTCGTTCCGCTATCTGGACTGTCCGCGCTGTGGCGGAATGCTCAAGCCGGACATCGTCTACTTCGGTGAAAGCGTCGCCAAAGAGGTTGTCGACCAGGCATATTCACTGGTGGACGAGGCCGACGCACTACTGGTCGCCGGCTCGTCGCTGACGGTGTTCTCCGGCTACCGGTTCGTGCGTCACGCCGCCGCGCTGGGCAGGCCCATCGCCATCATCAACCGGGGCCGCACCCGCGGGGATGACCTGGCCACCGTCAAGGTCGACGGCGGCTGCTCGGAGCTGCTGGCGCTGCTGGCTGACGAGTTATCGCCGATAGCAGCGGGTTAGAACGTGCACGGCATGCGGCGCACGGCGTGAATGAAGTTGCCCGCCACGTATGCGGGCTCACCCGCCTGGATGTCCGGCAGCTGCCGCAGCAACTCGCCGAAGATGGCTCGCAGCTGCGCCCGGGCCACGTGCGCGCCGAGGCAGAAGTGCACCCCCCCGCCGCCGAAGCCGACGTGCGGGTTGGGGTCGCGGGCCAGGTCGAAACGTTCCGGATGGTCGAAAGCCTCGGTGTCCCAGTTTCCGGACGGGTAGAACATCACCACCTTCTCCCCCGCGCGGATGGTCTGGCCGCCCAGCTCGACATCCGTTGCCGCCGTGCGCCGGAAGGTCATCACCGGTGAGGCCCACCGGATGAACTCCTCGACCGCCATGGGAATCCGGTTGTCGAAATCCTCGAGCAGCCAGGCGCGCTGATCGGGAAAGTCCGTGAGCGCCTTCATCGCATGGCTGGTGGTCTGGCGGGTGGTGTCGTTGGCGGCCACGGCGAGCAACACGAAGAACGCGGCCACGTCGGCGTCGGACAACCGGTCGCCGTCCACCTCCGCGTTCACCAGACCGCTGAACAGGTCGTCACCCGGCCGCTCGCGGCGCTCGGCGGCCAGCGCGCCGGCGACCTGGTGCAGATACATCTGATTCTCGACCAGGACCTCCAGCGGATTGCGCCCGTCGAGGTAGACGGGGTCCGCCCATGACACCAGCGCATCGGCGGCCCGCGCCACGTGCTCACGCTCGGATTCTTCGATCCCGACCATGTCCGAGAGTGTGCGAATGGGCAGCTGTTTCGAACACTGCTCGACGAAATCTACGCCGCTGCCCGCGGCCCGCAGCTCTTCGACGATGGTCTTGGCGTTCGCCTTGATCGAGTCCTCGATGCGGCGGACCTGCCGCGGGGTGAACGCCGCGCTGACCAGCTTGCGCAGCTTGGTGTGCCGCGGTGGGTCCATCGCCAGGAAGGACTGCGAGGCCTCGAGCAGTTCCACGGGGACGTTCTCGAAAATCACCCCCTTGCCGGACAGGAACACCTCGTTGTTTCGGCTGACCGAGACGATGTCCGCGCGCCGGGTGACCGCCCAGTAGCCGGGATCCTCGGGATCGGACATCAGGGCGTCTTCAACCGGAGGGTGCCAGCTCACCGGGCGTTCGGCCCGTAGCACCGCGAACGAACGCTCCCGGTCGGCCGCGGTGGTCGACCAAAACGCGCGCGAGGACAGGTCGATGGGGTCGTAGGCACGCCCGGGCTTCTCGGTGCCCGACGTCCCGGTCATCACGGTCATTGGCGATCCCTCCGTTGCGTATGACCTCGGTCACAGACTGCCTGCGACACTATTCCTAGACATAGTGTCTAGTCAAGCCGTCACAAGACGCTCTATGCTGGGCATATGCCATCGGTCACCCGGAAGCCGCAGGCCAACCGCGAACAGGAACGTCAGCAGCGGCGAGAGCAGATCGAACGCCGGCTGCTGGACGCCACCGAGCGGCTGATGCGCGACGGCGCCAGTTTCACCGAGCTCAGCGTGGACCGGCTGTCCAGCGCGGCCGGCATCTCCCGCGCGAGCTTCTACATCTACTTCGAGGACAAAGGGCACCTGCTGCGCCGCCTGGCCAACCAGGTGTTCGCCGACCTCGCCGAGAGCGCGGATCGCTGGTGGAGCGTGGCCGGCCGGCACGATCCGGCCGACGTGCGCGCCGCGATGGACGCCATCATCGCCAGCTATCGGCGGCACCAACCGGTGTTGGTCGCGCTGAACGAAATGGCCGGCTATGACCCGCTGGTCGCGGCGACCTACCGCAACCTGTTGACCGCGGTCACCGGGCGGATGACCCGGGTCATCGAGGAAGGGCAGGCCGACGGCTCGATCCGGCCGGAATTGCCCGCGGCCACCACCGCCAACGCCCTGACCTGGATGGTCGAGCGATCCTGCCAGCAGAACCTCCCGGTGAACCCGCGCGACTATGACGCGGAGCTGGCCGCCACGCTGACCGAGATCGTCTGGGGCGCTCTGTATCTCAAATCCACTTCGGTGCACTAATGCACGGGCCGTGGCTGTGACGAGGACGACATAGTTAGCACGTTAACTATTGGGATACCATGTAATTATGTCGCCGCTGACCGCACCGGAGCTCGACCCGCTTTCCCTCGAACAGCAGGTGTGCTTCGCGCTGAGCGTGACCAACCGCGCCGTTTTGGCCGTCTACCGGCCGCTGTTGGAGCCGTTGGGGCTGACCCACCCCCAGTACCTGGTGATGCTGACGCTCTGGGATCACCAGCGGGCCGGAACGGGGCAGCGAAAAGCTTTGTCAGTCAAGGAAATTGCGGCTACGTTGCAGATGGATCCGGCCACATTGTCGCCGATGCTCAAGCGCTTGGAGGCACTCGGCCTGATCACCCGTACGCGAAGCACCGTCGACGAGCGCTCCACTGACGTCAAACTCACCGACAGCGGCACAGCCTTGCGGCGCCGTGCGCTCAAGATTCCACCCGCCGTGGTCGCGCGTCTGGGCGTCGACATCGGCGAACTTCAGCACCTGCACCAGGTGTTGACCCGCATCAACGCGGCCGCCCTGGCGGCGGGCGCATTGCAGTCCTGAAACCGCCCGCCATAGGAGCCACCGTGACCGAATCCAAGACCCGCACCAAACCCAACGTCTGGCAGTACATCGCCTACTCGTACGGTCGGTGCCTGCCCAGCTCGATGCGCGACTGGGTCGCCAACGATCTGGCCGGCAAGGGGGCCGTGCGCCGGCACATGATCCGGTGGGCCATCCCGCCCCTGTTGGTTCTCGCACCATTCTGGCTGCTGCCCGCTTCGCTGTATGTGCACACCGAGATGACCGTGCCGCTCTATACCTGGGCCCTGCTGATTTCGCTCGCATTGAACAAGGTCTGGCGCCGGCACCGGCTGGCGCAGCACGGCCTGAACCCGAACCTCGTCGACGTGCTCAAGAACAAGAAGCAAGCGAAGATGCACGAGGACTACGCCCTGCGTTACGGGCCGCGTCCCGAATCGGCGGCGTGGCAGGACAACAGCAACCCCTTCAGCTAGCCGCCCTAAACCGCCACCAGATCGTCGGCATGCACCGCGGGCCTGCGCAACTCCCCCGGCAGCTCGGAGGTTGACCGGCCGATCATGGTCGCCAGTTCGGTCGCGTCGTAGGCCACCACGCCGCGGGCGACCATGGCCGCGTCCGCGCCGCGCAGTTCGACGACGTCTCCGGCATAGAACCGGCCCGACACCGCGGTGACGCCGGCGGCCAGCAACGAGCGGCGCTGGGATACCACCGCACGCACCGCGCCCTCGTCCAGGGTCAGCGCGCCGGCCGCTTCGGCGGCATACCGCACCCAGAACCGGCGCGCCGACATTCGAACGGGCCGGGCGGCAAACACCGTGCCGACCGAAGCATCGGTCAGGGCGGTCGCGGCGTCGGCCGCGGCGGCGAGCAGGACCGGCACTCCCGCGTCGGCGGCCAGCAATGCCGACGACATCTTGGACACCATCCCCCCGGTGCCCAAGTCGCTGCCCGGTCCGGCAACCACACCGGTCAGGTCCGCCGAGCCGGAGACCTCCGCAATGAATCGGGCGCCCTTGGTTTTTCGGGGATCCGAGTCGTACAGACCGTCGATGTCGGAGAGCAGCACCAGGGCCTCGGCTCCGACCAGGTGAGCCACCAGCGCCGAAAGTCGATCATTGTCGCCGAACCGAATCTCGTTGGTGGCCACCGTGTCGTTCTCGTTGACGATCGCCACCGCGTGCAGAGCCCGCAGCCGGTCCAGGGTGCGCTGGGCGTTCGTGTGCTGGGCCCGCATGGAGATATCGTGCGCGGTCAGCAGCACCTGCCCCACCGTGCGGCCATACCTCGCGAACGCCGCGCTCCACGCGTTCACCAGCGCGACCTGCCCGACGCTGGCCGCGGCCTGCTTGGTCGCCAAATCCTTGGGGCGACGGGCTAATCCGAGTGGCTCGATGCCGGCGGCGATGGCACCCGAAGAGACGATGACGACGTCAGTGCCCGACTTCATGCGTGTTTCGATGGCGTCGGACAGCCCGGCCAGCCGGCCCGCGTCGAACACCCCGGACGGTGTGGTCAGCGCGTTGGTCCCGACCTTGACCACCAGGCTGCGCGCGGCCCGGATGGCGTCGCGCTGAGCTATCACGATGCGCCGCTCCTGCTCATCGCTTCGTCCCCCGCAAGCGGGCGGTGCCCCCACTGCATCATCGCCGGCGCTCACGACTCGTCACCGCGTTCGCGGCGCTGACGGCGGGCCGCCTTGCGCTCCGCGGCCCCGGTGCGCTCGCTGCGTTCCAGCCGCACGTCGGTGCCTCTCCCAGACATCGGGGCGTTCATCGCAACCTGTTGTCCCGCAGGTGTTTGCGGCTCCCAGTCGAATGTCATGTCCCCGATGGTCACGGCGCACCCGGGTTGCGCGCCGAGGCGCAACAGTTCGTCCTCGACACCCAACCGGGCCAGGCGGTCGGCGAGATAGCCCACGGCTTCGTCATTGTCGAAGTTGGTCTGCCGGACCCAACGCTGGGGGCGGGCGCCGGTGACCACAAAGCCACCCTCACCGTCCGGCTCGACGGTGAAGCCGCTCTCGTCGACCGGAACCGGCCGGATTACCGGCCGCCGCGGCACGACCTGCGGGCGGGTGGCGTTGTATTCCGAGATCATCCGCCACAGCCCGAAGATCAACGGTTGCAAGCCTTCCCGCGATACCGTCGACACCAGGAACACCGGCCAGCCGCGTTCGGCGATGTCGTCGCGGACGAATTCGGCGAGTTCCCGCGCCTCGGGCACGTCGATCTTGTTGAGCACCACCGCCCGTGGCCGCTCGGCGAGGTCGCCCAGGGTCGAATCGCCTTGCAGGGTAGGCGTATACGCGGCGAGTTCGGCTTCCAACGCATCGATGTCGGACATCGGGTCGCGGCCCGGCTCGGCGGTAGCACAGTCGACGACGTGCACCAGCACGGCGCAGCGCTCGATGTGCCGGAGGAAATCCAGGCCGAGACCGCGGCCCTGCGACGCGCCGGGAATCAGGCCCGGCACATCGGCGACGGTGAAGGTGTGCTCGCCGGCCGACACCACACCGAGGTTGGGCACCAGGGTGGTGAACGGGTAGTCCGCGATCTTCGGCTTGGCCGCCGAGATCGCCGACACCAGCGACGATTTCCCGGCCGAGGGGAAACCGATGAGGCCGGCGTCGGCGACGGTCTTGAGTTCGAGCGTCAGGTCCCGCGCTTCGCCCTGCTCACCGAGTAGCGCGAAGCCGGGGGCCTTGCGGGCACGCGATGCGAGTGCGGCGTTGCCCAGGCCGCCACGGCCTCCCGCCGCGGCTTCGAAGCGGGTGCCCGCACCCACGAGATCGGCTAGCAGCCGGCCGTTTTCGTCCAAGACCACGGTGCCGTCGGGAACTTTGACTTCCAAGTCGGCGCCGGCCGCGCCGTCGCGGTTGTTGCCCATCCCCTGCTTGCCCGAGGGCGCGGTGACGTGCGGATGGAAGTGGAAGTCCAGCAAGGTGTGGACCTGCGGGTCGACGACGAACACGATGCTGCCGCCGCGGCCGCCGTTGCCGCCGTCGGGACCGCCCAGCGGCTTGAATTTCTCCCGATGGACGGACGCGCAGCCGTTACCGCCGGAACCCGCTCGCGCGTGGATGACGACCCGATCGACAAATCGAGGCATCGAATACCAGCCCTTCGAATGTCACGCCAGGGCGAAATACCTCGCAACGCCGCCGCAGCGTTCCCCGCACGGGGGCGCTGCCCCCGGCTCGTGAGGCTTAGACCTGGGGCGTGATGCTGACGGTTTTGCGGCCGCGCTTGATGCCGAACTCGACGGCTCCGGCGGCCTTGGCGAACAACGTGTCGTCACCGCCACGCCCGACGTTGAGGCCGGGGTGGAACTTGGTGCCACGTTGACGAACGATGATTTCGCCCGCCTTGACGATCTGGCCGCCGAACCGCTTCACGCCCAGCCGCTGAGCGGCGGAATCCCGGCCGTTGCGCGAGCTGGAAGCGCCCTTCTTGTGTGCCATGTCTGTCGCCTCCCGCTACTTGATCCCGGTGACCTTCAGGACCGTCAGCTGCTGACGGTGCCCCTGACGCTTGTGATAGCCGGTCTTGTTCCTGAACTTGTGGATACGGATCTTGGGGCCCTTGGTGTGCTCGAGCACCTCGCCGGTCACCGCCACCTTGGCCAGCGCGGCCGCGTCGGTGGTCACCTTCGCGCCGTCCACGACCAGCGTGACGGGAAGCGACACATTCGCGCCCGGGTCGGAGTCGAGCTTCTCGACCTTGACCACGTCCCCGACGGCGACCTTGTACTGCTTGCCGCCCGTCTTGACGATTGCGTAGGTCGCCATCGTTGCTCCTGCCTTCTTTCCTCTGCTCAGCCGTTCTTCGGCTCTTCGCGCGCGAGCCACCGGCGGTGCGCTCGGACAAAGCTAAGTGGGTCTGGGGTGCGGGTCTGCGCCGGCTGCCCGGGAGTCCCGCTGCCGCCGGCCAAAGTCCACCCGACCTGACGACAACTGTCCTAGGGTACTTGACCAGCGGCTACAGGGTCAAACTGGTCCAGGTCAGTCCGCGTGGATCGGCGGCCCCGCCGGTCTGCCTGCCGCTCGACGCCGCCGCGGACGCCCGAAGCCCGATCCGCCGTTGACGGAACCGTCGGAATCCTCGTCGGAATCGGAGTCATCGGAGTCTGAGTCGTCCTCGACGTCCAGGTCGTCGTCGTCCATCTCGAGGTCCTCGTCGTCCTCGCCCAGGTCTTCCTCGTCGTCGAGATCCTCGTCGTCGTCGTCGAGATCGTCCTCAGAGTCGTCGTCAGAGTCGTCGGTGTCTTCGTCGGTGTCTTCGAAGTCCTCTTGGTCGGTGTCCGCCCCGTCGGCCACGTCCCGTTGCTTCCGCTCGTCGAGCTCGCCGGTCGCTTCCTCGGCGGACTCGTCGGACTCGTCGTCGTCACGGTCGGCCTGCCCGGACCCGCCGGCGGCCATCGCCTTGAACATCGGGTGCTCGCCGGGAGCGTGCGCGGGCACCTTGGCCACCACCGGCTCCTCGGCCCCCTTCTTCTTGGACCGCCTGCCGCGGCGACCACCGGACTCCGATTTGCGACCGTTCGAGGGGGCCGAGTCCACCGGGTCGGTGTGCAGCACGATCCCCCGGCCGCCGCAGTGGGTGCACGACGTCGAGAAGGCCTCGATCAGCCCCGTGCCCAACCGCTTGCGGGTCAGCTGAACCAAGCCCAGCGACGTCACCTCGGACACCTGATGGCGGGTGCGGTCGCGGGCCAGCGCCTCGGTGAGCCGCCGCAACACCAAGTCACGGTTGGACTCGAGGACCATGTCGATGAAGTCGATGACCACGATGCCGCCGATGTCACGCAGCCGGAGCTGCCGGACGATCTCCTCGGCGGCCTCCAGGTTGTTCTTGGTCACCGTCTGTTCGAGGTTGCCGCCGGACCCGGTGAACTTGCCGGTGTTGACGTCGACCACCGTCATGGCCTCGGTCCGGTCGATCACCAGCGTCCCGCCCGAAGGCAGCCACACCTTGCGCTCCATCGCCTTGGCGAGTTGCTCGTCGATGCGATGCACCGCGAAGACGTCGGGTCCCGGCTGACCGTCGGCGCCGCCGGGCGGTTCGTACTTGTTCAGCTTTGAAACCAGGTCGGGCGCAACGGAATTCACATAGTCGGTGATCGTCGTCCACGCCTCGTCACCGGAGACGATGAGGCCCGCGAAGTCCTCGTTGAACAGGTCACGGATGACCTTGACCAGCACGTCGGGCTCTTCATAGAGCGCGACCGCCGCGCCGGCGGCCTTCTCGGTGATCTCGGCCGCCTTGGCCTCGATTTGTTTCCAGCGCTCCTGCAGTCGGGTGACATCGTTGCGGATGTCGTCCTCTTTGACGCCCTCGGAGGCGGTGCGAATGATCACCCCGGCGTCCGACGGCACCACTTCGCGCAGGATTTCTTTGAGCCGCTGCCGTTCGGTGTCGGGCAGCTTGCGGCTGATCCCGGTCGACGACGCGCCCGGCACGTACACGAGGTACCGGCCGGCCAGCGACACCTGGGTGGTCAGCCGGGCGCCCTTGTGCCCGACCGGGTCCTTGCTGACCTGGACGACGACGTAATCTCCCGGTTTGAGCGCCTGTTCGATCTTGCGGTCGGACCCGCCCAGGCCGGCGGCTTCCCAGTTGACCTCGCCGGCGTAGAGCACGCCGTTGCGGCCGCGGCCGATGTCGACGAACGCCGCCTCCATCGACGGCAGGACGTTCTGCACGATCCCGAGGTAGATGTTGCCCACCAGCGAGGCGGACGCGGCCGAGGTCACGAAGTGCTCGACGACGATGCCGTCCTCGAGCACGGCGATCTGGGTGTAGCGCGCCCCTTGATGCGGCGGTTCGGTGCGGACCCTGTCGCGCACGACCATGATCCGTTCGACGGCCTCGCGGCGCGCCAGGAACTCCGCCTCGCTCAATACCGGCGGACGACGCCGTCCGGCGTCGCGGCCGTCACGGCGCCGTTGGCGCTTGGCCTCCAGCCGGGTGGAGCCGTCGATGCCCTTGATCTCGGCGTTCGACGAGCCGTTTCCGCCATTGCCGCCGTTCTTCCCGCTGCGGGGCGGCCTCTCGTGCACCACCGTGTTCGGCGGGTCGTCGGGCGACGCGTTTTCATCGCCGTCGTCGCCCGAACCCGACTTGCGGCGCCGGCGCCTGCGGCGACGTCGATTGCCGCCCTCCGCCGAACCGTCGTCGCCGCTGTCGGAGTCATCGGATTCGTCGTCTTCGCCGTCGTCGTCCTCGGCGCCGGAGGAGTCGGCCTCTCCCGCCTTCTGGCCCCGCTGTTGCGGCTCGTCGTCGTCGCCCGAGTCGTTCTGGTTGTCGGGTCCGCCCTGCTCACCGCGGCCGCGCCCGCGCCCGCGACGGCCCCGGCGACGGCGCCGGTTGGCCGGTCGATCGGTCTGCTCGTCGTCTTCGTCGTCGACGTCGGAATCGTCGGCGTCGGTGTCCTCGTCGGCGTTGCCGTCGTCTTCCTCCGCCTGTACCGGCTGCGGCGCAACGAACAGCGGCATGTAGTGCGGTCGCTCGACCGCCGTCTCGAGCATCAGCCGGGATTCGGGTTCCCCGGCCTCGGCGTGGGGGCTTTCGCCGACGGCGCCGGCGTCCTCGGCGCCCTCATCGGGCTGGGCGGCCAGCAGATCGCGTACCCGGACCGCGTCATCACGGTCAACGGTGGAGTGCGCGCTGCGTATCCGTCCGTCGAGTGCGCTGAGCGCATCCAGCACCCGCTTACTGGTCGTTCCCAGCGTTCGGGCCAGCGAATGGACTCTCAGGCGGTCCGGCAGTTCGTCGTGCCGGGTCGGCTCTTCGGATGACTCTGCGGATGGTGCACCGTCTACCACGTATTCTCCTCAAGCCCCCGGGCGCGTCCTTGCGACGCGGCCACGCGAGGGCTTCGCTATGGGCCCGGCTAACTTCCCCCGGGCTTGTGATGGTCTCGCCCCGAGCGGTTCGCGGGGAATGCGCTCGGCGCCGTGCTGAATGATGGCCTGACATGCCGCGCACCAATGCCGGCTGGCGATTGATCGCGCTTGTCTAAGTCTTCATTCGGGTGTCCGAAGCCGGTCCGGCCACGTTCACCCTCCGTCAGTATCCCACATCACTCGGCGGGCCCCACCCACCCGTGAGCAAACGGGCCGTCAGCGGCGCGGCGCGGCCCCGTTCGCCGGGGCGCTACGCGTCGGGAAACCAGAGCGCGATTTCGCGCTTTGCGGACTCGGTCGAATCGGACCCATGCACGAGGTTGAACTGCGTCTCCAGCCCGAAATCGCCCCGGATCGTGCCGGGTGTGGCCTTCTCCACCGGGTCGGTTCCACCCGCGAGCTGCCGAAACGCGGCGATCGCCCGCGGTCCCTCGACGATCGCCGCCACCACCGGGCCCGAGGTGATGAACTCCAGCAGCGAGTCGAAGAACGGCTTGCCTTCGTGCTCGGCGTAATGCGCGGCGGCCAGGTCCTCGCTGACGCGCCGGAGCTCCAGCGCAGCGATGATCAGGCCCTTTCGCTCGATGCGGCTGATGATTTCCCCTACCAGCTGCCGCTCGACGCCGTCCGGCTTGATCAGTACCAGGGTCCGTTCGGTCACGGCGCACAGCGTACAGAACCGGGCGGCGATCGGCCGGGCGGCGAGTGCGGCGGATGCCGCTGGAGCCGCCCCTACCGCTGGCGGCGCCGCACCTCGGCCCGGAAGTACGCGATCAAGGCCCACAATCCCGTGAACAGCAGCCCGATGATCCCGACGCCCGGATACACCGCGAAGCCGGCGAGCAGGAGGGCTTGCACACCGAGATTCACCCAAATGGCCCAGGGTTTGCGCTGCACCCCGCCCAGCAGGATGAGCAGCGCGGCCACTCCGATCAGATAGCCCAGCGACACCGGCGTCAGTCCGCCGCCGACGGCGCTCACCACCGGGATCGCCAGCAACACCACGATCGCTTCCAGGAGCAGCGTGGCGGCCATCACCGCGCCGAAGCTCTTCCAGGGGTCTGCCCGGTTCTGGTCGGTCATTCCGGATCCCGGCCGAACAAGGTCCGTGCCGCCCCGGCGGTGACGACCGAGCCGGTGATGACGATTCCGGCGCCGGAGAACGCTTCGGGTTCCCCGTCCAGCGTCGCGTCATCGACCAGGGCGGTCGCGGCGTCGATGGCGTCGCGCAGGTTCTCGGCGGAAAACACCCGCTCGGGCCCGAATCGCTCCGCCGCCGCCAGCGCCAGCGACTCGACGTCCAGCGCCCGCGGCGACCCGTTGTGGGTTACGACGACGGCATCCAGAACCGGTTCGAGCGCGGCGAGGATGCCGTTCACGTCCTTGTCGGCCAGCACGCTGAGC
The DNA here is from genome assembly GCF_001666835.1 of Mycobacterium sp. E3251. Lineage (GTDB taxonomy): Bacteria > Actinomycetota > Actinomycetes > Mycobacteriales > Mycobacteriaceae > Mycobacterium. Next base: position 5,253 of record NZ_LZJF01000139.1, on the reverse strand, counting down.
ACGCCGACCAGGTAGCGGAAGTCGAATTCGTCGCTCAGGGTTTGCGCCAGCGCGGCCGCGCCGGCCGGGTTGTGCGCGGCGTCGATGAAGACGGTGGGCGCGCTGCGCATGCGTTCCAGCCGGCCGGGGCTGGTGACGGCGGCGAACCCGGCCCGCACCGCCTCGACGTCGAGTTGCCGCTGCGCCCCCGCGCCGAAGAACGCTTCGACGGCCGCGAGTGCCACCGCCGCGTTGTGCGCCTGGTGTTCGCCGTGTAGCGGCAGGTAGATGTCGGAATACACCCCGCCGAGGCCCTGCAGCTGCAGCACCTGGCCGCCGATCGCGACCTGACGCTCCAAAACCGCGAACTCCGAATCCTCGCGGGCCACCGCGGCGTCGGCCCGCACGGTCTGGGCCAGCAGCACCTCCATCGCTTCGGGCGCCTGGCGCGCGATGATGGCGACGGTGTCGGGTGCGCCGTCGGGGGCCTTCGTGATGATGCCGGCCTTCTCGGCGGCGATGCCGGCGAGGTCGTCACCGAGGTATTCGACGTGGTCGATGCCGATCGGCGTGATGACCGCCACCGGGGCGTTGACGACGTTGGTGGCGTCCCATCGCCCGCCCATGCCGACCTCGATGACCCCGACGTCGACGGGCGCGTCGGCGAACGCGGCGAACGCCATGGCCGTCAGCACCTCGAACTTGCTCATCGCAGGCCCGCCCGCGGCTTGCGACTGCGCGTCGATCATCTGCACGAAGGGCTCGATCTCCCGATACGTGGCGACGTACTGCGCCGGGGTGATCGGCCGGCCGTCGATCGCGATCCGCTCAACCGCCGACTGCAGGTGCGGGCTGGTGGTTCGACCGGTGCGACCGTGCAGGGCGGTCACCAGCGCGTCGACCATGCGCGCCACCGAGGTCTTGCCGTTGGTGCCGGCGATGTGGATCGACGGATAGGCCAGTTGCGGGGAGCCCAGCAAGTCCATCAGAGCGCTGATCCGGGTCAGGCTCGGCTCGATCTTCGTCTCCGGCCAGCGTTGGTCCAGCAGGTGTTCGACCTGCAGCAAGGCAGCGATCTCATCCGGGGTCGGGGCCAGGGTGGTGGCCTCGCCGGGCTCGGACCAGTCGGAGTGCTCGCTCACCGCAGCCCGGCCAGCCGCGTGTTGATCCGGTCGGTCTCCTCCTGGGCCACGCGCTGGCGGTCGCGGATCTTGTCGACGACCTTCTGCGGCGCCTTGGCCAGAAAGTCCTCGTTGGCCAATTTGGCGGTGGTCGACGCCAGTTCCTTTTGCGCGGCGGCGAGGTCTTTCTCCAGGCGGCGGCGCTCGGCGGCGACATCGATGGTGCCCGAGGTGTCGAGCTCGACGACGACCGTGCTGTTCATGCCGGGACCGAGCCGCACCTCCAACGACACCGACGGCTCGAACGCATCGCCCGGCGCGGTGAGCCAGGCCAGCGATGTCACCGCGGCCACCTGGGTGCTCAAATCGGCGCCGTCCATGCCGCCCAGCCGGGCCGGCACTTTCTGCCGGTCGGCCAGGCCTTGGTCGCTGCGGAACCGGCGGACCTCGGTGACCAGCCTCTGCATGTCGCTGATCCGTTGCGTGGCAACGGGGTCCGGCTCGAAGCCCGACGGTTCCGGCCAGTCGGCGATCACCAGCGACTCCTGGTTGGTCAGGGCTTGCCACAACGCCTCGGTGAGGAACGGGATGACGGGGTGCAGCAACCGCAGCAGCGTGTCCAGCACCGCGGCCAGCACGGCGGTGGTGTGTGCGTTCCCCTCGGCCAGCTGCGTTTTGGCCAATTCGACGTACCAGTCGCAGAATTCGTCCCACGCGAAGTGGTAGAGCGCCTCGCAGGCGCGGCTGAACTCGTAACCGTCGAGCGCCGAATCGACTTCGGCGCGAACCTCTTCCAACCGTCCCAGAATCCAGCGGTCGGCATCGGTCAGCTCGTTGTGCGCGGGCAACGGTGCGACGTGCGCACCGTTGAGCAACGCGTACCGGGTGGCGTTGAACAGCTTGGTACAGAAATTTCGTGACGCCCGGACGGCGTCCTCGCCGACGGCGAGGTCGCCACCGGGGCTGGCACCGCGGGCCAGCGTGAACCTCAGCGCGTCGGCTCCGAACATGTCCAGCCAGTCCAGCGGGTCGATGACGTTGCCCTTGGACTTGCTCATCTTGCGGCCGAATTCGTCACGGATCAGCCCATGCAGGAACACATCGGTGAACGGCACCTGCGGGCCGCGCCTACCGTCGAGCGTGATGGTGTCGTCACCGCCGACGAAGGTGCCGAACATCATCATGCGGGCCACCCAGAAGAACAGGATGTCGTATCCGGTGACCAAGACGCTTGTCGGATAAAACTTTTCCAGCTCGGGGGTCTTCTCCGGCCAGCCCAGCGTGGAGAACGGCCACAGGGCCGAGGAGAACCAGGTGTCTAGCACATCGGGGTCTTGCTCCCAGCCCTCCGGCGGCGTCTCGTCGGGGCCGACACACACCTGTTCGCCGCCCGGCCCGTACCAGATGGGGATGCGATGGCCCCACCACAGCTGCCGCGAGATGCACCAGTCGTGCATGTCGTCGACCCAGCCGAACCAGCGTGGCTCCAGGCTGGCCGGGTGAATCACGGTGTCCCCGTTGCGAACCGCGTCACCGGCGGCCTTGGCCAGCGATTCCACCCGGACCCACCATTGCAGCGACAGCCGGGGCTCGATCGGCTCACCGCTTCGTTCGGAATGCCCGACGCTGTGCAGGTAGGGGCGCTTCTCCGCGACGACGCGGCCCTGGGCGGCCAGCGCCTCACGCACCGCCACCCGGGCTTCGAATCTGTCCATGCCGTCGAATTGTGTTCCGGTGTCGGCGATCCGGCCCTTGGTGTCCATGATCGATAGCATCGGCAGTTGGTGCCGCAGGCCGATTTCGAAGTCGTTCGGATCGTGGGCGGGCGTGACTTTGACCGCGCCCGTGCCGAATTCGGGGTCGACGTGTTCGTCGGCGACGATGAGGAGCTGCCGGTCGACGAAGGGGTGCGCCACGGTGGTGCCGACCAGGTGGCGGTACCGCTCGTCCTCGGGATGGACCGCGATGGCGGTGTCGCCGAGCATCGTCTCGACCCGCGTGGTGGCGACCACGATGTGGGGTTGCGAGTCGTCGAGGGAGCCGTAGCGGAACGACACCAGCTCGCCCTCGACCTCTTCGTAGTTGACTTCGATGTCGGAGAGCGCGGTTTCGAGCACGGGCGACCAGTTGACCAGGCGCTCGGCGCGGTAGATCAGGCCGGCGTCATAGAGCCGCTTGAAGATGGTGCGCACCGCCCGCGACAGGCCCTCGTCCATGGTGAAGCGGTCGCGGCTCCAGGCCACCCCGTCCCCGAGCCGGCGCATCTGGCCGCTGATCGCACCGCCGGACTCGCGCTTCCAGTCCCAGACCTTGTCGACGAACAGTTCCCGGCCGAAGTCCTCTTTGGTCTTGCCGTCGATCGCAAGTTGCTTTTCCACCACGCTCTGGGTCGCGATCCCGGCGTGGTCCATGCCCGGCTGCCACAGCACCTCATAACCCTGCATCCGTTTGCGACGGGTCAGGGCGTCCATCATGGTGTGTTCCAGCGCGTGCCCCATGTGCAGGCTGCCGGTCACGTTCGGTGGGGGCAGCACGATCGAGTATCCCGGTTTTGCGCTCGTCGGGTCGGCCTCGAAGTAGCCCGCGTCGAGCCACTTCTGATAGATCGCGCTTTCGGCGGCAGCGGGATCCCACGACTTGGGCAGGACGCTGGCGGGGCTGCGGCTGGCGGTCACCCGTCAATTCTAGGGAGCGCCGTTTACCCCGCTGTAAGTGCCCAAATCGCAGGTGAGCCGGGTCACTAGGAGAGCCGGTCAACCTGCAACGTCACACCGGCGGCGGGAAACCTGGCCAGCAGCGCGTCACCCATCGCGGCCGCGGGGGTGAGGACGCCATGCAGGTTCGGCAGCTTGTCGCGGTCGAGCGCGAGCGCGAGGCCGCACTCCCCCAACAGCACCGAAGTCGCCTTGTAGCCGGGGTCTCCGCGCTGCTCCATGCGCGCCACGTATCGGGCGCCGGTGGTCGTGGTGGCGTAGGTCTCGATCTTGTAATAGCCGCGCTCGCGCGCCGCCGCGCTGGGGCCGGTCCCGGGTTTGGGGACGATGCGCTCCACCAGCCGGCGGGGCAGCAGCCGGAAATAGCGGCTACCCAATCCGAATGTGGCGTTCGCGACGCCGCCCACCGCGGCCGACGCCAGCGGCGCAAGCGGCGACGACCCCAGGCTCATGCTCTCGGTGTAGCGGAACCGGCGGCCGTACGCCCAGTCCAGTAATGCGTTGCTGCGCCGCACGATACGGGTGTTGTAGGGGGCCATCACGAACCCCGACGTCCACAGGCCGGTCAGTTCCGGCGCGATCTGGCGACCGCGCCGCCACGGCAGGTCGGGCTGCGGCCCGATCTCGGGTTCGGCGCTGCGGTCGGTGCTGAGCGTGTACGGGTCGGCGAGTTGGCGGCGCGCATCGGGATCGCGGGAAGCCGTGTCCAACACCTCCAGCATCGACGCGACGGTTCCCCCGGATACCCCACCCGAGAAGGACCGGACCACGAGGTCGGTGTCGGCGAGCTCTCCGGCGCCGTCATCCCGCGCCGCCCGGTATAGCGCATAGACACTGAGGTCCGAAGGGACGGAATCGAATCCGCAGGCATGCACGATGCGGGCACCGGTGTCGGTGGCCTGCTTGTGGTACAGGTCGATGCTCTCGCGGACGAACATGGCCTCCCCGGTCAGGTCGGCGTAGTCGGTGCCCGCCGTCGCGCACGCGGCGACCAACGGCAGCCCGTAACGGGTATATGGGCCGACCGTGGTGATGACGACCTGGGTGCGGGCCGCCATATCGTTGAGCGTCGACGGCGAGGATGCGTCGGCGGCGACAAGCGGCCAGGCCTGAGCGGACTCACCCAGCGTGTCGCGGACGGCTCGCAAGCGGTCGGTGGATCTGCCGGCCAGCGCCACGCGCGTGCCAGGCGAGGACCGGGCCAGGTATTCGGCGGTCAACTTCCCGACGAAGCCGGTCGCCCCGTACAACACGATGTCGAATTCGCGCGGCGTTGCGGTCACTGGCCCGACGCTACCCGACCCGCAGATAAGCAGATAAGTAGTGCCGGGGCGGGGGGGCCCGGGACTACTTCCTACTGCGTTGTAGATGGTCAGCCCCGGCGCCCCCGACCCGCCGGGCGCGCCTGCCCTGCGAGTGCAGCACCGTAGAAGACCCCC
>NZ_LZJF01000138.1 GCF_001666835.1 Mycobacterium sp. E3251 | reverse complement strand
CCTGCTTGGCGGGCTGGCTGGGCGGGCTCGACCCGATCGGAGATTTCAATCCACTGCTGCGCATGGCGAGCGGTGTCAACTGGAACTTCTTCGGCAGCTTCGTCTTTGGGACTCCGGGATTCCCGCTGTCGGACGTCCCTCTGCAAGATATCGCGCGGCAGGTCGCCGAGGGCGTGCTGGAGGCCAAGCCATCTCGCGTCTTCTCCTTCGACGAGATACGTGAGGCGCACCGGGTAATGGAAGCCGGGGACGCGGGCGGCAAGATGGTCGTGGTGATGCGGTGAGGTACGCCGCTTTAGCACAGGGGCCGATCGGACTCTCGCCCCTTCCGGCCTGAGGAGGCGTCGTGGTTGCGAGGAAATCCAGTCCGGGCCGGGTGGAAGCGTTTTCGGACGGTGTGTTCGCTGTCATCATCACGATCCTGGTGCTAGAGCTCAAACCGCCGGCCGCGCACAGCTTCAGCGCCCTGCTTCCGCTGTGGCCAACTGGCCTGAGCTATGTGGTCAGCTACCTGTTCATCGCGATCGTGTGGGTCAACCATCATCACTTGTTCAGCTACGCGGAGCTGGCCACGCCGCGGCTGGTGTGGTCGAATTTCGCGCACTTGTTTTCGGTGTCGCTCATACCGATAACCACCGAGTGGATCGCCGACAGCAGACTGGCCGCTGAGCCCGTGGCCTTGTACGCGTTCGTGTTTGTTCTCGTCAACATCACCTATCTCGCGCTATGCCGGGAGGTGGTCGACCGGCGGGCCCATGAAGACCTCACGGACCGGATGCGCCGATTGTTGCGGATGCGGTCATTCATAACGATGGGCGTCTTCACAACGGCGGGGGTGGTCGCACTTTGGTTGCCGTTGCTCGGGATGGCTTTGATTTGCCTGTGCTTGATCGGGTACTTACGGCCGGACGTGCCCACATTGCGGAAGATCGAGGCCTGACCATGCGCACACCGTCCGTCCTGGTTTTCGACGTCAACGAGACACTGGTCGATATCGACTCTCTCGCAACGCTTTTCACCGACCTGTTCGGTGATAAACGGGTGCTTCGTGAGTGGTTCGCCCAGCTGATCATGTACTCGATGTCCGCGACATTGGCGGACAGCTACGTCAACTTCTCAACGCTCGCGCAAGGCGTGCTGCGCATGGTCGGCGATGTGCACCGCGTCGACGTCTCCGACGATGACCTGCACCGCCTGAAGACCGGCCTGCTCACCATGCCGGCACACCCGGACGCGGCTGAAGGGCTCGCGACGTTGCGGGACAACGGCTTTCGCCTTGTAACCCTGACCAATTCGCCGCCGAACCCGGACGGGCCGACGGCGCTGCAGAGCTCCGGGCTGGGCGAATTCTTCGAACTACAACTGAGCGTCGATGGCTGCCGCGCCTTCAAGCCCGCGCCCGCCGTATACCGATACGCGTGCGAGACGGTCGGGGTGGCACCGGCCGACTGCATGATGGTGGCCGCGCACGTCTGGGACACCCTCGGCGCCCAGAAGGTCGGCTTCAGCGCTGCGCTCATTACCCGACCCGGCAATCCGCCGCTGCCGGTCGACGGGATGCCCCAGCCGAACCTCGTGGTGGGTGACTTGCGCGAGTTGGCCACGAAGCTCATCGCGAACTGAGGACAACCCGGGGGAGGACTACGGACCATGGCAGCACACGAGGAAACCGGCTACGACGTCGTCGTGCTCGGCGCCGGGCCGGTCGGGCAGAACGCCGCAGAGAGCGCCCGGGCGGCGGGGCTGAGCGTCGCTCTGGTCGAGCGTGAACTCGTCGGCGGCGAGTGTTCCTACTGGGCGTGCGTGCCCAGCAAAGCCCTGCTGCGTCCGGTGATTGCCGTATCGGAAGCCCGCCACGTCGACGGCGCCCGCGAGGCGGTCAGCGGGCCCATCAGCGTTGCGGGGGTCTTCGGCCGCCGCAACCGCTATGTCAGCAACTGGGACGACGCCGGCCAGGCCGATTGGGTAAGCGGAATCGGGGCCACCCTGGTACGCGGCCATGGCCGGTTGGATGGCCCCCGACGAGTCGCGGTCACCGCGTCTGACGGAGCCACCTCCGTGCTGACGGCGCGGCACGCAGTCGTGATCTGCACTGGAAGCCGGTCCGCCCTACCCGACGTGCCCGGCATCGACGAAGCCAAGCCGTGGACCAACCGCCAAGCCACCGACAGCGGCTCCGTCCCCGAGCGGCTCGCTGTGGTGGGAGGCGGTGGCGTAGGCGTCGAAATGGCGACTGCGTGGCGGGGATTGGGATCTCAGGTGACCCTCCTCGCGCGGGGGCAGGGCCTCCTCCCCCGGATGGAGCCTTTCGTGGGTGAACTCATCGGTCGTGGCCTCGCCGATGGCGGCGTGGATGTGCGCATCGGCGTATCGGTCCGCGCGCTGCGCCGGCCCGACGGCGGAGTGGTGACCCTCGAATTGGACGATGGCTCCGAAATAGAAGTCAGCGAAGTGCTTTTCGCGACGGGCCGTGCACCGCTCACCGACGACATCGGTCTGCACACCGTCGGGCTGGCACCCGGCGACTGGCTCGAGGTCGATGACACCTGCCAAGTGCGGGCGATAGAAGATGGCTGGCTATACGCCGCGGGCGACGTCAATCACCGGGCACTGCTGACCCATCAGGGGAAATATCAGGGCCGCGTGGCTGGAGCGGCGATCGGAGCGCGCGCGGCGGGTACCCCGTTGGACACCGCACCGTGGGGCCGGCATGCAACCACCGCCGACCATCACGCCGTGCCGCAAGCCTTCTTCACCACCCCCGAAGCCGCCGCGGTCGGCCTAACGGCCCGGCAGGCCGAGCGGGCCGGGCACCGGATACGGACGGTCGACGTGCAGATCGGCGATGTGGTGATGGGGGCCAAGCTTTATGCCGACGGGTACACCGGCCGGGCGCGGATGGTGGTGGACCTCGACCGCGGGCACTTGCTCGGGGTCACGCTGGTTGGGCCCGGGGTCACCGAAATGCTGCACTCCGCAACCATCGCCGTCGCCGGCCAGGTGCCCATCGAGCGGTTGTGGCACGCCGTGCCCTGCTTCCCCACGGTCAGCGAGCTGTGGCTGCGACTCCTCGAGGCGTATCGGGATGCGTCGGACCATAGTTGACGCATGGCCACCGCAGACGGATTCCATCCCGATTTCGGCGAGACAACAGCGGAAGCCACCCATAACAAGGTGCACCACGTCAGGGCATCGGACATCAGTTCCGACACCGCGCAATCGGACGGACTCCGTCGCTTCGCCGCGCTCAGCGGCGCGTCGGTCGGAGCCGAGAAGCTCTGGATGGGCGAGACACACGCGATGCCGTCGACCGTATCGTCCAATCAGGCGATCGTGGTGAATCTACCGGCGTCGTATCCGCTTCAATAGACTGCGATTTCGACGAGATTCCCGTCGATGTCGCGGCAGTAGTGTGAAGTCATCGGGCCCAAGGCTCCGGTTCTGGTGACCGGTCCCGCAACGATCTGCACGCCGCAGTCGGCGAGGTGGGCGCGCACCTCATCCGGGCCGCTGCGGGTGATGAAGCACAAGTCTTCGGAACCGGCGGCCTCGACCGACGCGGTGGTCCACTCTGGGTCGTCGGCCAGCGCCCCGACCGGCCGCAGGTTGAGTTTCTGCTCCCCGAAGCGCAGGGCGATCCGGCCTGAGGGACCGAACGTCTCTCGCCGCATGCCCAAAACCCGCTCGTACCACGCGGCGGTGGCCTCGACGTCTGTGCAGTTCAGCACGACATGATCGATCCGTTCCACCGCGAATCCCACGATCAACCTCCTGTGGTGTGCAGCCGAAAATTACTCGGCGCCAGAGTAATCCGACGTCGGTTGGCGGTTGTGAGCGGCGGCGGAACGGCCGGCGGCCTTTACGCCCCACTCACCAGACGTTTTAATACGTCTTATGACCACCCGGTCGCTCGACCTCGAGTCCGCCAATCTGCGGGTCCGGCGCGGCAGCGTGCCCGCGAGCACCCAACTCGCCGAAGCGCTCAAGGCCGCGATCATCAAGCAGCGGGTGCCCCGCGGCGGACGCCTGCCCAGCGAGCGGGAGCTGATCGAACGCTCCGGCCTGAGCCGGGTAACCGTGCGAGCGGCGGTCGGACTGCTCGAGCGCCAGGGCTGGCTGGTTCGGCGCCAGGGTCTGGGCACTTTCGTCACCAACCCGGTAAGACAAGAACTGGGCTCCGGCGTGCGCACGATCACCGAGGTCTTGGCCGGCTCTGGGATCACTCCGCATGTGGACGTGCTGTCCCATCGCGTCGGTGAGCCCCCGCAACGAGTAGCCGAAACGTTGGGCTTGTCCAGGGTTCTGTGCATCTACCGACGCTTCCGCGACGGGGACGTGCCCCTCGCGCTGATGATCGCCTACCTGCCGCCGGGACTCGGCAAGGCCGTCGAGCCGCTGCTGTCGAGCGCGTCCGACACGCAACCCGCGCGAGCGATGGAAAGCACCTACACGATGTGGGAGCGGCGACTGGGCACCCCCGTCGCCCGGGCCACCTATGAGATCCACGCCGCGGGGGCCTCCGTCGAGGTAGCCGGCGCATTGAATCTGCCGTTGGGCTCTCCCGTGCTCGTGCTCGAACGCGTCAGCTACGGCAATGACGGCAAGCCGCTGGAGGTCGTGGAGTTCCACTATCGTCCCGAGCGGTACCGGTTTTCGGTGACGCTGCCCCGGACCATGCCGGCGCCCGGTGCGGGGATTGTCGAGCGGCGCTGACGTCACTCAGCCAATTCTCAACAGATTCTTCGGTGGTTCATGGCTTGTCTCCCAGCATCCGCAAAGCCACTGGCCGCAGCATGTTTTCATGACGAACGAGCCCACGTGCGCGAACCTGGTCGAACGTTACCTGCGCACCCGCGGGCGACGCTATTTCCGTGGCCACCACGACGGTGAATACTTCTTCGTCACCGGTGCCCGCGCGTCCGCCGCGAGGCGCCTGCACGTCCACCTCGAGATCTCCCCCGAGCATGGCGACGTGCTGATCATTCGCGTGACTCCGGGGTGCTACTTCGCCGCCACCGAGCGCCCATGGCTGGTGCACTTCTCTGACACCTGGAACCGTCAGGAACGCGAAGTCACCGCGATCGTGCACGGCTCGTCCGATCCACAGCGGATCGGTCTGGTGGCGCGCAGGTCGCACTGGATCCGGCAGAACGTTTCCTTCGACGACTTCGCCGCCTTCGTCGACCGCACGATCGCCGACGCGACCGACCTCTTCGACGACTTGACTCCGGCGGTGGACCTGCCGACGGCGCATCCATTGCTGCGCGACGCCGGCTGATCCCCGCGACGGTAAGGCCCCGCACAGGACCCCGGCATAGTCAGCGCGGCGGTCAGCGAGATTTACTCGACCGGGGTGCTGTCGCCAGGCGCCCCGGTCAACATCACGGTGTGGAGCTATGTCGACCAGCTCGGCGTCGCCGTGCTCACCGACGACCAGACGTTCGGCGACCCACACGAAGCGACCGACGCCATCAGCGCGGCATTCTACGAATTGCGTTCAGCCGCAGGGGTTTCCGCCTAAACCGAAAGCACCGCGTCCAGCGCCGAATAGAACAGGCCCAAGCCGTCGTCGGAGGGGCCCGTCAACGCTTCGATGGCGTGCTCAGGGTGCGGCATCAACCCGACGACACGGCCGTTGGCGGAGCTGACTCCGGCGATGTCGTGCAGGGAGCCGTTGGGATTGTCGAGGTAGCGGAACACCACCCGGCCCTCCCCTTCCAGCTCGTCGAGCACATCGTCGGGGGCCACGTAGCGGCCCTCGCCCGACTTCAGCGGCACGAGCAGCTCAGCGCCCCACTCGAAACGCGACGTCCAGGCCGTTGAGATCGACGCCACCCGTAGCCACACATCGCGGCAGACGAAGTGCAGACCGACGTTGCGGGTGAGGGCCCCGGGCAGCAGGCCGGCCTCACACAGCACCTGAAAACCGTTGCAAATGCCTAACACTGGCATGCCGCGGTTCGCGGCGGCCACCACCTCGCCCATCACGGGGGCGAACCTCGCGATTGCCCCGGCCCGCAGGTAGTCGCCATAGGAGAAACCTCCCGGCACCACCACGGCGTCGACGCC
>NZ_LZJF01000137.1 GCF_001666835.1 Mycobacterium sp. E3251 | reverse complement strand
GGACGCCAGCTGGAGGAAATCCGCCACTTCTGGGAAAACGGCGGCCGATGGTCATGATCGCCGCGGGCACCACGGTGGCGTCGGGGAAGTGCGCGTCGGCCGGCCGGGGCGGGACGCCCGCGCCGCAGGCGGCGATCCGCCCGCCGTCGGTCTCCAGCCAGCCCGGCCGGCGGACCTGCCCGTCGAGCACCGTGGTGCCCGCGGCGATCATGACCATCGGCCGCCGTTTTCCCAGAAGTGGCGGATTTCCTCCAGCTGGCGTCCCTTGGTCTCCGGCGCGAACCGGTAGACGACGACGAACGCGACGACCGCCAGGGCGGCGAACACCGCGAAAGTGCCTGCGCCACCGAGTGAGTGCAGCATGGTGAGGAACACGGCGGCGATGATCGCGTTGGCCACCAGGTTTGAGGTGAGCATCGTGCTCGACCCGATGGAGCGCAACCGGGACGGGAAGCTCTCGCTGGCGTACACCCAGCCCAGGGAGCCGAACCCCATGGTGTAGCCGATGATGAACAGCAGTATGCCGGCGAAGCCGAGTGCCGCGCCGCCGATGCCCCGCCCGAACACGCCCATCAGCACGACGTCGGCGGCGATCATCATGGCGATGCCGGACAACAGGATTGGGCGCCGGCCCACCCTGTCGACCAGCAGCAGCGACGCCCCCACGGCGGCCAGCCCGGCGACCTGGACCAGGGCCGGCAGCGCCAGCAGCGCGAAGTTGCCCGTGAAGCCCATCGCCTGGAATATCCGTGGGCTGTAATAGATGATCGCGTTGATGCCGGTGATCTGGATCAAAAAGCCGAGCGTGATCACGAAGGCGGTGGCCCGCCCGTACGGCGGGCGCAGCATCTCGGACCAGCCGCCGCTCCCTTCGCTCAGCGCACGGCCGATCTCGGCGAGCTCCTCATCGACGCGCGCGTCGGGCTCCACGCGCAGCAGCGCCCGGCGGGCCTCGTCGGGCCTGCCCTTCAGTACGTACCACCGCGCCGTGTCCGGCGCGCGAACGAGCAACGGCAGCAACAACATTGCGGGCACGCTGGCCAGCCCGAACATCCAGCGCCAGCTGTGGGTCCCGGCCAGCAGATATCCGGTCAGGTAGCCGACGATCAGCCCGCTGACGATGGCCAGCTGATAGGCGGTCAGCAGCGACCCGCGCACCGCCGTCGGGGCCGATTCCGCGACGTAGACCGGCACGACCACCACCGCCACGCCGAGGGTCAGGCCCAGCAGGAGCCGCGCCGTCAACAGCATCGGCAGTGATACCGAGAGCGCACCGAGTAGCGCGAACGCCGCGTAGGCGACCACCAGCAGCACCACCGATTTCTTGCGCCCGATCGCGTTGGCCAGCACGCCCGCACCGAGCGCCCCGGCGATCTGGCCGATCACGACCATCGTCGTCAGCAGTTCCTGTTGCCGGGTGGACAGCCCGAAGTCCTCGGTGACGTAGAGCTGCGCGCCGGCGATGATGGACAGGTCGTAGCCGTATATGACGCCAATGCTGGCGGCGGTCAGCCCAACCGCCAGCCCCCGCGATCGGGCGGGCCGCGATCTCACCGGTGTTGCGGTCGGCGGTTCATCGAGCGTGCGACCATGATCAAACTAAACACGATGATGGTTCCGATGACGGCGACGCCCACCCGGATCGGCAGCGCGTCCGCCGACGGGATCAGCCCCGCGGCCTGCGCGCCGTTGCCGCGGTCGGCGGCGCTGTCGCGTTTGGCGGGCGCCAGCGAGGGGTCGGGTTCGATCAGGTTGCCGACCTGGGTGCCCTGCGGCGTGCTGAAACCGTAGTCCAGCAGGTGCGCCGCCTGCTCCCATGGGGCGATCGGCTGCCGCGTCCCATGTAGCAACACGGCCATCAGGCGGCGGCCGTTGTGGTTGGCGGCGCCCACGAAGGTCTGGCCGGCGTCGTCGGTGTAACCGGTCTTGCCGCCCAGGGCGCCCGGATACTTGTAGAGCAGCTGGTTGTCGTTTTCCAGTTCGTAGCCGGGGTGGTCGCCGTGGCCGGGGAAGTCGAACGTCCGCGTCGCGACGATGTCGGCGAAAGTCGGGTTCTGCCAGGCGTACCGGTAGAACAGGCCGATGTCGTAGGCCGAGGTGCTCATGCCGGGCCCGTCCAGCCCGGACGGCGTCGCCACCCGGGTGTCCTTGCCGCCGAGCTTGGCGGCCAGCACATTGATCTTCTCCACCGCCTGCTGCATTCCGCCGAGCTGCATGGCCAGCGCGTGCGCGGCGTCGTTGCCGGAGTGCATCAGCAGGCCGTGCAGGAGCTGGTTGACGGTGAACACCCCGCCCTCTTCGACGCCGACCTTGGTGCCCTCGGCCGCCGCGTCGTCGGCGGTGCCGGGTACCGACTTGTTCAGGTTGAGCGCATTGATGGCGGCCATCGCGACCAGCACCTTGATGATGCTGGCGGGCCGGTGCCGGCCGTGCGGGTCTTTGGCGGCGATCACCGCGCCGCTGTCCAGGTCCGCCACCAGCCACGCGTCGGCGGAGACGTCGGTGGGCAGCGCCGGCGTATCGGGCGCGGCGACGATGCCGCAGCCGGCCAGCGCCTCGCCGCCGACCGGCTTGGGGGGCACCGCCAGCGGGATCGGCGGGTCGCCGGCCTGGGGAACCTCCGACGAATCCACCGCGGGCGGGGTGTTCACCTTGAAGGGGCAGTTCGCGGGGGCGGCGTTGGGTCCGGCGCCGGGCTCGGCGCCGGCGGTGGGCAACGCCGCGGGCGCGGCCAGCGTCACCGGAGCGGCGATCACGAAAACGGCCGCTGCCAGGCACGATGCGGGACGTAGGAAGTTCATTGCTTGTGCAGACTAGGCGATCGCGGGCCCGATTCGAGGGAGCCGCGCTGTGACTGGTGATACGGAAGTTGCGAGAGCGCCGGACCGCGCGGGAACGCCGCCGAGCCACTACGCTGGGCATGCCGTCAGCGTGACGGCAACGAATCTCCCGCCGAACCCGAGGGCGCGCCATTCACAACGATCGTTTCTGGTCCCGGTTGCGGCGAAACAGCGACGCTCCGCGGTCGCTGCCGCGGCTGATCAAGGAAGTCGAGAAGGCAACGCAGGTCCGCCGCTCCGGGCTGGAAGGCGTGCTGAGCGAACTGCGGCAGCATCGTGACGCCACGACCGACGCCGGCCTGCGGGAGGCGCTCACCTGGCTCTGCAACGCGGTGACGCGCATGGTGAGCAACCCGACGGCGGCGCACTCCCGGGAGGTTCTGATCGCGGCCGCCGCGGTGAAGCGGGGCTAAAGCTTGTTGGACGCCTCCGCGAGCACGCCGCGCAATACCGATTCGATGGTGTCGAACTCGGCCTGACCGCTGATCAGCGGCGGCGCCACCTGGACGACGGGATCGCCGCGGTCGTCGGCGCGGCAATACAGGCCCGCTTCGAAGAGCGCCGGCGACACGTATCCGTGCAGCAGCCGCTCACACTCTTCCGCGTTGAACGTTTCCTTGGTCGCCTTGTCCTTGACCAGTTCGATGCCGTAGAAGTAGCCCTCGCCGCGCACGTCGCCGACGATGGGCAGGTCGTACAGCCGCTCCAGGGTGGCGCGGAAGGCGGACGCGTGCTGCTTGACGCGGTCGTTGAGTCCCTCGCGCTCGAAGATGTCCAGGTTGGCCAGCCCCACGGCCGTCGAAACCGGGTGTCCGCCAAAGGTATAGCCGTGCGGGAAGACCGTCGTGCCGTCGTTGAACGGCTCGAACAGCCTCTCGCTGGCGATCATCGCGCCCAGCGGCGAGTAGCCCGATGTCAGCCCCTTGGCGCAGGTGATCAGGTCGGGCACGTAGCCGAAGTCGTCACAGGCGAACATCGACCCGATGCGGCCGAACGCGCAGATCACCTCGTCCGAGACCAGCAGCACGTCGTACTCGTCGCAGATCTGCCGCACCCGTTCGAAATAGCCCGGAGGAGGGGGGATGGCGCCGCCCGCGTTCTGCACCGGTTCCAGGAACACCGCGGCGACGGTCGCCGGGCCCTCGAACTCGATCGCCTCCGCGATCCGGTCGGCGGCCCATAGGCCAAACGCCTTGGGGTCGTCGGCGAACGGTTCGGGCGCCCGGTAGAAGTTCGTGTTGGGCACCCGGAATCCGCCGGGCGTCACCGGTTCGAACGGCGCCTTGTACGACGGCAGGCCGGTGATCGCGAGGGCGCCCTGGGTGGTGCCGTGATAGGCGATCGACCGCGAAATCACCTTGTGCTTACCGGGTTTGCCGGTCAGCTTGAAGTACTGCTTGGCCAGCTTCCACGCGGTCTCGACGGCCTCGGTGCCACCGGTGGTGAAGAACACCCGGTTCAGGTCGCCCGGGGCGTAGCCCGCCAGCCGCTCGGCGAGTTCGACCGCGGCCGGGTGGGCGTAACCCCACAGCGGGAAGTAAGCGAGCGTGCTCGCCTGGCGCGCCGCGACCTCCGCGAGCTCGGTGCGGCCGTGGCCGACCTGCACGGTGAACAGCCCGGACAGCGCGTCGAGGTAGCTCCTGCCGCGGTCATCGAAGATCCGCACGCCGTCGCCGCGCACGATGACCGGCGGCGTGATGCCGGAGCCGTGCCGGGCGAAGTGCAACCACAGGTGTTCTGTCATCTTGACCGTGAGCGTAGCGCTCGGCTCGATGGCGCGGTTCCTTTCTCGCGCCGTTCCGGCGCTCGCCGTCACCACGCTAGGCTCGCGTTATGACCGCAGCGCAGCAGGTCAGCGAATTCGAGTCCCTGCGGCCGCATCTCATGGCGGTCGCCTACCGGCTCACCGGCACCATGGCCGACGCCGAGGACATCGTTCAGGAAGCCTGGCTGCGCTTCGACGGGCAGAAAGCCACGATCGCCGATCCGCGGGCATGGCTGACCACGGTGGTGAGCCGGCTGGGCCTGGACAAGCTGCGCTCGGCCGCGCACCGGCGCGAGACCTACACCGGCAACTGGCTGCCGGAGCCGGTGGTGACCGGGCTCGACCCCACGGATCCGCTGGCCGCCGTGGTGGCCCGCGAGGACGCCCGGTACGCGGCGATGGTGGTGCTCGAACGCCTGTCGCCCGATCAGCGGGTCGCCTTCGTGCTGCACGACGGCTTCGCGGTGCCCTTCGCCGAAGTGGCCGACGTGCTGGGCACCAGCGAGGCCGGCGCCCGGCAGCTGGCCTCGCGGGCCCGCAAGGCCGTCACGGCGGAGCCGCCGCCCAAGCCCGACCCGTCGCACGACGAGGTGGTCGGCCGGCTGCTGGCCGCGATGGCCGCGGGCGACCTGGACACCGTGGTCTCGTTGCTGCATCCCGACGTCACCTTCACCGGCGATTCGAATGGCAAGGCGCCCACGGCCGTTCAGACCATCCACGGCCCGGACAAGGTGGTGCGGTTCATGCTGGGCCTGGCGCAGCGCTACGGACCGGCGATGTTCACCTCGTATCAGCTGGGGCTGGTCAACGGCGAACTGGGCGTCTACACCGCAGGCTGCCCCGCGTCCGACGGCTACCGGGAGATGCTGCCGCGGATCACGGTGTTCACGGTGCGCGACGGAAAGGTCTGCGCGCTTTGGGATATCGCCAACCCGGACAAGTTCACCGGCTCTCCGCTGCGACCTCGCTAGCCCACGGCACGCGGCAGGCGTCCCCGGAGTTGAAGCCCTGCTCGGTGATGCCCAGCGCGGTGTTCATCCGGGCCCGCATGTTCTCCACGCCGATCTGATAGGTCAGCTCGATCACACCGGCATCGCCGAACCGGGCCCTCAGGTCGGCGACCTGCTCGTCGGTGACGGTGTGCGGGTCGGTCGTCATCGCGTCGGCGTAGCGGATCGCGGCGCGCTCGTTGTCGGTGAATGCCGACGAGGTGGCGTAATCGTCGATCTCCTTGAGCCGCTCGATGTCGAGGCCGTCCAGGCGCTGCAGCATCGACCCGAAGTCGACGCACCAAGAACAGCCCACGCTGCGCGCGGTCCACAACACCGCCAGCTCACGCACGCTGACCGGCAACGCCTTGGACGCGCGGTCGAGCATCGTCTCGTGCACGGCGCCGGCGATCATCAGCTTGCGATGGTGGGCCGTCACGGTGAAGGGCTCGGGGACCTGACCGTAGCGCCGCTTGGCGATCCGGTACATCACGCGGGTCAGCAGCCCGGCACGCTGGGGGGACAGGGGCTCGATGCGAGTTTTCTGTGTCATACCCCTCAGACGAGACAGGTCGCGAAAGTGTGACGGGCTTTCTGACCATTGGGCGACTTTGGAACTCGATATCACCCGCGATATCAAATTCGGGAAGCGGGTAATGGTATCGACGCGGTGCTTCTGTGGTGGATGTTTCCGCGGAGGCCTAGCGCGTGAACATCAGCGCGCGCTTGACCTCTTGGATCGCCTTGGTGATCTGGATGCCGCGCGGGCAGCACTCGGTGCAGTTGAACGTGGTGCGGCACCGCCACACGCCGTCCACCTCGTTGAGGATGTCGAGGCGCTCGGCGGCCGCCTCGTCGCGGCTGTCGAAGATGAAGCGGTGCGCGTTGACGATCGCCGCCGGGCCGTAGTAACTGCCCTCGTGCCAGAACACCGGACAGCTGGTGGTGCAGGCCGCGCACAGAATGCACTTGGTGGTGTCGTCGTAGCGGGCACGGTCGGTGGGGCTCTGAATGCGTTCCCGCGTCGGCGGATTCCCACTGGTGACCAGGTAGGGCTTGACCGCGCGGTAGGCGTCGAAGAAGGGCTCCATGTTGACCACCAGGTCCTTCTCCACCGGCAGGCCACGGATGGGTTCCACCGTGATGGTCAGTTGCTTGCCCTTCTTCTCGGGCAGCAGGTCGCGCATCAGCACCTTGCAGGCCAGCCGGTTCACACCGTTGATGCGCATCGCGTCCGAGCCGCACACCCCGTGGGCGCAGGACCGCCGGAAGGTCAGCGTGCCGTCCAGGTAGCTCTTGATGTAGATCAGCAGGTTGAGCAGCCGGTCACTGGGCAGGCACGGCACCCGAAAGCTCTGCCAGCCACCGGTTTCCGCGAACGCGTCGGGATTGTCGGGGTTGAACCGTGCGATCTTCAAAGTCACCAGCACGGCGCCCTCGGGGATGGGCGGAAGTGGCGGCTCCACGCGGGGCTCGACGGACTCGCCTGCAGTCATCAGTACTTCCGTTCCTTCGGTTCGTAGCGGGTCTGCACGACGGGCTTGAAGTCCAGCGCGATGTCGCTCAGCAGATCAGTGCCCTGCTTGTAGGCCATGGTGTGGCGCATGTAGTTGACGTCGTCGCGGTTCGGGTAGTCCTCCCTGGCATGCCCTCCCCGGGACTCCTTGCGGTTCAGCGCGCCGACCACGGTGACCTCGGCCAGCTCCAGCAGGAAGCCCAGCTCGATGGCCTCCAGCAGGTCGCTGTTGAAGCGCTTTCCCTTGTCGTGCACGGTGATTCGGGAATAACGCTCCTTGAGCGCATGGATGTCGGTGAGCGCCTGCTTCAGCGTCTCCTCGGTGCGGAACACCGCGGCGTTGTTGTCCATCGACTGCTGCAGCGCGCCGCGGATGTCGGCCACGCGCTCGTTGCCGTGCTCGTTGAGGATGTCGCCGACCCAGCCGACCACCATCGCCTCGGGGTTGGGCGGCATGTCGACGAAGTCGTGCCCGTCGGCGTAGTCCGCGGCGGCGATCCCGGCGCGACGGCCGAAGACGTTGATGTCCAGCAGCGAGTTGGTGCCCAGCCGGTTGGCCCCGTGCACCGACACGCACGCGCATTCGCCGGCCGCATACAGGCCGGGCACGGTAGAAGTGTTGTCCCGCAACACCTGTCCGGTGACGGTGGTGGGGATGCCGCCCATCACGTAGTGACACGTCGGGTAGACCGGGACCAGTTCGTGCACCGGGTCCACGCCCAGATAGGTGCGGGCGAATTCGGTGATGTCGGGCAGCTTGGCCTCGAGCACGTCCTCGCCGAGGTGACGGACGTCGATGTAGACGTAGTCCTTGTGCGGGCCGGCACCGCGGCCTTCGAGCACCTCCAAAACCATCGAGCGGGCGACGATGTCGCGCGGCGCCAGGTCGACGATCGTCGGCGCGTAGCGCTCCATGAACCGCTCGCCCTCCCCGTTGAGCAGGCGGCCGCCCTCGCCGCGCACGGCCTCGGAGATCAGGATGCCCAGCCCGGCCAGGCCCGTCGGGTGGAACTGGTGAAACTCCATGTCCTCCAACGGAAGTCCCTTGCGGAACACGATCCCGATGCCGTCACCGGTGAGCGTGTGCGCGTTGGAGGTGGTCTTGTACATCCGGCCCGACCCGCCGGTCGCCAGCACCACGGCCTTGGCGTGAAAGACGTGGATCTCGCCGGTGGCCAACTCGTAGGCCACCACGCCGGTGGCCACCGGGCCGCTCGGCGTCTGCGTCAAAACCAGGTCCAGCGCGTAGAACTCGTTGAAGAACTGCACGTCGTGCTTGACGCAGTTCTGATAGAGGGTCTGCAAGATCATGTGGCCGGTGCGATCGGCGGCATAACACGCCCGGCGCACCGGGGCCTTACCGTGTTCGCGGGTGTGCCCGCCGAACCGGCGCTGGTCGATGCGGCCCTCGGGGGTGCGGTTGAACGGCATGCCCATCTTCTCGAGGTCGAGCACCGCGTCGATGGCTTCCTTGCACATGATCTCCACCGCGTCCTGGTCGGCGAGGTAGTCGCCGCCCTTGACGGTGTCGAAGGTGTGCCATTCCCAGTTGTCGTCCTCGACGTTGGCCAGCGCCGCGCACATCCCGCCCTGGGCGGCGCCGGTGTGGCTGCGGGTGGGGTAGAGCTTGGTCAGCACCGCGGTCCGCACGCGTGGGCCGGCTTCCACCGCCGCGCGCATGCCGGCGCCGCCGGCGCCGACGATCACCACGTCGTAGCGGTGTTGCTGGATCACCGGTCAGCCTCCGATGTTCGGGTCGAATGTCACCAGCACGTAGGTGCCGAGCACCAACGTGAAACCCATCGACAGCAGCAGCAGGCTGTTGAGCCAGAAGCGGGTGCTGTCCTTGCGGCTGTAGTCGTCGATGATGGTGCGCAGGCCGTTGCCGCCGTGCAGCTGCGCCAGCCACAACAGCGCCAGATCCCAGAATTGCCAGAACGGCGAGGCCCAGCGCTGCGCCACGTAGTTGAAGTCGATGCGGTAAACGCCGTTGTCCCACATCAGCATGATGAACAGGTGCCCGACGGCCAGGATGATCAGCGCGACCCCGGAGAACCGCATGAACAGCCACGCGAACTTCTCGAAGTTGGGGATGCCGGCCCGGCGCCGCGGCGAGCGCGGGTTGTCGAGGCTGGCCGGCCGGTCGTGGCTGCGCTGGTGCACCGGCGCGACCTGGCCCCGGCCCAGTTGCAGGTCCGGGGAGCTCATCGGAGGTGCTCCCAGATATGGATGCCGGTGACAACCCCGGCCGGAACCATGAGCAGCAGGAAGACGACGCCGACGATCCAGAACATCAGCTTCTGGTAGCGGGTGCCCTCGGACCAGAAGTCGATGAGGATGACGCGGATGCCGTTCAGCCCGTGGAATGCCACCGCGGCCACCAGCCCGTACTCCATCAGGCCGACGACCGGGGTCTGATAGTCGTGGATCACCGCGTTGTAGGTCTGCGGGCTGACCCGCAGCATCGCGGCGTCCAGCACGTGGACGAACAGGAAGAAGAAGATGGTCGCGCCGCTGATGCGATGCAACACCCACGACCACATGCCCGGGTCGCCCCGATACAGGGTTCGGGGTGGACGCCGCTTGCGCGAGGGTGCAGATTCTTTTGCCGGATCCGCGGTTGTCGCCTGTGTGGTCACCCAGTCCTCACCGCCTTCTGACATCGGGGCAGTTCAGCCTAACCCGGCCGGCGGACCGCCTGCGCCGCACAGTCCGCCAAGCGAAGTGACGTGTCAGGGTTAGGCTGGCCGTCTGACGTGGCAAAAGCCGAGCGGGGTTGCGATATGCCTGATGTCGATTGGAACATGTTGCGCGACAAGGCAATCAGCGCTGCGGCGGGGGCCTACGCGCCGTACTCGCGGTTCCCGGTGGGCGCGGCCGCGCTGGTCGACGACGGGCGCGTGGTCACCGGCTGCAATGTGGAAAACATCTCATATGGCCTTGGTCTCTGTGCCGAATGCGGTGTGGTGTGCGCCCTACACGCGACGGGAGGCGGCCGGCTGATCGCGCTGGCCTGCGTCGACGGGCTGGGGGCGCCGCTGATGCCGTGCGGGAGGTGCCGCCAGCTGCTGCTGGAGCACGGCGGCCCCGACCTGCTGGTCGATCATCCGGCCGGGCCGCGCCGGCTCGGCGAGCTCCTGCCCGACGCCTTCAGCGCCGACCTGCCGCGGGAACCCCGTTGACCGACTACACATTCGACGCGCCCACGGTGATCAGAACCAAGCGCGACGGCGGCCGGCTGTCCGACGCCGCCATCGAATGGGTCATCGACGCCTACACCCGCGGCCGGGTCGCCGAGGAGCAGATGTCGGCGCTGCTGATGGCGATCTTCCTGCGCGGCATGGACCGCGGCGAGACCGCCAGCTGGACCGCGGCGATGCTGGCGTCCGGCGAGCGGCTCGACTTCCGCGACCTGGGGGTGCCGACCGTGGACAAGCACTCCACGGGGGGCGTCGGGGACAAGATCACGCTGCCCCTGGTGGCCGTCGTGGCCGCCTGCGGCGCCGCGGTGCCACAGGCTTCGGGGCGGGGGCTCGGGCACACCGGCGGCACCCTGGACAAGCTCGAGTCCATCGCCGGGTTCACCGCCGCCCTGTCCAACCGGCGCGTGCGCGACCAACTCCGCGATGTCGGCGCGGCCATCTTCGCGGCCGGAGAGCTGGCGCCGGCCGACGCCAAGCTGTACGCCCTGCGCGACGTCACCGCCACCGTCGAGTCGCTGCCGCTGATCGCCAGCTCGGTGATGAGCAAGAAGCTGGCCGAGGGGACCGGCGCGCTGGTGCTCGACGTGAAGGTCGGGGCCGGGGCGCTGCTGCGCTCCGCGGACCGGTGCCGCGAACTGGCCCACACCATGGTCGAGCTGGGTGCGGCGCACGGGGTGCCCACCCGCGCGCTGTTGACCGACATGAACCGCCCGCTGGGCGCGACCGTGGGCAACGCCCTCGAGGTCGAAGAGTCGTTGGACGTGCTGGCCGGCGGCGGCCCGCCCGACGTGGTCGAGCTGACGTTGCGGCTGGCCGCCGAGATGCTCGAGCTGGCGGGGGTCGACGGTCGCGACCCCGCCGAGACGCTGCGCGACGGCACAGCGATGGACCGGTTCCGCCGGCTCATCGCCGCCCAGGGCGGCGATTTGTCGGTTCCGTTGCCGATCGGTGCGCATTCCGACACCGTGACCGCCCCCCGGGGCGGCACAATGGGCGATATCGACGCGATGGCAGTGGGGCTGGCGGCTTGGCGGCTCGGTGCGGGCAGGTCCCGTCCGGGCGAACGGGTGCAGGCCGGCGCCGGCATCCGGATCCACCGCCGCCCCGGCGAACCGGTCGCGGCCGGTGCGCCGCTGTTCACCCTCTACACCGACGCGCCGGAGCGCTTCGCCGCGGCGCTGGCCGAACTGGACGGCGGCTACAGCGTCGGCGACACGCCACCGGTCTCGCGCCCGCTGATCATCGATCGGATCGTCAAGTGACCACACCCCTGGGCCTCGAGCAGATCAAGAAGGCGCCCAAGGCGCTGCTGCACGATCACCTCGACGGCGGGCTGCGCCCGTCGACCGTGGTCGAGATCGCCGGCCAGACCGGCTACGACGGGCTGCCCACCACCGACGTCGACGAGCTGGCGACCTGGTTTCGCACCCGCTCGCACAGCGGCTCGCTGGAGCGCTACCTGGAGCCCTTCTCGCACACCGTTGCGGTGATGCAGACCGCCGACGCTCTGCATCGCGTCGCCTACGAATGCGTGGAGGACCTGGCCGCCGACTCGGTCGTCTACGCCGAGATCCGATTCGCGCCCGAGCTGCACATCGACCGTGGGCTGTCCTTCGACGAGATCGTCGACGCCGTGCTGGCCGGCTTCGCCGACGGCGAAAAGGCCTGCGCCGCCGCGGGCCGGCCGATCGTGGTGCGGCTGCTGGTCACGGCCATGCGGCACGCCGCGGTGTCCCGGGAGATCGCCGCGCTGGCAATCCGGTTCCGGGACAGGGGAGTTGTCGGATTCGACATCGCCGGCGCCGAGGCCGGCAACCCGCCCACGCGGCACCTGGATGCCTTCGAGTACATGCGAGACCACAACGCGCGCTTCACCATTCACGCGGGGGAGGCGTTCGGGCTGCCGTCCAT
This sequence comes from Mycobacterium sp. E3251, assembly GCF_001666835.1. Classification (GTDB taxonomy): domain Bacteria; phylum Actinomycetota; class Actinomycetes; order Mycobacteriales; family Mycobacteriaceae; genus Mycobacterium. The sequence continues at coordinate 2,988 of NZ_LZJF01000137.1, read as the reverse complement.
CCACGAGGCGATCGCGTTCTGCGGCGCCGACCGCCTGGGCCACGGGGTGCGGATCGTCGACGATATCGACGTCCTCGGCGACGGCCGGGTCCGGCTCGGCAGGCTGGCATCCATTTTGCGGGACAAGCGAATTCCGTTGGAGCTATGCCCGAGCTCCAACGTGCAGACCGGCGCGGTGAAAAGTATCGCGGACCACCCGTTCGACCTGCTGGCCCGCACCCGGTTCCGGGTGACCGTGAACACCGACAACCGGCTGATGAGCGATACCACGATGAGCCTCGAAATGTGCCGACTGGTCGAGGCTTTCGGTTACGGCTGGAGCGACCTCGAGCGGTTCACCATCAATGCGATGAAGTCGGCGTTTCTCCCGTTCGACGAGCGGCTGGCGATCATCGACGACGTGATCAAACCGCGTTATGCCGTGCTGATCGCAGGCTGACGCCGCTCGCCCGAAAAGCGGGCGAGCGGCGCAGCTTTCGGCTCAGCGGGTGAGGCGCGTTCCGGTGCGACGACCCGTCAGTGCCTCGTAGAGCGCGATGAGGACGATGGCGGCGCCGACTCCGATGAAGAACGGAATCCACGCGATGCCACCGTTGGCGTTGTGGTATCCGAACTGGCTGGCGACCGCCGAGCCGATCAAACCGCCTACAGCGCCGATCACGACGGTCATGATCATGCCGACGTTCTGCTTGCCCGGCATCACCAGGCGGGCGACGACACCGATGATCGCGCCCACGATGATGGCGAGGATGATGGATCCGACCATTTCAGCTCCTGTCCTAACGGCGCCCGGGTTGGGCGCCATCTGCGACAAGGATTTCCCCGAAAAGACCGACTTCTAACACAATTCGGGTGGAAGTCAGTTCAGGTCGGCCGCGAGCCCGATGGCGCGCACCGTGCCGACCAGGTGCTTTTGCACCGCGTGCAGCGCCCGCTGGGCGTCGCCGTCGCGCAGCGCCTCGGCGATATCACGGTGCTCGTCGAGGATCGTCGTCACCCGGTCCGGGTCGCGAAGCGCCGATTCGCCGATCATCCTCATCTGCCGATCCCGCAGAGACCCATAGAAACCCGACAGGATGGCGTTGCCCGACTCGGCCAGCGTGACGGCGTGAAAGGCGCGGTCGGCGTCGAGAAACTCGGCCCAGTCGGCGCGGTCGACCGCGGCGCGCTGCCGGTGCAGCTCGCCCGAGAGACGCTCGAAGACCGCGGCGCACGCGGCCGGTCCGCCGCCCACCACCTTGGTGGCGGCGAACTGCTCCAGCAGCAGCCGCGCCTCCATCACCGAGCGGACCTCGTCGGGCGAAACGGGGACCACCAGGGCGCCGCGCTGGGGGTACAGGCGGAGCAGCCCCTCGGCCTCCAGCCGCAGGAAGGCCTCGCGCACCGGGGTGCGCGACATCCCCAGCGCCGTGGCCACGTCACCCTCGCTGATCAGTTCCCCGCCCGGGAACGCGCCGGTGAGGACCCGCGTCTTGACGTAATCCAGCGCGCGGTCCTTGGCCGTGCCCGGCCGCGGGTCACTCGATGCCACGGCAGCCTTCCGGTAGCTAAGTCGTATCCCAGCAGTGTGGTGACGGTACACCACGGGGAACCTTGACAGGGCGACAACTGAGATACAAGATAGATACGAGAAAGACATGGGACGCACCCCAGTAGCCCGCGAGCAGTCGAAGGAGACGAAGTGTCCGTCACCGACACAGCCCTGACCCCGAACCTGGATCCGACGATCCCCGCGCCGATGATCAACGTGGCCGAGTACGGCTTCGAAGGTCGTTTTCAAGATTGGGCCTCCGACGCCGAGTACTTCGAGTACTCCAAGGCCGCCAACCCCATCGGCTCGGGGCACGTCCCGCAGGTTCCGGTTACCCGGTTCGATGCGGATGTCTACACCGATCGGCCGACCGGCGTGATCCCGCTGGATCTGTCCAAGGAGCTGCAGATCGAGACCGGCGCGGCGACCAGCCCAGCGCTGCTGGCGAACTTCGTGCGCATCCGGCCGGGCGAGCAGGTCGACACCAGCCCCAACGCCACCTCGCAGCTGTACTACGTGCTCTACGGGCGGGGCTTCGCTGCGGTCAACGGCCACCTCGTCCAGTGGGAGAAGGGCGACTTCCTCACCCTTCCCGCGGGCACCCACTCGGTCTTCTACGCCGCCGCCGACACGGCCATGTACTGGGTGCACGACGAGCCGCTGATGCGATACCTCGGCGCCGAAGCCACCCAGCCGCGGTTCCGCGCGACCAAGTTCCGCCGTTCGGATGCGGTGGCCAAGCTGGAGGAGATCGCGTCGCGCCCGGGCGCCAACGAGAAGAGCCGGGTCAGCGTGCTGTTGGCCAACGCCAACCAGGAACAGACGCTGACCATCACCCACGTCCTGTGGGCCATGTTCGGCGTGCTGCCCCCGAACCAGGTGCAGCGCCCGCACCGGCACCAGTCGGTCGCCCTCGACCTCATCCTCGACGCGCCGGCCAGCGGCTGCTACACGCTGCTGGGCACCCGCCTCGACGAGCACGGCGACATCGTCGACCCGACCCGGGTGGACTGGCGGGCCGGCTGCGCCTTCACCACGCCGCCGGGCATGTGGCACGCCCACTACAACGAGACCGACCAGCCCGCCCACCTGATCCCGATCCAGGACGCCGGGCTGCAGACCCACCTCCGCAGCCTCGACATCAAGTTCACGCAGCGCCGCGACCTCGTCGCCGGCTGACCCGGCGGGCCGTGCGCGGTCCACAGTTGGCGCATAGTGTGGCTGCACATGAAGTTGCCCCTGCTGGGCCCCGTCTCGGTCACCGGCTTTCAGAACGCGTGGTTCTTTCTGTTCCTGCTGCTCGTTCTGCTGGTCCTGGGCCTCTACGTCGTGCTGCAGTTCGCCCGCCGCCGGCGGGTGCTGCGGTTCGCCAACATGGAGGTGCTCGAGCGGGTCGCACCGGCGCACCCCAGCCGGTGGCGGCACCTGCCGACCATCCTGCTCGCCGTGTCGCTGGT
>NZ_LZJF01000136.1 GCF_001666835.1 Mycobacterium sp. E3251 | reverse complement strand
GACCGCATCACCAAGAGCGCCGACCTTCTGGAAAACTTCGCGCGCGCGGGACGGGTTGGGTGACGAACGGCACCCCTGACGTCGCCGGCGCACGGCAACTGCAAGGCTAGGACCCGTGACGAAATTCGCCCTCGCCGGCTACGGAACGCGCGGCGACATCGAGCCATTGGCAGCGGTCGGCCGCGAGCTGCTGCGCCGAGGGCACGACGTGGCCGTGGCCGTCCCACCGGAATTGATGGGTTTCGCCGAGTCCACCGGGCTCGCGGCGGTCCCGTACGGCCCGGAACTGCACGACTTCCTGGACGAGGAGTTCCTCCGCAACATGTGGGCTGAGTTCTTCCGGAACATCTGGACGATCCGCAGCCCGATCAGGTTGATGCGCAAGGTCTGGGAGCCCCTCATCCGGCATTGGGGCGAGGTCAGCGCGGCGCTGACGTCCCTCGCCGCCGACGCTGACCTATTGTGCACCGGCCTGAATTTCGAGCAGGCCGCCGCCAACGTCGCGGA
>NZ_LZJF01000135.1 GCF_001666835.1 Mycobacterium sp. E3251 | reverse complement strand
AAATCAACACCACGCTGAACAGCCTGTCGCGGTCGTTGACCGCGCTGAACGAGGGCCGTGGTGACTTCTTCGCGGTGGTGAAGAGCCTGGCCCAGTTCGTCAACGCCCTGCACAAGGACGACCAGCAATTCGTCGCGCTCAACAAGAACCTGGCCCAGTTCACCGACGAGTTGACCGGATCCGACCACAATCTCGCCAATGCGCTCCAGCAGTTCGACAGCCTGCTCTCCACCCTGCGCCCGTTCTTGACCAAGAACCGCGAGGTCCTCGTCCATGACCTCGACAACCTCGCCACCCTGACCACCACGCTGGTCCAGCCCGATCCACTGAACGGTTTGGAGACCGCACTGCACGTCCTGCCGACGCTGGAGACCAACCTCAGCCAGATTTACCACCCGTCGCACGGGGCCGTGATGTCCATTCCGGCGATCCCTAACTTCGCCAACCCAATGCAGTTCTTCTGCAGCATGATTCAGGCCGGTAGCCGACTGGGCTATCAAGAGTCCGCGGAGCTGTGTGCGCAATACCTGGCCCCCGTCCTCGATGCGATCAAGTTCAACTACCTGCCCTTCGGGTTGAACCTGTTCAGCACCGCCGAGGCGCTACCCAAGGAGATCGCTTACTCCGAGCCGCGGCTGCACCCGCCGACCGGATACAAGGACACCACCGTGCCCGGCATCTGGGTGCCCGACACCCCGTTCTCGCACCGAAACACCCAGCCCGGCTGGGTGGTCGCACCGGGCATGCAAGGCACCCAGGTGGGGCCCATCACCGGCGGCCTGTTGACCCCCGAATCCCTGGCCGAACTGATGGGCGGCCCCGACACCGGGCCCCCGCCCCCGGGGCTGCAGACCCCGCCCGGGCCGCCGAACGCCTACGACGAGTATCCGGTGTTGCCACCCATCGGCCTGCAGGCCCCCCAGGTGCCGATCCCGCCACCGGCGCCCGGACCGGGTGTGATCCCTGGTCCGGTCGCGCCGACGCCCGCGCCGGTGGCCGCCGCGGCGGGAGCAGGATCATGAACACATTGCGCGCCATGGCTATTCGGGCCCGATACCGGACGCGGCAGGGCATCGCAGTGCTGGTTGCTGCAGTGTTGCTGACGTCGTGCGCGAAATGGCATGGGATCGCGAATGTGCCGATGCCGGGTGGCCCGGGCTCCGGGCCCGGCTCCTACACCGTCTATGTGCAGATGCCCGACACGCTTGCCCTCAACGACAACAGCCGGGTGCGGGTGGCCGATGTCTTTGTCGGCACGGTGCGGGCGATCCAACTGAAGAACTGGGTCGCGACCCTGACGCTGCGTCTGGGCAAGAACGTCAAGTTACCCAGGAACGCGACCGCCAAGATCGGGCAAACCAGCCTGCTGGGTTCGCAGCATGTGGAGCTGGCCGCGCCTCCCAACCCGTCCCGGGAGTTGCTGCGGGATGGCGACACGATCCCGCTGAAGAATGCGTCGACGTATCCCACGACGGAGCAGACGCTCGCAAGTCTTGCCATCGTGCTTCGCGGCGGCGGCATCCCGAACCTGGAAGTGCTGCAGAACGAGGTCTACAACATCGTCAACGGTCGGGCCGAGCACATCCGTGCCTTCCTCGGCAAGCTGGCCACCTTCACCGCCCGACTCAACGAGCAACGCGCTGACATCACCCGAGCCATCGATTCCACCAACCGGCTGCTGGCATACGTGGGTCCCCGCTCTGACGTCTTGGACCGCGTCCTCACCGAATTCCCGCCACTGCTCAAGCATTTCGCCGACAAACAGAACCTTCTGATCGACGCGGTCGACGCTACGGGACGGCTCAGCAAAGTTGCCGACCAATACCTGTCGGCCGCGCGGGGCGACCTCCACCAGGATCTGCTCTCGCTGCAGTGCCCGTTGCGGGAATTCGGCCGTGCCTCTCCCTACCTGATTCGCGCGCTCAAGCTGATCCTCGTCCGGCCGTTCGACGTCGACGCCGTACCCAAGGCGTTCCGCGGCGACTACTTCAACTTGTCGCTGACGCTGGATCTGACGATGAGCGCGGTCGACAACGCGGTCCTCACCGGGACCGGGTTCTCCGGAGCGCTACGCGCGCTCGAACAATC
>NZ_LZJF01000134.1 GCF_001666835.1 Mycobacterium sp. E3251 | reverse complement strand
TCCTGGCCCCGGTCATCTCGGAAAAGTCCTACGGCCTCCTGGATGAGAACGTGTACACCTTTGTGGTGCACCCCGATTCGAACAAGACGCAGATCAAGATCGCCATCGAGAAGATCTTCTCCGTCAAGGTCGCATCGGTGAACACCGCGAACCGGCAGGGTAAGCGCAAGCGCACCAGGACCGGGTACGGCAAGCGCAAGGGCACCAAGCGCGCCATCGTCACGCTGGCGCCCGGTAGCAAGCCCATCGACCTGTTCGGGGCCCCGGCCTAGCCGCGCGCGAGAGAAAGACCTGATTAGACATGGCAATTCGTAAGTACAAGCCGACGAGCCCCGGCCGCCGCGGCTCCAGCGTGTCCGACTTCGCCGAGGTCACCCGGTCGGAGCCGGAGAAGTCGTTGGTGCGCCCGCTGCACGGCCACGGTGGCCGTAACGCACACGGCCGCATCACCACCCGCCACAAGGGTGGCGGCCACAAGCGGGCCTACCGGGTGATCGACTTCCGCCGCAACGACAAGGACGGCGTCAACGCCAAGGTCGCGCACATCGAGTACGACCCGAACCGGACCGCCAACATCGCGCTGCTGCACTTCCTGGATGGCGAGAAGCGTTACATCATCGCGCCGCAAGGCCTTTCGCAGGGCGACGTGGTGGAGTCGGGCGCGAACGCCGACATCAAGCCCGGCAACAACCTGCCGCTTCGCAACATCCCCGCCGGTACCGTGATCCACGCCGTGGAACTGCGGCCCGGCGGTGGCGCCAAGCTGGCGCGGTCCGCCGGCTCGAGCATCCAGCTGCTCGGTAAAGAGGGCACCTACGCGTCGCTGCGTATGCCCAGCGGTGAAATCCGCCGTGTCGACGTGCGCTGCCGCGCCACGGTCGGCGAGGTCGGCAACGCCGAACAGGCAAACATCAACTGGGGCAAGGCCGGCCGGATGCGGTGGAAGGGCAAGCGCCCTTCGGTCCGTGGTGTGGTCATGAACCCGGTGGACCACCCGCACGGTGGTGGTGAGGGTAAGACCTCCGGTGGTCGCCACCCGGTGAGCCCGTGGGGCAAGCCGGAGGGCCGCACCCGCCACCCGAACAAGGCCAGCAACAAACTCATCGTCCGGCGCCGGCGCACCGGCAAGAAGCACGGTCGCTAGGAACTCGAGGAGTAGCCAACCATGCCACGCAGCCTGAAGAAGGGCCCGTTCGTCGACGACCACCTCCTCAAGAAGGTGGACGTCCAGAACGAGAAGAACACCAAGCAGGTCATCAAGACCTGGTCTCGGCGTTCGACGATCATTCCGGACTTCATCGGTCACACCTTCGCCGTCCACGACGGACGCAAGCACGTCCCGGTGTTCGTCACCGAGTCGATGGTCGGTCACAAGCTTGGTGAATTCGCGCCGACGCGAACCTTCAAGGGACACATCAAGGACGACCGGAAGGCCAAACGGCGATGACCACAACTGAATTCCCGTCGGCGGTCGCCAAGGCGCGGTTCGTGCGGGTCTCACCGACGAAGGCCCGCCGGGTGATCGACCTGGTGCGTGGCCGCTCGGTGGCCGACGCGCTCGACATTCTGCGCTGGGCGCCCCAGGCGGCCAGCGAGCCGGTGGCGAAGGTGATCGCTAGCGCCGCGGCGAACGCGCAGAACAACAACGGCCTGGACCCGGCCACCCTGGTGGTCGCCACGGTGTACGCCGACGAGGGTCCGACCGCCAAGCGGATTCGCCCGCGCGCCCAGGGGCGCGCGTTCCGGATCCGCAAGCGCACCAGCCACATCACGGTCGTGGTGGAGAGCCGGCCGGCAAAGGACCAGCGTTCGGCGAAGTCGACGAGGGCCCGCCGCGCCGAGGCCAGCAAGGCCGCCGCGAAGGCGCCCGCGAAGAAGGCCGCCACCAAGGCGCCCGCCAAGAAGGCGCCCGCCAAGAAGGCCGCGGCGAAGTCCGCTCCGGCGAAGAAAACTACGTCTGAGACTTCTGAGGCGAAGGGAGGCTCAGACTAGTGGGCCAGAAGATCAATCCGCACGGCTTCCGGCTGGGTATCACCACGGACTGGAAGTCCCGCTGGTACGCCGACAAGCAGTACGCGGACTACGTCAAGGAAGACGTCGCGATCCGCAAGCTGCTGTCCACCGGACTGGAGCGCGCCGGCATCGCCGACGTGGAGATCGAGCGCACCCGCGACCGGGTGCGCGTCGACATCCACACCGCGCGCCCCGGCATCGTCATCGGCCGCCGCGGCACCGAGGCCGACCGCATCCGCGCGGACCTGGAGAAGCTGACCGGCAAGCAGGTTCAGCTCAACATCCTCGAGGTCCGCAACCCCGAGTCCCAGGCGCAATTGGTGGCGCAGGGCGTCGCCGAGCAGCTGAGCAACCGGGTGGCGTTCCGCCGCGCGATGCGTAAGGCCATCCAGTCGGCGATGCGTCAGCCCAACGTCAAGGGCATTCGGGTGCAGTGCTCGGGTCGTCTGGGCGGTGCGGAGATGAGCCGTTCGGAGTTCTACCGCGAGGGTCGGGTGCCGCTGCACACGCTGCGCGCCGACATCGACTACGGCCTGTACGAGGCCAAGACCACCTTCGGCCGGATCGGTGTGAAGGTGTGGATCTACAAGGGCGACATCGTCGGTGGGAAACGCGAACTCGCAGTCGCCGCCCCGGCGGGCGCCGACCGTCCCCGTCGCGAGCGTCCGTCGGGCACGCGTCCCCGCCGCAGCGGTGCGTCGGGCACCACGGCGACCAGCACCGAGGCCGGCCGGGCCGCCGCGGGCGCCGAAGAAAGCACCGCGGCCGCAGCGGCCGAGCCCGCGCCCGCCGCAGAACCGCAGAGCACGGAGAGCTGAATCATGTTGATTCCCCGCAGGGTTAAACACCGCAAGCAGCACCACCCCCGCCAGCGCGGCATCGCCAGCGGCGGCACGGCGGTGAACTTCGGTGACTACGGCATCCAGGCCCTCGAGCACGCCTACGTCACCAACCGGCAGATCGAGTCCGCGCGTATCGCGATCAACCGCCACATCAAGCGTGGCGGCAAGGTGTGGATCAACGTCTTCCCGGACCGCCCGCTGACCAAGAAGCCCGCCGAAACCCGGATGGGTTCAGGTAAGGGTTCGCCGGAATGGTGGGTGGTCAACGTCAAGCCCGGCCGCGTGCTGTTCGAGCTGAGCTACCCCAACGAGCAGGTGGCCCGGGCGGCACTCACCCGTGCAATCCACAAGCTGCCGATCAAGGCACGCATCGTGACCCGAGAGGATCAGTTCTGATGGCAGTGGGAATTTCGCCTGGCGAACTGCGTGAGCTCACCGACGAGGAGCTGACCGAGCGTCTGCGCGAATCCAAAGAGGAGCTGTTCAACCTGCGTTTCCAGATGGCGACGGGGCAGCTGTCCAACAACCGCCGGCTGCGCGCGGTGCGGCAGGAGATCGCGCGCGTGTACACCGTGCTGCGCGAACGAGAACTGGGCCTGGCTTCCGGGCCCGACGGTAAGGAATCGTGATGGCAGAAGCGAAGAAGGCGGCCCCGAAGGCGGCCGCAACGGACACGCCCTCGAAAGAGAAGGGCCCCAAGCACACTCCGGCCAACCCGAAGGTCCGTGGCCGGCGCAAGGTCCGCATCGGTTACGTGGTGAGCGACAAGATGCAGAAGACCATCGTGGTCGAGCTGGAGGATCGCGTGCGGCACCCGCTGTACGGCAAGATCATCCGCACCACCAAGAAGGTGAAGGCGCACGACGAGAACAGCACCGCAGGCATCGGCGACCGCGTCTCGCTGATGGAGACGCGTCCGACGTCGGCGACCAAACGGTGGCGGCTCGTCGAAATTCTCGAGAAGGCCAAGTAGCCGCGAAGCGACATCGAAACGCCCGGGTCCTGGTGGTCCCGGGCGTTTTGCTTTGCGGGGGCGGCGGTCGGCGAAAAGCGATCGGAAATTTCGCGGCCGCGTTACTCTCGGCGCATGTCGACTGACTCGCCGGCCTTCCAAGGCAAGATCGAGCTGGATATCCGGGACTCCGAGCCGGACTGGGGCCCCTACGCCGCGCCGACCGCGCCGGAGAACTCGCCGAACATCCTGTACCTGGTGTGGGACGACACCGGCATCGCGACCTGGGACTGTTTCGGCGGTCTGGTCGAGATGCCCGCCATGACCCGCATCGCCGAGCGTGGTGTCCGACTGTCGCAATTCCACACCACCGCGCTGTGCTCGCCGACCCGGGCCTCGCTGCTGACCGGCCGCAACGCCACCACGGTCGGCATGGCCACCATCGAGGAGTTCACCGACGCGTTCCCGAATGCCAACGGCCGGATCCCGTTCGATACCGCGCTGCTCTCCGAAGTGCTCACCGAGCGCGGCTACAACACGTACTGCATCGGCAAGTGGCACCTGACGCCGCTCGAAGAGTCCAATCTGGCGTCCACCAAACGACATTGGCCGACCTCGCGCGGCTTCGAGCGGTTCTACGGCTTTCTGGGCGGCGAGACCGACCAGTGGTATCCCGACCTGGTGTACGACAACCATCCGGTCAACCCGCCGGGCACACCCGAAGACGGCTATCACCTGTCGAAGGACATCGCCGACAAGACCATCGAATTCATCCGCGACGCCAAGGTGATCGCGCCGGACAAGCCGTGGTTCAGCTACGTGTGCCCGGGCGCCGGGCACGCGCCGCACCACGTCTTCTCCGAATGGGCGGACCGCTACGCCGGCCGCTTCGACATGGGCTACGAGGCCTACCGCGAGATCGTGCTGGAAAACCAGAAGTCGATGGGCATCGTGCCGCCCGACACCGAACTCTCTCCGGTCAACCCGTACTCCGACGTCAAGGGGCCGCAGGGCGAGCCCTGGCCGCTGCAGGACACGGTCCGCCCCTGGGACTCGCTGAACGCCGATGAGAAGAAGCTGTTCTCCCGGATGGCCGAGGTGTTCGCCGGCTTCCTCAGCTACACCGACGCCCAAATCGGCCGGATCCTGGACTATTTGGAGGAATCCGGTCAACTGGACAACACCCTCATCGTGGTGATCTCCGACAACGGCGCCAGCGGGGAGGGCGGCCCGAACGGATCGGTCAACGAGGGCAAGTTCTTCAACGGCTACATCGACACGGTCGAAGAGAGCATGAAGTTGTTCGACCACCTCGGCGGCCCGGAGACCTACAACCATTACCCGATCGGCTGGGCGATGGCGTTCAACACCCCGTACAAGCTTTACAAGCGGTACGCGTCGCACGAGGGCGGCATCGCCGACACGGCGATCATCTCGTGGCCCAATGGTGTTGCCGCACACGGGGAGATCCGAGACAACTACGTCAACGTCTGCGACATCACGCCCACGGTCTATGACCTGCTGGGCATGACGCCCCCCGAAACTGTCCGGGGCATCGTGCAGAAGCCCCTGGATGGCGTGAGTTTTAAAGCGGCCCTTGCTGATTCGAACGCCGACACCGGAAAGCAGACCCAGTTCTACTCGATGCTCGGCACTCGCGGGATATGGCATCAGGGGTGGTTCGCCAACACCGTGCACGCGGCCACGCCGGCCGGCTGGTCGCACTTCGACGCCGACCGCTGGGAGCTGTTCCACATCGAGGCCGACCGCAGTCAGTGTCACGACCTGGCCGCCGAGCAGCCGGACAAGCTAGAAGAACTCAAGGCGCTGTGGTTCTCCGAAGCCGCCAAATACAACGGGTTGCCGCTCTCGGACCTGAACATCCTGGAGACGATGACGCGGTTCCGCCCCTACCTCGTCGGTGACCGATCCAGCTATGTCTACTACCCCGACTGCGCGGACGTGAGCATCGGCGCCGGCGCCGAAATCCGCGGCAGGTCGTTCGCGGTGGTGGCCGAGGTGAGCGTCGACACCACCGGCGCGGAAGGGGTGCTGTTCAAGCAGGGCGGTGCCCACGGCGGGCACGTGCTGTTCATCCAGGACGGGCGCCTGCATTACGTCTACAACTTCCTGGGTGAACGCCAGCAGGCGGTCTCCTCATCGGGCGCGGTGCCGCTCGGCAGGCATCTGCTCGGCGTGAATTATGCGCGGACCGGAACCGTGCCGGACAGCCACACGCCGCTCGGCGACGTCACGTTGTTCATCGACGACGAAGTGGTCGGCACGCTCGCGGACGTGCAGACGCATCCGGGAACGTTCGGGATCGCGGGCGCCGGGATCACCGTCGGCCGCAACGGCGGCTCCGGAGTATGCAGCCGCTACAAAGCGCCGTTCTCGTTCACCGGTGGCACCATCTCCCGAGTTACCGTCGACCTGTCCGGGCGGCCCTATATGGACGTGGAAGCCGAAATTGCGCTTGCCTTTTCGCGCGACTGAAGCCTTGGCGCTGTGCCTGTTGGCGCTCGCTGCGGCGGGATGTGAGAAGACCACGGGCGGAACGGCCGTCGGTGGCACCGCCTCGTCGACGTCGGCCACCACGCGAGCTCCCGACCCGGCCGAGCCGGTACCCGGCATCGAAACCACGCTGCCCGACCACATTCCGCCCAATGCCTTGGTGTGCTTTCCGCCGCCCGCCAGCGGCTCCATGACCAAGGCCTCCGTGGCCGACCCGGCGGCGCCCGTGCTCACAGTCCCGCTGCCCGACGGCTGGAATGCGACGCCGGGCACGGGTGACGTGGCGTTGACGTCGACCGGTCCCGACGGCATGTCGGTGCGGGTGACCATCGCCCGCACCGACCTGGATCCCGGGGGCGCGTTCCTGCGTTACGCCACCGACTTGCGAACGGCGAACCCGGGGGCCAAGGTCACCGTCACGGCGGCCCAATTCTGCGGCTACAGCAGCCAGCTACTCAGCGGTACCAACGGAGGGGCCGGAGCAAACGAGTTCGCCGACCGCATCACGCACATCTGGACCAACACTCAGGCGTACCTGGTCGCCATCCATCTGGAGGGGCCCGGCAAAGCGCCGGGTTTCGAAGCGGCTAAATCGACGCTAATGCAGCAATTCGCCGTCACTATCCCCTGAAATATGCAGTTGTCCCTGTTAGCATCTGCCCCGTGATGCCTCAATGACCGCCGGGAATCCGGCGCCTCCCGCGCCGCCGGCGCCCGCCAACCACCGGGGCCGGCAAATCGCCATCGCTTTTGGAATCGTCGCCTCCCTCATCGTCATCTACGCCCTCTCACTGATTGCCGTGCATCTGCTGGCAAAGTCGGCGCCAGCGCTTCCCTCGGTGGATTTGAGCAAGGTGGAGGCTGAAGACAGCGTCGTTCAGGTACGCCTGGAGAAGCTGGACACCGTCGCGAACCGCCTGACGGTGAACGTGACGGTCTACCCCAAGGATTCTTTGTGGGACAAGAACTTCGGGGTACTGACCACCGACGCCGCGGTGCGCCTCTATCCCGACAACGACCTCGGCGACCTGCAATACCCGGTAGGTAAAGCACCGGCCCAGGTCAGCACGACCATCGTGGCGCACGGCGACCCCGCCAACTGGCCGTTCGATACGTACAAGACCGAGGTGATCGCCGCCGACGTGTTCACCGGTACCGGCGCCAGCCGCGAGAAGGCACCCGCCCGCGTCGAGGCGACCGGAAAGTTGGACGGTTGGGACGCCACCGTCACCCGCGTCCACGACCCCGAGGACGCCAACCCCGATGTGCAGGACGACCTGATCATCACTCTGCAACGGTCCAAGGGTGCGCTGATCTTCGACGTCGGCATCTGCCTGGTCCTCATCGCCCTTCCGGTGCTGGCGTTGTGGGTGGCCATCCCGATGGCGTTGGGCCGGACCACCTTCCTGCCGCCGTTGGGAACCTGGTTCGCGGCACTGCTGTTCGCCGTCGTCCCGCTGCGCAACTTCCTGCCCGGCTCCCCACCGCCGGGTTCCTGGATCGACCAAGCCGTCGTGCTGTGGGTGTTGATAGGGCTGGTTACGGCGATGTCGCTGTTCATCGTCGCCTGGTGGCGATCCCGCGAGAAAAAGCCGCCGAAGAAGGCCTGACACCTACTCGGGATTCGGTGAATCCGCCGAACTGATCGCGTCGACTGCGCTCGAGACCCTGGCCTGGAAGTTGGGCGACAGCGGGATGTAGCCGCTCTTCGCCAGCTCCACCTGGCCGGGTCCGATCGCCGCCTGCAGGAACGCCTTGACGGCCTTGGCGACGTCGAGCGCCGGGTACTTGGAGCAGACGATCTCGTAGGTGGCCAGGACGATCGGATAGACGTCGGGCTGGGCGGGGTTGTAGAACGACGAGATGTCGAGCACCAGGTCGTTGCCGCTGCCGATGATCTTGGCGCCGGTGATGGTCTTGCCGACGGTGTCGGTGCCGATCCGCACCGGTCGCAACGACCTGCGGCTCGCCGGGGTTTTGATCTCGGCGGCGTAAAGCCCTTGCTGCAGAGCGAAAGACAGCTCGTTGTAACTGATCGCGCCCTCGGTCGATTTCACCAGTGCCGCGGTGCCGTTGTTGCCCGCGGCGCCGGTGCCTATGCCTCCGTTGAACGCCTTGCCCGTGCCCTTGGTCCAGGCCCCGCCGGACGCGGCCTGCAGGTAGGACTGGAAGTTGTCGGTGGTCCCGGACGCGTCGCTGCGGTAGATGACCCGAATCTCTTCGGAAGGCATCGATGCGTTGAGCGCGGTGAGCGCCGGGTCGTCCCAGCGCGTGATGGTGCCGTCGAAGATCTTGGCTATCGTCGACGCGTCGAGCACCAGCGAGTCGACCGAGCCGAGGTTGTAGGTAATGGCCAGCGGGCCGAACACCACCGGCAGGTTCCACGCGTCGGCGCCGCCGCAGCGTTGTTTGGCCGCGGCGTATTGGTCCCCCGAAAGCGGCGTGTCCGATGCGCCGAAATCCGTTCTGCCGGCCAGGAAGTCGCTGATTCCGGCGCCCGATCCGTTCGCGGTGTAGTTCAGGGTCTGCCCGGCGCACACCTTCCCGTAGGCGGCGACGAACTTCGTCATCGCGTTGGCTTGTGCGGTCGAGCCGCTGGCCGTCAGCGCCTGCTTGCCGCCGCACTCCACCTTGGCGCCGGCGGCATACGCCAGCGTCGGATGGGAGTCGGTGCTGCATGCTGAGACCGCCACCGCCGCCGCGGCGAACAGGCTGATGGCGGCCGCCGGTGCGGTGCGCTTCACGTTGTTGCTCCTGGAGACTCGGGCCCGGCGGCGACGGCGAGCACTGGGGCGACTCGCCCCGTTTCGACACACGTCGAGACTTACCGCGATCCCGCCCGCCAAGCAAACAAACATCAGGTGAACTGGCCACCCCGGGCCCGTGCCTGAACACGGACGCCGCCGGTGCCGGCGAAGCACTCCGAAGTGGATTCGCTGGCGTGCTGGTCTAGCGCCGGGATGAGCGAATAAACCGCCTGAGCTAGTCGATAAATACGATTTGTCGCCGGACAGTGCGAAGTTCGCTACGATCTCTCTCGTGTCGTCTCAGGGCGGCGCATCGATCAGTCTCTACCAAGGAGAATGATGGCCAGTCACGCGTCTCCGCCCCAGCAACAGCCCGCCGCGCCAGCAACCCCGCCTCCCGCCGCCACGGCGACGGCGCCATCCCCGGCGCCGCCGCGCAAGCCCAGGCGGCGCCTCGTCATCGGTCTCGGTGCCCTGCTGGCCTTCGTCGTGGTCTATGGGTTGTCCCTGTTCGGCTTCCACCTGCTGGCCAGTTCCGGGGCCCCACTCAAGCCACCGGACTTGAACGCAACCGGTGACACCGTCGTGTTGGTCCGCCTCGAGAAGCTGGACACCATCGCCAATCGACTGACGGTGAAAGTGCTTGTGATTCCTGAAGACTCGATGTTCGACAAACGCCTCGACGTGTTGAAGACCGACACCGCGGTCCGCATGGATCCGCCCAACGACCTGGGCGACCTGCAATACCCGGCGGGAAAGTCGCCGGCGCAGGTTGCCACCACGATCGAGGCGCACGGAGACCCCAACAACTGGCCGTTCGATTCATACCGCACCGATACGCTCTCGGCCGACGTCCTCGTCGGCCAAGGCGACGCCCGCCAATACATTCCCGCCCGGGTCGAGGTCGCCGGCGCGTTGGACGGCTGGGACGTGAGCGTCCAGCGCGTCGGCGAAGCCAGCCAGGAATCGGACCGGCCGGACAACGTGGTGATCACGCTGCACCGGGCCAAGGGACCGCTGATCTTCGACCTCGGCATCTGCCTGGTCCTCTTCGCCCTGCCGACCTTGGCGTTCGCGGTGGCCATCCAGATTGCCCTGGGCAGGCGCAAATTCGTGCCGCCGTTCGTGACATGGTTCGCGGCGATGCTGTTCGCCGTCATACCGATCCGTAACTTCCTGCCCGGTTCGCCACCACCCGGGGCGTGGATCGATCAGGCGCTGGTGATCTGGGTGCTGCTCGCGCTTGTCGGGGCGATGGCGTTGTACATGTTCACGTGGTACCGGCAGTCCGACTGAGGTGCTCGTACCCTGAACTGGTGCTCACCGAGCTCGTCGACCTTCCGGGCGGATCGTTCCGCATGGGGTGCACCAGCTTCTATCCCGAAGAAGCGCCGATCCACACTGTCACCGTGCCGGCTTTCGCGGTGGAGCGACACCCGGTGACCAATGCGCAGTTCGCCGAATTCGTCTCCGCCACAGGCTATGTGACGGTTGCCGAGCGGCCCATCGACCCGGCGCTGTACCCGGGGGCCGACCCGGCCGATCTGCGTCCGGGCGCCATGGTCTTTCGCCCCACTCCCGGCCCGGTCGACCTGCGCGACTGGCGGCAATGGTGGCATTGGGTACCGGGTGCCAGCTGGAGCCATCCGTTCGGGCCGGACAGCGACCTCGCCGATCGGGCCGACCACCCGGTGGTGCAGGTGGCCTACCCCGACGCCGCCGCGTACGCGCGGTGGGCCGGCCGGCGGCTGCCGACCGAGGCCGAGTGGGAGTATGCGGCCCGTGCCGGGAGTACGGGCACCTACGCGTGGGGCGACGAACCGAACCCCGACGGTCGGCTGATGGCCAACACCTGGCAGGGCCGCTTCCCATACCGCAATGACGGCGCCCTGGGCTGGGTCGGTACATCGCCGGTGGGGACGTTTCCCCCCAACGGATTCGGCCTGCTCGACATGATCGGCAACGTCTGGGAGTGGACCGCGACACGGTTCTCCGCGCACCACCGGCTCGACGAGCCGCCGAAAGCGTGTTGTGCCCCTGCGGGGCCGGCGGATCCCGCCGTCAACCAGACGCTCAAGGGCGGTTCGCACCTGTGCGCGCCGGAATATTGCCACCGCTATCGTCCGGCCGCGCGGTCACCGCAGTCGCAGGACACCGCGACCACCCACATCGGATTCCGCTGCGTCGCGCAGCAAACGTCGGCCGCTACCGGCGCCGCCGCCCACAGCTGAAACGACGAGCGGGTTACCGCCGGATGGACGGCGAGTGACGGGGCCCCCATCGGCGCGCACGGTGTGCGCGACTTCGCTAGCATCTGACCACGTGTGGCCCTCGACGAGCCCTGAATCATCGGTGGCCTACCAATGACCGCCGAGGCTCCCGCGGCACCGGCACCGCCGCCCCCATCGGACGCGCCGACACCGTCCGCACCCCCGCCCCGCAAACACATGGCGAAGCGGCCGCGCATCGTGATCGGCGTGGCCGTCCTGGCGGTGGTCGTCACCGCCTACATGCTGTCTTTGTTCGGCGTTCACTGGCTGGAGAGGTCCGAGGGACCGCTGCCTCCGCTGGATTTGAGCCAGGGCGGGGGCGACGCGACAATCGTGCAGCTGCAGGTCGAGGAATTGAAGCCGGTCGCCAAGCGCCTCGCAGTGAATGTTCTTGTGTATCCAGGGATTTCGGCATACGACAACCGATTCGACGTGTTGGGCACCGACGTCGCCGTGCGCCTGTACCCCACGAGTGACCTCGGCGACCTGCACTACCCGAAGGGCAAGGCGCCGGCGCAACTGAGCACCACGGTCGTAGCGCACGGCGATCCGGGCAACTGGCCGTTCGACTCCTACCGGACCGAGCCGATCTCCGCCGACGCGTTCGTCGGGTCGGGCGACGCCCTGAAAAAGGTGCCCGCCCGGGTCGAGGTGACCGGGGAGTTGGACGGGTGGGACATCACCGTGAACCGCGTCCACGACCCCGGTGCGCTCCCGACGCAGCGCGGCACCGACAACGGGAACGTGGTCATCACCCTGAAGAGGGCCAAGGGCCCGCTGATCTTCGACCTGGGCATCTGCCTGGTCCTCATCAGCCTGCCCACCCTGGCGCTGCTGGTCGCCATTCCGATGGCGTTGGGCAGAAGGAAGTTCCTGCCGCCGTTCGCCACCTGGTATGCCGCGAACCTGTTCGCCATCGTCCCGCTGCGCAACATCCTTCCCGGCGCGCCACCGCCGGGTTCGTGGATCGACCAGGCCATCGTCCAATGGGTGCTGATCGCGCTCGTCACGGCGATGAGCTTGTACATCTTCGCCTGGGTCCGGCATGGCGACTAGTTCGCAGGGAAGTTGTCGGACCCCCCTGCGATAATCGAATGTATGTTCGAATCCAGGGTTTCGTCGCCGGAGGTGCTTGCCGCGTTCGACGAGCACTTCGAGCGGCGGTATCCGTCGCGGACGGAGGAGTCGGCGGCGATGCTTGCCGAGGCCGGCGGGTGTGTGCGGGCGGAGAACCGGGCGGTGGCCGGGCAGCTGGCGGCGATCGGGGAGTTGTTTGCTCATCGGTTGTCGCGGTGCGCCGAGACTGAGGAGTGGGCGGTGGACACCGAGGCGGCGGTGGCCGCGGAGGTGGCCGCGGAGTTGCGGATCGGTCAGGGGTTGGCGGCCAGTCGGGTGCGGTATGCGCGGGCGCTGCGCGAGCGGTTGCCGCGGGTGGCGGCGGTGTTCGCCGCCGGGGACATCGATTTCCGGATGGTGCAGACGCTGGTGTTTCGCACCGATCTGATCACCGATCGCGACGTGTTGGCGGCCGTGGATGGGCAGTTGGCCGCGCAGGTGGCCCGGTGGCCATCGCTGACCCCGGCCCGGTTGGCCGCGCGGGTGGACCAGGTGGTGGCGGCCGCCGATGCCGATGCGGTGCGCCGGCGCCGGGACCGCGCGGCGGGCCGCGAGGTGTGGATCGGGGATATGGGCGATGGCCTGGCGCGCATCGAGGGGGTCCTGTTCAGCCCGGATGCCCGCGCACTCGAGAAGCGACTGGACGCGGTGGCGGCCACGGTGTGTGCGCATGATCCGCGCAGCCGTGAGCAGCGCCGTGCTGATGCGTTGGGGGTGCTGGCCGCGGGCGCGGATCGGCTGGGCTGTCGGTGTGGGCGCCCCGACTGCGCGGCGGGCGCGCGCCCGGCGGCCGGTGCGGTGGT
>NZ_LZJF01000133.1 GCF_001666835.1 Mycobacterium sp. E3251 | reverse complement strand
CGGGGCGCCCGGGCCGACGGAGTGAGCCCGCCGACCGCCGCGGTTCTGGTGCGCCGCAACGCCGACGCCGCCCCCATCGCCGACGCCCTGCGCGCCCGCGGAGTCCCGGTCGAGGTCATCGGATTGGCGGGGCTGCTGTCCATCCCCGAGGTCGCCGACGTTGTGGCCATGCTGCGGCTCGTCGCCGACCCGACGGCCGGCGCGGCGGCGATGCGGGTACTCACGGGTCCGCGCTGGCGCCTCGGTGGTCGGGACATCGCCGCGCTCTGGCGGCGCGCCCGAAAGCTCGGCGAAGGGCTGGGCGCGGGCGGTTCATCCGCGCCGGAGGCGATCGCGATGTCCGCCGGCCCGGACGCCGACACGGCGTGCCTGGCCGACGCCATCGCCGATCCCGGCCCGCCCGAAGGGTATTCGGCCGCGGGGTATCAGCGTCTCACGGCGCTGGCCGGCGAACTGCGCGCCCTGCGCGGCCATCTGGACCATTCGCTGCCGGACCTGGTCGCCGAGGTGCGCCGCGTGCTGGGTGTCGACTGCGAGGTCCGCGCCACGGCGGGGGCGGACAGAGGCTGGGCCGGCACCGAACACCTCGACGCGTTCGCCGACGTCGTCGCGGGATACGCCGAACGAGCCGAC
>NZ_LZJF01000132.1 GCF_001666835.1 Mycobacterium sp. E3251 | reverse complement strand
GCGGGCTTCGTCATCCGAGCGGCCAGCTCGCGGGCGCGCGAGAGGTAGTCGGGGGAGAGGATCTGGCGCAGGTCGGCCACCAGCGACTCGCGCGTGGTTTTGGAAAACGGGCGGGCGACACCGACTTTCAACCGATCCACCTGCCCTGCCCAGATCTTCTGATCGCTCATGCTCCAGAGGCTCAATGTGGGCACTCCGGCGCGCAGGCCCGCTGCCGTGGTTCCCGCGCCGCTATGGTGTACCACGGCCCGGCAAGCGGGAAAGACCGCTGCGTAATTGACCGCGCTGACTACCTTGACGTGGTCCGAATGAGCGGCGCCACTGAAATCGGTTTTGCCAGAGCACACCAACGCCCGCTCGCCCAGCTCCGCGCAGGCCTCGCCGATCATGGTGATTGTCTCGGCCGGCGAATCGACCGTTGTGCTGCCGAAGCCGAAGCAGATGGGTGGTGTTCCCGCAGCGACCCACGATGCGACTTCGTCGTCGACATCCGTGGTCAGCTCCATCGTCAGCGATCCAACGAAAGGACGCTGGCCGCCCCATTTCGCCCATTCGGCAGCGAGCCCGGGGAAGCACACCTCGTCGTAGGCCTGGATTTCCAATGACCCACGTTCTGCGATCCGTCGCGGCGAGGCAACCGTGGCCGTGGGCAAGCCGAGTTCACGGCGCTGGCGGTCCTCGGCCCTCTTGTTCATGCGCCAGCACACCCAGTCGTACACCGCCATTCCGGTGCGAACCATCGGCCCCGGCAGCATCGGAATCAGCTGCCCGTTCGGCCGCATCGGGATGTAATGCAGCGTGGCCATCGGAATGTTGTAGTAATCCGCCACGTTGATCGCCAGGTCCTGGTAGAGCTGGCCCGTGAAGAGCAAATCGGCCCCGGCCCCAACCGAGATCAGGGACGA
>NZ_LZJF01000131.1 GCF_001666835.1 Mycobacterium sp. E3251 | reverse complement strand
ACAACGCGGACGAGGCCACCCGCAGCCAGTTGAGCTTCCTGTTCGGTGGCGTCATCTACGACCTCGGCGGCACGCTGCTGGGACTGCGGCCGGTTGCCACCGACCGCTTCGACGAGGACCGCGCCGGGCTCGACCACATCGCGTTTCGGGTCGCCAGCAAGGATGAATTAGACTCGGCCGCAGCGCATCTCGATGAGCTCAGCGTGACGCACGAGCCCGTAAAAGACATCGGGCCGTCGTACATCCTGGAGTTCCGCGATCCCGACAACATCGCCCTGGAGCTCACGGCACCGAAGTAGGAGGAGGCCATGTCCATCAGCTTCAACCACACCATCGTCGCCGCCCGGGACAAGCACGAGTCCGCGGAGTTCCTCGCCGAATTGTTCGGCCTGCCCAGCCCAAAGCCGTTCGGCCACTTCATGGTTGTCGAACTCGAGCACGGCGCCAGCCTGGACTATGCGGATGCTTCCGACGGCGGGGAGATCCCGCGGCAGCACTATGCCTTCCTGGTGTCCGAAGAGGAATTCGACACGATCTACGGCAAGATCTCCTCGCGCGGCCTGGAGCACTGGGCCGACCCGGGCGCCAAGCGGCCCGGCGAGATCAACCGCAGGGACGGCGGGCGCGGCGTGTACTTCCTCGATCCCTCGGGACACGCCATGGAGATTCTCACCCGCCCCTACGGGTCCGGGGGCTGACGCTCCGGCGGGCCGCGCCGCCTATTCGCCGGCGTGCGGTGTGCCGTGCCGCACGCTCTCCTGTGCCCGATAATCGTGGGCGAATTGCGCGACATGCTCGGGCAGTGCGTTGGCGGCGACGTCGGCCAGGGTTGTTTCCTCGAGCACCGACCGCATGCTGGCGCGCAACGCCCGCCAGACGTCGGTGAGCGCCGCGGTGGGACCGGAATAGGGCAGATCCCCCAGCCCGATGTCGCGCACGCTCGCCAGTGGCCCGTCGATACAGCGCAATACGTCGGCGATGCTGATCTCGTCTCCGGGACGGGCCAGCTCGTAGCCGCCTTCGCGGCCCCGATGGCTCTTCACCAGGCGGTCGGTGCGCAGGTTGGTCAGGATGTCGACGAGGAATTGCGGCGGTATGCCCTGCGCTTGGGCCAGGTCGTCGGTTTTCACCAATGTCCCGCTGGGGACCGTGGCGAGCTGGACCATGGCCCGCACCGCGTACTCCGCCTTCGCCGACATGCGCACTCTCAGAATTGTGCCACTCGGCGCGCGAATTTCGGTGCAGCCGGGCTGTGCCGGTGCGCTAACCCCGCGATTCGAGCAAATCGACGATGCTGCGCGCCTGTTCCTCGACGGTACGGTCCGGTGTAAGCCGCAGGTCGGGGTTGACCGGCGGCTGATACGGGCTGTCGATGCCGGTGAAGTGTGCGATCTCGCCCGCGCGGGCCTTGGCGTACAACCCCTTCGGATCACGCTGCTCGCATTCTTCGATCGGGGTATCGCAGAACACCTCGACGAAGTCGAACCCCGCGGCGGCGTGCACATTACGAGCCATCTCGCGCTGCTCGGTCAGCGGGCTGATCGCCGGTACCAGCACGACGTTGCCGCAGTCGGCGAGCAACGCCGCCACATGCGCCAGCCGGCGCAGATTCTCGGCTCGGTCGGCCATGCTGAAGCCCAGGTCGGCATTCAAACCATGTCGCAGGTTGTCGCCGTCGAGAACGTAAGCGGGCGTGCCCTTTTCGAGCAGCACCTGCTCGACCAGCATGGCCACCGATGATTTGCCGGAACCGGACAGGCCGGTGAACCACACCGTCTTGCCCCGCGGCCGGGCTTCGG
>NZ_LZJF01000130.1 GCF_001666835.1 Mycobacterium sp. E3251 | reverse complement strand
GTGCTGGCCTGGGTGGTCGTGCCCGCGTCGTTGGTGACCTTGGGCGCGGCCTGAAACTGCGTGATGCCCTTGGTCGCCGCGGTGGACTGCGCCGAGTAGTTGGCCATCGCGCCGGCATCCTGGGCCCAAAACTCGCCGTACTGGGCCTCCAACTGCGCGATCGCCCCGGTGTTCTGCCCGATCACATTGGTGGCCTGCAACTGCTGCACCAAGGCCCGGTTGGCCGCGATCACCGGCGGGGGCACCACCGCGGAAAACGCCGCCTCATAGGCCGCCGCCGCCGCGCTGGCCTGCACCGCGGCCTGCTCGGCCTGAGTCGCCGTGCTGGCCAGCCACTCCGCATACGGAGTCGCCGCGGCCGCCATCGCCGCCGAGGCCGTACCCGCCCACTCCTCACTGGCAAGCTGAGTCACCACGTTCTGATAACTCAACGCCGCCGACTGCAACTCCGCAGCAATCGCATTCCACGCCGACGCCGCGGTCATCAACGACCCCGACCCCGGACCGGCATAAATCCGCGCCGAATTAACCTCCGGCGGAAGCGCCCCAAAATCAAACAC
>NZ_LZJF01000129.1 GCF_001666835.1 Mycobacterium sp. E3251 | reverse complement strand
GGTCGCGACCGGCCCGGGATGAACGGTGTTGACCCGGATGCTCGACGGCCCGAGCTCGTTCGCGAGGGTGCGCGCCAGCCCCACCACCGCGTGCTTACTCGCGGTGTACGCCGCGGAATTCGGCGTCCCGCGAAGACCGTTGGTCGAACTGATGATCACGATGGCGCCGCCCTCGCCCATGTGCGGTACACCGGCCTTGACCGTGTGCCATACGCCGGTCAGGTTGATGTCGAGCGTGCGCTGCCAGTCCTGTGGGTCGAGTTCCCATGTCCGCCCGCCGGCGAGGTGAATTCCGGCATTCGCGACGACGATGTCGAGGCGTCCCAGTGCCGCGACGCCGTTGGCTACGGCACCCGTCACCGCCTCCCAGTGACTCACGTCGGCAACGCCCGTCACGCAACGTCGACCGCGGTCTTCGACATCCCGTGCGGTGTCGAGCAATTCGTCGCTCGCCGTGGTGGCGTCGAGCGCGATCACATCTGCGCCCTCGTCAGCGAAGCGCTGACAATGCACCCGTCCCGTGCCCCTCGCCGCGCCAGTGACCAGCACCACCTTGCCGAGCAGTCTCTTCATCGCGGCATCTCAACCAGATCGAAGCCCGGGTAACCGGTCCTGGCCACGTCGTCGCAGATGTCGTTGTATGCCGCGAAGCCGCCGACGAACAACATGAATCCCCTTGGCTTTCCGGGCACGTTGGCTCCCATGTACCAGGACTCCGCCTTGGTGAACAGCATGGCCTCGGCGCGGCGGGCGCATTCGGCCCCCCAGCCGTCCACGGCGTCGCGGGTCGCCTCGATCGCGGCCAACCCGTGGCGATGGAGGTAGGCAATGGTTGCGGCGATCCAATTCACCTGCGCCTCGGCGTGCAGCACCATGTTCGCCAGCACGGCGGGCGCCCCGGGACCGGAGATCAGGAACAGGTTGGGGAATCCGTCGACGCCCAGCCCCAGATAGGTGCGTGGCCCCTGTGCCCAGTCGTCCCGCAGCCGACGACCGCCGCGTCCGATGATGTCGATTTTGGCCAGCGCACCGGTCAGGGCGTCGAAACCCGTTGCCAGCACGATCATGTCGACGTCGTAGTGCGCGCCGGCGGTTCTGATCCCGGTGCTGTCCACGGCTTCGATCGGTGTGTCGCGCACGCTGATGAGCGACACGTTCGGCCGGTTGAAGGTGCTGAAGTAGTTGCTGTCGGTGCAGATTCGCTTCGTGCCGATCGGGTGATCATTGGGGATGAGCAGGTCCGCCAGCGCAGGGTCGTCGATGACCGCGCGCACCTTCTCCTCGTAGAACTTTCGGGCCTCGTCGTTGGCGGTCAAGTCGGTCAGCTGGTCGGGGAACGTCTTCGAGAACAGCACACCGCCCAGCTGCCAACGCTTTTCGAACGCGGCCCGACGTTCCTCCGGTGTGAAGTCCATCGTCGGCTTCGGCGCCGTGATGTGTGGTGACCCGCCACCGCTGCGCCACGAGAGCCGCCGCCGTTCCGCGTAGTTCGCCTTGATGTCGTCGAGTTCCCGTGCGGTCAACGGCTTGTTGCCGGCCGGGACACTGTAGTTGGGCGTGCGCTGGAAGACAAAGAGACGTTTGGCGTGTTCGGCGATGATCGGAATCGATTGAATGCCAGACGAACCGGTGCCGATAACGGCGACCCGCTTGCCGGTGAAATCGACGGGATGCCGCGGCCACGCGGCGGTGTGGTAGATCTCGCCCGCGAACGAATCGAGGCCGTCGAAGTTCGGCGTCAAGGCGGCTGACAGCGGACCCGTCGCCATCAGGCAGAACCGGGCTGACAGCACGTCATCGCCCTCGGTGGTGACCCGCCAGCGCAGCGCGGTTTCGTCGAGCACCGCGGACACGACGCGGGCGCGGAACGTGATGTCGCGCCGCAGGTCGAGTTTGTCGGCCACCCAGTTCAGGTAGGCGAGGATCTCCGCCTGGGTGGCGTACTTCTCGGTCCAGTTCCACTCTTGCTGCAGTTCATCGGAGAACGAATAGCAGTAATCGACGCTTTCGACGTCACAGCGCGCCCCCGGGTATCGGTTGCAGTACCAGGTGCCTCCCAGCTCCGGCGCCGCCTCCAGGACCCGCACGGACAGTCCCTGACTGCGGAGCTTGTGCAGGGCGTAGAGGCCGGCGAACCCGGCGCCGACCACCACAACGTCGACCTGCTCCACGCTATTCACAGGCACCGACGGTATGTCCTGCCACCACGACCGCCGGGGCCGGTTCCCGGTGACCGGACACTGCGGTGACGATGAATTCTGAGCGCTTTTGCTTCCGCTCATCGGGAACGGCTTCGGCTGAGGCACCAACTGCGGTAGACCATTACTAAGCCTCCAGACGTAAGGACACCAACATGAGCGAACGGGTACTCGACCGGGTCGTGGCGATGGCGGATCAGTTGCGCGACCAGGCCCCCGAGGCCGAGCGGATCGGCCGGCTCACCGATGACACGGTCAAGCTGATGAAGGGCGCCGGCCTGATCCGGCTGCTGCAAACCAAGCAATATCAGGGCTTCGAGGTTCACCCCCGCGAGTTCGCCGAGACGACGATGGCGACCGCGGCGCTGGACCCGGCGGCCGGCTGGATCGTCGGCGTCGTCGGTGTGCACCCTTATCAGTTGGCGTACGCGGACCCGAAGGTCGCGGCCGAAATCTGGGCCGACGACGTCGACACGTGGATGGCCTCGCCGTACGCACCGCAGGGGGTGGCCAGGCCGGTCGACGGTGGGTACATCTTCAACGGCCGCTGGCAGTTCAGCTCGGGCACCGACCACTGCGACTGGATCATCCTGGGCGCGATGCTGGG
>NZ_LZJF01000128.1 GCF_001666835.1 Mycobacterium sp. E3251 | reverse complement strand
AGCCCCGCGGCCCGGCGGTGGCCGACCCGGCGGTCCCGGCGGCCGTGACGGCGGCGGCGGCAACTACCGCGGCGGCGGTGGCGGCGGCGTCGGCGCCCCGCCCGGGGGTGGCGGAGGGTTCCGCGGCCGTCCCGGTGGCGGCGGCGGCGGTGGCCGTCCCGGTCAGCGCGGCGGCGCGGCCGGCGCGTTCGGCCGTCCCGGTGGTGCGCCCAGGCGCGGTCGCAAGTCCAAGCGGGCGAAGCGCGCCGAGTACGAGAACATGCAGGCGCCGGTCGTCGGCGGCGTGCGGTTGCCGCACGGCAACGGCGAGACCATCCGGCTGGCCAGGGGCGCATCGCTGTCGGACTTCGCCGACAAGATCAACGCCAACCCGGCCTCGCTGGTGCAGGCGCTGTTCAACCTGGGCGAGATGGTGACCGCCACCCAGTCCGTCGGCGACGAGACGCTCGAGCTGCTGGGCAGCGAGATGAACTACGTCGTCCAGGTGGTCAGCCCCGAGGACGAGGACCGCGAGCTGCTGGAGTCCTTCGACCTGACCTATGGCGAGGACGAGGGCACCGAGGAAGACCTGCAGACCCGGCCGCCGGTGGTGACCGTGATGGGTCACGTCGACCACGGTAAAACCCGGCTGCTGGACACCATCCGGAACGCCAGCGTGCGCGAGGCTGAGGCCGGGGGCATCACCCAGCACATCGGCGCGTACCAGGTGTCCGTCGACCTCGACGGCACCGAGCGGCCGATCACCTTCATCGACACCCCGGGTCACGAGGCGTTCACCGCCATGCGTGCCCGCGGCGCGAAGGCCACCGACATCGCGATCCTGGTGGTCGCCGCCGACGACGGCGTGATGCCGCAGACGGTGGAGGCCATCAACCACGCGCAGGCGGCCGACGTCCCGATCGTGGTGGCGGTCAACAAGATCGACAAGGAGGGCGCCGACCCGGCGAAGATTCGCGGCCAGCTCACCGAATACGGCTTGGTCGCAGAGGATTTCGGTGGCGACACGATGTTCGTCGACATCTCCGCCAAGGAAGGCACCAACATCAAGGCGCTCGAAGAGGCGGTGCTGCTGACCGCCGACGCCGCCCTGGACCTGCGGGCCAACCCCGACATGGAGGCCCAGGGTGTGGCCATCGAGGCGCACCTGGACCGCGGCCGCGGCCCGGTCGCCACGGTGCTGGTGCAGCGCGGGACGCTGCGTGTCGGCGACTCGGTGGTGGCCGGCGACGCGTACGGTCGCGTCCGCCGCATGGTCGACGAGCACGGTGAGGACGTCGAGGAGGCTCTGCCGTCGCGGCCGGTGCAGGTCATCGGCTTCACGTCGGTGCCCGGCGCGGGTGACAACTTCCTGGTCGTCGACGAGGACCGCATCGCCCGCCAGATCGCCGACCGGCGCAGCGCCCGCAAGCGCAATGCGCTGGCGGCGCGGTCACGCAAGCGGATCAGCCTGGAGGACCTGGACTCGGCGCTGAAGGAAACCAGCCAGCTGAACCTGATCCTCAAGGGCGACAACGCCGGTACGGTCGAGGCGCTCGAGGAGGCCCTGATGGGCATCCAGGTCGACGACGAGGTGGAACTGCGCGTCATCGACCGCGGCGTCGGTGGCATCACCGAAACCAACGTCAACCTGGCGTCGGCGTCGGACGCTGTCATCATCGGCTTCAACGTGCGCGCCGAAGGGAAAGCGACCGAGCTCGCCAACCGCGAGGGTGTCGAGATCCGCTACTACTCGGTCATCTACCAGGCGATCGACGACATCGAGAAGGCCCTGCGCGGCATGCTCAAGCCGATCTACGAGGAGAAGGAGCTGGGTCGCGCCGAGATCCGCGCGATCTTCCGGTCCTCGAAGGTGGGCATCATCGCCGGCTGCATGATCAGCTCCGGCGTGGTGCGGCGCAACGCGAAGGCCCGCCTGTTGCGGGACAACGTCGTGGTCACCGAGAACCTCACGATCAACTCGCTGCGACGGGAGAAGGACGACGTGACCGAGGTCCGCGAGGGCTTCGAGTGCGGTATGACGCTGGGCTACTCCGACATCAAGGAAGGCGACATCATCGAGTCCTACGAGCTCGTCGAGAAGGAGCGCGCCTGACCGCCGCCGACGATGCAGAACGAAGTGATGAGGAGAAGGCGGTGAATAAATAGTGGCGGACCCCGCAAGGGCGCGCCGATTGGCCAAACGCATCAACACGATCGTCGCCTCGGCGATCGAGTTCGAGATCAAGGATCCCGGCCTGGACGGGGTGACCATCGTCGACACGAAGGTCACCGCCGACCTGCACGACGCGACGGTGTTCTACACCGTGATGGGCCGCACCCTCGACGAAGAGCCGGACTACGCCGCCGCCGCGGCCGCGCTGGAACGGGCCAAAGGCGCGCTGCGCACGATGGTGGGGGCGGGCACCGGCGTGCGCTTCACGCCCACGCTGACATTCACCCGCGACACCACATTGGACACCGTGGCGCGGATGGACGAGTTGCTGGCGCGGGCCCGCGCCGCGGACGCCGATCTGGCGCGGGTTCGTTCCGGGGCCAAGCCGGCCGGGGAGGCCGATCCCTACCGGGGGTCGAGTGACGAGGACACCGGTGACGACGACCGACGCGAAGACTGAGCCGGCCCGGGCCGCGGGAGCCGGGGTGCGCATCGACGCCCGCGGCGCGGTCGAATTGCTCTCCGGCGCCGCGACTATCGCGGTGGTCGCCCATGTGCACCCCGACGCCGACACCATCGGCGCGGGCCTTGCGCTGGCGCTGGTGCTGGACAAGTGCGGAAAAAGCGTCGAGGTCGGTTTCGCCGAGCCGGCGACGCTGCCGGAGTCGCTGGCGTCGTTGCCCGGTTGCCAGCTGCTGGTCGGTGCGGACGCGATGCGGCGCGACGTCGATCTGGTTGTCACCGTTGATGTTCCAAGCGTCAAGCGGCTGGGCGCGCTGAGCGATCTGGCCGGCCCCGGCCGCGAGTCGCTGGTCATCGACCACCACGCCTCCAACGAGCTGTTCGGGACCGCGAACTTCGTTGACGTGTCGGCGGATTCGACGACGATGATGATCGCCGACATCCTCGACGCGTGGGGCAAGCCGATCGAGCCGGACGTCGCGCACTGCATCTACGCCGGGCTGACCACCGACACCGGGTCGTTCCGCTGGGCCACCCCCCGCGCGCTTCGGCTGGCGGCCCGGCTGGTGGAGACCGGCGTCGACAACGCCGCCGTCAGCCGAGCGCTGATGGACAGCCATCCCTTCAGCTGGCTGCCACTGCTGTCACGCGTGCTGGGCTCGGCGCACCTGCTGCCCGACGCGGCCGGTGGCCGTGGGCTGGTGTATGCCGTTGTCGGACATCAGGATTGGGTCACCTCGCGGCCCGAGGAAGTCGAAAGCATCGTCGACATCGTGCGCACCACGCAGCAGGCCGAGGTGGCCGCGGTGTTCAAGGAGGTCGACCCGCAGCAGTGGTCGGTGTCGATGCGCGCCAAGGCCGACGTGGATCTGGCGGCGGTCGCGTTCGCGTTCGGCGGGGGCGGCCACCGGCTGGCCGCCGGCTATTCGACGAGCGGGCCGATCGACGACGCGGTCGCGTCGCTGCGCGCCGCCCTCGATTAGAACGCCCAGCTGCCCGCCCGCTGCAGCACGAACCCGTGGTCACCGCTGGTGGTGTCCAGGCAGGCGACCAGGTTGTCGGCGCCGACGGCGCACGTGACGTTCAGGTAGGTCAGC
The DNA here is from genome assembly GCF_001666835.1 of Mycobacterium sp. E3251. Lineage (GTDB taxonomy): Bacteria > Actinomycetota > Actinomycetes > Mycobacteriales > Mycobacteriaceae > Mycobacterium. The sequence goes on along the minus strand of NZ_LZJF01000128.1, from coordinate 54,334 downwards.
TTCTGACCTGCACCCAACAACTTGCCGCCCGGTGGCAGGGCGGCCGGGTTGCCGTCGCATCCGCCGTAGGACATGCGGCTCAACTGGTAGCCCGGTCCCTTGAACTCGGCCGAACCCACCAGGCAATCGCCCGGGTGCGGGCGCCCGCCGAGGACGGGGACGTCGTCGATGCCGGGCATGTCGCCCTTGCACTTGATGTCCTGTGACGGCTGCGGCGCGGGCGCCGGGCCGCCATAGAAGTCACACACCAAGGAGTATGGGGTGGAGAAGCTGATCCGCGGCGGGGTACTCGGGCCACTGCTGATGACGTAGCCGTCCGCCGGCACTGGTGCGAAACCGTCCAGGTTGGGAAATCCCGCGGGCGGCTGCGCGGCCGCGCGCGGCGCTGTGCCCACCATTGTGATCACCGTTGCGACCGCCGCGGTGAGCACCACGGCGCACGCGAGCAACCTCCCGAGGACGTCCAGGACCAAACGCATCAGCTGATCGTATTGGTTGCCCTCAGTTCACCCACAAGCCAGCGGCGATCAGAACTGACACAACGGCGATGACCAGGCCCAACGCCGGCCATTTCCACATCCCGGCCCGACGCCGGATGCCGGTGACGAGCGCCCCGACGCATGACACCAGCAGGGCCAGCGCGATCCCGCCCGCGATGACGACGGTCCCGGTGAAGGTGCGGTGGACGAAGTGCGTGACGGCGGGGCTGTCGCAGTTGTCGCTGCATATCGGCAGCATCAGCCACATCGAGGACAACAACGCCAGGGCGACTGAAACGGCGCTGACCGCCAGCTCCGCGACGAAGAGCAGCACGGTCGCGACGATGTCCGCGGTCGGTCGTCGCCACGGCGCGGGCGGCGGAAATTGGATCATCGACGAGGCCGGCGCGACTAGCGGACCTGCGCCCGCCCGCGCTGCAGCACCGCCTCGCGGTTAGCGGCGATGTCGTCGCCGCTGGTCCGGAACTGGCGGGCCGCCATCGCTTCCAGCCACAGGCCCGCGCTGGTCTGCGAGTCGTCGATCCGGTGATAGGACGCCAGCAGCGCGCGCACCGCATCCTGGTTGTTGCCGACGATCGACGCGGCCACCTGGCGTGCGGCGGGCAGCAGCTGGTCGTGCGGCACCACCTCGGTCACCAGCCCGGCACGCAGCGCGTCGGTGGCCGACAGGTAGTCCCCGGTCATGCTCATCCGGCGGGCCAGGCCGACGCCGACCTTCTGCGGCAGCCGCACGCTCAGCCCCCAGGTGGGCAGCAGGCCGACGCGAGCGTGGGTGTCGGCGAAGCGGGCGTTCTCCGAGGCGATCAGGATGTCGCAGTACAGGGCCAGCTCCAGCCCGCCGGTCACCGCGGCGCCGTTGATCGCACCGATGACCGGCTTGCTCAGCGGAGGCCACCGTGGGGAGATGTCCGGAAGCGCCGAGGAACCGCCCAACTCCTTGAGATCCAGGCCCGCACAGAACACCGGGTCGGCGCCGGTCACGATGACGACGTCGACGGCGTCGTCGGCTTCCGCGTCGGCCAGCGCCCCGAAGAATCGATCCCGCAGCGCCGAAGACAGCGCGTTGCGGGACTGCGGCCGGTTGAGGGTCAGGGTGCGCACCCGCTCGTCGGTTTCGATCAGCAGGATGTCGTCGCTCATGAGATCACCGTAAAGGGTCGCCGGCCCCGCCTATCGTTGAGGCATGTGCCGGAACATCACCGAGTTGCGCGGGTTGCAACCGTCGGCGACCGCCGAGGAGATCGCGGCGGCGGCCCGCCAGTATGTGCGCAAGGTCAGCGGGATCACCCGACCCTCGGCGGCGAACGCAGACGCCTTCGAGGCGGCGGTTGCCGAGGTCACCGAGACGACGGCCCGATTGTTGGCGGCCCTGCCTCCGCGGCGCCAGCCGCCCAAGACCGTCCCACCGTTGCGCCGGCCCGAGATCATCGCCCGCCTGGCCGGGGCGCAGTGACGCACACCGCAACCACGCCCGCTCTCAAGGAGTGGAGCGCGGCGGTGCACGCCCTGCTAAACGGGCGACAGCAGGTGCTGCTACGCAAGGGCGGCATCGGGGAGAAGCGCTTCGAGTTGGCCGCCTCCGAGTTCCTCCTGTTCCCGACGGTCGCCCACAGCCACTTCGAGCGCGTGCGGCCCGAGCATCGCGACCTGCTCGAGGCGGCCGCCGCCGACAGCACCGACGACCGTCTGGTGATCCGGGCGGCCGCGAAAGTCGTTGCCGCCGTGGCGGTTAACCAGCCAGACCGGCTGGCGGAAATCGAGGACCTGCACATCTGGACCGGCGATTCGGTGCGCGCCGACCGGCTCGACTTCCGCCCGAGGCACAAGCTGGCCGTGCTGGTGGTGTCGGTGCACCCGCTGGCCGAGCCGGTGCAGATCACCCGGACGCCCGACTACGGCGGCTGCAAAAGCTGGGTGGAGCTGCCCCTGCGGGAGCCGCTCGCGGCGCCCGTTCACGACGACGCCGCGCTAGCCGAGGTCGCCGCCCGCGTCCGCCGCGCCGTTGGCTGACAGGTCGAGCGGGCCGACGGGCAGCAGCAGCCTGGAACGTCCGTAGCGCACCGTGTGGGTGGCCGGCTCGGACTGTCGGCCCGTCAGAATCGGCTCGTCGGTGCCCAGGTTGCGCGCGTAGCGGGGGAACCAGCTGCCGGCGATCAGCAGGCGGATGCGGGAGCCGGCGCGGAAGCGGTGGGCGATGCCGTCTAGTTCGACGCGGACGGTCCCCTTCGACGATTTCTTGGCGGTCCGCAACCGCCGGTAGCCGTCGCTGACGTTCTTCGACCGGCCTTTGGCGTCGACCTCGCTCACCCGGACGAAGAGGTCGACGTGGGGAGTGTCGGCGCCGTGCGCCAGCTCGACGATCGGGGTCCCGTAGACGCACAGGTCGTGGGTGAGGGTGAGGCTGGTGAAGGCCAGCACGTCGTCGCGCGTCGCGAGCCGGCTGTCGTCGCGGTAACCGCCGTTCGGCGACAGCAACGGGCCGCCCGTGGTGGGTGTGGGGTCGGCGGGGTCGTAGCGGAAGGACGCCGGCGCCAGCCGCGTCAGGTCCGTCGGTGCGGTCTCACCGAGGTGTCCGCCGGGCCGCAGATACAGCTCGCGCTCGGTGGTGGCGGGCGGCCAGTCGGCCACACTGCGCCAACCCTGGCCGGTGACATACGCGTGGACCCGGCCGGGCCGTCGCGGGGCGGGCGCGCCGCCGAGGTGGGCGCCCAGCCAGTCCAGCGACTCCCGCGTGCAGGTGCTCAGGCCGGTGGTGAGCAGCTGGGTGTGCGTCCAGGGGCCCATGGTGAGCGCGACGTCGACGCCCCGGCCGCGCAGGTGCTCGTACTGCTGCAGCGTCTGCCTGACGAAGATGTCCTGCCAGCCGCCGATCAGCAGCACCGGCACGTCGACGCGGTCCAGCGCGTCGCCGCAGCGCAGCGCGTCCCAGAACGGATCGTTCGGGTCGGTGTGCTCGACCCACGATTCGAACCAGGGCGCGCCCGCACCGAGCAGCGCCCGGGCCGTGTCGCCCACCGGCAGCCCGAGGGCCGCCTGCGTCACCCTGCTGCGATTCTGCAGCTGGCGCAGCGCCGACCGGGCGCGCACCGGGTCTTCCTGGTGGGCGACCATGTCGCTCCAGCCGAGGAAGTCGTTGATCGCGAACGAGCCGGTACCCCACACCGAGGCGTTGAAATCGTGCGGCCCCACGGTGACGACGGCCGCGGCGAGCTCCGGCGGGGGATCGGTCATCAGCGCCCACTGGGTGAACCCGAGGTACGACAAACCGATGGTGGCGAAGCTGCCGGTGAACCAGGGCTGCTCACGCAGCCAGGCCACCGTGTCGGCGCCGTCGGCGGCCTCGTTGGCCATCGGTTCGAAATCCCCGCCCGACCCGAACGTGCCGCGGACGCTCTGCAGCACGACGTGGTAGCCGCGGGCCGCGTACAGTGCGCCGAACACCAGCGAGAACGGGAAGGAGCGCCCGTACGGCCCCCGCGCCAGCAGGGTGCCGGCGGGGAAGTCGGTGTTCGGTGTGTAGTGATCGGCCACCAGGTCGACCCCGTCGCGCATGGGCACCCGGACGCGTTCGACGGTGTACTCGGTGGTCGCCGGCGGCAGGCCCAGCAGCCGGCCCACCGCCTTGCCGCCGAGGTGTCGCAGGGCGTGCAGCGCGGGCTGGGCGGGTCGCGTCGAGGTGATACTCACGGTGCCCAGGTTAAGGCCCGAGCGGGGATCAGAACTTGTAGTACGGCGCGAGGTCGTTGGCTCGCTGCAGGTCGGTGGACATGCAGTCGACCTCGGGGTTGGAGTAGACGGTGGAGTAGTAAAGCGCCTGCTGCAGCACGCCGTAACTGGTCTTGAATGCGACCATGCAGGAGTAATACCAGTAGCTGTTGTGATACGTCGGCTTGAGCACCCAGTACTGCGCGGCGCGGTGGCCGGCGATGGTGGTCTCGACGGCGTCGGGGGGCAGCGTCGCCTCGTAGGTGCGCCAGATGATGGGCTCGACGGCCACCTGGTAGTTGCCCGCGTCGAAGTGGCAGCGCAGGCCGTCTTCGTGCTCGGGCGGTGTGAACGCCAGGCCGAGCCGCTGGATGACGTCGAACGGGATGTCCTCGCACGCGTCGAACGGGCGCGGGTCGGTGGTGGCCACGATCGGGCTCTTCATCGTGGTTTCCATCGGCGCCGCCGTCGAGCGCAGCTCGACGCGCCCGCCCCCGGTTGGCCCCTGAGCGCCGCCCTGCCACCCGGCCGTGCCGGCGATGGCCGCCGCGATCACGGCACCGATGGCCCCGATCAGACGTATCTTGGCGAACACGACACCCCCTGACGGCTCCCTGGCCCTTGCCGGGAGTGTACAAGTCGCCTCCCGCGCGGTCACCGGTAAACAAGAACACGTTCCAATGCCGGCGAGCAAGGCGCGGCCCCAGCCGGCCCCGCACCGCGGGTCATTAGGCTGGTTAACCGTGGCTGGTCAAAATGCGGGGCAGGAATCGACCAATGGGGGACAACCCACGCTGTGGGCCGTCTCCGACCTGCACACCGGTCACCTGGGCAACAAGCCGGTCACCGAGTCGCTGCACCCGTCCTCGCCGGAGGACTGGCTGATCGTCGCCGGTGACGTCGCCGAACGCACCGACGAGATCCGCTGGGCCCTGGACCTGCTGCGCCGGCGCTTCGCCAAGGTGATCTGGGTGCCCGGCAACCACGAGTTGTGGACCACGACGCGGGATCCGGTGCAGGTCTTCGGCAGGGCCCGCTACGAGTACCTGGTCCACATGTGCGACGAGATGGGCATCGTCACGCCGGAGCATCCCTTCCCGGTGTGGACCGAGCGCGGCGGCCCGGCCACGATCGTGCCGATGTTCCTGCTCTACGACTACAGCTTCTTGCCCGAGGGGGCGGCGAGCAAAGCCGAGGGCCTGACCATCGCGCGGGAGCGCAACGTGGTCGCCACCGACGAATTCCTGCTGTCGTCGGAGCCGTACCCCACCCGGGAAGCGTGGTGCCAGGAGCGGCTCGCCACCACGCGGACCCGCCTCGAGCAACTCGACTGGATGACGCCGACCGTCCTGGTGAACCATTTCCCGCTGGTCCGCGAGCCCTGCGACGCGTTGTTCTACCCGGAGTTCTCGCTGTGGTGTGGGACCACCAAGACCGCCGACTGGCACACCCGCTACAACGCGGTCTGTTCGGTCTACGGTCACCTGCACATTCCGCGCACCACCTGGTACGACGACGTGCGCTTCGAGGAGGTGTCGGTGGGATACCCGAGGGAGTGGCGGCGCCGCAAGCCGCACAGCTGGCTGCGCCAGGTGTTGCCCGACCCGCAATACGCGCCGGGATACCTCAACGACTTCGGCGGCCACTTCGAGATCACTCCCGAGATGCGGCAGCAGGCCGCACAGTTCCGGGAACGGTTGCGGCAGCGGCAATCACGATGACGGACAAGCTGGTCTCCTCGGTGCTGCCCGACATGGGCGAGCTCGCCTACTCGGAGCTGTACTCCGACCCGCCGGACCTCGTTCCCCTGCCCGAAGAGGAGCCGCTGATCGCCAAGTCGGTGGCCAAGCGACGCAACGAGTTCGTCACCGTCCGGCACTGCGCCCGGGTCGCGATGGGCGAGCTCGGCCTGCCGCCGGTGCCGATCCTCAAGGGGGAGAAGGGCGAACCGTGCTGGCCCGACGGCGTGGTGGGCAGCCTCACCCACTGCACCGGCTATCGCGGTGCGGTCGTCGGCCGCAGCGAAGCGGTGCGCTCGGTGGGCATCGACGCCGAACCGCACGACGTGCTGCCGGACGGCGTGCTGAACGCGATCAGCCTGCCCGAAGAGCGACACGAGATGACGACGCTGCCCGCCGGCCTGCACTGGGACCGAATCCTGTTCTGCGCCAAGGAAGCAACGTACAAGGCCTGGTTCCCGTTGACCAAGCGCTGGCTGGGTTTCGAGGACGCCCACATCGTGTTCGACCTCGACCCGCCGGACGGGGAGACCACCGGGGTTTTCGTGTCCAAGATCCTGATCGACGGGCAGACCCTCGACGGGCCACCTCTGACCGCGCTGAGGGGCCGGTGGTCGGTCGAGCGGGGACTGGTGCTGACCGCCATCGTGCTATGAGTGGCGGCCCGGGGCCCGGTCCGGGATTGGTCGTCGTCGACAAGCCGGCCGGGATGACCAGTCACGACGTGGTGGGCCGCTGCCGCCGCATCTTCGCCACCCGCAGGGTGGGGCACGCCGGGACGCTGGACCCGATGGCCACCGGCGTGCTGGTGATCGGCGTCGACCGCGCCACCAAGATCCTCGGCCTGTTGACCGCGGCCGCCAAGTCCTACACCGCCACCATTCGGCTGGGCCAGACCACCTCCACCGAGGACGCCGAAGGAGAAGTGCTGCACAGCGTTTCGGCCGCGCACCTGACGCGAGAGGAGATCGTGGCCGCGGTCGCCGGCCTGCGCGGCGATATCGAGCAGGTGCCGTCCGCGGTCAGCGCGATCAAGGTGGATGGGCGGCGCGCCTATCGGCTGGTTCGCGAGGGCCAGACAGTCGAACTCGAGGCCCGGCCGGTGCGCATCGACCGGTTCGAGGTGCTCGATGTCCGGTCCGAGGGCCAGTTCGTCGACGTCGACGTGGAGGTCGACTGCTCGTCGGGAACCTACGTTCGCGCGCTGGCCCGCGACGTCGGCGCCGCGCTCGGCGTTGGCGGGCATCTGACGGCGCTGCGGCGCACCCGCGTCGGTCGCTTCACCCTGCAGCAGGCCCGCTCGCTCGACGACCTGGCCGAGCGGCCCGGCCTGTCGTTGACCCTCGACGAGGCGTGCCTGCTGATCTTCCCGCGCCGCGACCTGACCGCCGGGGAGGCCGAAGCGGCGGCCAACGGGCGAGCGCTCGCGCCTGCCGGCATCGACGGCGTCTACGCCGCCTGCGACGCCGCCGGGCGGGTGATCGCGCTGCTGCGCGACGAGGGCTCACGCACCAAGTCGGTGGTTGTGATCAGACCCGCGACGCTCCAGGAATAGGCTGAGGCGCGGATCTCTCCAGCCTGTCGAAGAAGGGGCGCGCTATGTCCAACAAGGTTTACGTCGTCGGCGTCGGCATGACGAAATTCGAGAAGCCCGGCCGCCGCGAAGGCTGGGACTACCCGGACATGGCGCGCGAGTCCGGGACCAACGCCCTGTCCGACGCGGGGATCGACTACCGCGAGGTGCAGCAGGGCTACGTCGGCTACGTCGCCGGCGATTCGACGTCCGGGCAGCGGGCGCTCTACGAGCTGGGCATGACCGGGATTCCGATCGTCAACGTCAACAACAACTGCTCGACCGGCTCGACCGCGCTGTTCCTGGCGGCCCAGGCCATCCGCGGCGGGATCGTCGACTGCGCCATCGCGCTCGGTTTCGAGAAGATGCAGCCCGGCTCGCTGAGCGGCGGCGCCCAGGACCGCGAATCGCCGATGGGCAAGCACGTCAAGGCAATGGCCGCGATCGACGAGTTCGCGATGCCCGTCGCGCCCTGGATGTTCGGCGCCGCCGGCCGCGAGCACATGCGCCAATACGGCAGCACCGCAGAGCATTTCGCCAAGATCGGTTACAAGAACCACAAGCACTCCGTCAACAACCCGTTCGCGCAGTTCCAGGAGTCCTACACGCTCGAGGACATCCTGGCGGCGCGAATGATCTCCGACCCCCTGACCAAGTTGCAGTGCTCGCCGACGTCCGACGGTTCCGGCGCGGCGATCCTGGCCTCGGAGAGCTTCGTCGACCGCCACGGGCTGGCCGGCCAGGCCGTGGAGATCGTCGGCCAGGCCATGACGACGGACTTCGCGTCGACCTTCGACGGGACCGCCAAGAACCTGATCGGCTATGACATGAATGTGCAAGCGGCGCAACAGGTCTACGACCAGTCCGGCCTGGGCCCGGAGGACTTCCAGGTGATCGAGCTGCACGACTGCTTCTCGGCCAACGAACTGCTGCTCTACGAAGCCCTCGGCCTGTGCGGTCCGGGCGAGGCGCCCAAGCTGATCGACAACGGCGACACCACCTACGGCGGGCGCTGGGTGGTCAACCCGTCGGGCGGCCTGATCTCGAAGGGTCATCCGCTGGGCGCGACCGGGCTCGCGCAGTGCGCCGAGCTGACCTGGCAGCTGCGCGGCTCCGCCGACAAGCGTCAGGTCGACAACGTCAGCGCCGCACTGCAACACAACATCGGGCTGGGTGGCGCGGCCGTGGTCACCGCTTACCAGCGCGCCGAACGCTAGAGCGCGGCGGCGCCGGCGTCGAACGTGCTCTCAGGGCGAAAAATCGGGCGAAATTTCGCCATGACTGCACGTTCGGCGCTCTGAGAGTCAGCCCGATGGCGGCGACCCGCGGCGCCCGGCTTCGCCGCGCTTGCGATCGCCGCTAGCCCACCACCCAGACGGCCCGGGCGGCCGGGCTGCCCAGGTCGACCGTCGTCTCCGCGCCGTCGCCGGCTTCGATCGCCACCGAGATCATGCCGGCGAATTCCCGGCGGGTCAGCACCCGCAGCCGCGAATCGAGGTTGATGCCGACGTCGGCGAAATAGCGCAGCATCTCCGGGTCGGCGTCGGAGATGCGGGCCACCGTTCCGGTCTCACCGTCGCCGCACGCCCACAGCTGGCGGGCCGGCGGCGTGGGCACCTGCCCGTCCGAGGCCGGGATCGGGTCCCCGTGCGGGTCGCGTTGCGGGAACCCGAGCTTGGCGTCGATGCGGGCCACCAGCCGGTCCGACACCGCGTGTTCGAGCACCTCGGCCTCGTCGTGCACCTCGTCCCAGCCGTAGCCGAGCTCGTTGACCAGGAACGTTTCCAGCAGCCGATGTCGGCGCACCATCGCCAGCGCCGCGCGCCGGCCCGCCTCGGTCAGGGTCACCGCGCCGTATTTCTCGTGATCGACCAGGCCCTGCTCGGCGAGTTTGCGGATCGACTCCGAGGCGGTGCTGGCCGATACCCCTATCTTCTCGGCCAGCATCTTGGTGCTGACCTTTTCCCGGGACCACTCCTGGGCGTTCCAGATGACCTTGAGATAGTCCTGGCCGACCGCGGTGAGACCGCCACGCTCTTCGTCAGCCCTCACAACGAGAAAGTTTAGGCAACCCAAGCCTGATCGTGTGCTCCTCGACACCCTCGCGCCGACGGATCTCCCGGTGGACCGCGGCGGGCCGTAGGCTTGCGGTCGTGCAGCGGTGGCGCGGCCAAGACGAGATTCCCACGGACTGGGGCAGATGCGTGCTCACCATCGGGGTGTTCGATGGCGTGCACCGGGGCCACGCGGAGATAATCGCGCATGCCGTCAAGGCCGGGCGCGCCCGCAACGTGCCGACCGTGCTGATGACGTTCGATCCGCACCCGATGGAAGTGGTCTACCCCGGCAGTCATCCCGCGCAGCTGACGACGCTGACGCGCCGCGCCGAACTCGTCGAGGAGCTGGGCATCGACGTCTTCCTGGTGATGCCGTTCACCAGCGACTTCATGAAGCTCACGCCGGAGCGCTACGTCCACGAGCTCCTGGTGGAACACCTGCACGTGGTCGAGGTCGTGGTGGGGGAGAACTTCACCTTCGGCAAGAAGGCGGCCGGGAACGTCGAGACCCTGCGGCGCGCAGGCGAGCGGTTCGGGTTCGCGGTCGAGTCGATGTCCCTGCTCAGCGAGCACCTGAGCAACGAGACCGTGACGTATTCGTCCACGTATATCCGGTCCTGCGTGGACGCCGGTGACGTGGTGGCGGCCATGGAGGCGCTGGGCCGCCCGCACCGCGTCGAGGGCGTCGTCGTCCGCGGCGAGGGGCGGGGCATGGAACTGGGATTCCCGACGGCCAACGTGGCGCCGCCGATGTATTCGGCGATCCCGGCCGACGGCGTGTATGCCGCCTGGTTCACCCTGCTCGGGCACGGACCGGTGACCGGCACCGTCGTCCCGGGCGAGCGGTACCAGGCCGCGGTGTCCGTGGGCACCAACCCGACCTTCTCCGGCCGCACGCGCACCGTCGAGGCCTTCGTCCTGGACACCACCGCCGACCTCTACGGCCAATACGTGGCGCTGGACTTCGTCGCCCGCATCCGCGGTCAGCGCAGGTTCGACTCGGTCAAGGAGCTGATCGACGCGATGGGCAAGGACACCGACCGGGCCCGCGCGATGCTCTTGGCGCAGGACTGAACTGCCGCGACTTCAGGAAGCGACCAGGTCGTCGATCTGGTTGATCGCCGACGTGGAGCCCTCGACAACGCCCATGTCCAGCACTCGCTGAAGATCCTCGGCGGATTCGAAGGTGCACACGTAGGTCGCGCGCGTGCCGCCGTTGTGCTCGGTGAAGGTGTAGACGTTCTGCGCGACCGGCAGGTCGGGGTTCGGGTTGAAGTCCGCGTCGGCGAACCCGTCGAGAAACGAGAAGCTGTTCGGCTCGTCGACGGCGGTGATCTCCCAGTAGCCGGCGTACTTCTCGCCGTCCGGGCCGGTCATGAAGTAGGTCGTTCGGCTTCCCGGCGTGAGGCTGTGGCTCACCACGGTCGCCGGGTGCGACGGCGGCCCCCAGACCTGCTCCAGTTGCCGCGGGTCGGCGTACACCTGCCAGATCCGGGCCACCGGGGCGGCGAAGTCGGCGGTGATGGTCAGCGTCAGGGCGTCCGGGTCATGCTTGACGTCGGTCACGGGCATGGGTCAGTCCTCCTTGTTCGGGTCGGTCGAGATGAGTTCGTCGATGCGGGCGATGCGGCCCCGCCACACCTGTTCCAGCTCGGTGAGCATGCCGGCGACCGACCGCACCGCCGCCACGTCACCGCTGGCCAACTGCTCGCGACCGCTGCGCCGTTTGGTGATCAGGCCGGCCTTCTCCAGCACGACGACGTGCTTCTGCACGGCCGCAAAGCTCATGTCGTATTTCAGGGCGAGCGAGGAAACCGAGTGCTCCCCGGCCAGCGTCCGGCGCATGATGTCGCGCCGGGTGCGGTCGGCGAGCGCGTGAAAGAGGGCGTCCACCCGATCTTCCTGGTCTACGGTCACCAGCACAACGTACAACCAAATGGTTGTAGGTTGTCAAGTGCTGGGCGCTGGCCTGCGATTTCGGTGGACGTCGCCGCCGCTGATAGACTCGCCAGCCGATACGGCGTGTGCTGCAGTCCGCGGTGGCCACGCACGAGAATTTTCGCGGCACCGATTGATGGAGATGTTTTCGTGGCGCTGACCGCCGAGCAGAAAAAAGAAATCCTGGGCACCTACGGCCTGCACGACTCCGACACGGGTTCCCCGGAGGCGCAGGTCGCGCTGCTGACCAAGCGGATCGCCGACCTCACCGAGCACCTCAAGGTCCACAAGCACGATCACCACTCGCGGCGAGGCCTGTTGCTGCTGGTCGGGCGCCGGCGCCGGCTGCTGAAGTACGTTGCCCAGATCGACGTCGAGCGGTACCGCTCGCTGGTCGAGCGCCTGGGCCTGCGCCGCTGACCGCGGTCTACTGACCGCTAGGTCCGTCCGTGTAGAGTGAGAGCGTTCTGGGCCGGTTCGGCCCGAGCGAACGGTGCGGCCGCGCAGATCCGCGTGTGCCGTTCCAGCGTGTCATGACGGGAGCAGCCCAGTCTGTATCGGGCGGTCTTCGGTAGTGGCTGCCGGGCTCTCCGGATCTGGAGCAGGTCGGCCGCTTCGATCGACGGCCGCGGCCGCATCCAGACTTTTTCCTCTCGTAGGAAGCTCTCGGGTTAAAGCGTGACGACGCGAAAAAGCTGAATACCCAGAGAGGCCGTACGGACACCTATGTCTGTCGCTGAAATTGAAGAAGGCGTGTTCGAGTCGACCGCCGTTATCGACAACGGGAGCTTCGGCACCCGCACCATCCGTTTTGAGACCGGCCGGCTGGCCCAGCAGGCCGCCGGCGCCGTCGTCGCCTATCTCGACGACGAGAACATGTTGTTGTCGGCGACCACCGCCAGCAAGAGCCCGAAGGAGCACTTCGACTTCTTCCCGCTGACCATCGACGTCGAGGAGCGGATGTATGCCGCCGGGCGCATCCCCGGCTCGTTCTTCCGCCGCGAGGGCCGGCCCTCCACCGACGCGATCCTGACCTGCCGCCTCATCGACCGGCCGCTGCGCCCGTCGTTCGTGTCCGGACTGCGCAACGAGATCCAGGTCGTCGTGACGATCCTGAGCCTGGACCCCAACGACCTGTACGACGTGGTGGCGATCAACGCCGCCTCGGCTTCCACCCAGATCTCCGGCCTGCCGTTCTCCGGCCCCGTCGGCGGCGTACGCGTCGCCCTGATCGACGGCACCTGGGTCGCCTTCCCCACCGTCGAGCAGCTCGAGCGGGCCGTGTTCGACATGGTGGTGGCCGGCCGCAAGGTCGACGATGACGTCGCCATCATGATGGTCGAGGCCGAGGCCACCGAGAAGGTCATCGAGCTCGTCGAGGGCGGCGCCCAGGCGCCGACGGAAACCGTGGTGGCCGAAGGCCTGGAGGCGGCCAAGCCGTTCATCGCCGTGCTGTGCACCGCGCAGGAGGAGCTGGCCGGGGCGGCCGCGAAGCCGACCGCCGACTACCCGGTCTTCCCCGAGTACGCCGAGGATGTCTACTACTCGGTCGCCTCGGTGGCCACCGACGAGCTGGCCAAGGCGCTTACGATCGGCGGCAAGGCCGAGCGCGACGCCCGCACCGACGAGCTCAAGGCCGAGACGCTCGCGCGCCTCGCCGAGACCTACGAGGGCCGGGAGAAGGAGGTCAGCGCCGCGTTCCGCTCGCTGACCAAGAAGCTGGTCCGCCAGCGCATCCTCACCGACCACTTCCGCATCGACGGCCGCGGCATCACCGACATCCGCGCGCTGTCGGCCGAGGTCGCCGTCGTACCGCGGGCGCACGGCAGCGCGCTGTTCGAACGAGGCGAAACCCAGATCCTGGGCGTGACCACGCTGGATATGGTCAAGATGGCGCAGCAGATCGACTCGCTGGGGCCGGAAACCTCCAAGCGCTACATGCACCACTACAACTTCCCGCCGTTCTCCACCGGCGAGACCGGCCGCGTGGGCTCGCCCAAGCGGCGTGAGATCGGGCACGGCGCGCTCGCCGAGCGGGCGCTGATCCCGGTGCTGCCCAGCGTCGAGGAGTTCCCGTACGCCATCCGGCAGGTGTCCGAAGCGTTGGGCTCCAACGGCTCGACGTCGATGGGCTCCGTGTGCGCGTCCACGCTGGCGCTGCTCAACGCGGGTGTGCCGCTCAAGGCGCCGGTCGCCGGCATCGCGATGGGGCTGGTCTCCGACGACGTCGAGATCGACGGCAAGACCGAGCGTCGCTTCGTCACGCTGACCGACATCCTCGGCGCCGAGGACGCGTTCGGCGACATGGACTTCAAGTGCGCGGGCACCAAGGACTACGTCACCGCCCTGCAGCTGGACACCAAGCTGGACGGCATCCCGTCCCAGGTGCTCGCGGGTGCGCTGTCCCAGGCCAAGGATGCGCGCCTGACAATCCTCGAGGTCATGGCCGAGGCCATCGACGGGCCCGACGAGATGAGCCCCTACGCGCCGCGGGTCACCACCATCAAGGTCCCGGTGGACAAGATCGGCGAGGTCATCGGGCCCAAGGGCAAGGTCATCAACGCCATCACCGAGGAGACCGGCGCGCAGATCTCGATCGAGGACGACGGCACGGTGTTCGTCGGCGCCACCGACGGGCCCTCGGCGCAGGCCGCGATCGACCGGATCAACGCCATCGCCAACCCGCAGCTGCCGACCGTGGGCGAGCGGTTCCTCGGAACCGTGGTCAAGACAACCGATTTCGGTGCGTTCGTGTCGCTGCTGCCGGGACGCGACGGCCTCGTCCACATCTCCAAGCTGGGCCGGGGCAAGCGCATCGCGAAGGTCGAGGATGTCGTGAACGTCGGCGACAAACTGCGGGTCGAGATCGCCGACATCGACAAGCGCGGCAAGATCTCCCTCGTCTTGGTCGAGGAGGACAGCGCTGCCCCAGCCGATGCTCCGGCGGCCGCCCCTGCCGATGCCGCGACCGCCAGCAGCTGACCTGCCCCGGCCGCGCCCGACCCGTGCGGGCGCCCTGCGCCGGGGTAAGCAGATCGCCGAGGCGGAACCGGACCGCCAATCCGCACTGCGCCGCAGCACGCTTCCGGGCGGTCTTCGGGTAGTCACCGAGTACCTCCCGTCGGTGCGTTCGGCGTCGGTCGGGGTCTGGGTCGGCGTCGGATCGCGCGACGAGGGCGCCACCGTGGCGGGGGCGGCGCACTTCCTCGAGCACCTGCTGTTCAAGTCGACTCCCACCCGCAGCGCCGTGGACATCGCGCAGGCGATGGACGCGGTCGGCGGTGAGCTCAACGCGTTCACCGCCAAGGAGCACACCTGCTACTACGCGCACGTGCTGGACAGCGACCTGGAGCTGGCCGTCGACCTGGTGGCCGATGTGGTGCTCAACGGCCGCTGCGCGACCGAAGACGTCGAGCTGGAACGCGACGTGGTGCTCGAAGAGATCGCGATGCGCGACGACGATCCCGAGGACGCGCTGGGGGACATGTTCCTGGGGGCGATGTTCGGTGACCACCCGGTGGGCCGGCCGGTGATCGGCACCGCGCAGTCAGTGTCGTCGATGACCCGGACCCAGCTGCACTCCTTCCATGTCCGGCGCTACACGCCGGAACGCATGGTGGTCGCCGTGGCCGGCAATGTCGACCACGACGAGGTGGTGGCGCTGGTGCGTGAGCACTTCGGGCCGCACCTGGTGCGCGGGCGCCGGCCCATCGCCCCGCGCAAGGGCGCCGGGCGGGTGACCGGACGGCCCGGCTTGATGCTGGGCAATCGGGACGCCGAGCAGACCCACGTCTCGCTGGGCGTGCGCACCCCGGGACGTAGCTGGCGCCATCGCTGGGCGCTGTCGGTGCTGCACACCGCGCTGGGTGGGGGGCTGAGTTCCCGCCTGTTCCAAGAGGTTCGCGAGTTGCGCGGGCTGGCATACTCCGTCTACTCGACGGTGGACATCTTTGCCGACAGCGGCGCGCTGTCGGTCTATGCCGCCTGCCAGCCCGAGCGGTTCGCCGAGGTGATGCAGGTGACCAACGAGGTCCTCGAGTCGGTGGCCCGCGACGGCATCACCGAGGCCGAATGCCGCATCGCGAAGGGGTCGTTGCGCGGTGGCCTGGTCCTCGGCCTGGAGGATTCCAGCTCCCGGATGAGCCGGCTGGGCCGCAACGAGCTGAACTACGGCCACCACCGCAGCATCGAGCACACGCTGCGCAAGATCGACCAAGTGACCGTCGAGGAGGTCAATGCGGTTGCCCGCCGGCTGCTGAGCCAGCCCTACGGCGCCGCCGTCCTGGGTCCGTATGCCTCCAAACGGTCACTGCCCCAACAACTTCGGGCGATGGTAAATTAGCCCCGTGGTACTGGGCTTTTGGGACATCATGGTGCCCATCGTGGGCGCGCCGATGGCCGGCGGACCGGGCACGCCGGAGCTGGCCGCGGCGGTGTCCAACGCGGGCGGGCTCGGCTTCGTCCCGGGCGGCCATCGGAGTGCGGAGCGATTCGCCGAGGACATCGCGGCCGCGCGGGCGGCCACCACCGGGCCGCTGGGCGTCAACCTGTTCGTTCCGCAACCCAGCGTCGCCGACTGGATGGCGCTGGACTACTACGCCGAAGAACTCGAGGAGATCGCGGACTACTACCAGGTCGAGGTGGGTCACCCGCATTACGGTGACGACGACGACTGGGAGCGCAAGCTCGAGGTGGTCGCCGACGTGCGGCCCGAGCTGGTGTCGTTCACCTTCGGTGTGCCGCCGCCCGACGTCATCCGGCGGTTGGGGGCGCTGGGGCTGCTGGTGATGGTCACGGTGACGTCGGCGTACGAGGCCGGGATCGCCGTCGCCGCGGGCGCGGACAGCCTCATCGTGCAGGGACCCGACGCGGGCGGGCACCGGGGCACGTTCGCGCCCGACATGGAGCCCGGTAACGAATCGCTGCACCACCTGATCGATCGCATCCGCCACGCGCATGAGGTGCCCGTCGTCGCCGCGGGCGGACTGGGCACCGCGCGGGACGTCGCCGCCGTGCTGCACCGCGGTGCGGTGGCCGCCCAGGTCGGCACCGCGCTGCTGCTCAGCGACGAAGCGGGCACCAGCGCCGCGCACCGCACCGCCCTGAAGAATCCGGTCTTCGGTACCACCGTCGTCACCCGCGCGTTCTCGGGCCGGTACGCCCGCGGCTTGGAGAACAACTTCACCCGCCTGCTCGACAATGTGGCGCCACTGGGCTACCCGGAGGTCAACCAGATGACCTCCCCGATTCGCGAGGCGGCGGCCGCCATGGAGGACCCGAACGGGATACCGCTGTGGGCCGGAACGTCGTTCAAGGAGGCCCAGCCCGGGCCGGCGGCCGACATCATCGCGAGCCTGGTGGAAGCCGACTAGGCCAGCACGCTCGCCGGATCGGTGAACGGCAGCCCCAGGTCGCTGGCCACCCGTTCGGACAGCAACCCGCCGTCGTGCGTCGAAAGTCCTTTTGCCAGAGCGGGATCCGACCGGCACGCCGCCTGCCAGCCACGGTCGGCCAGGTCGAGCACGTACGGCATCGTCGCGTTGGTCAGCGCCACGGTCGACGTCTTGGGCACCGCGCTCGGCATGTTCGCCACGCAGTAGAACTGCGTGTCGTGCACGGTGAACGTCGGGTCGTCGTGCGTGGTCGGCCGGGAATCCGCGAAGCAGCCGCCCTGGTCGATGGAGATGTCCACCAGGACCGCGCCCGGTTTCATCTGCGCGACAAGCGAATTCGAGACCAGTTCCGGTGCCTTGGCGCCCGGCAGCAGGACCGCCCCGATCAGCAGGTCGGCCCGCGTGACCGTGCCCTCCAGCTCGTACGCCGACGAGTAGCGCGTGCGGACCTGCCCGCCGAACTCCGCGTCGAGCTGCCGGAGCTTGCTGATGTTGAGGTCGAGCACCGTCACGCTCGCGCCCATGCCGTTGGCGACCCGGGCGGCGTTGTAACCGGCCGTGCCGGCGCCGATCACCACGACGTCGGCGGGTTTGACGCCCGGGACCCCGCCCATCAGCACACCGCGCCCGCCGTGGGACCGCATCAGGTGGTAGGAGCCGACCTGCGCCGATAGCCGACCGGCGACCTCGCTCATGGGGGCCAACAACGGCAGGCTGCCGTCGGCCGCCTGCACGGTCTCATAGGCGATTGACGTTGCGCGGGAAGCCAATAACGCATCGGTGCAGGAGCGGGAGGCGGCCAGGTGCAGATAGGTGAACAGCACCTGATGCTGCCGCAGGAGGCCGTATTCGGCCGGAATCGGTTCCTTCACCTTGAGCAGCAGATCGGCGTCGGCCCACACCTGTTCGGCAGAGTCGGCCAGTTGGGCGCCCGCCGCCTTGAACTCCTCGTCGGGGATCGACGACCCTTCCCCGGCGCCGGCCTGGACGAGCACCTCGTGGCCGCGGCGCGTCAATTCGGCGACGCCGGCGGCCGTGATGGCCACCCTGAACTCGTTGGCCTTGACCTCGGTCGGTACGCCGACTCGCATGGTTGCCCCTTGCTTTGGAAGTTCGCCCTCAAGTGTGGAGAAAGTTTTGATGGGCCGCAATCGAGGTGAGACCGCGGGGGCGCTGGCTATGATCGGCCCATGACTGACCCCTGCGTGTCGGAAACCGTGCAGGTCGACGCCCGCCCGGATGTGGTGTACCGGCTCATCACCGACCTGCCCACGCTGGCCTCGTTCGCCGAGGAGGCGGTGGCGATGGAGTGGCGCAAGGGCGATGCGGCGCGCCCCGGGGCGGTGTTCACCGGTCACAACGAGAGCGGCAAACGGCGCTGGAGCACCAAGTGCACGGTCACCGACGCGGAACCGGGCCGCCTCTTCGCGTTCGATGTGCGGCACTCCGTGCTTCCGATCGCGCGCTGGCAATACGACATCGTGGCGGCCGACGGCGGTTGTCGGGTCACCGAAAGCACGTGGGACCACAGGCCCGGCTGGTTCCGCAAGATCGCCAGTAAGGCCACCGGCGTCCCAGATCGCGTGGCGGCCAACACCGAACACATCCGGCTCACCCTGCAGCGCCTCAAGACGCGCGCCGAGTCCGAGTAGCCGGCGACCATGGGACGCGATCCCGCCCTAGCCGTCGTCGGAGCCGGCATGTCGGGCATGTGCATCGCGATCGCGCTGCTGCGCAACGGGATAACCGACGTGACCGTCTATGAGAAGGCCGACGAGGTGGGCGGGACCTGGCGCGAGAACACCTACCCCGGTCTGGTCTGTGACATCCCCTCGCGGGTCTACCAGTACACGTTCGCCCGTAACCCCAACTGGTCGCACCTGTTCTCGCCCGGCCGCGAAATCCAGGCCTATTTCCGCGACGTCGCCGACCGCTTCGGGCTGCGCGAGCGCATCCGGTTCGGCACCGAGATAGTGAGCGCGCGCTTCGAGGGCGGCCGCTGGCGACTGCGCACGGATGCCGGGGACGAATCGACCGTCGACTTCTTGATCTGCGCGACCGGAGTGCTGCATCACCCTTCCCCGGGCCTACCAAACCGTGGCGCTGCCGGGCTTTCCCAACTTCTTCATGATGCTGGGCCCGCACAGCCCGGTCGGCAACCTCGCACTCACCACCGTCGCCGAATCGCAGGCCGACCACATACTGCGGTGGATTCAGCGTTGGCGGCGCGGCGAATTCGACACGGTGGAGCCGACCGGGCCGGCGACGGATAGTTTCAACGCCAAGCTGCGCGCGGCGATGCCGAACACGGTGTGGACCACCGGTTGCCAGAGTTGGTACCTGAACAAGGACGGGGTACCCGAGGTGTGGCCCTTCACCCCGGGCGAGCATCGCGCCATGCTGGCGAACACCGATCTCGGACAGTACGACTTGCGCCGAAACGTCACCGCCGGCTGAGCCGGTAGCCCAGATGTGCGACCCTGACGCCGGGCAGGGGCTCCCAGTCCAGGGTGCGTCCGTCGGCGTGAAAGTCGTTCTTCTCGTAAAAGGTTCGCGCTTGGGTGTTGCGTTCCGCGCACCACAGGACGACGTCACCCGAGGGGCTTTCGGCCAGAGCGGTGGCGAGCAGGCGCTCCCCGACACCGCGCCGCTGGCAGTCCGCCGCGATGTACAGCGAGTCGAGTTCGACCTGCTCGGGTTTCGCCGGGTCCGGTCCGAACATCGTCATTCCGATTGTCCGGCAATCTGATTCGGCGACCCACATGCTCCAGCCGGTGCGCTGCAGGATTCGCGGGTACGCCAGCACGGCCCAGCGCCGCGGCGATCCGAGAACGTCGAGGGTGGTGTCCGGCAGGATGCCGGTCCAGGATTGCCGCCAGACCGGATAGTGCATCTCGGCGACGTTCGCGAGATCGGCCGGTCCGGCACGGCGGATCGTGATGCCGCCCATCGTCACGGGCGTGATTGCTCCAGATAGGCGGCCAGCGCGTTGGTCAGGCCCCGCCGCGCCATGTCCAGGTCCGCGTACGAGCCGAGCTGGCGCTCGGACACCAGCCCGCGCATGGCGCCGGGGATCAGGGCGGCCACCTCGCGCACCCGGTCCGGGTCGACGTCCAGACCGGCGAAGGCGTTCTGGCAGGTCTCCAGCCAGCTTTTGCCCCAAGAAAACAGCTCGGCGGCGGTGCGCGGGAACAGGCGCTCCAGCTCGGCGGGGTCGCGGGGGAGCGCTGCGCGCAAATTCTCGATCGCGCGGGAATCCGGCGACGCCAATCCGGTGTAGAGGGTGTCGATGATGGCGCCGACGCGCTCGCGCAGGGGCGCGTCCGGTGAGATCGGCGTCGACAGGGTCGAGAAGGTCGCGGCGCGCCGCTCGGCGGTGCGGTGCAGCACCGCCGCCCAGAACCCGTCGGTGTCGCCGAACTGGTACTGCACGGCGCCCCAGGTCGCGCCGATCTCCTTGGCGATGCGGTTGGCCGACACCGAGCCGGGGTCGCCCGACGCCAACGACTTGAGCGCGGCTTCGAGCATGCTCTCGCGCGTGGCGTTGCCACGCCGGTTGGGGCGCCGGTTCGCGGTTCCGGCCCCGCTCACCTGCCGAGTCATCTGCCGAGCCTATCGCACGCCCAAGGTTTCATAGAGGGTACTTTGATTTCGCGGGGACGCGGCCTATCATTCGTTTTCAAGGAGGGATTCCGCATGGCTAAGCCGCCGTTGTCGATGAAACCAACCGGCTGGTTCCAGGTCGCCTGGTCCGACGAAATCGGGTTGGGCGACGTGCACAAGATGAAGTACTTCGGGCAGGAGATGGTCGCCTGGCGGGCCGAGTCCGGGCAGCTCACCGTGATGAACGCCTACTGCGAACACCTCGGCGCTCATCTGGGGTATGGCGGCAAAGTCGTCGGCGAGGTGTTGCAGTGCCCGTTCCACGGCTGGCAGTGGAGCCAGGAGGGCCGCAACGTCTGCATTCCCTACCAGGATCGGCCCAACCGCGGGCGGCGGATCCGCACCTACCCCGTGGTCGAGCGCAACGAGTCGGTCTACATCTGGCATGACGTCGAGCGCCGCGAGCCGTACTTCGACGCACCGGACGTTTTCGGCGCGTTCCGCGACGGCAGCGGCGCGGGCGGCTATTACCCGCAGCAGCGGTTGTCCCGGCCGGCCCTGGAGCTTCATCCGCAGTACGTGCTCGAAAACGGTGTCGACTTCGCACATTTCAAGTTCGTGCACAACACGCCGATCGTGCCGGTGTTCACCCGCCACGACTTCGCAGAGCCGGTGTCGTTCGTTGACTTCACCATCACCTTCGAGGGTGACGACGGGCAGAAGATCGAGGACGTCAACAGCGGCGTCGAGGCCATCAACGGTGGTCTGGGCATCGCGGTGACCAAGAGCTGGGGGATGATCGACAACCGCACCATCTCCGCGGTCACCCCGGTCGACGAGTTCACCTCCGACGTCCGCTTCATGGTCTACATCGGCCGCACGCCGCACAAAGACCCGGCCCGCGCCGAGCTCAAGGCGACCGAGTTCGGCCGTGAGGTGATCCGGCAGTTCGAGCAGGACATCGAGATCTGGTGTCACCAGCGCTATTCGGATCCACCCGCGCTGGCCACCGACGAGTACGAGGGCTTCACGGCAATTCGCAAGTGGGCCAAGCAGTTCTATCCGGATGCGTTCGCAATGCAGAAAGGCTCAACCGAATGACTAAAGCACCGATCCGCGTCTTCCAAGTGGCCACCGGGAACGTCGGCTCGGAGATGATCAAGCGGATCGCCACGCAGCCCGATCTCGAACTCGTTGGCGTGCATTGCTATTCGCCGAAGAAGGTCGGGCTCGATGCCGGTGAGCTCGCGGGCATCGAACCCAACGGGGTCAAGGCCACCGGCTCGATCGAGGAGATCATCGCCGCCAAGCCGGACGTGCTCACCTTCCACGGCGTGTTCCCCGACGAGGACCTCTATGTCAAAGTGCTCGAGGCCGGCATCAATATCGTCACCACCGCCGACTGGATCACCGGCTGGCACCGCGACAAGAACCATCCGCACCCGTCGGGCAAGCCGGTGAGCCGGCTGCTCGCCGAGGCCTGTGAAAAGGGTGGCGCGACGTTCTACGGGACCGGGATGAACCCGGGCCTGAACCAGATACTGGGCGTGGTGTGTTCGGCCGACGTCGCCGATATCGAGAACGTCACCACCATCGAGTCGGTGGACGTGTCGTGCCACCACTCCAAGGACACCTGGATCGAGGTGGGCTACGGCCAGCCGGTGGACGATCCGGAGATCCCGTCCAAGCTGGAGAAGTACACCCGCGTCTTCGCCGACAGCGTGTTGATGATGGCCGACTGCTTCGACCTGACCCTCGACGAGGTGAAGTTCAGCTACGAGCTGGGCGCGTGCACCAAGGACGTCGACCTGGGCTGGTACACCCTGCCCAAGGGATCGCTGGGGGGCAACTACATCAAGTACCAGGGCATGGTGGACGGGGTTCCCCGGGTCGAGACGCACCTGGAGTGGCAGATGACGCCGCACACCGACCCGAGCTGGAACATTAAGGGCTGCTACATCACCCAGATCAAGGGTGACCCGTGCATCTACAACAAGCACATGATCTTCCCCAAGGCCGGCGTCGACCTGTCGAATCCGGACAACTTCGCCTCGATCGGGATGACCGTCACCGGCATGCCCGCGCTGGCGTCGATCAAGTCGGTCGTGGCGGCGCCGCCGGGGCTCATCACCAGCGCCGACCTGCCGCTGCGCGGGTTCGCCGGGCGGTTCAAGAGGTAGTCGCCGGTCAAGGGTCCGCGAGGCGTTCCGGGTGGTGGTAGTCGTTTGTGCGTTGGCCCCGGTCGAGATGCGGCGGCGGAATCCATTCGGTACGCCCGTTGGGAAGTTTCCTTGTTCGCCAGCCCTTTTCGATCAGCTTGTGGTCGGGCGTGCAGGCGAAGGTGAGCTTGTCCGCATCGGTCCTACCGCCGGTGGCCCAGTCATCGACATGGTGGACTTCGGACCAATAACCGGGTACGTCGCAGCCGGGTTGTGTGCATCCGCGCTCCTTCGAGTAGAGGACAATGCGCTGGTCGGGCGAGGCGATTCGGCGTGAACGGCCAAGGTAGAGGGGGCGATTCGAGTGTTCGTCGAACACCGCCAGATAGTGGTAGGCGTGGCTGGCCATCCGAATCAGGTCGCGCATGGGCAGCACGGTTCCGCCACCGGTCACCGCGCGGCCCGTCGCCGAGTTCAGCTCCTGCAGCGTGGTCGAGACGATGACGGTAACCGGTAGGCCGTTGTGTTGGCCGAGCTTTGGATCGCCCAGCTGGCCGCGCACCAGGGCGTTGAGCGCGTCGTGCTGGCGCTGGGCATGGCTGCGCGTGTCTCTGCCTGCCAGTTCCTCGCCCGGTTCGCCGTTGACGCAGGGCTTTTCGTCGTCCGGGTTGCACATGCCGGGGGCCGCGAACCGCGCCAGCCAGCCGTCGAGGTTGGCGCGCAACTCCGGGGAAGCAATTAGCTTGCCGACGCTCATTCCGTCGAGGCGTTGCGCGCCCCAGCTGAAGCCGCGCTGCCGGGCACGGTCGGCGTCGGAGAACTTCCCGTCGGGGTTGATCCACAGGGCGCACTGATGCGCGACTTTTTGGAGCTGGTCGGGACGTAGCTGCGCCGCCTGCGACGCCAGGAAACGCTCGGCCGCATCCACCGTCTCGGCGGCCACGGCGTCCGGCAGGTCGCGCACGAACCCCTGAATCACCCGCAGGTGCTGCCCGTCGAGTACGCCGTTACGCCACGCCTGGGCGGTGGCCGGCAGTTCCGGCGGCAACTCCTGGCCGGTGAGCGTCAGGCGAGGCGAGAGTTGCCTGGCGTCTCGAACCCGGCGGCACGCGTCGGCATAGCTGATCCGTAGCCAGTCGGCGATCACCTTGTGGACCGGACCGCCGACGTCACCCGGATCCTCGTTCGCCAAGCCGGCGATCACGTCGGTGCCGATCGCAATTTGGCGCCGCCGGGAGATCTCCATCGCTTCCAGCACGCGCAGCCGGACGACGGGGCTCAAGGCCGCGAAGTTGAGGTTGCCGATCCTGGCGACGGCCGTATCCAGCGCATCGAGCGCGGCGCTCACGTCGTCCGGAACGGGAATCGAATGCATGTTCGAATACTATCGGTCGCCGCAGACAGCGGCCACGAAACTGCGACCGCTGTGGATAAACACCCAACTGTGGATAACGTCCCCCGGTCTAGGGTGAAGCTCATGCGGGTAGGCGTCTTGGGAGCTAAGGGCAAAGTCGGTTCGGCGATGGTGGCGGGGGTGCAGGCCGCCGAGGACTTGACCCTGTCCGCGGAGGTGGACGCCGGTGACTCCCTGAGCATGTTCACCGACTCCGGCACCGAGGTGGTCATCGACTTCACCCATCCCGACGTGGTGATGGGCAACCTGGAGTTCCTGATCGGCAACGGGATTCACGCCGTCGTCGGCACCACGGGCTTCACCGCCGAACGGCTTGATCAAGTCGGGGAATGGCTGAAGAAAAGCCCGAACACGAGCGTCCTGATCGCCCCCAACTTCGCGATCGGCGCGGTGTTGTCGATGCACTTCGCCAAGCAGGCGGCGCGCTTCTTTGAGTCGGTGGAGGTGATCGAGCTGCACCATCCGCACAAGGCCGACGCGCCGTCGGGCACGGCGGCGCGCACCGCCAAGCTGATCGCCGAAGCGCGAAAAGGGCTGCCGCCCAACCCCGATGCCACCAGCACCAGCCTGCCCGGAGCCCGCGGCGCGGACGTCGACGGCATCCCGGTGCACTCGGTGCGGCTGGCCGGGTTGGTCGCCCACCAGGAGATCTTGTTCGGCACCGAGGGGGAGACGCTCACCATCCGGCACGACAGCCTGGACCGCACCTCGTTCGTGCCGGGCGTGTTGCTGGCGGTGCGGCGCGTCCAGGAACGGCCCGGCCTCACCGTGGGGCTCGAGCCCCTGCTCGACCTGCAATGACCAAGACGCTGCGCACCCAGTTCCTCATCGCGTTCCTCTGCGTGGCGATGCTGGCGTACTTCGTGCTGCTGGGTCGGATGGCCGTCGCGATGATCGCCTCGGGCCGCCCGGCCGCCGTGGGCCTGGGCCTGGCGGTGCTGATCATGCCCCTGATCGGACTGTGGGCCATGGTGGCTACCCTGCGGTCCGGGTTCGCCCACCAGAAGCTGGCACATCTCATCGCGGCCGACGGCATGGAGCTCGACACCAGCGCGCTGCCGCGACGGGCGTCGGGCCGTATCGAACGGGACGCCGCGGACGCGCTGTTCGCCTCGGTGCGCACCGAAGTCGAAGACCACCCCGACGACTGGCGGCGCTGGTACCGGCTGGCCCGCGCCTACGACTATGCGGGGGACCGCAGGCGGGCGCGAGAGGCGATGAAGACGGCGCTGGAATTGCAGGGCCGCCAATGAGCAAGACGCTGCTGATCGTCCACCACACGCCGTCCCCGCATTGCCACGAGATGTTCGAGGCGGTGGTCTCGGGTGCCACCGACCCCGAGATCGAGGGCGTCGAGGTCGTCCGGCGACCGGCGCTCACCGTGTCACCGGCAGAAATGCTCGAGGCCGACGGCTACCTGCTGGGCAGCCCCGCGAACCTTGGCTACATGAGCGGGGCGCTCAAGCACGCGTTCGACTGCGCCTACTACCAGCTGCTCGACTCGACGCGCGGGCGCCCGTTCGGCCTGTACCTGCACGGCAACGAGGGCACCGAAGGCGCCGAACGCGGGGTCATGTCGATCACCACCGGGCTGGGTTGGACGAAAGCCGCGGAGACCGTGCTGGTTTCGGGCAAGCCGGACAAGGGCGACCTACAGGCGTGCTGGGAACTCGGCGCTACGGTGGCGGCGCAGTTGATGGAATGAGTCGCCTAGGTGTAAGCCGGCTTGAACGCCTCGGCCGGCTGGGCCAGGGCCAGCGCCGAGCTGGTGCCGATCGGGCCGTGCCGGTCGAACAGGGTGGCCGCCCCGGTCGCGACCCCGGCCGTCCCGTAGTGGCTCTGGGCCGCCAGGCCCAGGTATTCACCATCGGGCAGGCGGCTCGCGGTGACCGTGTAGTCGGCGTTGATGTAGCGCAATCCGCCGGTGCCCCAATGGGTCAGCGAACTCGTGATGTCTCCGACGAAGGCCAGGCGGGTGAACGGGGTCAGCGGGTGGCCGTGCACCATCGGGCGAAAGATCCGCGTCCACGCGAACTTCTGGGAATGGGACTGTTCCCACTCGCCGGCCGCGATGCCGGGACTGCCCGCGGCGGTGGCCCCGTACCCCCAGATCAGGAACGGCATACCAACAGGAAAGCCCTCGGAATCGGCCGGAAGCGGCGGCATTTGCAGGGGCGCGGACCACACCGCCCCCTCGGGATGATCCCCCCGGCGCAGAAACAGCGCGCTGGCCCGCGCGACGGTGGTCCCGTTCTGGACCAGCGCCCCATCGACGAGCTTGATCCGCCGGCCTTCCCGCTGTATCGAGGTCCGAATCTGCACCGGCTCGATCAACGCCGGGCGCAGCAGGTCGACCGTGAAGCGGGCGGCCTGGAAGTCGGGTTCGATGCCCGATTGCTCTATGCCCCAACCCAACAGACCGCCGACGATCTGACCGCCCATCGCGGCACCCCACGGCCCCCGGGTCAGCACGCCCGGCAGGTAGGAGTCACCGTCGACAGTGAAGAACGCCTCGGGCATGATGGCGGGATCGTCGATCGTCACCGCTATCACGATAGGACACCGGATAGTAAGGAACGGGCATGCCTGCAGTGATCGAAATTTCGCGTGAAAACAACCCGTTCCCAACGACCGGCGTGACCCGCGACGCCGACGGCGTCCCACACTACGACGATCTGCCCGCGACGCTGCTGGACATGCTGGCCGAACAGGTCGACCGGCGCCCCGACAGCGAGGCGCTGGTCGAACTCGGCGCCGGTCGACTGACCTACCGCCAGCTGTGGGACCGCGCCGCGCGCGTCGCCGGCGGGTTGCGCGCGGGCGGGCTGCGACCCGGCGACCGCGTCGCGGTGCGTTACCCGGCCGGCATCGACTGGGTGTTGGCGTTCTGGGGCGTCGTGATGGCGGGTGGCGTTGCGGTGGCGGTCAATACGCGCTCTGCGCAACCGGAAGTCGAATTCGTCCTGTCCGACTGCGGGGCGACGGCGGACCTGGCCGCGGACACCCCGCTGCCCGACGGCCAGCCGTACGTGACCGAGCGGCTCGGTCCCGCCGACGTGGCCGCGCTGTTCTACACCTCGGGCACCACCGGCCACCCCAAGGGGGTGCCGACCACTCACGAGGCCTTCCTGACCAACACCGAGAACGGGATTCGCTGTCTCGATCAGCCGCGCGACCTGGGCGCGGCGATGCGCACACTCATCTCGGTACCGCTGTTCCATGTGACCGGTTGCAACACACAGCTTCTGGTCGCCGCTCGGCTGGGCGGCGCCTCGGTGATCATGCCCGCCCTCAACCTGGACGGGCTGATCACCACGTTGACGGCCGAGCGCATCTCCGTCATGGTCACCGTTCCGGCCGTCTACGCATTGATGTTGCGGCAGAAGGGCTTTGCCGAGGCCGACGTTTCCAGCGTCCGCTGGGTGGGTTACGGGGGCGCCCCGATCGCCCCCTCGTTGGTGCGCGCGGTGAAGGACGCCTTCCCGCAGGCCACGGTCTTCAACGGCTACGGCATGACCGAGACGTCGTCGCTGATGACGGTGCTGCCCAGCCGGGACGCCGTCGAGCACGCCGACTCGGTCGGCTACGCGGTCCCGTCCGTCGACCTCGGCCTGGTTGCGTTCGGCGGCGACCAGCCGGGCGTCGGCGAGCTGGTGGTGCGCGGGGCGAACGTGACCGCCGGGTACTGGAACCGGCCGGAGGCGACGGCGGCCACCATCGTGGAAGGCTGGCTGCACACCGGCGACGTCGTGCGGGTCGACGACGCGGGCCGGGTGCACATCGTCGACCGGCTCAAGGACATCATCAACCGCGGCGGTGAGAACGTCTCCAGCGTCGAGGTGGAAGCCGTGCTGCTGGGGGCGCCCCAGGTGCAGGACGCGTGCGTGCTGGCGGTTCCCGACGACGTCATGGGCGAAAAAGTGGGCGCCGTGTTGGTCGGCGGTGCGGACGGGATCGACGTGCCGGCGGTGCTCGAACACTGCCGCGAGCAGCTCGCCGACTTCAAGGTGCCGCAATACGTCACGGTGGTCGACGGCGCGCTGCCGCGCAACGCCGGCGGCAAGCTGCTCAAGGGCAAACTCCGTGAACAGGTGCAGTGGGGAGAGCCGCTGCGATGAGCTCGACCGTGCTGGTGGCCAACCGCGGCGAGATCGCGCTTCGAATCATCCGCACCGCAGTCGAATTGGGCATGCGAACGGTCGCGGTCTACGCCGAAGACGACGCCGAAAGCCCGCACGTGCACGCCGCCGACGAAGCGATCGGCCTCCCCGGGACCGGGCCGCGGGCCTACCTGGACCAGCCCGCCGTGCTGGCCGCGTCCAAGAGCTCCGGCGCCGAGCTGATCCACCCCGGTTACGGATTCCTCAGTGAGAACGCCGAATTCGCCCGCGCCTGCACCGGCGCCGGTTACGCGTTCGTGGGACCGGACGCCGGCGCGCTCGAACTGGTGGGCAACAAGTCCGCGGCCCGCCGCGCCGCCATCGCCGCCGGGGTGCCGGTGTTGCCCGCGACCGACGGGCCCAGCAGCGTCACCGAGATCGAGGCGTTCTTCCAGGCCCAGGGCGGCGCCATCATGATCAAGGCGCTCGCCGGCGGGGGTGGGCGGGGAATGCGGACCGTGCGCGGCGCCGACCAGATCGCCGGCGCCTACCAACAGTGCGCCGCGGAGGCCCAACTGGGCTTCGGCGACCCGGCGCTGTTCGCCGAGGCGCTGCTCGACGGCGCGCGGCACATCGAGGTCCAGGTCGTCGCCGCTCCGGCCGGGCACCAAACCCGCGCGCTGGCGCTCGGCGACCGCGACTGCAGCATCCAGCGGCGTTACCAGAAGCTCGTCGAAATGGCGCCCGCGCTGGGGCTTTCCGATGCGTTGCGGCGCGACTTGCACCAGGCCGCGGTCCGGCTGTGCGCGCGGGTCGGACTGCGGGGGCTGGCCACCGTCGAATTCCTCGTCGCCGGTGAGGAATTCGTCTTCCTCGAAGTCAACCCGAGAATCCAAGTGGAGCACACCGTCACCGAGGAGACGACCGGGTTCGACCTGGTGGCCGTCCAACTGGCCATCGCCGGGGGTGCCTCCTACTACCAGCTCGGGCTGCCGGCCGGCATCGCCTCCGACGGCAACGAAATCATCGGGGAGCCCGCGGCGCATCGCGGCATTGCCATCCAGGCCCGCGTCAACATGGAGACTTTCGCCCCCGACCTCTCGGTGGTACCGGCGGCCGGCACCCTCACCGCGTTCTCGCCGCCGAGCGGGCCCGGGATTCGCGTCGACACCTACGGCCGGGCCGGCCTGGCGGTCAACCCGCAATACGACTCACTGCTGGCGAAGGTCGTCGCCCACGTGCACGGGTCGTCGCCGCAGTCCGCGTTGCGGAAGGCCCGGACCGCGCTCGCCGAGTTCGGCATCGAGGGGGTCCGCACCAACATCGACTTCCTCCGCGAGCTGTTGAATCACCCCGCCGTTCAATCCGGTTGGGTGAGCACCGGTTTCGTCGACGAGAAGCTGCCCGAGCTGGCGGCGGCGGCCTCGTCGCACCAACTCGACGTCCGTGCGGCTCCGGTCGAGCTCTATCCCGGCGAGGACGTGCTGCGCGCCCAACTGGCCGGCACGGTGGTCGAGGTGGCGCCCGAGGGCGCCGAATACCCCGCGGGTGGCCAGCTCGTCGTCCTCGAAGCGATGAAGATGCAGCATGTGCTCGTCGCGCCGGACGCACTGCAAACTGTGCGCAATCTGGTGACGCCCGGGCAGGTCGTCGGGACCGGTGACCCGTTGCTGGTGTTCGCCCGCACCGCCAGCGGTGCACAGGGCGATTCGGCAACGGCCGCAACCGATCTCGACCGCCCACGCGCCGACCTCGACGAGGTGCGCAGGCGGCATCTGCTCACCCTCGACGAGGGCCGCGAGGCCGCGGTCGCCAAGCGGCACAAGCAAGGCCGTCGCACCGCGCGGGAGAACATCGCCGATCTGGTCGACCCCGGCAGCTTCGTCGAGTACGGCGCGCTGGCCATCGCGGCGCAGCGCAGCCGGCGCTCGGAGGACGACCTCATCGCCAACACCCCGGCCGACGGCCTGGTCGCCGGCCTGGCCACCATCGGCGCGGACCGTTTCGGGCCGGCGGCGGCCGAGGCCGTCGTGGTGTCCTACGACTACACCGTGCTGGCGGGCACGCAAGGCATGCGCAACCACGCCAAGACCGACCGTGCGTTCGACCTGGCCGCCCGGAAACGGCTGCCGGTGGTGCTGTTCGCCGAGGGCGGCGGAGGCCGGCCGGGGGACACAGACGTCGGCGGCGCCGCCGGCCTGGACGTGCCGACCTTCCGGATGCTGGCCTCGCTGAGCGGCCGGTTGCCGCTGGTATCGATCGTCTCGGGCCGGTGCTTCGCCGGGAACGCCGCGCTGGCCGGGGTCTGTGACGTGATCATCGCGACCCCGGACGCCAACATCGGGATGGGCGGACCGGCCATGATCGAGGGCGGCGGGCTCGGGGTTTACCCGCCGGAGGCGATCGGCCCGATAGGCGTGCAGCGACGCAACGGCGTGGTCAGCCTGGTCGCCCGCGACGAGGCGCACGCGGTCTCGCTGGCCAAGCAATACCTGTCGTATTTCCAGGGTCACGTGGACGATTGGGCGGCGCCCGATCCGCGGCTGGCCCGGCATGTGGTGCCGCAGAACCGGTTACGCGCCTATGACGTGCACCGCGCCATCGAGGCGATCGTCGACACCGGCTCCGCGCTGGAACTGCGCCCCGACTACGGCGTCGGCATCGTCACCGCCCTGGTCCGGGTCGAAGGGGCGGCCTACGGGCTGATCGCCAACAGCACCCATCACCTCGGCGGTGCCATCGACGCGGAGGCGGCCGACAAAGCCGGCGATTTCCTCGCCCTGTGTGAATCGTTTGGGCTGCCGGTGATTTCGCTCTGCGACACCCCGGGCTTCATGGTGGGTCCCGAGGCGGAGAAGGAGGCGGCGGTCCGGCGGTTCGGGCGGATGTTCGTTCTGGGTGCACGCTTGACGGTGCCCGTCGGAATGATCATCTTGCGCAAGGGATACGGGCTCGGGGCGATGGCGATGGCCGGCGGTTCCTTCCGCGCTCCCCAGTTCACCATCGCCTGGCCAACCGGGGAGATAGGCGGGATGGGGCTCGAGGGTGCGGTGCGCCTCGGGTTCAGCAAGGAGCTGGCGGCCGAGGGCGACCCCGTCAGGCGCCAAGAGTTGTTCGACAAGCTGGTGGCGGCGGCCTACGAGCATGGCAAAGCGCTGCGCGCGGCCACCACCTTCGAACTTGACGACGTCATCGACCCCGCGGACACCCGGGCCTGGGTCGCCAGGCTCCGGGAGCCGCGTTCATCGAACTGATCAGGCGTGGCCGGAACCGCAGCCGACGCCGGGCAGGCAGCCCTGGCCGCCGGGAACTCCGCCGGGTCCGGCGTTTTGGCCGCCGGAGCCGCAGCCGACGCCCGGGACGCAGCCCTGACCGCCGGGGCCGCCGCCGGGGCCGCTGTTTTGGCCGCCCGAACCGCAGTTGCCGTTGGCGTCACAGCCCCCGCCGCTGGGGTCGTCCTTGAACACCACGTGCGTGGGCGCCGCGGACTGCCCAGGTGCGGATGCCAGGGAATCGGTTACGGCGATCGGCGCGACCGCGATTGCTGCCGCCGCAGCCCCGCCCACCACCAGTCTTTTCGTGAGGGTTAATTTCGTGGACATGCGGTTCGCATACCACGCTGACACACGTGTAAACACATCCATATAGCAAACGGTAAACCGTTGGCTTTCGCGACGGAAGGCGCAGCTCAATGACCTCACTGGATCTGACCGGCCGAACCGCGATCGTCACCGGCGCATCGCGCGGGATCGGGCTCGCGATCGCCCAGCAGCTCGCGTCCGCCGGGGCCAACGTGGTGCTCACCGCCCGCAAGCAGGAGGCCGCCGACGAGGCCGCGGCGCAGGTAGCCGGCAACGCGCTGGGCGTCGGCGCGCACGCCGTCGACGAGGACGCCGCCCGGCGCTGCGTGGACCTCACGCTCGAGCGTTTCGGCAGCGCGGACATCCTGATCAACAACGCCGGCACCAACCCGGCGTACGGCCCGCTGATCGACCAGGACCACGCCCGCTTCACCAAGATCTTCGACGTCAACCTCTGGGCCCCGCTGCTGTGGACCTCGCTCGTCGTCAAGTCGTGGATGGGCGAGCACGGCGGCGCGATCGTCAACACCGCGTCCATCGGAGGCCTGCACCAATCGCCGGCCATGGGCATGTACAACGCCACCAAGGCCGCGCTGATCCACGTCACCAAGCAGTTGGCGCTGGAACTGTCGCCCCGGATCCGCGTCAACGCGATCGCTCCGGGCGTGGTGCGCACCCGGTTGGCCGAGGCGCTGTGGAAGGACCACGAGGATCCGCTCGCATCCTCGATCGCGCTCGGACGCATCGGCGAGCCCGCCGACGTGGCCGCCGCCGTGACCTTCCTTGTCTCCGACGCGGCCAGCTGGATCACCGGCGAGACGATGGTGATCGACGGCGGCCTGCTGCTCGGTGCCGCGCAGGGCTTCCGACCGCAGGGCTAGCCATGAGCTCCGATGATCTGGTGACGGACCTGAAGGCGCGGGTGCAGGCGCTGCTGGACGAATACGACCCGGCCACCACGGAGCCGCGCGAATTCCTTGGCGCGCAGTACGACGCGGGCCTGGCCTGGGTGCATCTGCCGCACGGCTTCGGCGGGTTGGACCTGCCGCGCAAGGCCCAGGAACTCGTCGACGCCCAGCTGGCAGCCGCCGGCGCGCCGGTGGGCGGCACCGCCAAGAACTACATCGGCATGGGCATGGCGGCGCCGACGATCGCGGCGTTCGGGACCGACGAGCAGAAGCGAAAGTTTCTGCGCCCGTTGTTCACCGGCGAACAGATCTACTGCCAGCTGTTCAGCGAACCCGGTGCCGGCTCGGACCTGGCCGGCGTGTCCACCCGGGCGGTCCGCGCGTCCGGTTTGCAAGGGGACGACTGGATTGTCAACGGGCAGAAGGTGTGGACGTCGCAGGCACAGCACGCGACCATGGCCATCCTGGTCGCGCGCACCGACCCGGCGGTGCCCAAACACGCCGGCCTGACGTATTTCCTGTGCGACATGACGCAACCCGGCGTCGAAGTGCGCCCGCTGCGCCAGATCACCGGCGAGGCGGAATTCAACGAGGTGTTCCTCACCGACGTCCGGGTTCCCGACGCCAATCGGCTCGGACCGGAGGGCGGCGGCTGGCGCGTCGCGACCACCACCCTCAACAACGAGCGCGTCGCCATCGGCACCCGCGCCGGAACTCCGCGCGAGGGCGGCCATATCGGCAAGGTCACCAGGGCCTGGCGAAACGAGCCCGCGCTGCGCGACCCCGCCATGCACGACGAGCTGATGCGGCTGTGGGTCGAGGCGGAGGTCCTGCGGCTCGCGGGTGAGCGCCTGCGCCAGCAGGCCACCGCGGGTCAGCCCGGCCCGGAGGGTGCGGGCATGAAGGTGGCGTTTGCCCGCCTGGCTCAAGCGATCTCGGGCTTCGAGATCGAACTGCACGGCGAGGCCGGGCTGCGCTACGACGACTGGACCATGCGCCGACCGGAAACCGTCGACCTGGTGGGGCGCGAGCCCGGATACCGCTACCTGCGGGCCCGCGGCAACTCCATCGAGGGCGGCACCTCGGAGATCCTGCGCAACACCATCTCCGAGCGCATCCTCGGCCTGCCCGGCGAGCACCGCGTCGACAAAGACGTCGCCTGGAAGGACCTGGACCGGTGAGTGACCTGCTCTACTCGGACACCGAGGAGGCCCTGCGCGACAGCGTTCGGCATCTGTTCGCCGACCGCTGCCCGCCCGAATCGGTGGCCCGCGCCTATGACCCGCAACCGCAAGACTTCTCCGGCGTCTGGCGGACACTGGCCGTCGAGCTCGGGGTGGCCGGCCTGCTCGTCCCCGAGTCGCTCGGCGGGGCGGGGGCGGGCGCCCGCGAGGCCGCGGTCGTCATGGAGGAGATCGGCCGGGCCGTCGCGCCGGTGCCGTTCCTGTCCAGCGCGGTGCTGGCCACCGTTGCGCTGTTGCATGCCGGCGATGTCGAGACCGTGTCCGCGCTGGCCCAGGGCGAGCTGACCGCGGCCCTGGTGGTGCCGCTCTCGACCGCACCCGGCGATCCGCTCGGGGTGATGACCCGCGTTACGGACGGACTGAACGGATCGGTCGCCAGCGTCGCCGGTGCCGCCGAGGCCGACGTGCTGGTGGTGCCGGTCGCCGGCGCGGACGGACCCGAGCTGCATACCGTCCCGCGCACCGCGACCGGTGTGGAGGTGACGCCACTGCTGGCGCTGGACATGACGAGACCCATTGCGAACGTGGGTTTTTCGGCAGCCGCCTCGTCACGCGTCGGGCCGGCCGACGGCCCGGTCACCGAGGCGCTGCGCACGGGGGCGGCCCTGCTCGCGTCCGAGCAACTCGGGATCGCCCAATGGTGTTTCCAGACCACGCTGGAATATGCCAAGCAGCGCAAGCAGTTTGGCCGCGCGATCGGCTCGTACCAGGCGATCAAACACCGGCTGGCCGATCTGTGGTTCGAGGTCGGCGCCGCGACGGCCGCGGCCCGCTACGCGGCCGATACGTGCGCCCGCGGCGACGACGACGCGGCCGTCGCGGCGGCCGTCGCCCAGGCGTATTGCAGCGGCGTCGCCGTGCACGCGGCCGAGGAGTGCGTGCAGCTGCACGGCGGCATCGGCATGACGTGGGAGTATCCGGCG
This sequence comes from Mycobacterium sp. E3251, assembly GCF_001666835.1. Taxonomy (GTDB): domain Bacteria; phylum Actinomycetota; class Actinomycetes; order Mycobacteriales; family Mycobacteriaceae; genus Mycobacterium. The sequence goes on along the minus strand of NZ_LZJF01000128.1, from coordinate 19,497 downwards.
CACCTTTATCTCAAGCGCGCCAAGAGCGATCAGTTGACGTTCGGCAGCGCCTACCGCCACCGCGCCCGGCTGGCGGAGTTGGTCGACCTGCCCCCGAGCTAGTTGGGCTCGGGTTGATTTTTTCCCCGCGGGACGTCGGGGAGCAGCGAAATTCGTTATCGCGCCGCCCTATTCGCGGCGCCATGGGAGTCTCCTGCGGGTCGGCGCAAGGCCACCGGCCGCCGTTTCATGCGAAGGTGTCGGTCCGCGGTGGGCGAACAAGGTGGCCGACCGCACGCCGGAGGTGAAAAACATCGGAATGCGCGTGCTGCTGTCCACCCACGATTCGCGCGGGGCGGTCGAACCGCTTGCGGCGCTCGGGGTTCAGTTGCGGGCGCTCGGCGCGGAGGTTCGGGTGTGCGCGCCGCCGGACCGGGAATTCGCGGATTTGCTGGCCCGTATCGATCTGCCGCTGGTGCCTTTCGGCGATTCGTGGCGTGCGCGGGCGGCAGGCCTCACGCCGTCCGAGGACGACCTGCGCCGGCACTTGGACGGGCTGGTGGCCGGGCAATTCGACGCGGTAGCCGCCGCGGCCGATGGATGTGACCTGCTGGTGTCGACCGGCTTCCCGCCGGTGGCCGCGGGCGCGCGGTCGGTGGCCGAGCGCCTGGGCATTCCCTACGTCTACGTGAGCTACCAACCGACCATCCTGCCGTCGCCGCACCACCTGCCGCCGACCTATGCCGGCCAGTTTCCGCCGGGCGTGATCGACAACCGGGTGCTGTGGCAGCTGGACGCCCAGCACATCAACACGCTGTTCGGCGCGACGCTCAACGCCCATCGTGCGTCGCTGGGCCTGCCGCCGGTGGACGACATCCGCGACTACGCCCTCACCGAGCGTCCGTGGCTGGCGGCGGATCCCACGCTGGGCCCGTGGCCGGAGCGAAGCGGGCTCGACGTGGTCCAGACCGGGGCGTGGCTGCTGCCCGACGAACGTCCCCTCCCTGCCGACGTGGCGGAGTTCCTCGACGCCGGCCCGGCGCCGGTGTACGTGGGCTTCGGCAGCATGCCGATGCGCGCCGCGACCGACCTTTCCCGGGCCGTCGTCGAGGCCGTCCGCACCCATGGCCGCCGGGCGATTCTCTACCGGGGCTGGTCCGGCCTGTCCCCGATAGACGACCGCGACGACTGCCTCGCCATCGGTGAGCTCAACCACCAGGCGCTCTTCGCCCGCGTCGCCGCCGTCGTGCACCACGGCGGCGCTGGCACCACGACCACCGCAGCGCGGGCCGGCGCGCCGCAGGTGGTGGCGCCGCAGGGGGCCGACCAGCCGTACTGGGCCGGCAGGGTGACCGAGCTGGGCATCGGCGCCGCGCACGACGGGCCGGCCCCCACCGCCGGGTCGCTGGCGGCCGCGCTCGAGACCGCCCTGTCGCCGGATATCCGCGCGGGGGCGAGTGCCGTGGCCGCCAAGATCCGCACCGACGGCGCGGCGATGGCCGCGACGCTGCTGCTGAACGGGTTAGCGGGGTAACGCCGAACCGAAGAGCTCGGTCATGGCCTGCCAGTGCCGCTCGGCCGCGGCGGCGTCGTACGGCGCGTTGTCCGGCACCGCGAACCCATGGCCCGCCGGGTACCACTCGATGGTGTGCTGCACGCCGGCTGCGGTCAGCGCCTTGTCGAGCTGCTCGGCGTCGTTGCGCGTGAAGGACGCGTCATCCTTGGCGCCACCCACGTACACCGTCGCGCTGATCCGGTCGGCCAGCAGGTGCGGGCTGTCCGCCGCGTCGGTTACCAGGCCGCCGCCGTGGAAGGACGCCGCAGCGGCGACGCGCTCGGGCACCCGGCCGGCGACCACCAGGGACGTGCGGCCGCCCATGCAATAGCCGCAAACGCCGAAGCGCTCCCCGGACACCTCCGGCCGGGCCGACAGGTAGTCGAAGAAGGCGACGGCGTCGCTGGCCATCTTGTCCGGGGTGATGCCGCCGATCATCCCGAACAGCCGCCTGCGTTCCTTCTCGTCGGCGAACACGGTGGCCATGTCGAACGGGGCCCACTCGCCGCTGCGGTAGTACACGTCGGGAAGCAGCACGGCGTAGCCGTATCCGGCCAATTTGGCCGCCATTTGTTCGAAGGTGTCGCGCAGTCCGCCGGCGTCGGGGTACATGACCACGCCGGGCCACGTGACTTGAGCTTCCGGACCATCGGGGGTGAGCAAATGGACGGTGCAGGTCCCGTCAGCGGTGGCGATGGTGTCGATGATGTTCGGCATGGGACCCGTTCTACTCCTGGCCCTGGGAGCTAGATTTTTCGGCGTCGACCCGCCGCGCCCGGCTTCGCCGCGCTTGCGATCGCCGTTAAGCTGGCCGCGTGCCGATCCCGACGCCCTACGAGGACCTGTTGCGCCTGGTGCTCGAGCGGGGCACGGCCAAAGCCGACCGCACCGGCACCGGGACCCGCAGCCTGTTCGGCCAGCAGTTGCGCTACGACCTGTCGGCCGGTTTCCCGCTGCTCACCACCAAGAAGGTGCATCTGAAGTCGGTCATCTACGAGTTGCTGTGGTTCCTGCGCGGCGACTCCAATGTCGCCTGGCTGCACGAGCACGGCGTCACCATCTGGGACGAATGGGCAAGCGAGACAGGCGATCTCGGGCCGATATACGGCGTCCAGTGGCGGTCCTGGCCGACGCCGACGGGCGAGCACGTCGACCAGATCACCGCGGCGCTGGACTTGCTGCGCACCGATCCGAACTCGCGGCGCATCATCGTGTCGGCGTGGAACGTGGGGGAGATCCCGCAGATGGCGCTGCCGCCGTGCCACGCCTTCTTCCAGTTCTACGTGGCCGACGGTCGGCTCAGCTGCCAGCTGTACCAGCGCAGTGCCGATCTCTTTCTCGGCGTGCCGTTCAACATCGCCAGCTACGCGCTGCTCACCCACATGATGGCCGCCCAGGCCGGTCTGTCGGTCGGTGAGTTCGTCTGGACGGGCGGCGACTGCCACATCTACGACAACCACGTCGAGCAGGTGCGTACCCAGCTCAGCCGCGAGCCGCGGCCATACCCGGAACTTGTGCTGGGACATCGGGATTCGATCTTCGACTACACCTACGACGACGTCGTCGTGAAGAATTACGACCCGCATCCCGCGATCAAAGCCCCCGTCGCTGTATGACCGACCTCGGCCTGGTGTGGGCGCAATCGACGTCGGGCATCATCGGCCGTGGTGGCGACATCCCATGGCGAGTGCCCGAGGACCTGGCCCGCTTCAAAGAGCTGACCATCGGGCACACCGTGGTGATGGGCCGGCGCACCTGGGAGTCGCTGCCGGCCAAGGTCCGGCCGCTGCCCGGTCGCAGGAATGTCGTACTCTCGCGCCGGAGGGACTTCGTGGCCGACGGCGCGCAGGTCGTCGGGTCGCTCGAGGCGGCTCTTGCCGATTCCGCGGACGAGCCCGAGACGTGGGTGATCGGGGGCGAGCAGGTCTACCTGCTCGCGCTGCCCCAGGCCACGCGGTGTGAGGTCACCGAGGTCGAAGTCGACCTGCGGCGCGACGACGACGACGCGCTCGCGCCGGTGCTCGACGACGCCTGGCTGGGTGAGACGGGGGAGTGGCAGGTCAGTCGCACGGGGCTGCGGTACCGGCTGCACAGCTACCGTCGGGCATAGGCCTTGGTCTCCGCGCCCGTGACATACTCGGACGCGGGGGTCGGTCTCTCCACGTCACCACACGTTGCCAGGAGGGGGAATTGGCAGTGATAACCGAACCCACGAAAGCGTTCACTCGCATGTTCAGGGGCTACGACCCGGCCGCGGTCGATGCCCACATCGAGATGTTGACCACCAAGCAGCAGTTGTTGCTCGACGACGTCGAGAGTTTGCGGTCCCGGCTGAAGGAAGCCGGCGACCAGACGGCCGCGCTGCGCAAGGAGGTCGCCGTCCTCATCGACACCTCACCCTCACCCCACGCGGTGCAGCGCCGGATGGCGAAGATGCTGCAGCGCGCGGTCGAGGAGGTTTCCGAGATGCAGGCCGAGGCGCGGAGCGAGGCGGACGCGCTGATCGCAGCGGCCGAGGCCGAGGTCGAGGCCGCGCAGCGAAAGCACGAAGAGGAGTTGGCGGAGATGGCCGAACAGCGAAAAGCCATGGAAACCGATTACGAGGAAGCCAAAAAGCAGCTGGAGGCCGAAATGGCCGGGATGCGTGCCGAGACCGAAGCGGCGATCGACAAGGCGTGGCGCGACGCCCAGCGCGAGGCCGATCACTACCGCGAGCAGGCCCGGCGCGCGGCGGACGAGGCGATCAAGCAACGGATCAACGTCCTCGAGCAACTGATGGGCGTGTACCGCGACCTCGAAGCGGTCCCGGCCGCGCTCGAGTCGGCCTACCAGGAGCAGAAGAACGCGCCGGAGCCGAGCGTCGCGGTGCCGCTGGACGGGAAAGTCAGCACGGGCTAGCCGCGTCGTCGCCGGGAGCTGTCGCACCCGAGCGGTATTGTCGGCGCCGTGTCGATCCGGACCCCCAGGCTGTCGGCCGCGCAAGCCCGACGGATCGCCGTTGCGGCCCAAGGATTTAGCGAGCCGCGCCCCGCCGGTCCGGTCACCCGCGCCCACCTGAAGCGCCTGATTTCGAGAATCCAAGTGCTGCAATTGGATTCGGTTTCGGTCGCGGTGCGCGCCCACTACGCGCCCGTGTTCAGCCGGCTCGGTCCCTACGATCGCGACGTGCTGGATCGCGCAGCCTGGGGCCCGCGCGCGGCGCGGCTGCTGGCTGAGTACTGGGCGCACGAGGCGGCGCTGATGGCCGTGGACGACTGGCCGCTGCTGCGCTGGCGGATGCGCCAGTACCGGCACGGCCGCTGGGGCGTCCACATCGTCAAGGCCAATCCCCAGCTTGCCGAGGACATCGTCGCCGCCGTCGCCGAACTCGGCCCCAGCACCGCCGGGCAGATCGAAGCGCATCTGGCGGCCGAGCCGCGCCGCAAGAAGGGAACCTGGTGGAACCGCAGCGACACCAAGTGGGTCGCGGAGGCGCTGTTCGCGGCCGGCGTGCTCACGACGGCCACCCGGGTGGGCTTCGCACGGCACTACGACCTGGTGGAACGGGTGCTGCCGGCGAGCGTACTGGCGCGCGACGTCGACGACGAGGAAGCCGTCCGGGAACTCACGCTGCGGGCGGCCACCGCGCTCGGCGTGGGCACCGAGGCCGACATCCGCGACTACTTCCGGCTGTCGGCCCAGCAGGCCAAGCCGGCGGTCGCCGACCTGCTGGCCGCGGGTGAGATCGAGCGGGTCGACGTCGACGGCTGGCCCGCGCCGGCCTATCTGCGCACCGGCCGCGCGGTGCCGCGTGCCGACCGGGGCACCGCGCTGTTGTGTCCGTTCGACCCGTTGATCTTCTTTCGGCCCCGGGTCGAGCGGCTGTTCGGATTTCATTACCGCATCGAGATCTACACTCCGGCCCACAAGCGCCAATACGGCTACTACGTGTGGCCGCTGCTGGTGGACGGGCAGCTGGTCGCGCGGGTCGACCTCAAGGCCGACCGGGCCGCTGACACGCTGCGCGTCGTCGGTGCGTTCGGCGAACCCGACGCGCCGCGACCGCGCGTCGTCGAGGCGCTGGCCGGGGAACTGCAATCCATGGCCTCGTGGCTGGGACTGGGCGGGTTCAGCGTCGCCAGCCGGGGCGACCTGGCCGCCGGTCTGCGGGCGGCCGGCTGATGCGGGCCACGGACAAAGATCTCAAAGAGACGCTGTGGAAGGCGGCCAACAAGCTGCGCGGCTCCCTTTCGGCCGGCCAGTACAAAGACGTCATCCTCGGGCTGGTGTTCCTCAAACATGCCTCCGACGCACAGTGGAAGTCCCTGGCGCACAATGCGGATTCACCCGACATCGGCCGCCTCGTCGACGAGGCGATGGAGGCCGCGACGCTGCCGCGGCTGTACGAAAACCTCGACCCGCGCCGCCTCGGTGAGCTGCTGCGCCTGCTGGACACCGCGCGACTGGGTGGGCGTGGCAACGCCAGGGACGTGCTGGGCGAGGTGTACGAGTACTTCCTGGGCAATTTCGCGCGCGCGGAAGGGCGCCGCGGCGGCGAATTCTTCACCCCACCCAGCGTGGTCCGGGTGATCGTCGAGGTCCTAAAACCCTCGAGCGGGCGGGTGTATGACCCGTGCTGCGGCTCGGGCGGGATGTTCGTGCAGACCGAGCGGTTCATCGCAGAGCACGAGGGCGATCCCGTGCGGGTCACCATCTTCGGACAGGAAAGCGTCGAGCAGACCTGGCGGATGGCGAAGATGAACCTCGCCGTGCACGGCCTCGACAGCGCGGGGCTGGGCGAGCGGTGGGGGGACACGTTCCGTGACGACCTGCACGCCGGCGTGCAGATGGATTACGTGATGGCCAATCCGCCCTTCAACATCAAGGATTGGGCCCGCGACGAGCGTGACCCGCGGTGGCGCTTCGGTGTCCCGCCCGCCGGCAACGCCAACTACGCGTGGATTCAGCACGTCCTGTCCAAACTGGCCCCGGGCGGGAAGGCCGGCGTGGTCATGGCCAACGGTTCGATGTCGTCGAATGTGGCCGGGGAAGGCGAGATTCGCGCGCGGATCGTCGACGCCGACCTGGTGTCGTGCATGGTCGCGCTGCCCGGGCAGCTGTTCCGCAGCACGTCGATTCCGGTGTGCCTGTGGTTCTTCGACACCGACAAGGGCAAGCGGTCCGGGCAGGTGCTGTTCATCGACGCCCGCGGGCTCGGCCATTTGGTGGACCGCACCGAGCGGGTGCTGACGCACGAGGAGGTCGTCCGCATTGGCGACACGTATCACGCGTGGCGCGGATCGGAATCGGCCGCCGCGAAAGGCCTTACCTATCAAGATGTTCCGGGTTTCTGCGGCTCCGCGTCGCTCGACGATATCGCCGCGGCGGGATACGCGCTCACGCCGGGGCGCTATGTCGGGGCGCCCGTCCCCGAGGACGACGGCGAGCCGGCCGAGGAGAAGATCGCCCGCCTGACCGGCGACCTGCTCGCGGCGCTCGACGAATCCGCACGCCTGGAAGGCGTTGTGCGCCAACAATTGGAGCGCCTGCGATGATCACCACGCTGGGTGACCACCTGGCCTTCAGCAGCGGTGGCAGCTCGCCGCCGCGCGCGCCGGGCGGACGCTTCCGCGTCTACGGCGCCAACGGGGCCATCGGTTACGCGGCCGAACACAACGCGGCCGGCCCGCTGATCGTCCTCGGGCGCGTCGGGTCGCGCTGCGGCAGCCTGCGGTACTGCGACTCCGACGTCTGGGTCACCGAGAACGCACTGGTATGCCGGGCCAACGACCCACGCGAGACGCGGTATTGGTACTACGCGCTGCAAACCTGTCGGCTGGGCGATCACCGCTGCGGATCGGGGCAGCCGCTGCTCAGCCAGCGCATCCTGCGTGACGTCGCGGTGCGCAGCGTGCGCGCGCCGCAGCGCCGGGCGATCGCCGAACTGCTCGGCTCCCTCGACGACAAGGTGTCCGCCAACGAGCGCGTGATCGAGGCCGCCGAGAACGTGATGGTCGCCATCGCGGAGTCGGCCCGCGAACGCGCGCCGCTGTCCAGCCTTGCGACCCGGTCGACGGCGTTCCTCAATGTGGCCGAGTTCGACGACGTGGTCGCGCACTTCAGCCTCCCGGCGTTCGACGACGGGGCGCAGCCCCACGTCGTGAGCGCCGAGTCCATCAGGAGCGGCAAGTTCCTCCTGTCGGGCCCGTGCGTGCTGTTCGCGAAGCTCAATCCCCGGATTCCGCGAATCTGGAACGTGCCGAGCCTTCCGCCGCAGCTGGCCGTGGCCAGCAGCGAGTTCGTGGTCCTGCAGCCCAGCGGCGTCGACGCCTCGGCCCTGTGGTCGGCCGTGCGCCAACCCGATGTCTCCGAACGGCTGCAACGCCGGGTGGCCGGGACGTCGGGGAGCCATCAGCGGATCCAGCCGCGCGATCTGTTGGACGTTATGGTCCCGGACGTTCGGCGCCTGCCCACCACGGCGCTACGAACGATCACCGGCCTGGGGGCGCTGTGCCACGCGCGTCGCACCGAGAGCGCGCGGCTGTCCGCCTTGCGCGACGCGCTGCTGCCCCCGCTGATATCGGGTGAGCTCGCGGTCCGGGCGAAACGTTAAGGTGAGCGCCGTGGCCGAGACCGCGCCGCTACGCGTGCAACTGATCGCCAAGACCGAGTTCCTGGCGCCCCCGGGCGTGCCGTGGAGCACCGACGCCGACGGTGGCGCGGCGCTGGTCGAGTTCGCCGGCCGGGCCTGCTATCAAAGCTGGTCGAAACCCAACCCCAAGACCGCGACCAACGCCGGCTACATCAAGCACATCATCGACGTCGGGCACTTTTCGGTGCTCGAGCACGCCAGCGTGTCGTTCTACATCACCGGCATCTCGCGATCGCTCACGCACGAGCTGATCCGGCACCGGCATTTCTCCTACTCGCAGCTGTCGCAGCGCTACGTGCCGGAGGGCGACTCGCGCGTCGTCGTGCCCCCGGGCATGGAGGACGACCCCGAACTGCGCCGGATCCTGACCGAGGCCGCCGACGCCAGCCGGGCCACCTACGCGGAGTTGCTGGCCAGGCTCGAGGCGAAGTTCGCCGACCAACCCAACGCGATTTTGCGCCGCAAGCAGGCGCGCCAGGCCGCCCGGGCGGTGCTGCCGAACGCGACCGAGACCCGCATCGTCGTCACGGGCAACTACCGGGCCTGGCGGCACTTCATCGCCATGCGCGCCAGCGAGCACGCTGACGTGGAAATCCGGCGGCTGGCCATCGAGTGCCTGCGCCAGCTCGCCGGCGCCGCGCCCGCGGTGTTCGCCGACTTCGAGATCTCGACCCTGGCCGACGGGACCGAGGTGGCCACCAGCCCGCTGGCCACCGAAGCCTGACGCTGACCGCCCCGGCGGCCCGTCAACGCACGTCCGCGCCGTTGCCAAATACCTTGCCGCCGCCAGGTAACCTAATGACCGTGAGCACCGTCGGATTCGACGCCCCGGCCCGGTTGGGAACCGTGCTGACCGCGATGGTGACACCGTTTGATCCCGACGGCTCGCTCGATACCGCCGCCGCGGCGCACCTGGCGAACCACCTGGTGGACGCGGGGTGTGACGGCCTGGTGGTCTCCGGCACCACCGGTGAGTCGCCGACCACCACCGACGACGAGAAGCGGGAGTTGCTGCGCGTCGTGCTGGAGGCGGTGGGCGACCGCGCCCGGGTCGTCGCCGGCGCGGGCACCTATGACACCGCTCACAGCGTCCGGCTGGCCAAGGCCTGCGCGGCCGAGGGCGCCCACGGATTGCTGGTGGTCACCCCCTATTACTCCAAGCCGCCGCAGAGCGGGCTCATCGCGCACTTCACCGCCGTCGCCGACGCCACCGAACTGCCGGTGCTGCTCTACGACATCCCGCCGCGCTCGGTGATCCCGATCGAGACCGAGACCATCCGCGCGCTGGCCGCCCATCCGAACATCGTGGGAATCAAGGACGCCAAAGCCGACCTGCACAGCGGCGGCCAGATCATCGCCGAGACCGGGCTGGCCTACTATTCCGGCGACGACGCGCTGAACCTGCCGTGGCTGGCCATGGGTGCCACCGGCTTCATCAGCGTGATCTCTCATGTGGCCGCCGGTCAGCTCCGAGAGATGTTGTCCGCCTTCGCTTCCGGTGACATCGCCACCGCGCGGAAGATCAACGTCTCCGTCGCCCCGCTGTGCAACGCGATGGGCCGGCTGGGCGGCGTGACGATGTCTAAGGCGGGTCTACGCTTGCAGGGCATCGAAGTTGGCGATCCCCGCCTGCCGCAGATGCCGGCGACGCCCGAGCAAATCGATGCGCTGGCCGCCGATATGCGCGCGGCGTCGGTGCTCCGGTGAGTCAAAGGGTGACCCGTAAGTGGATGTAGACCTCGCCCCTCCTGGTCCCTTGACCACCGGTGGGTTGCGGGTCACCGCGCTGGGCGGCATCAGCGAAATCGGCCGGAACATGACGGTTTTCGAGCATCTCGGCCGGTTGCTGATCATCGACTGCGGGGTGATGTTCCCCACCCATGACGAGCCCGGCGTGGACCTGATCCTCCCGGACCTGCGCCACATCGAGGACCGGCTGGACGACATCGAGGCGCTGGTGCTCACCCACGCGCACGAGGACCACATCGGCGGCATCCCGTTCCTGCTCAAGCTGCGCCCGGACATCCCGGTCGTCGGGTCGAAATTCACCCTGGCGCTGGTCGCCGCGAAATGCCGCGAGCACCGGCTCAAGCCGGTGTTCATCGAGGTCAGCGAACGCCAGCGGAGCACCCACGGCGTCTTCGAGTGCGAATACTTCGCCGTCAACCACTCCATCCCGGATGCGCTCGCGATCGCCGTACACACCGGCGCGGGAACCGTCCTGCACACCGGCGACATCAAACTCGACCAACTTCCCCTCGACGGCCGGCCCACCGATCTGCCCGGCATGTCCCGCCTCGGCGACGCCGGGGTGGACCTGTTCTTGTGCGACTCGACCAACTCCGAGATCCCCGGCGTGGGGCCGTCGGAAAGCGAAGTGGGACCGACGCTGCACCGCCTGATCCGGGGCGCCGAGGGCCGGGTGATCGTGGCGTGCTTCGCCTCCAACGTCGACCGGGTGCAGCAGATCATCGATGCGGCGGTCGCGTTGGGCCGGCGGGTGTCGTTCGTCGGGCGGTCCATGGTGCGCAACATGGGCATCGCCCGGGAGCTGGGGTTCCTGCGGGTCGCCGATTCCGACGTGATCGACATCGGCGCCGCCGAGATGATGCCGCCCGAGCGGGTGGTGCTGATCACCACCGGCACCCAGGGCGAGCCCATGTCGGCGCTGTCGCGGATGTCGCGAGGCGAGCATCGCAGCATCACGCTCACCGCGGGCGACCTGATCGTGCTGGCGTCGTCGCTGATCCCCGGAAACGAGGAGGCGGTCTACGGCGTGATCGACGCCCTCGCCAAGATCGGGGCGCGCGTCGTCACGAACGCCCAAGCCCGCGTGCATGTTTCGGGCCACGCGTACGCCGGCGAGCTGTTGTTCCTGTACAACGGGGTGCGGCCGCGCAACGTCATGCCGGTGCACGGCACCTGGCGGATGCTGCGCGCCAACGCCAAGCTGGCGGCCAGCACCGGGGTGCCGGAGGAGTCGATCCTGTTGGCCGAGAACGGTGTCAGCGTCGACCTGGTCGCCGGCGCGGCGTCGATCGCCGGGGCGGTGCCGGTCGGCAAGATGTTCGTCGACGGGCTCATCAGCGGCGACGTCGGCGACATCACGCTGGGGGAACGGCTCATCCTGTCGTCGGGCTTCGTCGCGGTGACCGTCGTCGTCCAGCGCGGCACCGGGCGTCCCGTGGCCGCGCCGCATCTGCATTCGCGCGGCTTCTCCGAAGACCCCAAGGCGCTGGAGCCCGCCGGCCGCCGGGTCGAGGCAGAGTTGGAACTGCTTGCCGCCGACAACATCACCGATCCGGGCCGCATCGCCCAGGCCGTGCGCCGCACCGTCGGCAAGTGGGTGGGCGAGACGTACCGCCGGCAACCGATGATCGTGCCGACGGTCATCGAGGTCTAGTGGCGATCGCGAGCGCGGCGGAGCCGGGCGAAGCGGGTCGCCACCGTCGAGATCTGACCCGCCCTACAGCTTTTCCGCGTATGCCGACCATTCCAGCTGCGAGGCCTTGAGCTTGCGCCCGGTGGGCCGCACGTAACGCTCGAGGAGTTCGTCGGGCCCGGCCTGCTCGAGCAGCCGCCAACCGTATTCCCCGATGAACTCGCCGACCTCCTCGGGCTGTAAACCGAAGTGCCACAACTGCCTCCGCTGGCGGACGCTGCGATAGAGCGTACGCGTACCGTACCGATTGGTACCGTCGATGAAATCGCGCCGGACGTAGGTGAATACCAAACGGCTGCCGGGCGCGGCCGCCCGCAGCCCCTCCAGCGTCCGGCGAACGGTGGCTTCGGTCAGGTATTGGGTGACACCCTCGCAGATGAAGAAGGCCCGGTAATCGGTGCGATAACCGTGCTCGGCCAGGGCGGTCAGCAAGTCGTCGCGCTCTAAGTCCAACGCGACCTGCCGCACCGACATCGGCGGCCCGCCGAGCACCCGCCGGACGGTCTTCACCTTCCTGGCGACGTTGACCGGCAGGTCGACCTCGAACACGGGGATGCGGATCTGCCGGGTCAGCAGGTAGGCGCGGGTGTCCAATCCGGCGCCGAGGATGACGACCGCGTCGACGCCCTCGAGCGCCTCGGCCAGCTTGTCGCCGATGAAACGCTTGCGGCAGGCCATGTTCGCCCACAGACCGCGCCCGGTCCACTCCGATGCGCGGATCATCACGCGGCGCACCGGCGCCACCCGGGTCGCCGCGACGAGCCAGCGCAGCGGCGCCGGCAGAAACAGTTCCGCGAGGTCGTCGTCCACCAGGCGGCGACCCGGCGGCTCGTTCTGTTCGACGGCGGCCAACACCATCGGGCCGAAAGCGGTCTGCGCGGCGGGATTTCGTGCCATGCGCCGCTACTTGTTCAGGAAGCCCGCGTCGACCGGCAAAGTGACGCCGGTGATGTAGCGGGCCTGGTCGCTCACCAACCACGCCACCGCGTTTGCGACATCCTCGACATCCAGCACCTCCACCGGCATGGCATTGCCCATGGCGCCGGGCGTGTCGGTTGCGGCCGCCATCTTGGCCAGCCATTCCCGGGTGAACTCGTTGTTGATCATCGGGGTCTCGACGCCGGACGGATGGATCGAGTTGACCCGGATATACTGTGTGGCAAGCAGATTCGCGTACACCCGCATCAGCCCCACCACGCCGTGCTTGGCGGCGGCATAGCCTACGGAACCGGCGTCGGGGCTGCCGACGCCGGCCAGTCCGGCGCTCGAGCTGATCAGCACGATCGAGCCCCCGGTGCCCTGCTTGACCATGGTCGGGATGGACACCTTGATGGTGTTGTAGACGCCGGTCAGGTTGACGTCGATGACGTCGCGCCAGCCGTCGTCGCCCGACTGCATCGGTGCGATACCGGCGTTGGCCACGACGATGTCGAGCCGGCCGAACTCGTCCAGGCCCGCCTGCAGGGCCGCCGACAGCGACGCCCGGTCGCGGACGTCGCCGCGAGCGGCGACGATCCGGGCGCCGGTGTCCTCGACCAGCTTGACCGTTTGCGCCAGGTCGTCCTCGGTGGCCAGGGGATAGGGCACGCTGGCGATCTGGTCGCACAGGTCGACCGCGATGATGCTCGCGCCGTCGGCGGCGAGCCGCACCGCGTGTGCGCGTCCCTGGCCGCGCGCCGCGCCGGTGATGAAGGCGATCTTGCCTTCGAGGGGACGCGTCATCAGGACCGGAGCTGACCCTTGTCCGGGTCGCCGGCGGGGACCGGCTGCAGCATCTTGATGTCGGGGGCCCCGGCCAGGTGCTCGCCTGCCGCGCCGAACATCTTGCCGATGGCCGGGGCGGTGCTGTGCGTCTTGAGCGCCTCCTCGTCGGCCCACTGCTCGACGAAGACGAAGGTCTCGCCCGATTGGTGCAGGGAGTACAACTGGCAGCCGGGTTCGTTGTGCACTTCCTCCACAGCCTGCGTGAGGATGTTGCGGACCGTGTCGACCGATTCCGGTTTGACGGTCATGGTGGCAACGACGACGACGGGCATGCTCGGGCCTCCTGGGTTACGGGGTGGGTGACGCGCATGACTTGTGTTATTCAGGTCACCGGTTGTCACCCTACTCACGCGCCGCCGCGGCCGGCCCGTCAGATGGCTCACAAGCCGAACCGTTACCAGTGTGGCGGGTGGTGCAGATGATGGCGGTGCGACTACCCTTGCCGACATGGCTAACAAGACCGCCGCCCGCTCCAAAGCCAGAACGAGCAGGTCAAAGGCCCCTTCGCGAAGTGGGTCGGGTCGCGCGCGGCCGGCGGCGCCCCGCAAGCGGCCGAGCAGGCCCGCCAAGCGGCGTAACCATTCACTCCTGGTGGCCGCCGGACTCACCGGCGGCCGCGCCCTGCGCGCCACCTGGCTGATGGCGGCCCGCAGCACCGGCGGCGCGGCGCGGTCGATCGGCCGCGCCCGTGACATCGACCCGGGGCACCGCCGCGACGGGATCGCGCTGATGCTGCTCGGCCTTTCCGTCGTGGTCGCCGCGAGCTCGTGGTTCAACGCCGCCCGGCCGGTCGGCGCGTGGGTTGACACGCTGTTGCGCACCTTCATCGGGGCGGGCGTCCTGGCGCTCCCGGTCGTCACCGCCGCGGTGGCGGTGGCGCTGATGCGAACCCAGCCCAATCCCGACGCGCGACCCAGGCTGATCCTGGGCGCCACCCTGATCGCGCTTTCCGCGCTCGGCCTGCGGCACCTGTGGTCGGGCTCGCCGGAAGACCCGGAAGCGCGGCGCCGCGCGGCGGGGTTCATCGGCTTCGCCATCGGCGGCCCGCTGTCGGACGGGCTGACGGCCTGGATCGCCGCGCCGTTGTTGTTCATCGGCTTCATGTTCGGCCTGCTCTTGCTGACCGGGACCACCATCCGGGAGGTGCCCGACGCCGTCCGCGCCATGTTCGGTGCGCGGCTGCTCGGCGACGACGAGTACGACTACGACGACTACGACGACGCGGATTCCCCTGCGGCCGAAGACTTTTCCGACGACTACTACGACGACGGTTCGCTCGATGCCGAAGGCGGGCCGCCGCCATGGGCGACGGCGGAGCCGGCCCCCGCCTTGCGCGACAACGAGGACGACATTCCCACCACGCCGGAGCCGGCCATCGGGAAGGGCCGCCGCCGGGAAAAGAAGAAGACCGAGGTGCTGGACCGCGTCGTCGAGGGTCCCTACACCCTGCCGTCGATGAGCCTGCTGGTGGCGGGCGACCCGCCGAAGAAGCGCAGCGCCGCCAACAACGTCATGGCCGAGGCCATCGGCGAGGTGCTCACCCAGTTCAAGGTCGACGCCGCAGTCACCGGCTGCACCCGCGGGCCGACCGTCACCCGCTACGAGGTCGAGCTCGGGCCGGGCGTGAAGGTGGAGAAGATCACCGCGCTACAGAAGAACATCGCCTACGCGGTGGCCACCGAGAGCGTGCGCATGCTGGCCCCGATCCCCGGCAAATCCGCCGTGGGCATCGAGGTGCCCAACACCGACCGGGAAATGGTGCGGCTGGCCGACGTGCTGACCGCGCCGTCGACCCGCCGCGACCACCACCCGCTGGTGATCGGCCTCGGCAAGGACATCGAAGGCGACTTCATCTCGGCCAACCTGGCCAAGATGCCGCACCTGCTGGTCGCGGGCTCCACGGGATCGGGCAAGTCCAGTTTCGTCAACTCCATGCTGGTGTCGCTGCTGACCCGGGCCACCCCCGAAGAGGTCAGGATGATCCTGATCGACCCCAAGATGGTGGAGCTCACCCCGTACGAGGGCATTCCGCACCTGATCACCCCGATCATCACCCAGCCCAAGAAGGCCGCCGCCGCGCTGGCCTGGCTGGTCGAGGAGATGGAGCAGCGCTACCAGGACATGCAGGCATCGCGGGTGCGCCACATCGACGACTTCAACGAGAAGGTGCGGTCGGGGGCCATCACCGCGCCGCTGGGCAGCCAACGCGAATACCGGCCCTACCCGTACATCGTGGCGATCGTCGACGAGCTGGCCGACCTGATGATGACGGCCCCGCGCGACGTCGAGGACGCGATCGTGCGGATCACCCAGAAAGCCCGGGCCGCCGGCATTCATCTGGTGCTAGCCACCCAGCGCCCGTCCGTCGACGTGGTCACCGGGCTGATCAAGACCAACGTGCCGTCGCGGCTGGCGTTCGCCACGTCGTCGCTCACCGACAGCCGGGTGATCCTGGACCAGGCCGGCGCGGAGAAGCTGATCGGCATGGGCGACGGCCTGTTCCTGCCGATGGGCGCGAGCAAGCCGCTGCGCCTGCAGGGCGCCTACATCACCGACGAGGAGATCCACGCCGTCGTCAACGCGTGCAAGGACCAGGCCGAGCCCGAATACACCGAGGGCGTCACCACGGCCAAGCCGACGGGCGAACGCACCGACGTCGACCCCGACATCGGCGACGACATGGACGTGTTCCTGCAGGCGGTCGAGCTGGTGGTGTCCAGCCAGTTCGGCTCCACCTCGATGCTGCAGCGCAAGCTGCGCGTCGGCTTCGCCAAGGCCGGCCGGTTGATGGACCTGATGGAGACCCGCGGCATCGTCGGGCCCAGCGAGGGATCCAAGGCGCGTGAGGTGCTGGTCAAGCCCGACGAGCTGGCCGGAACGCTGGCGTTGATCCGGGGCGGCAGCGACGCCGACGGCGGCGACCCCGACGACTAGCGCGGGGCGCCACTTTCGGGCTAGAGCACCAGCAGCATCCGGGAGTTGCCCAGGATGTTGGGCTTGACGTAGCTCAGGTCCAGGAACTCGGCGACACCGATGTCGTAGGACCGGCACATTTCCTCGAACACCTCGGCGGTGACCGGCGTGCCCTCGATCTCGGTGAACCCGTGCTTGCCGAAGAACTCGGTCTCGAACGTCAGCACGAACAGCCGCTTGAGCTGCAGCTCGCGCGCGACCTCCAGTAACCGGTCGACGATCGCGTGGCCGATGCCGTGGCCGGTCATCGCCGGGTCGACCGCGACCGTGCGGATCTCGCCCAGGTCGGACCACATCACGTGCAGCGCGCCGCAACCGACCACCTCGTCGTTGCATTCGGCCACCCAGAACTCCTGGACGGCCTCGTACAGCGTCACCAGGTTCTTCTCCAGCAGGATCTTGCCGGCGTAGGTGTCGACCAGGCGCTTGATGGCGGGGACATCGGACGTTCGCGCGCGTCGCACCAGGCAGTCCTGTGAGCTTTCGGTCACGGCTAACAGTATCGGCATCGGGGACGGGCATGCTGACCAACGGTTATTCTGTTGCCGTGTCGGGGCAGCCGCAAACGGGTCCGGTGATGGGACCCCCAGGCCGCGTCCACATCGCAAACCTGGCCAACACGCTGACGCTGCTCCGGCTGGTGCTGGTCCCGGTTTTCCTGCTCGCGCTGTTCGCCAAGGACGGGCACGAGGTCGCCTTCCGGGTGGTGGCGTTCGTCATCTTCACGGTCGCGGTCATCACCGATCGGCTGGACGGCCTGCTGGCCCGCAATTATGGAATGGCAACGGAATTCGGCGCGTTCGTCGATCCGATCGCGGACAAGACGCTGATCGGGTCGGCGCTGATCGGGCTGTCGATGCTCGGCGACCTGCCGTGGTGGGTCACGGTGGTGATCCTGGCGCGCGAGTTCGGGGTCACCGTGCTGCGGCTGGCGGTCATCCGCCGCGGGGTCATCCCGGCCAGCTGGGGCGGCAAGGTCAAGACCGTGGTCCAGGCGGTGGCGATCGGCTTGTTCATCCTGCCGCTGGCCGGGCCGTTCCGGGTGACGGCGGCGGTGGTGATGGGTGCGGCGATCGTGCTGACGATCGTCACCGGCATCGACTACGTGGTGTCGACCGTTCGGGAAGTGCGCCGGACAACGGACTGATTTTCCGGTCGCCGAACGGGAACCAAGGCCCCGTCACCCGCGTTTCATAATGAGCATCTGCCGGACGCGGTCGATTCCGTGCCGAGCGGGGCCGACTTGACGAAGGAGGGCGGGAATGCCGTCATTAGTGCGCGAGGTCATCGGCGACGTGCTGCGCGAGGCCCGGGTGACGCAGGGCCGGACGCTGCGCGAGGTGTCCGATTCGGCGCGGGTGAGCCTTGGATACCTGTCCGAGGTGGAGCGCGGGCGCAAGGAGCCCTCCAGCGAGCTGCTCAACGCGATCTGCGAGGCGTTACAGGTCCCGCTGTCGTCGGTGCTCACCGACGCCGGCGAGCGGATGGCCGGCCAGGAACGGGCGGCCCGTAGTGCGCCCGTCGACGGGGCGCGCGGTCCCAGCATCGATGCCGGCACGAAGGTCGTCATCCCGCCGGTGGCTTCCCTGGCGATCGCCTGAGCGGTGCCCCGGCGCGGCGTTCCAGCGCCAGGGGTAGGGCGATCGGCCCCGACGCATTAAATTGAGCGACAAGCGACGGCCCATCCAGGGGCCATCCGGCCAACAAGAAGCGAAGGTGGAGCTCACTCATGGCCAATCCGTTCGTCAAAGCGTGGAAGTACCTGATGGCGCTGTTCAACGCGAAGATCGACGAGCACGCCGACCCCAAGGTGCAGATCCAGCAGGCCATCGAGGAAGCGCAACGCACGCATCAAGCGCTGACGCAGCAGGCGGCGCAGGTGATCGGGAACCAGCGCCAACTGGAGATGCGGCTGAACCGGCAACTCGCCGACATCGAGAAGTTGCAGGTCAACGTGCGTCAGGCCCTGACGCTGGCCGACCAGGCCACCGCCGCCGGTGACGCCGCCAAGGCCGCCGAGTACAACAACGCCGCCGAGGCGTTCGCGGCCCAGCTGGTGACCGCCGAGCAGAGCGTCGAGGACCTCAAGACACTGCACGATCAGGCGCTGAGCGCGGCCTCCCAGGCCAAGAAGGCGGTCGAGCAGAACGCGATGGTGCTCCAGCAGAAGATCGCCGAGCGCACCAAGCTGCTCAGCCAGCTCGAGCAGGCCAAGATGCAGGAGCAGGTGAGCGCCTCGCTGCGGTCGATGAGCGAGATCGCCGCCCCGGGCAACGTGCCCAGCCTCGACGAGGTGCGCGACAAGATCGAACGCCGCTACGCCAACGCGATCGGCTCCGCCGAGCTCGCGCAGGGATCGGTGCAGGGCCGCATGCTCGAGGTCGAGCAGGCCGGGGTGCAGATGGCCGGTCACTCCCGGCTGGAGCAGATCCGCGCGTCGATGCGCGGCGAAGCGCTGCCGACCGGTGGGACACCCGCCGCCGGGGCCACTCCGGAGGCCCGGCCCGCGTCCGCCGAGAGTGGCGCGGTCACCGAGAAGCCCTTTGGCCAGTAACCCGGGTGTCGTGGCGGTGAGCGAGGCGCGACGCGGGCTCTGGCGCACGCTGCTCGGGCGCGGGCTGGCCACCGCCGCCGACCTGTCCGATCTGGTGGCCCAGAAGCTCAGCGCCGCCGCGGATCCGCGTGCGCGGCTGCTGCGGCGGCAACGTCGCGCGCTGCGGTGGGGCCTGATCTTCGCCGCCGGCTGCGTGTTCTGGGCGGCGGTGACGATGCTGCTGGCGGCGTGGGGATGGTTCGCGCTGCTGCTGGAGATCACCGGCGCCGTCGCGGTCATCATGGCCGTCCCGGCGACGCTGTTGTTGTTCCGCTACCGGTGGCTGCGCTCCGAGCCGCTGCCCACGCCCCGCCCGGCGAACGCGCGTCGGCTGCCGCCGCCCGGGTCCGCGGCGCGGCCCGCCATGTACGCGCTGGGCGCCTCCGAACGCGGATTCCTCTCGCTGCTGAACGTGATCGAGCGCGGTTCGATGTTGCCGACCGCCGAGATCCGTGACCTGACCGCGGCCGCCAACAAGACCTCCGCGGCCATGGCGGCCACCGCCGCGGAGGTGGTGTCGATGGAGCGGGCGGCGCAGTCCAGTGAATCATCGCGGGCGT
>NZ_LZJF01000127.1 GCF_001666835.1 Mycobacterium sp. E3251 | reverse complement strand
CTCGTCGAGGTTTGTCGCCGACAGCGGACTGCGTCCGCGCTACCCGGCCGTAGAGGTTTACCGGGTGGAGGTCGCCGGTGATCCGGGCGCCCCGTACTTCGCGGACGTCGACCGGTTGCCCCGGGTGGACGGCGGACCGGAGGCGCTGCTGCGCCTCGACGAGCGGCGCCGGCTGCAGGGCCTGCCGCCGCTGGGCCCCGCGCTGATGACCGCCGACGCGCGCGGCGCCGGATTGCCGGTGCCCTCGGTGACCATCACCGACACCCCGGTGGCCCGCGAGACCGATTACGGCCGGGTGGACCAACATTCGTCGGCCATCCGGGCCGCGGGCGACGCACGGCATACCTACAACCGGGTGCCCGACTATCCCGTCCCCGGGGCCGACTTGGTCGTCGGCGCCTGGAGCGGCGGCCGGATCACCGTGTCGAGCTCGTCGTCGGACTCCACCGCGATGCCCGACGTCGCGCCGGCGACCTCCCCCGTCGCCGCCATCGACGGCGACCCGGCGACCGCGTGGGTGTCCAACTCGCTGCAATCGGCGGTGGGCCAGTGGCTGCAGGTCGATTTCGACCACCCGGTCACCAACGCGGCGATCACCCTGACACCCAGCGCGACGGCCGTCGGCGCGCAGGTGCGCCGCATCCTGATCGAGACCGCCACCGGCAGCACCACCTTGCGGTTCGACGAGCCCGGCAAGCCGCTCGCCGCCGCGTTGCCCTACGGCGAGACGCCGTGGGTGCGGATCACCGCCGCGGGCACCGACGACGGGTCCCCGGGCGTGCAGTTCGGCATCACCGACCTGTCGATCACCCAGTACGACGCGTCCGGATTCGCCCACCAGCTCGACCTGCGGCACACCGTGCGCGTCCCGGGGCCGCCGCCCGGCGCGGCGGTCGCGGGCTGGGACCTGGGTTCCGAGCTGCTGGGCAGGCCGGGCTGCGCGTCGACGCCGGAGGGCGTGCGCTGCGCGCCGTCCATGGCGCTGACACCCGAAGAGCCGGTCAATCTCAGCCGGACGCTGACCGTTCCGGCACCGATGTCGGTGACCCCGTTGGTGTGGGTGCGGCCGCGGCAGGGGCCCAAGCTGGCCGACCTGCTCGCCGAGCCGAACACCACCAGGGCACGGGGCGACTCCGACCTGGTGGACGTCCTCGGCTCGGCGTATGCGGCGACCGACGGCGACCCGGCGACGGCATGGACGGCACCGCAGCGGGTGGTGCAGCACAAGACCCCGCCCACCTTGACGCTCACCCTGCCGCGGCCGCACCCACACCAACGGGGTCACCGACATCGGTGCCGGAACGGTCAGCGTCCGGCTGAGATTGAC
>NZ_LZJF01000126.1 GCF_001666835.1 Mycobacterium sp. E3251 | reverse complement strand
GCATCAGCACATCGGCCTGCTTGGACGCCTTGTAGTTGTTCTACCTGCTGTCGTCGGACGAGTTGCTGGGTTTACTGGGCCGGCTCGGTTACCGCTTCGCGCCCGAGCAGATTCCGGAGACCGTGGATTACTACCTCAAGCGCACTTCCCACGGTTCCAGCCTGAGCGCCGTCGTACACGCCTGGGTTCTCACCCGTGGCAACCGGCACCACGCCATGAAGTACTTCGTGCAGGTATTGGCTTCCGACATCGTCGACATCCAGGGCGGCACCACGTCGGAAGGCATACACCTGGCCGCGATGGCCGGCAGCATCGATCTGCTGCAACGGTGTTTCACCGGACTCGAAACCCGCAACAACCGCCTGATCCTCAGCCCGCAATGGCCAGATGCACTGGGGTCCATCGAGTTTCCCTTCCTATACCGCGGCCAACGGCTGCACCTTCGGGTCAGCGGTCGGGCGGCCCAGCTGACCTCCGAGGCGGGCAACAGTGCCTCCGTCGCGGTGGAGTGCCGTGGCCGATTACAGCACCTGCTGCCCGGGCACACGGTCGAGGTCGCCTGAAGCCGGGTGACCAATGCCTGCGAACGGGGGCCGAACGGCCCTGCTCAACCGAGCCGACCGACCATAACGTGGCCAGTGACGGGACCTCGCGCCCCGGCAGTCAGTCATAGAGGAGGACTCGATGAACAATCCGCAGTCGTCGCAGCGGATCGTGGTGGGAATCGACGGCTCGGACGCCGCCATCAACGCGGCCAAATGGGCCGCCGCCGAGGCGGTGAGCCGCAACGTCCCGCTCCGGCTGATCCACGCCGTCCCGAGGCGGAATGCGGATGACGACAGCTTGGACGTCGAATACGCCCAAGCGGCGTTGCGCAACGCCGATGCGGCGCTGCAGGCCATGGGTACGCCGGTCAAGGTCGAGTGCGACATCGTGCGCGGCTCCTCGGAGAGCGCGCTGATCGACGAATCACGGGATGCCGCAATGGTTTGCGTGGGTTCGGTGGGGACCGGCTGGGTGGCCCGCAAGGTCCTCGGCTCGACCGCGCAGACGTTGGTGCGCAAGGCGCACTGCCCGGTGGCCGTGATCCGCAGCAGCCGCGACGGCGCCGGGCCGGAGGACGGATACGTCGCCGTTGCCGTCGAGGAGACGGACGCCAACGACGCGGTGCTCGAGCACGGTTTCCACGAGGCACGCCTTCGTGACGCACCGATCTTGGCGATGGGCGTTTGGCGGTGGGGCCTGGGCGAGATTCCCTACCGCCAGCTGGATCAGCGCCTCGGCCCCTGGGTCTCGAAGCACAGCCAGGTGCACGTTCAGCCCGCCGCGGCGAGGCGCGGGGCCGCCGAGTTTCTCACGCGTACAAAGGAACCCGTTCAGCTCGCGGTCGTGGGCAGTGAGGACGCCGACAAGGTCGCGCGCATGGTCGGGCCGATCACCCCGCATCCCGGCGGCCACACCGGATGTTCGGTGCTCGTCGTCCGCGAATGACGGCGGCTATCCGGCCGCCCAATCCTTGGCGCGGTCGAGCTCGTCGAGGGAGAACACGGCGATCTCGCCGGGAACCAGCCACGCCAGAGCGTGCAGGACGGGGGCTACCCAGTCCTTGTCGGACACCACCGCGATCCGCTTGAATGCCGAATGGTGCGGCAAGACGGTACCGAAGCCCAGCTTGAGATCCTCGAGGAAACCACCGGGCCCGAATCCCTCGTAGTCGGACGCGATGACCTCGACGATCCTGACCTCGCCGGTCTGGAGCACGTGGTCGATGTCGGGCTTGAAGTCGCGCAACTCGTCACCGCGCAGCCGGCCCGATACGCGAATGCCGATCACCTTCTCCGGCATGTCCGGGAGCAGCTCGATCATAACGGCCTCCTTTGCGGGCGATTCTCGTCGTCAGCGGACAACCAGCACGGGCACCCGCGCCGACTGGGCGACCGCCGAACTCACCGAGCCGAGCAGCATCCCGGGGAATCCGCCGCGGCCGCGGCTGCCGACCACCACGAGTTGGGCGTGTTCGGATTCCTTCAGCAGCCATTCGGACGGCTTGTCGCAGAACAGTTTCCGCTCGACATGCACGTCGGGATAGCGTTCTTGCCAGCCGGCCAGGCGTTCGGCGAGGATCTCGTGCGCCTCCTGCTCCCGGTCATGCCAGTCCATGCCGAGGATGGGAAACACGCCCACGTCGCTCCACACGTGCAGTGCCACCAGCCCCACCCCACGGCGCGATGCTTCGTCAAAGGCCAGGGCGGTCGCCGCTTCGGACGCAGGGGACCCGTCGACGCCCAGCACCACGGGCGCGCCGGGGTTGGGGGCCGCCCCTTCGCCGGTGTGGATGACGGCGACCGGGCAATGGGCGTAGTGCACGAGTCCCGTGGTCACGGAGCCCAGCAGCAGGCGGCCCACCGCTCCCAGTCCCTGGTTTCCGGCGACGAGCACCCAGGCCTGCTTTGATGCCTCGATCAGCGCGGGGACGATGGCGGAATAGACCGTCTCGGTGTGTATTTCGGGCGATTCGGAGGCGCCCACGCTGGCGCTCAGCGTCTTGCGGGCCTGGTCGATCACGTGCTGAGCGCTGTCCTGTTGCCAGTCGGGCATCTCGGCATACAGTTGCCCCACCGGCCAGCCGACGACGATGGGCGGAACGACGAACATGAGCGTGATGGGCAGGTCGCGCATGATGGCTTCGCGCGTCCCCCAGGCGACGGCGGCGTCGGATGCGGCCGACCCGTCGACACACACCAGTACACCGTATTTCTTCGCTTCTGCGTTCATTTCTCCGCTCCTCTATGCCGGCGTCTCGTCGAATTGGGGTAGCTCGATCTCGAGGTGACGAATGGCTCCGTAATCGATTGGCCTGCAAGGCCAGCCGAGATCGAAGAAGACCGTGAGCATCAGGTGGTTCTCGCCGAGGACGTCCGCGACGAACCGCCCGATTCCGTGGGCCCGAGCGATCGGGGCCAGGTGCTTCAGCAGGGCCGTGCCCACCCCCAGCGAATGGTCTTGGTGGGCAACCACGACCGCGACCTCGGCCGCGTTCGGGTCGTCGACCACGACGTAGTGGGCCACGCCGATCAGCCGATCGGCGTCGAAGGCACCGAGCGCGTACAACCCGCCCGCGGGCTCGGTCAGCTTGGCGACGAGCTCGTGCAGCGGTGCGAGCTGCAGCGTGAAGAAACGAAAGTACCGGTCGTGGTCGGAGAGGTGTCGATGCAGCGCCGAAACGGCCTCGGCGTCGGCGACGGTCAAGGGACGCAACGACACCAGGCGTCCGTCGAGCAGCCGAGCAGTCGCGGTGGCGTCCACCGATCGATTACTCACACTGCCCGACGATATTCGGCGGCGGCGCGGCAGGGCAGGGCCGTTAGACCCCATGGCCCCTCCCATTGGTCCCGTTCGGGGCGACCGCTATTGATCGACGAGCGGGGCGACCCAGTGCACCCGGGTACCACCCTCCGGGGGGCCGGTGATCTCGCAGGCCCCGCCCAGTTGCTCGGCGCGCCGCTTCATGTTGGCCAAGCCGCTGCGCCGCGTGTTGCCGTCGGGTATGCCGGAGCCATTGTCGACGATGTCGAGGACGAACATGTCGGCGACGCTGATCTCGACGGTCAGCCGCGATGCCCCCGAATGACGCAGCGCATTGCTGACGGCCTCCGTGCTCACAGCCTCGGCGTGGTCGGCAAGCTCGCCGCCGACGGCGGTCATCGGCCCGTGCATGCGCACGGTGGTCACGATGTCCCGATTTTCGGTCAGGTCGGCGACCACCTGTTGGATGCGTTGCCGGAAATCGTTCTTTCCCGGCGGGGATTTCAGCTGGAAGATCGTCGTGCGGATCTCCTCGATGATGGTTTGCAGATCGTCCAGCGTGCGGTTGAGCCGGTCGGCGACCTCCGGGGAGCGCGCCCGGGCCAGCGTTCCCTGCAAATCCATCCCGGCGGCGAAGAGCCGCTGGATGACGTGGTCGTGCAGGTCGTGGGCGATGCGTTCACGCTCGGCCAGGATGGTCAGCTGGCGCGCGTCGTCACGGGCCGACGCGAGCACGAGCGCTATCGCGGCATGAGTGGCGAAATCGCTGACCAGATCGAGGTAACTGTCGTCGAAGGGCGACTCGTGACTGCCGCGGGCGATGGCGATCACGCCGACGACTTCGTCGCGGGCGCGCAGCGGCATCAGGATGGCCGGCCGCTGCCCGACGTCGGTGAATGCCTGAATCGGGTACCGCAACGTCTCGGTGATCAGCGGTTCGCCGGACCGGAAAACGGCCCCGCTGGTGGAACCGTCCACCGGAACGCGTTGGCCGACCACCTCGTCGGCGTGCGCGCCGACCGCCGCCGAGACCACCAGCGTGTCGACCTCGTCTTCAGGCACATCGGCATCGGCGGGCACCAGGACGATCGCCTGCTCGGCATCGGTCAGGGCCCGGGCGCGTTCGGCGATCAGCTGCAGCGGGCGCCGGTGCGGCTCGGCGCTGGACAGCAGCGCGGTGGTGATCTCGCGGCTGGCCTCCATCCACTTCGCGGCCGTCCGCTCGCGTTCGAACACCTGCGCGTTGTCGATCGCGATCGCGGCGGCGAACGCCAGGGCGCGAGCCGCCATCTCGTCGGACTCGGAGAACGTCCGCTGCGGTTCGACGTGGGTGAGGTAGAGGTTGCCGAACACGGTGCCCCGAATGGTGATCGGCACCGCGAGGAAGCCGCGCATCGGGGGGTGGTGCTCGGGAAACCCGACGGCGGCCGGATGGGCGGTCAGGTCGGCCATCCGCAACGCGGGCGTGTCCATCAGCGACAAGCTGAGCAGGCCCTTGCCCACCGGCAGGTGCCCGATTTTGGCCACCGTGTCGGCATCCATCCCCTCGTGGACGAACGAGAGCAGGTTGCCGTCGGGATCGCGGATGGCCAGCGCACCGTAGGGGGCGGAGGTCAACCGCCTGGCGGCGGCGATGATCCGGTGCAGCGTGGCGTCAAGATCGAGGCCCGCGCCGATCTCGACGATGACCCGCAGCAGCTGCTCCATCTGGTCGCGGGCCGCCAACATCTCGTCGAGTTGCTCGTGCATCCTGCTGACGAGCCCCCGCTGGCCGAGTCCGGCGAACGCGGAGCCGCTGTCGTCGCTCGTCAAACCGAAAACCTCCAAGACACTCGAGATGCGACGCAATGTCCGAATGGCAAGATCAGCCTAATCGCGAAATGTCAAGTACCCAAGCGAATGGTTGTTATCGGTAGCGTGACGCCCCGCCTACCGGCTCAGTCCTGCGGCGCGTCCGCCGGCGTGGCGGGATGTCCCGGCCGCTGGTCCAGCTTGGACGCGAACACCGCCGCCTGGGTGCGGCGCTCCATGCCGAGTTTGGCCAGCAGCCGCGACACGTAGTTCTTGACCGTCTTCTCGGCGAGGAACATCCGGGCGGCGATCTGCCTGTTGGTCAGGCCCTCGCTGAGCAGGCCGAGCAGCGTCCGCTCCTGTTCGGTCAGCCCGGACAGCGGGTCTTCGCGCTCCGCCGCGCCGCGGAGCTTGGCCATCAGGGCGGCCGCCGCGCGATTATCCAGCAGGGATTTGCCGGCGCCCACCTCTTTGATCGCGTGCGCCAGCTCCATGCCCTTGATGTCCTTGACCACGTAGCCGCTGGCCCCGGCCAGGATCGCTTCCAGCATCGCTTCGTCGGAGGTGAACGACGTCAGCATCAGGCAGCGCAGGTCGGGGTGATCGGACACCAGGTCGCGGCACAGTTCGATGCCGTTGCCGTCGGGAAGCCGCACGTCAAGCACCGCGACGTCGGGTTGCAGCGCCGGTATCCGCGCCTTCGCCTCGGAGACGGAGCCCGCCTCGCCGATGATCTCGAGCTCGGGGTCCGCCGCCAGGAGGTCCGCGAGGCCGCGCCGGACGACTTCATGGTCATCGACCAGGAAAACCTTGACCATTAAGAACCCTTCCGCCGGTCGTGGGACCTCCATATCACACATTAATCATCGTACAAATTTCACAAATGTTGCCGATTCACGATCAACAACGAACAATTCGCGTCCGCCATCACCGAACTGCCGACGGGCCCGACAAGCTCGGCAACGTGCTGACGATTGTCGGCGCCGACGATCACCAAGCCGACCGGCCCGCGGTGTCCGGCCAGATAGTCCAGCAGGCCGACGTGTATCGCCAGCGACTCGACCCGAAGCTGCGGATGGCGTCGCTTCCACCCGGACAGGCGGCGATCCAGGTCGGCGAGCGCCCGGCGATCGGCCTCGGTATCACCGTGTTGTTCGGCCCGTCCCGTCCGCCGCGAGACGACCGCCTCCAGCGCGGCGCCGCGCAACACCGCCTCTTCGATGGCAGCGCCGAGCAGGACCGAGTCCGGGGACCCGGCTATCTCGACGACCGCGTTTTCCGCGGGCGCCCCGCGATGACCGTCGCGGCCCCGGACGATCGCCACCGGGCAGCGCGCCGATACGGCCAGGGCCGCCGCGGTGGAGCCCACCCGGCCCGGTTGAAAGTGGCGCAGTCCGACGGCGCCCACGCAGACCATGGCGGCCGACGCCGACGACCGAATCAGCGATCCGACCGCGGGTCCGTGGACGACCTCCGTCTCGACCTGGACCGGCTTGCCCGCGACTTGGATCGCCGTCACCGCCTGGCGGACCGCCATCTGCGCGGCTTGTTCGCCGTCCGCGGAGTCGGTCGCGTAGAGCAGCTGTAGCGGAACGTCGCGACTGACCGCCTCATCGACCGCCCACAGCGCCGCGCGTATCGCCGCTTTGGAACCGTCGATACCGGCGACGATCGACTTGGTTCTTGCTGGCTGCGTCATCGGGCCTGCCTCAGTGGCGGACCACAAGCACTGAGCAGTCGGGGTAGCCGACGATCGGATGGCAGTTCGGGGTGGCCAGCCCTGCCATCTCCTCGGCATCGGTACTGCCCACCACCGCCAATTCAATTGCGCTACCGGGCTTTCCGCCGTATTTCGCGCCGGTCCCGGCGGCCACCGTCTGGACGTGGACGTCCGGATAACGGCGGACCCAGCTGTTCAGTCGCCGGTCGATTTGGCGCACGGTGGCGTGGCGGCGTCGCCCTTCCTCCATCGCTTGGTGCACCACCTCGTCGTTGTCGGGCTCGTCGTTGAGCACGACGGCGATCACTCCCAGCTCAATCGGCGCTCCGTCGGAAGTACGAATAATCGCGACCGGGCAGTGCGCGCGCGCCACCAAGCCTGCGGCCGTCGGACCCAACAGCCCGTCGGATGCCCAGCCGCGCCTGGCGGTGCCGACACACACCAGGGCCGCGTCCTGGGATTGATTGACCAACGCCTCCGCGGGATCTCCGGAGACGATCGCCGTCTCGATCTCGACCGGCTTCCGCTGGCTCCGGATGGCGCACTCCGCTTCGGCCAAGGCCATTTCGCCGCGTTCGACCTCCCACTCGGAACGAGGCCCCGATCCCTTGCGCGCCGGCATGACATACACCAGGCGAAGTGGCAGCTGCCGGCCAATCGCCTCGTCGATCGCCCACTTCGCGGCGTTGACCGCGGCCTGGGAGCCGTTGACGCCCACGACCACCGCCTTGGCGTCCAGCTGGCTCATCTCGGCTCCTGATCGTTCCGAATCGCTCACATTTCAGGCTATTGCGGCCGCACCCGCCCCGGCAGGGGCCGTTAGGCCCCAGCCGCGAAGTCGTTCGTCCCCAGCTCCGCGGGTTCGGCGACCAGCTCGAACAACCGCTCTATGTCGGCGCGTTCACAGACCGCCGTGCCCGGTGTCATCAGCATCGCGGCACCCGCCGCGATCCCGTACCGAACCGACTTGGCGAGAGGCCAGCCATGCGTGAGGCCCACCGTGATCGCGGCAACCATCGCGTCGCCGGCGCCGACACCGCTTCCGCCGGGCATCGGAACCGCCGGAAACCGCTGGCTCGCATGGCGCGTCGCAAGCAGCGCGCCATAGGAGCCCAGAGAAACCACGACGACTTGTGTGCGGCCACTGTCAATCAGTTGGTGGGCGGCAGCCAATTGCTCGGACTCGGTGGCGAGCCGGCGGCCGACGCATTCTCGTAGTTCTCGCACGCTCGCCTTGAGCAGGAACACCCCGGAGGAGATGTGCTGCAGGCCGCCGCCGGAGGTGTCCAGAATGAACTTCACGCCCAACTGCCGGCAGAGGTCGGCAACCCGCTGATAGTAGTCGGCGGGAGCACCCGGTGGCAGACTTCCGCTTGCCACAACGACTTCGGCCGATTGGGCCGCCGCCCGCAATTGGTCGAGACACTGCTCCTGTTCGAGGACGGTCAGCTCCGGCCCGGGCAGGACGAACCGGTATTGCTGGCCGGTGCTGGTCTCGTTGACGGTGAAACTCTCGCGCGTTTGGGCGGCGATCGGAACCTGCCGGAACGGGACTTCCGCCTCGCTCAGCAGGCTCGTGACGAGACCGCCGTGCGAGCCGCCCGCGGGAAACACCGCCAGCACCGAGCTGCCAAGGACCTTCGCGATCCGGGCGACGTTGATGCCGCCACCGCCCGGGTCGTAACGCGTCGCAGAGCAGCGCAGTTTGTCGGTCGGCCGCACGACGCCGACGCTCGTCGTGATGTCGAGCGCGGGATTCATGGTCAACGTGACGATCCGCGTTCGGCGAACCGGGTCCGAGGGCATCTCCATCTTGGCTGGCTCCGTGGGTGTTAGAGGCCGCTCGGATACGTTTCCGGTGTTTCGCCCGCGATCCAGAGGCTGGTGACCTCGAGGGGTTCGAGCGCCCGGGTCCGGTCGATGTGGATCATCGCGTCGAACTGATCGGCGGGGCGGACGTGGAAGTAATGGCTCTGCCGCTCGGTCTCGGGGCGGTAGATCACCCCGATGGCACGCCCCAACCGGACCGCGCCCAGCGGTTCGGCGGCCCCCGGGCTGGTGTGGGCCGACACCAGGAACTCGCCCCTGCGCGTCTCGTGCAGGAGTTCTTCGATGCTTCCGTTGAGCGCCGGGCGCACGACCTTACGTTCGGCGATGCCGCCCCAGTCGCTGGCGGCGGTGACCGTGCCCGTGTAGGTGCTGAAGCCGATCAGACGCGCCTCGTCGCCGTGCCGCTGGCGGACCAATTGGCCCAGTGTGAGTTGCCCATCGGCCCAGACTTCGGTGGCGCGGGCGTCCCCGACGTGAGAGTTGTGGGCCCACACCACGATTCGCGCCGAGGGGATATCTTGGTGGCGGTCCAGATGTTTCAGCAGCGCCTCGAGCGTCTGCGCCATGTGTTTGTCGCGCAGGTTCCACGAGGTGACTCGCCCGCTGAACATCGCCCGGTAGTACACCTCCGCGTTGTGCACCGTCTGGGCGTTCTGGTGCGCGTAGAACAATTCGTCCTCGGCGAGCAGACCGTCCCTGCGCGCGTAGGCCAGTTCGTTGCGCTGAATGTCGACCAGTTGATCGATGGCTTCCTGTTCACACGACGGGCCGGCGCCGAAGGCCGCCGAGAAACCGTACGCCTGGCCGTCGTCCGCCGAGGCGTGGTCGAAGCAGGCATAACGTTCGCGTGCCCGCGCCGCCGCCTTCGGGTCGACCTTGTCGAGGTAGCCGATCACTTCCTGCATCGAGCGGTGCAGGCTGTAGAGATCCAGCCCGTAGAAGCCGGCCTGCCGCTGCCCGTTGTTCTCGTGCATCCGGTTTCGGGTGCGCAGCCACTCGACGAAGTCACGCACGACGGTGTTGCGCCACATCCATGCGGGGAACCGCTCGAAGCCGCTCAACGCCTCGTCGGCGCTGGTGTCGTCGCCGATGCCGCGAACGTAGCGATTCACCCGGTAAGCATCCGGCCAGTCCGCCTCCGCCGCGACGGCGCAGAAGCCCTTCTCCTCGATCAACCACTTGGTGATCTCCGCGCGGGCCTCGTAGAACTCGTGTGTGCCGTGCGAGCTTTCGCCGATCAGAACGATGCGCGCATCGCCGATCAGCTCCTCCAGCGCGTCACGCGGCGGAACGCCGGCCGGCGCGTCGATGGCCACCCGGGCGATCACCTCGGCCGGGGTCCGCGCCGCGGCCCTCGACGGAGTGCCGGTCGTCGGCGTCGCGAGGAGCCGACGGACCTCTTCGTCGGTGACTTGCCGGAAATCCCAGAACGATTCCCCGACCGCGAGAAACGGAGTCGGCATGCTCGCGCATACGACATCGTCGACCTGACCGCCGAATTCCCGGCAGGTGGATTCCGGGGCCGCCGGCACGGCGATGACGATGTGTGCGGGCTCGGCCTCGCGGAGCGCCTGCACCGCCGCGGACATGCTTGCGCCGGTCGCCAATCCGTCATCGACCAGGATCACCGTCTTGCCGGCCACGTTTACCGGCGGACGCCCGTCGCGATAGGCGGCCTCGCGCCGAATCAATTCCCGGCCTTCCCGCTCGGCGACGGCGCGCAATTCCTGCGGGGTGATACGCAGGCCGCGCACGACGTCGTCGTTGACCACGACGCGGCCCCCGCTCGCCAACGCCCCCACGGCGAACTCCTCATGGCCGGGGGCGCCGAGCTTGCGCACGATGAAGGCATCCAGCGGGGCATGCAGCGCCGCCGCCACCTCCCATGCGACGGGTATACCGCCCCGCGCCAGGCCCAGCACGATCACGTCGTGCCGATCGCGGTAGGCACCGAGGAGGTTCGCCAGCACGCGGCCGGCCTCGGCGCGATCACGGAACACCCGCCGTGGCGAGCGTCGGGTGGCGTCAGCTGCTCTGGTCATCACGCACCACGCCTGTAGTCATGGCAATCTCCTCGATCCCTCGACGAATTCATCCGACCAGCCCGCCGTAAATCGGCGGTAGGGCACGAAGTCCCAGCCTTGCGGGTCGTTCGTCGGCTCAGCTCCTGCGGCGCAGTTCGCCGATATAGGCCATGACCCGGTTGAGGATCAGGCCGTAGGCGTCGCCGTCGTCCACCAGCCGGGGCAATCCACGGTGGCGGAGAAAGCCGTCGAGGCGCTGGTCCAGGCTCCAGTCGAGATAGGCGTCGCCGGCATAGGGCGAGTGCAGGAACTCGAACGCGAGCTCATCGACGTCGGCATCGGTCATCGACGGGGATCCCTCGGTGGTAGGTGGCATTTGCGTCCTACCCGCTCCGAGCGTGATCCCTGATGGCCGCCTGCACCGCGGCGAAGCGTGCCCGTGCCCGCTCGTCGGCGGCCTGCTGTTCGGCGGCCGTCACGACAATCGCGTCCGGACCGGGGAACACGGTCGCCTCCTCGCCGGTGGCCAGCCACCGGACCCGGTACGGCGGTTGACCATTCGGTGAACTCACCGAGGTGATCAACCCACGCAGATCCGGTCGTCCGACTGTGCTGCTCTTGATAACGAGCCAGTCACCTGGATCGGCAAGCACTACCATCTCCCTTCGAAAATATTGCAGTGCAACATAACTCGGGCCATCAGCGCATCTCCAAGACCTCGCGAACCGGCCGGCGCGGCGTCGGCTCGGGAGCGCCCTTACCCGAGAAGGCGGTGCCTACCCGGATCAGAACTTGGGGAACCGCTTCGGTCTCGGGAATGAGCTCCCCGATCATGTCGCGACTGGCCTGCAGCTCCGTCACGTGTGTCACGGTGCAGGTCGCCAGCCCGGCCATGGTGCACTCCAGCAGAACCGCCGAGAGGGCCTGGCCGCACCGGAAGGCGTCCGCGCGGGTGTCCCCCGGCGTGGACAGGACAACGATCTTTGCTTGATCGCGGAGGCTGGCGGAGCTCCCCCGGGCGTGCCCGTCGGCGGGGAATCGACGGTTCACGCCGTCGGCGCGGGGCTGCGCCTCGTTGACCAGGGCGGCCTGCGGTATGCCATCGTCGTGCCTGCCAGGCGCTGTCCACCAACGCAATTCGTGGTGGTAGAGGTCGTCGTAGCGGCGCAGCGCCTCATTGAGGTGCGCGGCCTCCACCAGCCGCGGCAGCGCGTCGTCGGCCAGTACGTCGAGGGTGGCCAGCTCGGGATTGAAGGCGCTCCGCACCACCGGTTCGAAGGATGCCCACTCCTTTGGGGCGCCGAAGGGGCGCCGGTCGGTCCTGCGGCGCAGGATCGCCGCCGCGCGGTCTCGCCGGGCCACGGCGACGTAGTCGCCCGAGACGAAGTCGATGGCGGCCAGGTGGTCGGGGTTGTTGGGATTGGGAAACTCGTCGACGCCGGCGACCCACCCTTCGGCGGCCATCGCGACCCGGAAGTGATCGAGCACCGCGCCGCAGCTGATGATCGACTCGCGTCCCGAGCTGTCGGCCGAGGACACCATGCGGTGCGGGTCGGCGAAGAGATCGACGGTCGGGCCGCCGGCAACCCATCGCCATGGCTGGCTGTTGTGCAGCGAGGGGGCGCGGCAGGCGAGCTCGACCGCCCGGGTGAGCACTTTCCTGTCGACCATCGTCTGGGTCATTGTCGTTCGCCTCTCCTGTGTTACTTGGACCCTCGGGCATGCGGGCAGCGCACGCCAGGGTCCTTGGTCCCCAGCGTCACGTCATTGGACCCGGGGTCGACTGATGACCTTTGTCTCTATTGCGGCGCCACCGCGCGGCAAACGATGTAGACGACCACCCCGACCGAGGACCCTTGATGGACGTCATCCACAAAACATCCCGTGACCATCGCGTTCGGCCCAACCTCACCGACTACGAGCACGAGCGCGCCGAGTTCCACTGGTCCGACGTGCCGGACCTCTGCGAAGGCATGGGGCCCGGCCTGTGCAACATCGCCTACGCCGCCCTCGACCGTCACACCACCGGGCCGGCCGCCACGCGCACGGCGTTGCGGTTCGTCGTCGATCGCCCCTGGGACGGCGTGCTCGCCACCCGCGACCTCAGTTACGCCGAGCTCGGCCGACTCTCCAGGAAATTCTCCAGCGCGCTGCGCGCGTTGGGCATCAACCGGGGCCACCGGGTGTTCATCGTCATGGCCCGTGGCCCCGAGCTCTACATCGCGATGCTGGGCGCGCTGCGCAACGGCAGCGTCGTCTCGCCGTTGTTCTCGGCCTTCGGGCCCGAGCCCATAGCGACCCGGGTCAACCTCGGGCACGCCGACGTTCTGGTGACCACGAGGGCGATCTACCAGCGCAAGATCGCCAAGATCCGTGATCGACTGCCGTCGGTGCGGCACGTCTTCGTCGTCGACGACGGGCAGGCCGACGGCCCGCCTCCGGGGACCCTCGACTTCTGGCAATGGGTCAACGCGGCCGAAGAGAACCCGCCGGTCGAGCCCACCACCGCCGACGATCCGGCCTTACTGCACTTCACCAGCGGGACCACGGGTACGCCCAAGGGCGCCATCCACGTGCACGGCGCCGTCACGATGCACTACGTCACCGGCCTGTACGCGCTCGATCTTCACGCCGACGACACCTATTGGTGCACGGCCGATCCCGGCTGGGTGACGGGAACGTCCTACGGCATCATCAGCCCGCTGCTGCACGGCGTGACCTCCATCGTCGACGAAGCGGAATTCGACGCCGAACGCTGGTATCGCATCCTGCAGGACCAGGGAGTGTCGGTGTGGTACACGGCGCCGACCGCCATCCGGATGCTCATCAAGGCGGGATCGGAACTGCCCGCGCAATACCACTTTCCGCGGCTGCGTTTCATCGCCAGCGTGGGCGAACCGCTCAATCCCGAAGCCGTGTGGTGGGGAAAGCGGGTGCTGGGCTTGCCGATTCACGACAACTGGTGGCAGACCGAGACGGGCGGCATCATGATCGCCAATACGCCCGCGTTCGACATCAAGCCCGGCTCGATGGGCCGCCCGCTGCCCGGGGTGGACGCTTTCATCGTCCGCAGCAACGACGACGGCACCGTCGAGGTGATCGACGAACCCGGCGTCGAGGGTGAGCTCGCGCTCAAACCCGGCTGGCCGTCGATGTTCCGCGG
>NZ_LZJF01000125.1 GCF_001666835.1 Mycobacterium sp. E3251 | reverse complement strand
CAGGCCGGGAAGATCTTTGTGTAATTCACCACGCCCACCACCTTGACGTGGTCGAAGTGCGGCACGTCGCTGAAATCGCTCCACCCGGAGCACACCAGCGCCCGCTCACCCAGCTCCGCGCACGCCGCGCCGATCAGAGCGACCGTGTCGGCCGGCGATTCGGCAACCGGCATGCTGCCAAAGCCGAAGCAAATCGGCGGTGTCCCCTTCGCGATCCACGACAACACCTCGTCGTCGACATCCGTGGTCAGCTCCATGGTCAGCGTCCCGACAAAGGGGCGCTGGCCGCTCCACTTCGCCCATTCGTCGGCCAGCCCGGGAAAGCACACTTTGTCATAGGCCTGGATCTCCAACGCGCCGCGGGCCGTCATCCGTTGCGGCGCGGGACCTTTTGCCTTCGGCAGACCGAATGCGCGGCGCTGCGCGTCCTCGGCCTTCTTGGTCACCCGCCACTGGACCCAGTCCAGCGTGGCCATCGCGGAGCGGACTAGCAGCGCCGGCAGGTTCGGGGCGAGCTGGCCGTTCGGTCGCATCGGGAAATAGTGCATCGTGGCCAACGGGAGCTTGAGATACTCCGCCACGTCCGCCGCGACCCCCGGAAAGCCCGGGCCGGTGAACACGAGATCGGCACCCTCCGACAGCGATGTCAGCGTCGCGCTCATGTCCGCCCAGGACCGGACCAGCATGTCCTGGGCTTCCCGCCACCGCCGTCTAACTTCGGGAAAGTCCCATAACTTGGCGAGGAAATCCGTGTCCCAAAAGCCCTCCTGCTGATCCGGCCCGTAGGCAGTGGCCGTCAATCCGGCCGACTCGACCAGTGGAACCAGGTTGGGCGGGACGGCCATGCACACGTCGTGTCCGCGGCGGACCAGTTCGCACGCAACCGCGGTGGAGGGCTCGACATCGCCGCGCGTTCCGTAGCTTGCCAGAGCGAACTTCACGACATCCCACCTTTCAGTTGCCGTGTAATCAGGCGATGCCGGAGCCATTATGTCTGCACCTCCGACTTGCGGATGGGCATTCGCTGTTG
Organism: Mycobacterium sp. E3251; assembly: GCF_001666835.1. GTDB lineage: Bacteria > Actinomycetota > Actinomycetes > Mycobacteriales > Mycobacteriaceae > Mycobacterium. The sequence goes on along the minus strand of NZ_LZJF01000125.1, from coordinate 35,361 downwards.
GTTTGAACCGCGGCTCACTGCGGGAGCGTTCAGCCACCACCGCGGACCAGCAAACCGGGGTCTGGCCAGTCGCCTCGCCCGGTGGTTCTCTTGACCAGGACCTTCATCACGGAGACGTATCTGTTCAAGGCATACAAGAGTCCCCTCGATCGTGCAGCCTGCAGCCTCGCCTCGAGATGGTCCTTGTCGGAATTCGCAAGGAGGGTCGCTGGATGGGTGAGGGGCAGGCTCAACTCCTCGGCGCGCAGCGAAGCCTGCGAAGAATAAACCCTATTCCACGTCGTGTGCGTCGCCTCCGCATGGAAGCCAATATTCTGTACCAGGTTTCGGGCAGGATGGGCGCAAAGGCCTGAGTTGGCCCATATGCTGTAGAACCACTGGTAGGCCCAAGTATTGATTTTCCCGTCGTAAACATGTTGCAGGGTCGCCTCTCGGTAATAACGCTCGACGGGCGTCTGGAAGTATTGGTCGAAAAGTCTTCTATCTCTTATCTCTGGCCAGTGTGTCATGTTGAGGTCGTACTTCGTCCAGGCTCGCCTCCAGGTAGCCCAGCCCCAGACGTGCGGATACCTTGAGAAGTAGTAGCTATCCGCCGTCTCGGACTGCCCGAAAAGGTGATTGCGCCCGGTGATCATCATGACCCGCTCGTCACTCTCATAGCGATCGAGGAGGTTAACGCAGTAGGGGAAGAATGAGTCAGACGGCAAGCAGTCGTCCTCGAGAATTATCGCTTTGTCGACCAGTCCGAATGCCCACGTTATGCCTGAGGAGATGCGAAGTCGGCAGCCCAGGTTGGTCTCCGAGAAGTCGGTCTGCACTTCGCAGTCCCAATCAACTTCGTCGATAATCGCGCGCGTCTCCGCGCACCTTTCGGCCTCCCCGGGTCTGTTCGTGCGAGGCCCGTCCGCGATCACTAAAAGCTTCCTAGGCTTTGCGGCTCTGATTTTCTCGAAGACTTGCCGGGTGGTGTCCGGCCGGTTGAAGATGATGAAGATGACTGGGGCGCAATCCACTTCGCTGATCACTTGATGCAGTCAACCACTAGGGACATTGGCCTAAAGGGATGGGATACCCTCTCGTCATTATCCGGAGTTCTCTTCACGAAGCCTTTCGAGTAGTCGATGGGTTTCGTATGGGGAGTTCCGTTTTCATCATAGTAGTGAAGGAACTCGACGGAAGAAAATTTTGCATCTTTTAGGAGTTGAGAAGCGGTCTCAAATTTCGGGAACCAAACATGACCGCCACGCACGACTTTTTTCTTGCCAAAAATTGGAGGCCGGCGCTTGTATTCCCCGCCTCCGGATGGGTCAAACAGGATGTTGCCCGCTCGGTCCTTAACCGATCTATCGTATAGAACGTCACACCGGTAATCTGGAAGCGATAACCTGAAGAGCCCTCCCTTCTTAAGGATTCTGTATATCTCAGAAATTGTGGCGGGTAGTTTAACGTACTCTACATGCTCGAAAACATCTTCGGACTGGTAAGTATCGACGGATTCCTCGGGTATCGGCAGCGGCTTTGAAACATCGTGGCGAATGTGCCACTCGTCATCTTGGCTCAAGGATAGTCCCACTTGACGTCGGGTGCGGTACTCCGGCATGTCGGGCAGATCGCCGGCATACAAGTTGACAACCGAAAGCGACGACAGTTCGCTGAACCTCATGTGCTGATTCCCCTAAATCCGACCCATGCCGTAGTACTCAAAACCCTCGTCCCGCATGCGCTCAGGGTCGTAGATGTTTCGGCCATCGAACACAACGTGTCCGCGCATCGCCGATTTGACGCGTTGCCAAGACGGCCGCTGGAACTGTTTCCACTCCGTGAGCAAGAGCAACGCGTCGGCGCCCGCGACCGCGTCGTACATGTTCCCGGCATACTCGATCGACTCCCCGAGCGCCTTTCTCGCCTTGGCGGCTCCTTCGGGATCAAACGCCCGCACTTGTGCCCCGAGCTCGACCAGTCTCTTCGCGATGATTAGGGATGGGGCTTCTCGCACGTCGTCGGTCCGTGGCTTGAAGCTGAGTCCCCAGAGCGCGATGCGCAGGCCGTGCAGATTCTGCGCGGGCGACCCGTTCCCAAAACGGGTGACGATCTTGGATACGAGGGCGGCCTTCTGCTCGTTATTGACCTGCTGAACCGCACGCAGCAGACGCATATCCGACCCCAGATCGTCGCCGGTATGTAGAAGGGCCTGAACGTCTTTCGGCAAGCAAGAGCCGCCATAGCCGATCCCGGGAAATAGGAATTCATAGCCAATGCGCTTGTCGGCCCCGATGGCCTCCCGGACCGCCGAGATATCGGCACCGGCTTTCTCACACAAGTTCGAGATCTCGTTGATGAAGGAAATCTTGGTCGCGAGAAACGAGTTGGCGGCGTACTTCGCCATCTCGGCGCTCCTGATGTCGATGACAATCAGGGGATGAAACGTGCGCAGGAAAGGCTCGTAGAGCTCTCGCATGGTATCGAGGGCCCGCTTCGAGTCGCCGCCGATCACCACGCGGTCGGGTTGCATGAAGTCGGCGACAGCTTTGCCCTGCTTTAAAAATTCGGGGTTGGACACCACATCGAACTCGAGATTGGTCTTCCTGCCAATGATCGCCCGGACTTCGTCGGCAGTGCCGACAGGAACGGTCGACTTGTTGACAACGACCTTGTAGCGGTCCAGATAGCACCCGATGTCATTGGCCGCGGAATAGACGTGGCTGAGGTCGGCAGCGCCGCTCTGGCCCATGGGCGTTGGCACGGCGATGAAGATCACGTCTCCGTGTTCGACTCCGCGCCGCACGTCGGTCGTGAAGTCGATAAGCCCGTTCTCCCGATCCGTTTGAATCAGCTCAGCCAGGCGGGGCTCGTAAATTGGGACCTCTCCCGCCAGTAGCCGGTCTATCTTGGCCTGGTCGATATCGACGCAGACGACGTCGTTGCCGCTGTCCGCGAGGCAGGCGCCTGTGACGAGACCGACGTAGCCGGATCCGATCACCGAAATTTTCAAAACGCCCCCTTCACTGCTCGACGGATCGCCGACCATATTGCCGCAAGCGCATGTAGTGCATGCGCGATTCCTGCGTAGTCGTCGGTGAAAAATGCCAAGGTTCGGTCGCCGAGTGACTTGAACGTGAGCCAAGTCACCGGCTTGACAACCAGCTCGTGCTCCCTGCCGGGAGGGCCGTGACATTCTTCCGGTCGCTCAATTCGGGGGCAGCGGCCGCCGGACCCTCTGGCTGGTAACGCGGCATTTCGGACGGACTGCCGAACCCGCGCCCGAGCGGTCATTGGAAGACACCTGCCTTCACACACTCCCATGTGTGTAGGGAATCCTCACCTGATGCGTCAATTAGCCAGCGATGGTTGCAGATATCGCTGTGCCAATGCGCTGTGCCCGCTTCACTTTCCACACGCTGGCCGCGATCTTTACTGATGACGAAGCGTCTGATAGCGCTCTGCCTGGCGTGTAGCTCTGATCGACTGTGAGCGTTCGTCCGCCCGGTCTCAACCGCCACCTTTGCGAATCTCGCCAGTTGCCGACCCGTCCTTTCATCGAGATGGGGCAGCACGCCGAGGCCCATGACGAGGTCGAGCGTTCCAGCGCCGCTGCTTCCGGCGTATTCCAGCAGGCGACAACGGAATGTCCGTAACATCGTCGTCATGCACAAAACCGTGCCGGTCTACAGAAACACGTTCGCGCGAGAACTCTGGTATGGCACGGGGGTTCGCGTCGCCCGGCCTAAAGGGGCTCTGGCGCTACGTCTGGGGACAACGATGCCAGATTACGCCGTCGCTCTGCTGGACGAGCATGAGCCGTTCGGAAATTGGAGTGCGGCTGCGAAGGGAGAGGTTGCGCGGGGCAAGGCCTTTCTGCGCATTTTCAAGCAGAGGATCGCTGCCGGTTCTCTTGGTGCCCGAGTCTCTTGGCTGCGTTTTCTACCCTCAGTCGGCGGAGGCACCACCTGGTTCGACTTTTTCGCCATGCGACTGCCCGCGCTCTGCCCGGGAAGGCCGCTTTCCTCCGTTTCCCGCCAGAAACTCAGCGTTTTGGGCGTGAAAGTCGTCAGCGTGGGACACGGTATGGGCAGCATTCTGCTGGCCGCGTGGAAGCGTCGCCGAGAAGCGGCGTGGTTCCCGCTTCCGGTCGTGTACACGATCAGCGACCTCTTGCCGTTCGAGATCGCCGAGCGGCGCTACGGTCGACCCGTCTACGCGTGGTCCCTTGTCGGGGCGGAGTTCATGTCGCGCCATCTCCGCGTCGCCTGGAGGCGCAGGGTGCTGTGACGATGAATCTATCGCTCGCTTTCAAGTTGCTTTTTAGGCGCTTCTTCTGCGTGAAGCTCGCAAACCTATGCCCCTTTACGTCGGGACGAATCTTCCTTTATCGGCTCATGGGCATTCGAATCGGTACCGACGTCTACATGGGTTTTGACATCGAGCTCGAGACGAATTATCCGGAACTGGTGAGAATTGGCAATCACGTCACTATCTCTCATCGTTGCATCATCAGCGCCCATATGGGCAGCCCTTCGGACACACCTGTAAAACGCTCCTATCCGCTGAGCTCAAAGCCCGTCATCATCGAAGATGGAGCGTGGATTTGCATTGGCGCGATCATCCTGCCTGGAGTCACGATCGGCGAGAACGCTGTGGTCGCGGCAGGAGCGGTGGTGTCGCGAGACGTCCCGGCCAATACCATGGTTGGCGGCGTTCCCGCGCGGTATATTAAGCGCCTCGACTCTGGACCCGCAGAGGCCGCACAATGACTGCCGTCGGAATTATCGGTTCCGGACACACAGCTATTGCCGTCGCGAAGGTGCTTGTGCGGCGCGGCGTTCGTCCCATCATTCTCGACGTAGGAGAAACGCTCGACGCCGACCGACAAGCCGTCGTGACCAGGATGGGCGCGCAGCGGAAGATGGAGTGGAGTGCCGAGGACCTGGCCGTGGTCACACACAACCCCACCATTTCGCAAAAGAAGGTGCTGCGACTCGCGTTCGGGTCCGAATACCCGTACGCCGGCACGCGAGCGACCGCGCCGCTCGACGTGGTCGAGGACGGCCCGAGCCCCTCGATGGCACGCGGTGGTTTCAGCACGATTTGGGGTGCTGCCATGCTGCCCGCCGCGCCTTGTGACCTGAGCGCGTGGCCCTTTCGCGCGCGCGATCTCGATCCGTACTACGAACTCGTCTTGCGAGGCTTGCCGTTCTCCGCGACGAACGACGCGCTGGCTCGCGAGTTCCCTCTCTATCGAGACGACGCTCAGCCGCTCGCCGCGTCCCCCATCATCCGATCTTTTCTGCGGACACTCGACCACTCGCGATTCTTCCAAGGCCGCAAGGATGTGGCCTACGGGCAAGCGCGCATCGCGGTGCGTGCCGAAGACGGTCCAGACGGTCCGGGGTGTGTCTATTGCGGGCGCTGCCTCTCAGGATGTGTCTACGGATCGATCTACTCCGCCGAACAAGACCTGCAGAAGATGATTCGAGCCGACGAAGTCGACTACCGGTCCGGTCGCACCGTGATGGAATTTTCTGAGCGAGGCAACGAAGTAGAAGTCTTCTGCGAGACCAGCGCAGGCGCCGAACGCGTCGTGGTGAATCGTCTATTCGTGGCTGCCGGCGCGCTCAACTCGACGCGCCTCGTGCTCGAGTCGAAACGACTCTATAACCGTCCTGCGGTAATGAAGACGACGCAAGGCTTCGTTGTCCCGATGGTCAACGTTCGGGGCGCGGCGTATGAGTGGCCAATCGCGAACACCCTTTCGGGAGCTTTCTTCGAGTTCAAACACCCTTCCATTTCAGACAATTGGATTCATGCGCAGATCAGCCCGGCCAATGAGCTCATCTTGGCAAAGCTGGGTTATCGAGCGAATGACGGACTTTTCGATCACGTCCGCAAGCTCGTGCTCCGGCGACTCCTCATCACGCTCTGCAATTTTCATTCGGACCTCGCAGGGTCCTATCTGCTGCGCCTCAGCCCAGGAGCCGCGGGCATGCGAAGCGTTCTTTCGGTGACGACCCGGCCATCGACGGACTTTGCGGACGTCATGAAAAGAGGGTCCCGGCGCCTCACGCGGCTCCTGTCAATGGTTGGGGTCTTCCCTGTCACCCCGTTAATGTACGGCGACCCACTAAAACCGATAGGCTGGCACTTCGGCGGTACGCTTCCCATGATGAAGGCTCCCAGCGACGAAATGCACACAGACCTGCTTGGACGTCCGAAGGGGTGGCAGCAAATCCACGTCGTCGACAGCAGCGTTTTTTCTTCGGTGCCCGCAACGACGGTTGCCTTGCTCGCGATGGCGAACGCGTCTCGAATCGCCCAAACCGCTCCACTCGAAAACTGAGGATTCCGTGGCTATTCCGCGCACCATCGTCTACCACCCTGTGTGGTTCGACGTACGGAACTACTTCGCTTCGTTTCGGAAGCCCGCGGGTGAAGCGGACGACAAGGTCGCGGGGTTCGAACGTGCCTTCGCTCGCCACATGGGCGTGAGCAGCGCGCACGCGTTTCCGTATGCACGAACGGCACTCTACTTCGCTTTGAAGGCGCAGAATTTCGAACCGGGTTCGGAGATCATCATGCCGCCTATCACGATCAAGCCCATGATGGACATCGTGATCAGCCTCGGGCTCAAGCCGGTTTTCGCCGATATCGAGCTCGAAACGCTCTGCTTCGATCCTGACGAACTCAAGAAGGTGATCAATCCCAATACTCGCGCCGTCCTGGTTACCTACCTATTCGGAATGGCCCCCAACGTGGATGCAGTCATGGCCGTGTGCCGCGAGCACGATTTGTTCGTAGTCGAGGACTTCTCACACGCGCTGAACGCCTCGTGGAACGGCAAGAAGCTCGGAACGTTCGGAAATGTCGGCATCTACTCCTGCTCGAAAACCAAGACTCTCGACGCCTACGGCGGCGGGCTGGCAGTCACGAATGATCCGGCGCTCGCTAAATGTCTCGAGGAGGCGCAGGATTCCCTACGTCCGACGCCACCGGCGCGCCTTCGCGCGAAGATCAAGGATGCCCTCATCACGAACGTCGCTACGCGCCGTCCCGTCTTCACGATGGCCGTCGCACCCATCCTGGTGCTGGTCGGAAAATTCAATCCGGAAAAGGCGCAAGCGCTCACGGGAGCGCGACAAAACCTCAAGCCCGATACCGTGCTTCCGGCGGACTACTTCGAGCAATTCACCTCGGTTCAGGCTGAAGTCGGCTTGGCGATGCTGGAGAAGGTTGGAAGAGAAGACAATAAGCGAATCTCGAATGCCGCGGAGCTCCGTCGGTCTTTGATGCAGTTGGGCGAACCCTGTCCGCGAACTGACAATCGGGGACGGAGCGTGTACTGGCAGTTCGTGGTGTTCGCCCACGATGCGGAGCGTTTCCGGACTGCTCTTGCAAGCCGTGGAATCGATACGGGTACGACGAACCTCTCGCTCGTGTGCGGCCTGGGAATCTACCCGGAATACGAAGTGAAGTGTCCCAACGCCGAGCGCGTGAAGAACAACGCCATGTACGTTCCCGTGTACCCCCGGCTCGGCCGTACGGCTCTGAAGCAAGTAATCGACGCAATTCCCGACGCTTTTAACCAGTCGCGGTGATCGGAAACCGTTTACGCAGGGTCAGCCGCGGTAGAGGGGGAAGCAGTGGTCCCAGGCCTGGGTGCTCGCGCCAGCGCGACCAAATGGATGGCGATTCCTACCAACGGACCACATAGCAGCGCGATCACGGTGCGCGTCTCCAGCGGCAACTGCAGCAATAGCAACAACGTCGACGCCACCGTCGCGCCGACCCATCCCAGGGCGTAGGCGCGGTGGAGTGAAGCCGCGACCACGGCGGTTCCGGTGAGCGCCAGTATGGCGATGACTACGGCCGCCGCCGTGAACCAGGCGAGTAACGCTCCGCTGGCGTTGTAATCCGGACCGAAGCCGGCACGCAGCAGCCAGGGGCCGATCACTCCTCCGGTCAGCACCCCGACCCCACCGATCCCACCGATGATCAACGCCGGCGCGATCAACGCGTGAAGCCGTTCGGTCCGCCGGTCGACGAAATGAGCAATGAGGTTGCCTTGCATTGCATTTAGAGGGACCAAAAGCGGAGCTCGGGTCAAGGTGACCGCGAGAATGATCACCCCACCCGTCTCGCCCAATTGGTTCGAGGTCGCCTTAAGCAGTACGGGGAAGCCCATCACCAGTATCGCGCTGGCACCCGCGGCGGTGATTGAATGAGCGGCGCCGCTCAGGAATGTGGCAAGCCCGCCGGGAGTGGAGCGTCGGGCTGCGACGCGAGTAGTGGGCGAGACCATCAACATGAGAAGCCAGGCCCCTGCCCCGGCGGTGGTGGCGGATAAGAACCCGCTTAGGCCCCACCCCATTACGACCGCGCCTACCGCGACAGCTAACCGGATGACGGCGTCAGTCAACATCAGCGCCCCATAATGTGTCCATCGGTCGTAGCCGGCCAGCGCGCCCATCAGGGTCGCTTGCATCCCGAACCCGGCCAACCCGAGGCTGAGAAGGCCTACTGACAGCCAGTTCGCCCCGCCGAACACCAGTGGGCTCCATAGCGGTGAACTGCCCGCAATCACACCGGCTGTAGCGACACCAATCATCGCAGCGGCCAGCAGTGGACGAGTACGGGGGGCCGCGACGGTCGTTGTATATCGCGCTAATCGGACCTCGCGGGTTGTCTCTTGAAGAAGACCGTAGGCGGCGCCAGTTACCACGCCGAGCGCACCCCAGAAGACCCCAAATATGGCAAAACGATCCGGGGACAGGGTGCGGGCCGCGAGACAGAAGACCGCATAAACGCAAATAACCGTCAATACAGTCGACGTGCCGACCCGTGCGACGCTACCCCTTGCTACTGGGCCGACGGAGGTGGCCGCATCTACGCCGTCAGTCATCGTGACGGCACGTTGGCGGTTAGGCCGAAACATCGTTCGTGGGAGCACAGCTACCCCCGGGGAGTCGGATGCCCGAGGCAATGAGCGCCGTCAGCGGGTAACAGATCATTGGCTTGTCATACTGGGCTTGCAGCTTTACGGCTGGCGCCTGCCTTCACAAGCTGCACTCCATTGACCAGTGTGTGTAGGGAGGCCACCCCCAATGTCTCACTGCGCCAGCAATGCTCGTGAAAACTCCCTCCGCCAGTGCGCGGTAGCCTGCTTCATTGCGCACGTGCTGACCCCGATCTTTGCTGATGATGAAGCGTGCGATGGGATTTTGCTTCGGCGCGTAACACGCGTCGAGGGTCAATAGCCGTCCGCCCGGTTTTAATGCAGCCTTCGCCAGCGTCATGAATTGCCGCGCCGTGCCGTCATCGAGGTGGTGGAGCACGCCTATGCCCATGACGAGGTCGAACGGTTCCAGGGTCGCCGCTTCCGCCTGTTCTAGCAGGCGGCAATGGAAAGTCCCTCGCGTGCCGAATTTTGCCTCAGCCGCCGCAATATATTCCGTGCTCATGTCATACCCCGTATACGCCACATCCTCTGGAAGGGAGTCGAGGATTTCTGCCGGGCCGCAGCCAAGATCGAGAATGCGCATGCCCGGGAACGGCCGGATGAGATCGCGGACGATCCACTCGCGTCCACGTTTTGCGCCCATAATCCGCTGGAGCGCCTCATACACGAGTGGATGCGAAAGTACCGCTCGAATTCCCGAGGTCACTTGGGCCATGTCATCGCTTCTTCGTCGCGCGGACATCGATGATGTGTGCGATTGAAGATTCATTGCTCATAAGGTCTTAATCCTTGGGCGTTTTTGGTAGAAGTTCAGCACGGCGCACGCGACCTCCTCCACGTCGTGGTCGGTGAGGTCAAAGTACATCGGCAGTCTTAACAATCGAGCGCTAAGTTCTTCCGTCCTCGGTAAATCCTTTTCTGGTATTCCCAGTGATCTCGCAAACGGAGAGGTATGCAACGGCACATAATGAAAAACGGCGAGGATGCCCGCAGCACGCAGGTGCGCGATTAGCTCCGTGCGCTCCTCAATACCGGCAGTCAGCAGATAGAACATATGGTAATTAGGCGAACAATGCGGCGGTATAACAGGGATTCGAATGAGGCCGCTTTCCACCAGCGGGGTCAGCAGCGTCGTGTAACGGTCAAATATCTCGCCGCGTCGTCGGGTTATCTTTTCTACGTTCTCTATCTGGCCCACTAGGAAGGCGGCGAGCATGTCCGAGGGGAGAAAAGAGGAGCCCAAGTCAACCCAGGTATACTTATCAGTCTGGCCGCGAAGGAATTGGCTGCGGTTAGTACCCTTTTCGCGCAGGATTTCGGCACGCTGCTCCATGGATGGATCGTTGATTACCAGCGCACCACCCTCGCCGCAGGAAAGATTCTTGGTTTCGTGAAAGCTATAGCAGCCCAAGTGTCCAATCGTGCCCAGCCAACGGTTCCTATAACGGGCGTGCACACCCTGGGCCGCATCCTCGACCACCAACAGGCCATGGCTCTCGGCAATACTCATGATCGCGTCCATTTCGCAGGCGACGCCCGCGTAGTGAATTGGGAAGATGGCGCGGGTGCGCGGTGTGATCGCCTGCTCGATCAGTCGCTCATCGATGTTGAGCGTATCGGACCTGATATCTACGAACACCGGCCGGGCGCCCCTCAGGACGAACGCGTTGGCCGTCGAGACGAAAGTGTAAGACGGGACGATCACCTCGTCGCCCGGCTGCAGGTCGCAGAGCAGCGCGGCCATTTCCAGCGCGGCAGTGCCGGATGTGGTCAATAAGACCCGCTTGGCGCCAAAGCGTTCTTCCAGCATGGCCTGGGCGCGCCTGGTGAAAGGCCCGTCACCGCTGGCATGCCCGCCTGCGATCGCCTGGCCGACGTAGGTCAGTTCCGATCCGACGACGGCGGGTTTGTTGAACGGGACGCGGATGGTCATTAGGCAATCCTCGTCGAAACCCCATCCGACGGTGTCGGCAGCCGCAGGGGATACGAATGGTTCAGGAGACGCAGGCCATCAGCGACAACGCGTCGACCGCGCGACCATGAATGATCTGATGAGGGCCACCAGTCTGGGAGGCCAGAACCCAAAGAACGATAAACGATGCGTATGCATTGCGCGCCGACTATGCGGGTCATTCGAATCGCATTACCGCCTCCCATCCACCGACGAGATTCCATCGCGGCGGACGGTTGCGACGGACCAGGGCCTGTTCCAACAAGGCCGGCGCCTTGAGAACATACGCAAGAAACGTCCGTACGGGAGCGCTTGCGAACGTTGTCTCCACTATCGACGGTCGCGACGAGAGCATCTTGCCCTTTATCCCGAAAGTGTCCATGAATTGGTCCCAGAATACGCTGCCCATGTCGTGGACGTGTCCTGGATAGGTGATGTCGAGCGAGCGCATGACGCGTGTAAGTGGTAATACAAATGGAGTACGGGCATACATATAGGCGCCCTTACCTGCACACGCGATGACCTGGCGAATCGCGGTATGGGCGTCAGGTATGTGCTCGAAAATTGCACTGGCAAGGATTAGGCCGTGCCCACCTTCGACTGTTGTCAGGTTCTGATGCGCGGTGATCCGGATACGCGGGTCCTCTACACGTCGCGGCTCGCTGTAGTCGACCACATCAATAGTGATGATCGATGCTGAATTTCCCCGGGATTGGAGCGACTTCGCGATCGCTATCGCTAGTGAGCCGTCACCGCCGCCGAAATCGAGGATGCGCAGCGACTTAGAGCCATAAAGGTCCGGCATCGCATGCAGCGCGTGGCGAGCGAAGCGCTCCGGCTTATCTAGCGTGTGCCGCAGGGCCGCGCCCGAGTAGTATCCAGCATAGTAGTTCGCGAGGACCTCGGGTTTAGGCATATGCGAGGCGGAGGCCGCGCCACATGCTGTGCATTGCAGCATGTCGATATCGGGGTCACGCTGCACGCGGAATACGGGGCGGCGAGGCAGGGATGAATGGCACACGGGACACATTTGGCGCGCGTCTTCGATGTCGGCAGCGCTGACGCGTTGGCCGCGATGGAACCCTGTCGCCTGAACCATCGGCTTCATCCTCCCATCTAGACGTTCGCGAGTGGCCCCGTCAGTTCCCGCAAGCTCTGGACGCGCAGGCAGTCAGCGTATGGCAAAAGATTGCCGCGATCGACCAAAATCGGCGTCAAACCAGCATTCCGCGCACCAACCACGTCTGCGACGTACTCATTACCCACGTACACCACCCGGGAAGCGTCGAGAGCATTGCGCTCGAGAAAGGCCTCAAAACATGCCCGCGCCGGCTTCTCGGCGCCAAGTTGTTCTGAAGATGCGGCGTCAACGATCAAGCGACGTAGTCCGGCGCGCACCAGCACGTGGTCGAGGTGGCGATCCCAGTTGGCTAGGGCATGGACCGGGATGCGCGCTCCGACCGCTGTTAAGGCGCTGGCCGCGTCGTCGTAAGCAATCCAGTGTCGCCTCGTCGCGAATCGCGCCAGCAGCAACGGATGCAGCCGATCGTATGACCGATCTATCCCCAGCGCTGCGCACAGCGATCTGTTGAACCCGGCGTAGAATTCCTCCCTTTTGGCTTTGGTCGTCAGTTCGCTGCTCTTGATCTGGATGGCAAAATTGACGATTTCGTAGGCGCGCGCGACATCGGCCATTGCGATGTCGAGGCCCAATTCAGCCGCGGAATCCCGGAAGATCTCCTCGGACGGCGGATCGAGGCGCAAAAGCGTTCCTGCACAGTCGAAGATGACGGCTTGGCATTCGGCGATCGCAGCTGCCGCGGTCAGCATGGATCAACCCGCAGGTCGCTGCCGCGCCGGTGGACGGTGGCGATTCGTGGGCGGGCGCGTGTTATCGGGTCGCCGCGCCCAAAATGCAGCGCTAGACGGAGCGGATCGTTGCACCCAATCGCGACGCGCATCTCGGTCGATCCAGATAGCCGTGCATTGACCTCGAACACCGACGGTCCTTCGTCGTCCCATCGGAGCTGCGCGTTGACGGCCCCCACGCCGGGAACTCGCTCGCCGAACGTTGAAATGAATTGCCGCATGTCAGGATTGTCCACGACACGGGCACGGACAGTGCGGCCTTGCTCAAGCGTGCGTTCCATGGCGACCGCATCCTGCATGACGCCTTGCGAGTCATAGAGGAAACTAACGGTGAACTCGGGTCCCGCGACATATTGCTGAAAGCAGTAATTCCGCGGCGGCGCAACGATGAATTCTCGCAGTGCAGCGCGACCGGACAAGATCTTAACGCCTTGGCTGCCGTGGCCGCTGCGAGGCTTGGCCACGATCGGCAACGCTAGCTGCTCGGCCGCACCTATCTCGCACGTGTTTGGTGCACGTATCCCGCGGGCCGACAGAAATCGTGTAGTCAGCAGCTTGTCCTCGGCCGCTTCGACCAATTCGTGCGGCGCAAGTACTACGTTGCACTCGGACTGGGCGAGCATTCCACGAGCGGCCGACAGGACCGCGATCTCCGCGTCGATACACGGCAGTAAGACCTCTATCTGATGTCGGGTTAGCGCAGTCCTCAAAGCATCCGGGTAACCGGACTGGGTTATAAGCGGAAGCTGCATGCACTCGTCCACGTCAGTTACCACGTGTGCGCTGGCATCGAGTCCAAGGATCCAGATTGGCTCGGCCCCGGGTGGATTGCGGCGCAGGCCGCTGACCGCACCACGCCCGGCGTCGCCGCTGACGCCGGTGACCGCCACACGCAGGGTCATGAGGCGTCGACAAGATGGTCTGCCAGGCTACGGAACGACGGATGTAGCCGCTTGGCGATCCGATTCAAGAACACTGGCAGTGGCCTTCCTGCGGCGTAGCTCTCATCAATAATTTTGCTAGAGCTGCCGAGCTTGCTGCGAATGAGCTCTGCGAGCGCGGCGAGCTCGTAGGTATCGTCCGAAAAGGCGTTCACGACAGTGGGAATGCGGTCCTCCTCGATCAGTGCAACCGCTAGTTCCGCGACATCGGCAACGTGGATGAAGTTCTGAAAGTAGGGTCGCGGTCCGCGCAGCAGCAAAGGCTCGTTCCGCAAAGCCCTTGCAACGAGCACGGGAAGCAGGGTCGTGCGAACCATTCCGGGTCCGTAGATCGACGAGGCGCGCAGGTGCGTAATCGCGATGCCCGGATTGTCGCGCCCGACCGCATCAAGACTGCGTTCGGCGGCTCGCTTGCTGCCGGCATACGCGCCGTTTCCGTCGGAAGGAGCGTCCTCGCCGATTATCCACCGACCAGTAGCTGGCGGCTGATAAACAGCAACACTCGATAGATTGACGATACGCCTCAGCGATTCAGCTGTGGACAGGGACGCAGCAAGCGTTGCACTGGCTATTGCGTTGTCGCGATCAAACTTGTCGGATCGTGCGGGAATTGCCGCCGCGCAATGGACAACAGCGGCGACATCGAACCGCATCGGGTCCAAGAAGGCCTCCGGATCTGCTAGGTCGGCGACCCAATCAATTTCCGGCCCGGCGCGCCGCGCATGCGTCACTACCTGCGCGCCGCGGGAGCGAAGCAGACCGGTCACATGCCTTCCGACGAAGCCGGAAGCGCCGGTCACCAGGATCGGCTCGATCATGCCCGACATGCGAGACAACGATAAGAGCTAAGGCCCCGACTCATCCTGTTAGCACTGCCCATCCTGAGTGCCGTCGCATGCCACGGTCTCCCTCACGACATAGGTCGGCCGGTCCATAGTGCGGAAGTGCATCCGAGCCAGATACTCGCCCATGATTCCAAGTGCGAAAAGCTGCGCCCCGGAGAAGATCGCGATGATCGAGGCTAGGAATGCGAACCCTGGCACCGCGCTCCCATTGATCAGATAGTTGGCGACAACCACCGCAAGGATAGCGACGCCAAAGAACACTAGGGCGAACCCGATGATGCTGGAGACCTGCAGAGGCAGCGTGCTGAAGCCGGTCATAAGGTCAATGGCGTAGCGAATGAGACGGGTGGCCGAATAGCCACTGGCGCCGACTGAACGTGGCGCATGCTGCACCTTGATCGTGGTGAATCGGGACGTCGCCCAGGTAAGCAGTACATCGATAGAGACGGTGGGACTGCGATAGTCGCAAAATCCGTCCCGCAAGCGGGTGCGGAATGCGCGGAAGGCGCTCACGTTGCGCGCCGACTCGGCGCCCATGGCGCTGGCTAACGCGATCTTCGTCAGGCGGGAGGCAAAATCGCGCAGTAACCCGTGATGCTCGCTCTGGGGAGCGCCATACACGACATCGACATCGGGGTCAAGCGCCGCAAGAAGAAGTGAAATCTCGCTGACCGGATGCTGCAGGTCGTCGTCCATCGTGATTATGACGTCGTAGCGTGCGGCGCGGATGCCGCACAGAAGCGCATTGTGCTGGCCGTAATTGCGGCTCATACGATAGCCGCGTACACGCTGGTCCGCCGCGGCCAGCTCGGTTATGACGGACCATGATTCGTCCCCGCCGCAATCCTCTACGAAGATGATCTCGAACGTTGGAGTGATCTCCGGCAACGTGATGCTCAACTGGCCGTACAACTCACGCAACGTCAGTGCTGCACGGTAAACAGGTATAACAACGCTCACAGCCGGCACGCCGCCTCCGATCGCAGCTTTGCGGTTCTCATAGGTTTTACCAACGTTAGGCGTCCTGCAAATTCACCTAACTCGAGTGTGACGTCATCGAGTACGACCGTCGGCGGGTTGAGCCGATCGTTGTGTAGCACCAAAATTCAGACAATTACGTCGCTCCTTGTGGTGATGATTTGGGGGTCTCCTCGGATATGGATGAGGACACGGTGATGGCAGTATCAGGGGACTCCTCCTGAGCCGGCCCTGGGCCACAGGTGGGGGAGAGAGCCGGCCTGCGGGCGTAGGAGACAATGATCACCGTGCAGGCGATCAGCCATAGGAACGGCGTTACAAACGCCGTAGTGTCCACTACCAAACGGACCGCCGCCTGACCCGGGATAGTAGTGCGGCCAATAGTGCCAAGCGGGATCAGGGCCATAGAGAGGGCCGTTGCCAGGCTCAACCAAATGCTGACTGCTCGGCGCGGGCCACCGTCTTGGGCTGAGAGTTTATCGAATATCCCCGCACCGGCCGGCCCATCGGGGTCTCGGACAATGAGCGCAGCGATCGGCAATGCGAATACTAGGTAGTAAAAGATGACGAGGGGAGGAGCGAGGGTCAAGGTGGCCAACAAAACGATGCCCACCATCACAGGCGGGATGCGCCGTCCCAACGCCACTACGGCGACAACGACAAGGAGCACAACTACGTACCCGAAATACGCTCGCGGCGCAGCGAGGTAGCTGCTCGACATCTTGCCCGTCTGCGCAAGTTGGGCGTAATCCGGCAGCAGCGTGAGCGCCCTGCCAAAAGCCACGTTTCGCATATCCGTGAGGTACAAGCCGCTGCCCGTGATGACGTTATGAATCGACTGGGCGATCGTCCCCGGAAAGTCACGCGGCCACAATAGATAGGCGCCGAACTGGGAGACCGCGACCCCGGCGATGGCGAGACCGCTGACACGCCACTGCCGGGCCGCGAATAAGGCCACCACCAGTGCGGCAAATTGCGGTTTCACCACTGCAGCCAGGACCACCATTATCGCAACGAGGCCCCACCGCTGTCGGCATAACGCCACCAAGAAAACCAGCGCGATCGGTACTAAGAAACCCGCCGAGTTAGCGCGATCGATCACAGCCCACACCGGGATAGCTGCGGTGCTTAACGCCACGAACACCACCACCCGCTCCAAGCCACACGCTCCCCGGGCGGCCCAGACCGCAGGAGAAAGAACCGCGGCCGTTAGTGCGAGCAAATAACCGATCAGTCCAAGCCGTGGTACACCCAGCAACTTCGCGGGAAACCCGAACAAGAGATGCGGCAGCATGCCAGCCGGCGGCCCCGCCGGGAGGAAGGGCGCGTGTGGCGGGAACATTGCATAGGGCTCCCAGGGATTGGGCCTCAGCCCTGCTCCTACGACCATCGCGTAGTCGCCGAAGCAGTGCCGTCCGGTTGTGGTGCCCCAATTGCCGAAGCAGTCCTCGGGGACGGATAAGAGTGAAGTGACGATGTCGACCGAGTAGCACTGCGAGAGCACATATCCAACCACCGCCGAAAACGCAGTGACGAGCAGGATGGCACCAAGGAGGAAGGTGCGTTCTGACTGGCCTATAACCACGGAGAGCCGCTCTCGGATTGCGGTTACCGGGCCGCGCCGGACCCAGGTAGATCGATTCATCTGCGTTCTCCTCGGTTCAGCATGAAATGGTCGCGAGAGCAGGGACGCATCGTCCGCCCACATACAGGCCCAAGCACGATCCGGAGCAACCCTTCAGCGTGGTTCAACATCTGGCGCAGTGAGCATGCGCGAGGTCAGCGAATTGAGTTTCGCGCACAGGACCCTCAAATTCAAGGAAATTGAGCCGGGTAGCATTCGTTTCGTCGAAAGCAGCCTGGAGCGATGACGGTGTACCCGAGGCGACCTGGTAGAGCCGTCGCTCAATACGTGCTTGACCGTGCATCTACTATTGATCGACGCCACCCCGCCGGTGTAGTGCAATGAGGAGTGAGCTGGCCGCTATGATCTTATGCCAGACGTTGGGTAGCACGCATCTACCGACCGCAGCGGGCCTGCGGTGAGAAGAGCGCTCATAACCGGAATCACCGGACAGGACGGCTCGTATCTCGCCCAGCTGCTCTTGAGCAAGGGCTATGAGGTTCACGGGCTCATCCGTCGAGCGTCGACGTTCAACACATCACGGATCGACCATCTCTATATCGATCCGCACCAACCGGATGCGCGACTGTTTCTGCACTACGGTGATCTCACCGACGGCACTCGTTTGGTGACTTTGCTGAGCACCATCGATCCCGATGAGGTGTACAACCTTGCGGCGCAGTCGCATGTGCGAGTGAGTTTCGACGAACCCGTTCATACCGGCGACACCACGGGGATGGGGTCGATCCGGCTGCTCGAAGCCGTTCGACTTTCCCGGGTGCAGTGCCGCTTCTATCAAGCCTCCTCCTCGGAGATGTTCGGCGCGTCACCGCCGCCGCAGAACGAGCAGACACCGTTTTATCCGCGGTCACCGTACGGCGCGGCAAAGGTCTACTCCTACTGGGCGACGCGCAACTATCGCGAAGCCTATGGGCTGTTCGCGGTCAACGGCATCTTGTTCAACCACGAATCGCCCAGGCGCGGCGAAACATTCGTGACCCGAAAAATCACGCGAGCGGTGGCGCGTATCAAGGCCGGCGCCCAGTCAAACGTCTTCATGGGCAACCTTGATGCCATCCGTGACTGGGGTTATGCACCGGAGTATGTCGAGGGCATGTGGCGGATGCTGCAGGCCCCTGAACCAGAAGATTACGTTCTGGCCACAGGGCGCGGCTACACCGTGCGCGAATTCGCTCAAACCGCGTTCGATCATGCCGGGCTCGACTGGCAGGAACATGTGAAGTTCGACGACCGGTATCTGCGCCCTGCAGAAGTGGATTCGCTGGTAGGCGATGCGACAAAGGCCGCTGAATCGTTGGGGTGGAAGGCCTCTGTACACACCGGCGAGCTGGCGCGAATCATGGTCGACGCGGACATCGCCGCGTTGGAGTGCGGCGGCAAGCCGTGGATTGACAAGCCGACCCTGCCCGGTTGGAGCTGAGCAGAAAATGGACGCTTCGATCCGGAGCCTTGATCGCGCATTGCCAATCTATATCGCCGGGCACCGAGGGCTGGTCGGGTCCGCCCTGCAACGCAGATTCCAGGCCGAAGGATTCACCAATCTCCTTGTGCAGTCACGCAACGACCTTGATCTGAGGGATCGCGCCGCGACCTTTGATTTCATTCTGCAGACAAGACCGCGGGTCGTCATCGATGCTGCGGCGCGTGTCGGCGGCATTATGGCGAACAACACCTACCCGGCGGACTTTCTGTCCGAAAACCTGCAGATCCAGGTCAACCTGCTCGACGCTGCCGTGGCCGCGCGAGTGCCGCGACTGCTGTTCCTCGGCTCCTCTTGCATATACCCGAAACTTGCGCCGCAGCCCATCCAGGAGAGCGCGCTGCTTACCGGACCCCTGGAACCCACTAACGACGCCTACGCAATCGCCAAGATTGCAGGCATCGTTCAGGTCCAGGCGGTCCGGCGCCAGTATGGTTTGGCATGGATCTCTGCGATGCCGACCAACCTCTACGGACCTGGCGACAACTTTTCACCTTCAGGCTCGCATCTGTTGCCGGCGCTCATCCGACGCTACGAGGAGGCAAAAGCCAGCGGTGCTGGCGAGGTGACGAATTGGGGCACCGGAACTCCCCGACGTGAGCTACTGCACGTCGACGATCTGGCGAGCGCGTGTCTATACCTTCTCGAACACTTCGACGGGCCGAATCACGTCAACGTCGGCACGGGCGTCGACCACACCATCCGCGAGATCGCCGAGATGGTCGCCGCGACTGTGGGATACACCGGTGAAACGCGCTGGGACGCAACAAAACCCGATGGAACACCGCGAAAACTTTTGGACATTTCAGTGTTGCGCGAGGCGGGATGGCGACCCCGAATCGCTCTGCGGGACGGCATCGAGGCAACGGTGGCGTGGTATCGCGCGAACGCTGGCGCGGCGAGAAGATGATTCGAGCTTGGCGACAGTTGTACGGCGACGCGTGAAGGGATGCCAAGCATGTCAGAGTAACGTGGGCAACCCCGGGGGAGGAGGGCGATACGGCACTAGTAGGCGGTAGTCGTGCCGCCGATCCGGCACGGTGAAGGGCTTCGCTGGAACTGCCACGCCTGGCCGGTTACTGTCACGATATGTCGAGGATCACCCGCA
Organism: Mycobacterium sp. E3251; assembly: GCF_001666835.1. Lineage (GTDB taxonomy): Bacteria > Actinomycetota > Actinomycetes > Mycobacteriales > Mycobacteriaceae > Mycobacterium. Next base: position 15,594 of record NZ_LZJF01000125.1, on the reverse strand, counting down.
ACCTGGTCGAAGCCGTGTTAAACGCGGGCCGCAATAAGAAATCCCTTGAGCCCACACGTCTAGCGGCTGCATACGGCTGGTTCCATGGCGAGAATCTGGTTTCTCCGCCCGCGATCGGGAAGCAACGCCATCTACTCAATACATTGAAGTCGCGCGGGCACCGCATCTTCGTCGAGGCCGGAACTTATAAGGGTGAGACGACCGCATTCCTGATGCCGCACGCGGATCAAGTGATCTCAGTTGAGTTGCATGACGGCCTTTACGCCGCAGCCAAACGACGCTTTGCGAAGTACCCCAACGTCAGCCTCATCCATGGCGACTCGCTGATCGAGATCCCGAAGGTCGTGGCGAACTGTTCGAGCCCACCTCTCGTGTTCCTTGACGGCCACTTTTCCGGAGAGGGCACGGCCACGGGTGAGGAGATGGAACCAGCGGAGTCAACACTCCGACGTTTGGCTGACGTAACCCCCGGAGGCACTACGATCGTGATCGACGACCTGCGACTCTTCGGGTCTGGACTTGCGGGTTTCCCGCAACTCGACGCGATCACGAGCGCGGCGCGCGCGGCCTTTCCTGCCGCAGTGATCCGTGCCGGCCTGGACTCAATCGTCATCGAGGTTCCCTAGAGCGGCGGAAAATAGGCCCTACGCCAGAAAGCGCCCGTGCGGGCCAGACGAAGCAGAAGCGACGACAACGTTGGGCCAACTACTGCTCGGTGCGAGTTCGCATGTTAATGTGTCGCCGTGGATTTGTTCCGCCGCGGGAGTTTGATTGCACGTAGCACCATATTCGAACTATCGCGCCCATATTCTGAAACGGGCGCGAAGCGTCAGTTCGTAAAGCAACTCGAGTCGCACGGAGTAAGTGTGGTATTTGATGTCGGAGCCAATTCCGGCCAATACGCTACGGAGCTCCGGATGGCGGCCTACACTGGCCGCATCGTCTCGTTCGAGCCGCTATCGGGACCGTTCGCGTTGCTGGAACGCAACGCATCGAAGGATCCACTTTGGGATTGTCTGCGATGTGCCTTAGGTGACGTCGACGGTACAATCTCGATAAATGTCGCTGGCAATGCCGGCGCAAGCAGTTCTGTCTTGCCCATGATGAAGACCCATCGAGACGCCTTTCCACCGGCCAATTACGTCGGGACGGAGGAGGTTCCCATGCACCGGCTTGACTCGGTCGCGAATGAATTGCTGCTGCCAGCGGATAAAGTATTCCTGAAGATCGACGTCCAAGGATTCGAGAAGCACGTGATCGCGGGCGCTCAACAAACGGTGAGTGACCGTTGCGTCGGTATGCAACTCGAATTGTCTTTATTGCCCCTTTACGAAGGTGCCATGCTCATTCGCGAAGCGCTGGACCTAGTGTACTCATTCGGCTTCACATTGACGGGGCTGGTGCCCGGTTTCACCGATCCTCGCGATGGCCGAATGCTGCAGGCGGACGGCATCTTCTTCCGTAAAGATGACTAGTACGGGTGGTTACTCGACCAAGTTCTGCTGTGCCGGCGCTTTCGATATCTTCGCGAACACGAATTCTAAGAAGCGGAGGTAATATTCCCAGGTGCGCAGGTACGCACGCGAAACCTTCCGTCCGCCCAGCGGGTAGTGCGCGTGTGTGTCCCACATGCGGCGCAGATCATGAAAGACTTCGCTCGGGTGGCGGTTGGTGCCAATTCCAGTCGTGTCAAAGTCGCATAATACGCGTCGTACCGTGATGGGATCCCGCAACAAAGCGGCACGCAAAATGAATTCCTGGTCGGCGGCGACTCCGAAATCGAGGTCGTAGCCGCCCAATTTTTCCACCAGCGAGGACCCGAAAAATGATGCCTGGTGCGGGACCACCTGCCACCCGGCGAGAAACTTGCGGATGCTGAAGGGGATCGGCCCACGCACGCGCCCGAGACCGATTAGGTTATCCATGCCGAAGCCCCAGATTTCGCGTGCCGGTCCATGACCCGAGATCGCCTTCATAGCCTCAGCCACGGCATCCGGATCGGAGAAACGATCTCCGGAATGCATGAACCACAACAGATCGCCGGACGCATGGGCGATACCCTGGTTCATCGCGTCGTATCTTCCGCCGTCGGGCTCGGACTGCCAGTACGCAAACCCCGGCTCACTCTTCGACAGATACGCCACCACATCGTCGCCGGACCCGCCGTCGATCACGATGTGCTCAATGTGACCGCCGTAGCGTTGGGCGCGCACACTGTCGACCGTCCGCTTGAGCCCAGCAAAATCGTGGAAGGAGATCGTTATCACTGAGACGGTCGGAGCCGAAGTCACCAACTTCCCCCTAGCATTCTCTGCCGCCGTGCCGCGCGGAACTCCATTTACTTCTGGTGGTTCGCGCTCGGCTTCTAGGGGCGGATGGCCAAACGTCGACCAGCCCCCTTCGGTTGGGCGCGACGGCAAGCAGCCTTCGTCTCAAAACGTTTAGTCGGCGCGTGGGCTTCGCCCAGCGGTGTTGCAGTGCCAACATTGCGAACCGGGGGTGCTGTGCGATGGTGTTCTCGAGCGCGGCGCGACCTTCCGGACCCGGGACTTTCGCGATCTGGTGCAGGATCCAGTCGGCCATCACGGCGATGAGCTCCTGGCGTGCGGGGTCGCCCGGAAATAGGTCAAACATGGCATCGAACGTAGCTGCATGACCGGGGCCGTGTGTCAGCCAAAACTTGGGAGGGTCTACGACCTGGTTGTGCCACATGCCTTCAGAATGGCGGCGGTAGACGGCCATGGGCTGTGGCAACATAGCGATCTCGCCGTGAACCGCGTGCCTGACGTGCAAGTACCAGTCGAGAGGCATGATGTCGGGCGGGATGTCGTCGTAGCGCTCGAGGCGGCGGTAGACGACGGAATTCGTCTGGATGAAGTTCATCAAAAGCAGGGCGTCGATGGTCAAGTTGCCGCGCAAGTAGACCGGAGGGAACTTTGAGTCTCCTGCGGAGCCGTCATCCCACATCACCCGTACCGGGTGGAAGCACACCGCCGTCTCCGGGTGTTCGTCGAGGAACGTGATTTGTTTGCTCAGCTTATGCGGATCGATCCAGAAGTCGTCTCCCTCGCACAGCGCGATGTACTCGCCCCGAGCCAGCGACAGGGCACCCACCAGGTTCTTGTTGAGGCCCAGGTTCTCGGGTCTGAAGATCGGCCGGAACAATTCCGGGTAGCGCCGGGCGTACTCCTGGATGATCCCCGGGGTGCCGTCAGTAGAGGCGTCATCGGCAACGATGATCTCCATCGCGAACTCGGTCCGCTGGGCGACAAAGCTATCGAATGCCTCCCGGACGTAAGCCTCTTGGTTATGGGTGGTCGTTACGATGCTGACTTTGGGTGAGTTCGCCGTCATCCCTTCGTTCACGACGGAAACCTCGTGGGGTGTGCGGCGTCGAGCACCCGGGTGCCGTGGTGCATCGCGATGGCGATAAGTCTCACGCGTTAGCTTCGGCCGCGAAACGATAGCCGCGCAGGGCCATCGGGATGAACACCGCTAACAGCACGATCGCCCAGAGGAGAGTCATCTCGAGAGGCCGGAGGAGGGGCCCGCCATGGGCAAGTCCCCACATCACCTCTATTGGTGGCGACATCGGTTGGATGCGAACTAGTGGACGAAGCCACTCCGGGAACAGCTCGATCGGGGTCGTGCCGGGATTGAGGAATGCGAGCGAGACCGTACCCGCCGCCAGCCAAGTCATGACGGTGCGACCGTTCGCACGGATCGCTAGCGCCATCACCAGCGCCGTGAATCCGATGACCACAATCGGCGGTATTAAGATGTAGAGCAGTACTGTTGTCCAGCCGTGCGCGAAGCGCAGGCCCAGTGTGACTCCGAGCGCGGTGATCAGAACCGTTCCTAGGAGTGCCCGAGCGGCCTCGGCTGTGAGCCGTCCAGCGAGCGCACTTACCCGGTGTATCGGTAGCACCCACATGCGGCTGAGCAGCCCCGATTCGCGCTCGAGCTGAATGCCGACTGAGGTGCTGAAAGCGCCGAACAGCGCAGACAGCACCGCGCTCACCGGTACGAGGCCGTAGATGCTCTCGACGCCGGTAACCTGATGTACTCGCTCACCAAGCACCACCTTGTAGGTGACAAGAAGGCAGATCGGCAGGACTAGCGAACCCATTAGCACCGCCCGGTCCCGCTGCCACCGGATCAGGAGTCGACCGGCTTGCACCCAGCTCTGGGAGAGCATCGAGCCTTGGGTCCCCGGCAGCATTGTCACTAGGTCCGCCTCTGCATCCGGAGCGTAATCGCGCCGAAGACAAATACCATCCCCACACACCAGGCGAGGCTGATTGCCAAGTTTGCGACCGCGACCTGGCCTGTGGAAAGGTTGCGGAGCGTCTCGGCGATCTGCGAAACGGGCTGGTTTCGGACGAATGGACGCAACCATTCGGGGAAGGTCTGCTCGGGGGCAATTCCGGTGGACAGCATAAACAGCATGAGCTGTGGGACGAACAACAGCTGGGTGGCGCCCTGGATACTCCTGGCACTCGAGCCCATCGCATCGGCCCCCAGGGCTACTGCGAGGCACAAAAGCAACGCAATGAGCACAAAGACCAACGCATATCCTGCGCCACCCGTTATCCGGAAGCCGAACGCGTAGCCGGCGACCATCGCGACTGTGAGCGCGAGCGCGGCCCGCATCAAGGTGGCGACCATGCGCGCGCTCACGGGAACTACCGCGGCGATCGGCAGAGTCGCCATACGCTCACCGAGCGAGGTCAGGCGGTCGCGTGCCGCGCGATCGGCGGTGAGCAACGCGACGAAGATCACCGACTGAGCGACGACCCCAGGCACCAAATATTGTGAGTAAGCCATGCGTTGCGTTTCGACCAGACCGTGCAGCGCCGCCGTGAAGCCGGCCAGGTACGCGATGGGGGAGAGTATCTCGAACACCAACCCGCCGTCGCGCGCCGATGCCATCAGCGAACGTTCGGTAAGGGCGGCCAAGGCGCTCATGACTGAGCCACGGACCGTTCGGTGAGGTGCAGGAAGGCTTCGTCCAGTGAGGGCTTGCGTAGCGAGATGTCGGCGAGCTCGATGCCCAGCGCGTCGACGCGGCGAAAAACTTCAGCCAACGTGGCGACTCCATCCGGGGCGTACAGCGAGACCGAGTTCGCTTCGGCGTCGACGTCAATCCCGTCGAGCCCAGCTAGTGCCGACGCGACCTGGGACAGGTCGGCTGGATTGGCTGGGGTGACCTGACAATAGCTGCCACCGGCCCTGCGCTTGAGGGTTTCGGCGGTGCCGCTGGCCACGACCTGTCCGTGGTCGATGACAACGATTGAATCGCTGAGGACATCGGCCTCTTCTAGGTACTGCGTGGTAAGCAGCACGGTCATGCCCTCGAGGGCCAGCGAGCTCACTAGCGACCACACTGCGCGGCGGCTGCGTGGGTCCAGTCCGGTTGTCGGTTCATCGAGGATGAGCACTTTAGGGGGCACCATCAGCGCACTGGCGAGGTGGACGCGGCGCCACATGCCTCCGGAATATGTGGAAACCCGCCGATCGGCGGCGGCAACGAGGTCGAACTGATCGATCAACTCGTCGGCGCGAGCTTTGGCTTGCTGACGGCGCAGACCGCGCAGCCTCCCGAACAACACCAGGTTTTCTTTGCCGGTGAGCAGGGGGTCCAACGCGGTCGACTGACCGGCCATCCCGATGCTGGCACGGACTTGCGCGGACTGACGGATTATGTCGTAGCCGGCGATGGTGGCATGCCCCGAACTCGGCCGGATCAGCGTAGAAAGGATGTTGATGGTGGTCGTCTTCCCGGCGCCGTTGTGGCCGAGCAGGCCGCATACCGTTCCGGCCGCAACGGAGAAGTCGACGCCGCGCAGCGCAGGCGTGTTTTGCCCGAATGTCTTTGTGAGGCCGACAACCTCAATCGCCAATGGGCTCACAATAGCGAGTATTTCATGTGGAATGCTCCCTTGTTGACCGTTCGGGTAGTACGTGACACTGTCGGCGGTACGTCGTATGGCATGTGCGGTCGTGGGTGAATCAGCACATTGCCGTATGCGTCTGCCCGCGGGAGCGGTTGCTTTGCCGCGTGGGACATTCGGTGGACGGCGAAAACCAACTAGACCGATCGCCCCGGGATCTCTGTCGTAGGCGCATCGTCGGCGAACTCTCGGTGCAGCAGCATGGACCGCACCAGCGACCGGGGGCCCTCCGGGCGAAGCATTTGACTCGCTGGGCGCGGACGGACGATTTGCGGCCACCAGAACCACCGCCCGAGAAGTGAGGCGATAGACGGCGTCATGAAGGAGCGCACGATCAAAGTGTCGAACAACAGGCCCAAACCGATAGTGGTACCGACCTGGCCGATAATCCGCAAGTCGCTAGCCGCCATCGAGGCCATCGTGAATGCGAACACCAGGCCCGCATTCGTCACGACCTTACCGGTACCGCCCATCGCCCGGATGATGCCGGTGTTTATGCCGCCGGCCATTTCCTCTTTCATCCGGGACACCAGCAGCAGATTATAGTCGGATCCCACTGCCAAAAGCACGATCACGGACATGGGGAGGACCATCCAGTACAACTGGATACCCAGAATATATTGCCAGATCAGTACGGACAGCCCGAACGACGAACCGAGCGAAAGCGCCACCGTGCCGACAATTACCAGTGAGGCCACGAAACTTCGCGTAATGATCAGCATGATGATGAAGATGAGGCAGAGTGCACCAACTCCTGCGATAAACAGATCGTAGGTAGAGCCGTCGCGGAAGTCCTTGAACGTTGACGCGGTGCCGGCGATATAGATTTTCGACGGCTCTAGGGGGGTCGTCTTGAGTGCCTCCTCGGCCGCCATCCGTATCTTGTCGATACGGCTGAGGCCCTCGGGTGACGCCGGGTCGCCCTTATGGGAAATGATGAATCGCGCCGCTTTTCCGTCCGGGGACAAGAACTGGCTCATCGCGCGCTTGAAGTCTTCGTTCTTGAAGATGTCGGGCGGCAGATAGAAGGAGTCGTCGTCCCTGGCGGCGTCGAACGTCGCGCCCATTGCGGTGGCGTTCTCTTTCTGGTTGTTCATCTGGCCAAGAGTCCCGTTCATGGTGCTGTAACTGGTCAGCAGCATGTTTCGCGCGTCCTCAGCGATTTCGATCGAGGGCGGGAAAATTTCGAGGAGCTTCGGAAGCAGGGCGTCCATCTTGTTCAGATCAACGATAAGCTCATCAAGCTTATCGCTCAGTGTGTCAATACCGTCGAGTTCCTCAAATATGTTCCTGAGAGCCCAGCATACGGGGATATCGTAGCAGTGTCGTTCCCAGTAGAAATAACTTCGGAGCGGACGGAAAAAATCCTCAAAATCGGAGAAGCGGTCTCTGAGATCGGATACGACGTCACGCATTTCTTTTGTTTTGGCAATCGATTCGTGCGTGATAGCTGTCATACGCTTTTGTAGTTCGTACATGCGCTTCATTGTCGAGATTTGATAACTCAGTACGTCCGCCTGATGGAGCATGTCTTGCGTGCGAGCTTTCATATATTGCATATCTTGCTGCATGACCGAATATTGCATTTGCAGTAAGAAAGGTATCGAAGTGTGCTGAATCGGGGTGCCCTCCGGACGGGTTATGCCCTGCACGCGAGAGATGCCCGGAATTTTGAATATCGCTTTAGCCAACCTGTGCAGCACCAGAAAATCCGCGGGATTCCGCATATCGTGATCCGACTCGATCATCACGATCTCGGGCATCATTCGCGCCTGAGAGAAATGGCGATCGGCAGCCGCGTACCCGACGTTGGCGGGGATGTCGTTGGGCATGTAGAACCGGTTGTTGTAGCTCGTCTGGTACCCGGGCAGTGTCACCAGCCCAACCACGGCGACGGCTATCGTCGCCGCGAGAATCGGCACGGGCCAGCGGACGATCGCCGTGCCGATCCGCCGCCATCGACCGAACGCGAGAACCCGCTTGGGGTCGAACAACCCGAAGCCGCTTCCAATCGTGAGAACCGCGGGGACCAGTGTGAGTGCGATCAGGACCGCCACGAGCATGCCCACGGCGCACGGCATGCCCATGGTCTGAAAGATGGGCATGCGGGTGAAGCCCAGGCACAACATTGCCCCGGCGATCGTCAGGCCCGAACCCAGAACCACGGGAGCGACGCCGCGGTAGGTGGTGTAGAAGGCCGTCTCCCGGTCCTCGCCGGCTTGGCGTGCCTCCTGATACCTGCCGAAGAAGAAAATCGCGTAGTCGGTTCCGGCCGCCATGGCGAGCGCGACCAGCAGGTTGACGGCGAAAGTGGAGAGCGCCACGAGACTGTGGTCACCGAGAAACGCAACGATTCCCCGGGCCGCAAGCACCTCGATGCCCACCGTGACCAACAACAGAATGACGGTGAAGATCGATCGATAGACGAAAAGCAGCACCACAAAGATGATCAGCGCGCCCACCGCGGTCATCTTCAAGATGGATCGGTCACCGGCCTGTTGCATGTCCGACAACAGCGCCGACGGACCGGTGACATAAACCTTGACTCCCGGGGGCGGGGGCGTCCGCGCGATGATATTGCGAACCGCGGCAATGGAGTCCTGTCCGAGGGTGGTGCCCTGGTTGCCGGCCAGGTTCACTTGCACATAGACGGCCTTGCCGTCGTCACTTTGCGCACCCGCCGCCGTCAGCCGGTCTCCCCACAGATCCTGTACGTGCTCGACGTGCTTCGGGTCGGCCTTTAGTGCACGAACCAATCGGTCGTAGTAGTTGTGGGCGTCGTCCCCGAGGCGCTGCTGCCCCTCCAGCACGATCATCGCAATACTGTCCGAATCGGATTCTTTGAAATCCTTGCCCATGCGCTGCATGGCCTGCACCGCCGGTGCGTCCTGAGGGGCCAACGGCACGGAATGTTCGCGGCCGACCGTCTCCAGCCAGGGAACGCAAAAGGTCACCAGCAGCGTAAGCGCCACCCACGCCAGCACGATGAGGACCGAAAGCCTGCGGATGCTGCGGGCGAAGAAAGGGGCTCGAGCGTGCTCGGTACTCATGTGATCCTCGACAGCGGGGCGATAGTGGCACGCAGCCGGAGCGGGGTGCTCACAGTGTCAACCGCGCCATAAACTTCGGCGCAGCGGCGAATGCCGTCCCTGTTGTCGTCTGTCACGATGTTCCCCACGGTCGCTGTCCCTGTGCTGAAAGTGAAGTCCGCCGGTTACAACGGCTGTTTGAGCAACAACGAGCGCACGACCGGACGGGGTCCCATCGGCCGAAGCATTGAGCTGGCAGGTCGGGGGCGCACGCGTTGTGGCCACCAGAACCAGCGTCCCAGCAAAGCGGCCACCGACGGAGTCATGAATGCGCGCACCACCAGGGTGTCGAACAGCAAACCCAACCCGATTGTTGTACCTGTCTGGGCGACGCTGCGCAGGTCGCTGACCCCCATCGAAGCCATGGTGAAGGCAAACACCAGACCAGCGTTCGTCACAACCTTGCCGGTGCCGGCCATCGCCCGGATGATGCCGGTGTTGATACCGGCGGCCAATTCCTCCTTCATCCGGGAAACAAGCAGCAAGTTGTAGTCGGAGCCGACCGCCAAAAGGACGATCACGGATGTCGACAGCACGGTCCAGTGCAATTGCAGGCCGAGAAGGTACTGCCAAACGAGGACGGATAGCCCGTAGGACGCGCCCATCGACAACAACACCGTACCGACGATCACCAGCGCGGCAATGAAACTTCGCGTCATGATCAGCATGATGATGAAAATGAGGCAAATCGCAGCGACCCCCGCGATCAACAGATCCCATTTGGAGCCGTCCACGATGTCTTTCGTGATGGCCGCGGTTCCCGTGAGATAGACCTTCGCATCCTCCAACGGGGTTCCCTTGAGCGCCTCCTCGGCCGCCGTTTTGATGGGCTCGACGCGCGAAAGGCCTTCGGGCGTGGCCGGATCACCCTTTTGTGAAATGAGCATGCGGACATCTTTTCCGTCCGGCGACATGAAGATCTTTTCGACCCGCTTGAAGGCCTCAGAATCGTTGATGATTCCGGGCGGTAGGTAAAAGGAATCTTCGTTCCGGGACTGGTCGAACGCCTGTCCCATTGCGGCCGAATTGTTGCCCTGCGATTCCATCTGGCCCATGACGCCCGACATCGTGCTGTGCATGGTCAGCATCATGGTTCGCATGCTCTGCATGCTTTCGATCATGGGTGGCAGTAGCACGACCATTTGCGGCAGCAGCACGTCCAATTGATCCAGGTCGGCTACCAGCTCGTGTAGCTTGTCGGTAATCTCGTCGACGCCGTCGAGTGCATCAAATATCGATCGTATCGAAAAACACACGGGAATGTCGTAGCAGTGCCGTTCCCAGTAGAAGTAACTACGGATCGGCCTGAAGAAATCTTCGAAATCGGAAATCTTGTCCCGCAGATCGTTCGTGATCTCCTGCATCTCATGCGTTTTGCCGACCATGTGGTGGGTGGTCGCGACTAGTTCCTTCATCAGGCCATACATGTGCTGCATGATCTGGATCATTCTCGCCAGCTCTTCGGCCTGCTTGAGCATGTCGTCCATGCGGTCCTTCTGAAACGCCATGTTCACCTGCTGGCTCGCCTGCGACATGCTCACGATCCAGGGGATAGTCGTGTGCTCGAGCGGGATCCCCTCGGGCCGGGTTACAGACTGCACGGTGGAAACGCCTGGAACGGCGAGGACGCCCTTGGCCACCTTATTCAAGACGATCATATCGGCCGGATTGCGCAGATCATGATCGCTCTCGAGCAGCAGAATCTCCGGCATCATCGTTCGCGATTGAGGAAAATGCCGCTGTGCCGCAGCATTTCCCACACTCGCGGGAATATCAGTAGGGATGAATTTCTGGTCGTCGTAACTCGGGTTGTAATTCGGCAGGGTCAATAGGCCGATGAGCGCGACTGCTAGGGTCGTGACGAGAATGGGCGCGGGCCACCGAACGATCGCGGTGCCAATTCGCCGCCAGCGATGCGTCGTGATCACCCGTTTCGGGTCGAACAGGCCGAAACGGCCTCCGACCACGAGAAGTGCCGGCGCGAGCGTGAGGGCAACGAGAACCGCAACGGTGATGCCGATGGCGCAGGGAATTCCCAGTGGCTGGAAATAGGGCAACCGAGTGAAGTTGAGGCAGAAAACGGCCCCGGCGATCGTCAAGCCAGAAGCCAACACGACCTTAGCCACACTCCCGAATGTCGTGTAGAAAGCCATTTCCCGGCTCTCGCCGGCCTGTCGCGCTTCCTGATATCGCCCGACGAAGAATATGCCGTAGTCGGTTCCGGTTGCGATGACCGCGGCTACCAGCAGGTTGACCGCGAATGTGGTGAGGCCCAACAGCTGGAGATGACCAAGGAAAGCAACTATTCCACGTGACACCTGCAATTGGAGACCGACCATCAGCAATAAAAGGATTACCGTGGTCACGGACCGGTAGACGAGCAGCAGGGTAATGAAGATCACCGCCAGGCTCGTGACGGTCACCAACATGACGGTCTTCTGACCGGCGATATTCATATCCGCAACAGTCGGCGCGGGGCCCGTTACGTAGGCCTTCAACCCGTTCGGCGTGGGCGTTCGCGCCACTATTTGTCGAATCGCGGCTACCGATGCATCGCCCGCGGCCCCACCTTGGGTGCCGGCGAGTTGCACCTGCACATACACGGCCTTAGCGTCGGAACTCTCCGCGGCTTTCGACGTGACCGGATCGCCCCAGAAGTCCTGGACGTTCTGCACGTGCTTATCGGCTCGCAACTCACGAATCAGTTGGTTGTAATACTGGTGCGCGTCGTCGCCGAGGGGTTGCTGACTCTCCAAGACGATCATCGCCAGAGCGCCGGAATTGGTTTCCTTGAAGTCCTGCCCCAGGTGCTCCATCGCCTTAAATGACGGCGCGGCAACGGGACTCAGCGGGACCGCATTCTCCGCCTCGACCTGCTCCAGCGGGGGGACGCCGATCGCCACGATGACAGCGATTCCCAACCACCCCAAGATGATGGGTATCGCAAGGCGATGAAGCATCCGCGCCACCAGCGGTGGCCTAACGCGTTCGGTCTCCACCGGTGCGTCGCTATGCATGTCGCTCATGTGGCCGTCAGCATGCAGTAGGTGAACGCGTTCAATTCGTGCGAAACCCTCTCGGCTTTGACAACCCCGTCAACCACGATGCGGCAGCCGAGCGTGTCGCCATTGCCTTGTGCCACAACGTTTCCCAGGATCGACGGCAGCGTTGTCGAAATATCAAAGGACCACGGTACGGGCTGTCCGTTGACGTGCACCGGGTTGCCGTCGACGTCGAAGTAGCTGATGTCGGCAGTCGTCCCCGGCGGTCCGAAGATCTCGTATCTGATGTGCTTGGGGTTGAAAGGTTTTGTGTCTTTGATCCTGGTGTCTGCGTAGGATTCGCGTTTCTCTGAGCCGAAGATGCCGTGCAACCGCGAGACGGTCAATCCTCCGGCGGCGACAACGGCCACGATGAGCAGTGGGATCCAAAGCCGCTTCAGCGCGGCAAAAAATCCAGCACCGCGGGGGTGAGTCTGTTGCCGCCCAATTGGCCTCTGCGGTCCACTCGGAGATTGGCGACCGATGCCCAAAAAGCCGCGTCGGCGACCAGTCGGCTGGCCGCTGTCGCGGCCTTCCGTCGCGCTATCGGGCCGGGCCCGCACGTCGGGTTCGGTCACCGCACCCCCTTCTGCCCATTCTCACGTCTCTTGTTATTCCGCCGGCCCGAACAAGCTGTTACATGTTGGTCGAGGACGCCAGGTGAGGGCGCTCCGAATGCGGTGTACGTCGCAGACTAGTCGTGCTTCGGCACCTCATACGAGCCCCGCCCCCGGGGAGCGCGACCGAGTCTTCATGAGTAAACCACGCCGATGGTGTCCGTATCAGCCCTTCGACATTGAGATACGGGATCGTAATGCATACCGCGTGCGTAACGGCATTATTTAGATCGCCCGCGCGGAATGGTTCGCCGGCTAGCGCCGAGCGGCCCACTCGGTCCGGAACGGCGCCCGCCCACCCCGCGGTCCGTCCTGCGGCCGAGGCCGCCGAATGGTCAGCGGCCGTAGTCAGCTAACGACGATCGCGGCCCGGAGTCAATGGGTTCGGCGGGGCACTTCCGCGGCCAGCGGCTTGTCGCTGCAAACGGGCGGGGCGAGCTCCATATGGCGGTCGTTGCGCCAAGTGTTTGCGCCGGGCCGCCGGTTCGCCTCTTGGTGATTTTCGCCGCGGCTACGGGGTCGGTACCCTAGGCGGTGACAACCACCCAAAATTTCATCGTCCTTGCAGGCCGACCAGCGCGATCGCGAACCACTACGGTGAGCCGTTGCCGCAGGTCACAGCAGCCAACGGCGGCAGCTGCGCAGCCCCGCACCAGCCCAATTCTTAGGCTGCGTTAAGAGCCTGACAGGTCACACCGGGAACTTTGTCCAAATCACGGACGCACGATGGTGCCTCCAGTAGGGTTTGGAACCGTTCCACTCATGTCAACTAGGCATCCTGGAGAACTGTGAGCATCAACCCGTTCGACGACGACAACGGCAGTTTTTTCGTCTTGGTAAACGACGAAGAGCAGCACAGCCTGTGGCCGGCCTTCGCGGATGTTCCAGCTGGCTGGCGAGTGGTGTACGGCGAGGCGGACCGCGCTGCGTGCTTGGAGTACATCGAACAGAATTGGCCGGACATTCGGCCAAAGAGTCTGCGCGACAAGCTCGCAACGGGTCGGGGTTTTGACCAGTAACGAGTCGGGGTATGGGGCGGGTGGAGCTTTGGGGGACTCGATGGGAGTTGGGGATCGCGCGCTTCCGCTGACGCGCGGACAGCTGGACATCTGGCTTTCGCAGGAAACGGGCTTCGTCGGCACGGAGTGGCAGCTCGGGCTCTTGATCAAAATCGAGGGTTCGCTGGATCGTGATGCTCTCCAGCGCGCTCTCCGTCAGGCCGTTGCCGAAGCCGAGGCCGGCCGGGTGTCGTTCTTCGAGGTCGACGGCCAGGTCGTGCAGAAGCCGATCGACTACCCGGACTTCGAGCTCGACTTCCATGACCTGACTTCCTCGCCGGACCCCGTGCAGGAAGCGCGCGCGATGGCGTCGTCCATCCAGCGGACGCCGATGGCGTTGAACGGCCAGCTGTTCAAATTCGTGTTATTCCAGACGGGGGCCGCCGAGTTTTATCTGTTCGGTTGCTGCCACCACATCGCAATCGACGGATTGGGTATGGCGCTGGTAGCGCGACGGGTTTCGACGATTTACTCCGCGATGGTCGCCGGTAAACCCATTCCCGATGCCTATTTCGGCTCGGCGCAGGATTTGGTCGACATCGAGTCGGAATACGAAGCGTCGCCCGACTACCTGGACGACCAGGCGTATTGGAGCAACAACCTTCCGCCGGAAACCGCGTGGGCTGATCGGCCGGCCGACGCCACGGGCGGCAAGGACCACTACTCTCCGTCCGCGTCCGTCCAGTTGGACCCGTCCGTCACCACCCGGATCAAGGAGCTGTCCAAGAAGCTGGGCATCCGCCGGTTCTCCGTCACCACCGCGGCGTGCGCGCTCTTGGTGCGGGCATGGTCGGGGAGCGGTTCGGAGGTGGCGCTCGATTTCCCCGTGAGCCGGCGCGTGCGTCCGGAGTCGAAGACACTGCCCGGGATGTTCGCCGGGGTGGTGCCGCTGGTGCTGAACACGTCGCCCACGGCGACCGTCGCCGATTTCTGCAAACACGTCGACATCCGAATCCGGGAGTTGTTGCAGCATCAGCGATTCCCGGTGCACACCCTGGAGAGCGACGGCCTGCGGCAGGCGGCGAATCGCGTCGGCATCAACTTCCTCCCGATGAGGCTGACCCTGGACCTCGCCGGTTCCCCGGCCACGGCGACGTACACGAATCACGGGCCCGTGGGGCACTTCAGCCTGTTCTTCCTCGGCGCCGGTGACCAGCTTTTCCTCAGCACCGCGGGACCGGGCCAACCGTTCGCGGACTTCGGCGTCGCCGACTTGGCGGCGCGCATGCAGCAGGTGCTGGAGGAGATGACCGCCGATCCGGAGCGGTGGCTGTCCTCGATCGATCTGCTGGCCGCCGACGAGCCGGCCCAGCTCGACGAGTGGAGCAACCGGGCGGCCTTGACCGAGCCGGTGCCCGCCCCGGTGTCGATCCCGGTGGCGTTCGGCGAACACGTGCAGCGCTCGCCCGAGGCGCCGGCCGTGACCTGCGCCTCCAAGTCGTTGACCTACAGCGAACTCGACGAGGCCTCCAACCGGCTGGCTCACCTGCTGGCCGGTCATGGCGTCGGTCCGGGTGAGTGCGTGGCGGTCATGTTCCCCCGATGCACCGACGCGATCGTGGCGATGCTCGCGGTGCTCAAAACCGGGGCGGCCTACGTGCCGATCGACCCGGCGCACGCCGCGGCGCGCATGGAGTTCGTGCTTGCCGACGCGGCACCCAGCGCGGTGATCACCACGGCGGACCTGCGTTCGCGACTGGACGGGCGCGACCTGCTGGTCGTCGACGTCCACGACCCGGCCGTCGAAACCCAGCCCAGCACCGCGCTGCCCGCGCCGGCCCCGGAGAACATCGCCTACATCATCTACACCTCCGGAACCACCGGAACCCCCAAAG
>NZ_LZJF01000124.1 GCF_001666835.1 Mycobacterium sp. E3251 | reverse complement strand
ACGTCGTCGTCGAGCGCGTCGAACACCTCGACGATCTCCTCACGACCACTGACACCCATACCGCAAACCCTACGAACGCCCACCGACAAAAACGGCCGCCATGTGACCACTGAAGCCAAAGTGACACAAGGGATTACGCATTAAGTGCAAGGCCGAACAGGGCCCGCCCTAGTCTCGAACGACGATGACCGTCTTGCCGGGCCGCCGGCCCGGGCGACTGCCGCTTTCAAACGCCTCGCGCCCCCGCTCGAGCGGGAACGCCTCGGCGATCTGCACCCGCAGCCGTCCGCTGTCGACCAGCGACGCCAACTCGGCCAGCTGATCCCGATTCGGTGTGACGATGAAAAAGATTGCCGCGACGCCATATTCGTCGGCGGCGGCCGCGGGCGGGGGCGCCGACAGGGTGACCAGCCGCCCACCCGGGCGGAGCACCGGAAACGATCGGTCCAATGTCTCACCGCCGACGGTGTCGATCACGACGTCGTAGACGGCGTCTTCGAATGTCTCGGTGCGGACGTCGATCACCCGGACGGCACCGAATCCCCGGACGAGGTCACCGGCATCGCTGCGCACCGTCGCGGTGACCCGCGCGCCCAGCATCGCGGCCAGCTGAACGGTCAGGGCGCCCACCCCGCCCGCGCCGCCGTGCACCAGCACGGCCTCACCCGGTCGCACGCCGGCGTGGTCCACCAGGGCCTGCAGGGCGGTGAGGCCGGCCAGCGGCAGCGCGGCGGCGACGGCGTGCGACACCGTCGACGGCTTGGCGGCCAGGTCCCCCGCGGGGACGCAGACGAATTCGGCCGCCGCACCGTCCCGGTCGAACTGGACCAGCCCGTACACCTCGTCGCCGGGCGCGAAGTCCGTCACGCCCGGCGCCGCCTCGGCGACGACGCCCGACACTTCATGCGACGGGATCACCGGCGTCCGGCTCACCCCGTCTCGGGTCCAGGTCTCCTCCCACGTCAACTCGTCGAACGTGATGGCGGCGGCGTGGACGGCCAGCAAGACTTCGCCCGCGGCCGGGACCGGCACCGGCGCCTGCTCGACCACCAGTTGCTCCGGGCCGCCCCGGTGGTGCGCCCGCAAAGCCCGCATCTCGGTCACGGCAGCCGCCAATCGATGGGATCGGCGCCCATGCCCGTGAGCAGTTCGTTGGCGCGGCTGAACGGGCGCGACCCGAAGAACCCCCGGGATGCCGACAGCGGCGACGGGTGCGGCGACTCGATCGCCACGCAATTGCCCTCTGCCAGCATCGGTTTGAGCGTCGACGCGTCGCGGCCCCAGAGGATCGCCACCATCGGCTGTGAGCGCGCCGCCAGCGCACGGATCGCGCACTCGGTCACCGCCTCCCAGCCCTTACCCCGGTGCGAGGCCGGATTACTCGGGCGCACGGTGAGCACCCTGTTCAGCAACATCACCCCGCGCTCGGCCCACGGCGTCAGGTCGCCACACGAGGGCTGCGGATGCCCGAGGTCGGCGGCGTACTCGTCGAAGATGTTGGCCAGGCTGCGCGGCAGCGGGCGCACGTCGGGGGCCACCGAAAAGCTCAGGCCCACCGCGTGGCCCGGCGTGGGGTAAGGGTCTTGCCCGACGATCAGCACCCGGACACCGTCGAACGGAAAAGTGAACGCGCGCAACACGTTCGGCCCCGCCGGCAGGTACCTGCGCCCGGCCGCGATCTCGGCCCGCAGGAATTGGCCCATCGCGGCGACCTGATCGGCCACCGGCTGCAGCGCCCTCGCCCACCCCGGCTCGACGAGTTCGCTCAACGGCCGCGCCGTCGTCGCCGGTCCTTTCGAAGCATCAAGGCTCATCGCGCCACCCTAACGGTCATACGACTGCCAGCCGGCGTAGCCGGTCCACTCGTGCCCGTCGACAAGGACTTCGGCCTTTCCCTCGAGAACCCGTCCGATGATCCGCCATCCGGCGGGCGCGGGACCGGCGAAACATGCCACCAGGGCGTGGTCTTCACCACCGCCGAGCACCCACGACCATGGGTCGGCGCCCGCGGCGGCGGCCGCAGCGGTCAGTGCGTCGTGGTCGGCGGTGAGCGCCGCCGTGGACACATCCATCGCTACCGCCGATGCCGAGGCGACGTGCCGCAGGTCGGCGATCAGGCCGTCGGAGACGTCGATCATCGCTTGCGATCCCCCAGCGGCCGCCGCTACGCCCTGGCCGTAGGGCGGCTGGGGAACCAGGTGCCGGCGGCGCAGCGAATCGAACCCCTCGATCCCCTTGCCGAACAACGAAAGCCCGGCCGCCGAGCGGCCGAGTTCACCGGCGACCGCGATCACCGAGCCCGCTGTCGCACCCGACCGCAGCACCGGTGCGCGGCCGTCGAGGTCACCCAGCACCGTCACGGAGATCACCCATTGCGGGCAGCTGACGAGGTCGCCGCCGGCGATGCCCGCGCCGATGCGCTGCGCCTCGTCCCACATGCCGCCGACCAGCCCGTCGACGTCGGCCGCCGGAGTGTCACCGGGCGCGCCGAACGCGACCACGAAGGCCGTCGGCCGCGCCCCCATCGCCTCGATGTCCGCGGCGTTCTGGGCGATGGCCTTGCGGCCGACGTCGCGGGGGGTCGACCAGTCCAGCCGAAAGTGCCGATCCTGCACGAGCATGTCGGTCGACACCGCGATGCGCCCGTCCCTGGCTTGCACCACCGCCGCGTCGTCACCCGGCCCGACCGCCACCGCCGCAGGCTGCCGACGGCCGCGCACCAAACGATCGATGACGGCGAACTCCCCGAGCTGCTGCAGTGTGGGTTCCGATGCGTCGTCGCGCACGCCACCTCCTCCGGCGCTTTGGTCCCCCGCGTGGGCCTCGGTCGGGTCGCCGACCTGCGGTAAGTTGGTCTACTGCCCGCGCGAGCGGCCCGCGCCAGTGTAGAACCCTGCACCGCTGTGCCAGAGATAGGAGGTGCGCGGCGGTGACGACCGACCCCGATACCCGCCCCGCCGCCGACACCGGTCCGCCCGCCGCGATGATCATCGCCGCGGTCGCGGTGGCCGTCGTGGCGATCGGCGTGATCCTGGTGATCGCGGCGAATCGTGAGGCGCCGCCGCAACCGGTCGCCGTACCCGCCGCACCGGCGCCGCAGGCCGACAGCCCCGCATGCCGGGCGTTGGCCGGGGCGCTTCCGCAGCGGCTCGGCGATTATCAACGCGCGCCCATCGCCCAACCGGCGCCCCACGGCGCCGCCGCATGGCGGGCCGGCCCGGACGGCGAGCCCGTCGTGCTGCGCTGCGGACTCGACCGTCCCGCGGAATTCGTCGTGGGATCTCCGATTCAGGTCGTCGACCGCGTGCAGTGGTTCGCCGTGCGCCCCGAACAGCAATCCGCCAGTGATGCGGGCAGGTCCACCTGGTACACCGTGGATCGGCCGGTCTATGTGGCGCTCACGCTGCCCTCGGGATCCGGCCCGACGCCGATCCAGCAACTCTCCGAGGTGGTCGACCGCACCATCGCGGCGGTCCCGATCAACCCGGGGACCCCGGCTAGTTAACGCAGGCCCACACCGCGGGCCAACGCCGTCTCGACCATGGTCGCCAGCAGCGTCGGATAGTCCACCCCGCTGGCCGCCCACATCCTCGGGTACATCGAAATCGTGGTGAACCCGGGCATCGTGTTGATTTCGTTGAGCACCGGCCCGTCGTCGGTGAGGAAGAAGTCGACCCGGGCCAAACCCTGACAGTCGATGGCGTTGAACGCCCGGATCGCCAAATGCCGGATGGTGTCGGCGATGTCGTCGTCAACCTTGGCCGGGACGTCCAATTCCGCTGCGTCGTCCAGATATTTGGTGGCGAAGTCGTAGAACGAATCCTCGCGTCCGCGTACCCCGGCCACCCGGATCTCACCCAACGTGCTGGCTTCTATTGTGCCGTCAGGCATTTCGAGCACGCCGCACTCCAGCTCGCGGCCGACGATCGCCGCCTCCACGATCACTTTCGGGTCGTGGCGACGCGCGACCGCGACGGCGGCATCCAGGTCGTCCCAGCGCGCCACCCGAGTGACGCCGATCGAGGAGCCACCGCGGGCGGGTTTGACGAACACCGGCAGACCCAGCCGCTCGCACTCATCGGGCCGCAGGGTCGACCGGGACGGGCGCAGCACCGCGTACGGGCCGACCGGAAGCCCTTCGGCGACGAACAGCTTCTTGGTGAACTCCTTGTCCATGCCCGCCGCGCTGGCCAGCACGCCGGCGCCGACATAGGGCACGCCCGCCAACTCCAGCAGACCCTGGATCGTGCCGTCTTCTCCGTACGGACCGTGCAGCACCGGGAACACCACGTCGACGGACGCCAGGACCTCGCCGGCCCCGGACGAGAGTGAGACCAGTTGGCCGCCGCGCCGCGGGTCCGCCGGCAGGGCCAGTTCGGTTCCCGACTGCGCGGTCACCTCCGGCAGCCGCCGGTCGCTGATGGCCAGCGCGTCCGGGTCACCGTCGGTGAGCACCCACGACCCTTGCGGGGTGATGCCGATCGGGACCACCTCGAACCGCTCGGGGTCGAGATTGCGCAGGATGCTGCCCGCGGACACGCACGAAATGGCGTGCTCGTTGCTGCGCCCACCGAAGACGACGGCGACGCGCACGCGGCTTCCGCTGGCACTCACAACCTGGAGAGGCTACCGGTTGCGCGGCCCGGGGGCCGGGCGGCGGGCCACTAGCTGGGGTTTCGGTCGCGGCGCGGTCACTCGGGCTTGGTCCTGCGTCCCAGCAGCAGGGCCATCGCCTCGTCCACCGACAGCCCCTTGTGACAGACGCGGTGCACGGCGTCGGTGAGCGGCATCTCGACGTCGTAACTGGACGCGAGCGCCAGCACCGACTCGCTGGACGTCACGCCTTCGACGACGTGTCCTTCCCCGGCCCGCATCGCCGATTCCATCGTCCCGCCGCGACCCAGGCGCTCGCCGAACGATCGGTTCCGCGAATACGGCGACGTGCACGTCGCGACCAGGTCACCGACGCCGGCCAGCCCGGCCAGCGTGGCGCCCTTGGCGCCGAGCGCAATGCCCAGCCGCATGATCTCGGCCAGACCGCGGGTGATGATCGCCGCCGCGGTGTTTTCGCCAAGCCCGACACCGGCCGCCATGCCGCACGCGAGCGCGATGACGTTCTTGCACGCCCCGCCGATCTCGGTGCCGACGACATCGCTGTTGGTGTACGGCCGGAGATATCCGGTGTTCAGCATGCGCTGCAGGGCGACCGCGCGCCCGGAGTCGCTGCACGCGACGACGGTCGCGGCGGGCTGGCATTCGGCGATCTCGCTGGCCAGGTTGGGCCCCGAGACCACCGCGACCTGAGCCGGATCGACACCCGTCACCGAAACGATGACCTGGCTCATCCGCATCAGCGTGCCCAGCTCGATGCCCTTGGCCAGGCTGACCAGGGTGGCGCCGTCGGCTATCAACGGTGCCCACCCTTCGAGGTTGGCGCGCATCGTCTGCGCGGGGACCGCCAACAGCACCGTCGAGGCAAAGCCCAGCGCCTCCGCCGCATCGGTGGTCGCGCGGACGTTCGCCGGCAGTATCGCGCCGGGCAGATAGTCGGGGTTGGAGCGGGTGGCGTTGATCCGGTCGGCGACCTCGGATCGACGGGCCCACAACATGACCTCCACGTCGGGTTCGCCGGCCTCGACGAGCACCTTGGCCAGCGCGGTGCCCCACGCCCCGGCACCCATGACCGCGATGGCGCCCTTCGAGCTGGCCATCCACCACCCCCGTCTGTCGTCTCCGCGTGTTGCAGCCGATACACCCTAGATCAGCGGCCGTCACGCGAGCTAGCGCGTCCGCGTTCACCGGTCGCTGGCAGGATGAGATCTCATGAGCGGCACACGAGCCGACGAAGCGGGCAGAGACGTCGCCCTGATCGTCGCCGTCAAACGCTTGGCCGCGGCCAAGACGAGGCTGGCCCCGGTGTTCTCGGCGCGCACCCGGGAGAGCGTGGTGCTGGCCATGTTGATCGACACCCTGACCGCGGCGGGCCGGGTGGCGTCGTTGGGCTCGATCACCGTCATCACGCCCGACGAGGCCGCGGCCGCCGCGGCGACCGAGCTGGGCGCCGAGGTGCTGGCCGACCCGACGCCCCAGGGGCACGGCGACCCGCTCAACAACGCCATCGCCACCGCCGAACGGGCCGTCGGCGGTTTTTTCCCGAATGTCGTTGCGTTGCAGGGGGATTTGCCGGCGCTTCAGACGCAGGAGCTGGCCGAGGCGATCGCCGCCGCGCGTCATCACCGGCGCAGCTTCGTCGCCGACCGGCTGGCCACGGGAACCGCGGCCCTCTTCGCCTTCGGCGCCCCGCTCGATCCGCAGTTCGGTTCCGATTCGTCGGCGCGACACCGGCGTTCGGGTGCTATCGAGCTGACCGGTGCGTGGCCGGGCCTGCGCTGCGACGTCGACACTCCCGACGACCTCGCCACCGCGCGCCGGCTGGGGGTGGGCGCGGCCACCGCCCGTGCGCTCGCCCAGCACTGACTCGACCGGCGACGCGGCGTACCTGTCCACGCGGTGAACGTCGGCCCAACGGCGAATGGATGTCCGCCGAGCGCTAGCAGCATCGGCGAGTGATGAGCAATGATCGCAGGGTGACCGAAACCGAAGCTGAGGCGCGCCCCGAAGAGAACTTGTGGCATCAAGGCGACTCGGCCGTGGCAGCGCCGCCCGCCGCGACGCCCTCCGCGCTCACCGACCTGCCGGAGGACCGCTATCTCAACCGGGAGCTGAGCTGGCTGGACTTCAACGCCCGCGTGCTGGCGCTGGCCGCCGACAGCTCGTTGCCATTGTTGGAGCGGGCCAAGTTTCTGGCGATCTTCGCCTCCAACCTCGACGAGTTCTACATGGTCCGGGTCGCCGGCCTGAAGCGCCGCGACGAGATGGGGCTGTCGGTGCGCTCCGCCGACGGCCTGACGCCGCGCGAGCAACTGGCCCTGATCGGTGAGCAGACGCAGCGGATCGCGACCCGGCACGCGCGGGTGTTTCTCGATTCGGTGCGACCGGCGCTCGCCGAGGAAGGCATACATATAGTCACGTGGGCCGATTTGGATCAGAGTGAGCGCGACGAACTGTCCACCTATTTCCACGAACAAGTCTTTCCCGTTCTCACGCCGCTCGCCGTCGATCCCGCTCACCCCTTCCCGTTCGTCAGTGGCCTGAGCCTGAACCTGGCGGTCATGGTGCGCCAGCCCGAGGACGGCGGCCAGCACTTCGCGCGAGTGAAGGTGCCCAACAACGTCGATCGCTTCGTCGAACTGGGCGCGCGCGAGACCGATGACGGCGAAGGCCCCACCATAATTCGCTACCTGCCAATGGAAGAGCTGATCGCGGCCTTCCTGCCGGTGCTGTTCCCTGGCATGGAGATCGTCCAGCATCACGCTTTCCGCATCACCCGCAACGCGGACTACGAGGTCGAAGAGGACCGCGACGAAGACCTGTTGCAAGCGCTGGAACGGGAATTGGCGCGCAGGCGGTTCGGGTCGCCGGTGCGACTCGAGGTCGCCAACGACATGACCGAGAGCATGCTGGAACTGCTGCTGCGCGAACTCGACGTGAACCCGGGTGACGTCATCGAGGTGCCGGGCCTACTCGACCTTTCGTCGTTGTGGCAGGTCTACAGCGTCGACCGGCCGGCGCTGAAAGACCCGGCATTCGTCCCGGCCACCAGTCCCGCATTCGTCGACCGCGAGACGCCCAGGAGCATCTTCGCAACGCTGCGCGAAGGCGATGTGCTGCTTCATCATCCGTATGAGTCGTTCTCCACCAGCGTGCAGCGATTCATCGAGCAGGCCGCCGCCGATCCGAATGTGCTGGCGATCAAGCAGACTCTGTACCGCACATCCGGCGATTCGCCGATCGTTCGGGCGCTCATCGCCGCCGCGGAGGCCGGCAAGCAAGTGGTGGCGCTCGTGGAGATCAAGGCGCGCTTCGACGAGCAGGCCAACATCCGCTGGGCGCGAACGCTGGAGCAGGCGGGCGTGCACGTCGTATACGGGTACGTCGGGCTCAAGACGCACTGCAAGACCTGCCTGGTGGTCCGGCGCGAGGGCTCGGCGATCCGGCGCTACTGCCACATCGGAACCGGCAACTACAACGGAAAGACGGCGCGACTGTACGAAGACGTCGGTCTGCTGACAGCCTCTCCCGAGATCGGGGCCGATCTGACCGACCTGTTCAATTCGCTTACCGGCTACTCGCGCAAGGTCTCCTACCGCAACCTTCTGGTCGCCCCGCACGGGATTCGCACCGGCATCATCGAACGCGTCGAGCGCGAGATCGCCGCCCACCGCGAACACGGCGGCGGCCGGATCCGGCTCAAGATGAATGCGCTCGTCGACGAGCAGGTCATCGACGCGCTCTACCGCGCGTCGATGGCGGACGTGCGGGTGGAGGTGGTGGTGCGCGGCATCTGCGCGCTGCGCCCCGGCGCCGAAGGATTCTCGGAGAACATCGCGGTGCGCTCGATTCTCGGTCGCTTCCTCGAGCATTCCCGCATCATGCATTTCAATCGCATCAACGAGTTTTGGATCGGCAGCGCGGACATGATGCACCGCAACCTCGACCGCCGCGTCGAGGCGCTGGTTCAGGTGAAGGATCCCAGGCTGACCTCATATCTGGACGACCTGTTCGAGTCCGCGCTGGACCCGTCCACCCGGTGCTGGGAGCTGGGGCCCGACGGACAGTGGATCGCGTCACCGCACGACGGCCACACCGTGCGCGACCATCAAGTGTCGTTGATGGAGCGACACCGCAGTCCGTAGCCTCTGCGTGGTGATTTACGGTGGTCTTCCGGCCGCACCGCAAACGTGTGCGCGGTCCCGACCGAATTGACCTGCAGGAGTTGAGTTGCCGACCAAGAGCTCGTCCACCGCTCGGCGTCCGGGAAGCCGGATCGTCTATGCCGCCGGCGCGGTCTTGTGGCGGCCGACCGATTCCTCCAACCCCGGCCTCGAGCTCGCGGTGATCCACCGCCCCCGCTACGACGACTGGTCGCTGCCGAAGGGGAAGGTGGATCCGGGCGAGACCGCGCCCGTCGCCGCGGTGCGGGAAGTGTGCGAGGAGACGGGGCAGCATGCGGTCCTGGGCCGTCGGCTCGACATGGTGAGTTACCCGATCGAGGCGGGCGTCAAGAAGGTCTACTACTGGGCGGCGCGCAGCCATGGCGGAGACTTCATCCCCGGCAACGAGGTCGACGAACTGGTGTGGTTGCCGATACCCGACGCGCTGAAGAGACTGAGCTATTCGCATGACCGAAAGATGTTGCGCCACTTCATGAAGCACCCTGCCGACACCCGCTCGGTGGTGGTGGTGCGACATGGCACGGCGGGACGGAAATCACGGTTCAAGGGCGACGACACCCAGCGGCCGCTGGACAAACGCGGGCGCGCGCAGGCCGAGGCACTGGTTCCGCAGCTGCTGGCGTTCGGCGCCACCGACGTGTATGCGGCCGACCGCCTGCGCTGCCACCAGACGGTGGAACCGCTGGCCGAGGAATTGGGCGTGACGGTGCACAACGAGCCGACCCTCACCGAGGAGGCCTACGGCAAGAGCCCCAAACGCGGCCGACACCGAATGCTCGAGATCGCCGAGCACGAAGGCACACCGGTCATTTGCACTCAGGGCAAGGTGATTCCGGACTTGATCGCGTGGTGGTGCGAGCGGGACGGGATACGTCCCGACAAGTCGCGCAACCACAAGGGCAGCACCTGGGTGCTTTCACTATCAGGTGGCCGGCTGGTGGCCGCCGACCACATCGGCGGCGCGCTGGCCGCCAACGTGCGGGCCTGACACGCGAATACCCTTCGGGCGCACCACTGCGGCCCGAAGGGTATTCGCGTTGAGAACTCGGCTGCTGCCTTAACGGCGACCGCGACGCGCGGTGGCCTTCTTGGCCGGAGCCTTCTTCGCCGCGGCCTTCTTAGCCGGGGCCTTGGTCGCGGCCTTCTTAGCCGGAGCCTTCTTCGCCACGACCTTCTTCGCCGCGGTCTTCTTAGCCGGGGCCTTGGTCGCGGCCTTCTTGGCCGGGGCCTTGGTCGCGGCCTTCTTGGCCGGAGCCTTGGTCGCCGCCTTCTTGGCCGGAGCCTTCTTGGCGGCGGTCTTCTTCGCCGCGGCCTTCTTGGCGGGAGCCTTCTTGGCGGCGGTCTTCTTGGCCGCGCCGCTTGCCACTACACCACGCTTCACTGCAGGTCCTTCCGACGGGAGACGCTGTGCGCCAGAGACAACCGCTTTGAATTGAGCACCGGGGCGGAACGCCGGGACGGAGGTCGGCTTTACCTTCACCGTCTCGCCGGTACGCGGGTTGCGGGCCACGCGGGCCGCGCGGCGCCGTTGCTCGAAAACACCGAACCCGGTAATGGTGACGCTGTCGCCCTTGTGCACGGCACGCACAATGGTGTCGACGACGTTCTCGACGGCGGCGGTTGCCTGCCGACGGTCGGTGTTCAATTTTTGAGTGAGCACATCTATGAGCTCTGCCTTATTCATCCAATCCCTCCGACGCTAGTGGTCCTCGATTTGAACCGACTAGTGCACACGGTAAACCCTCACCCAGCAAATTTCCAAGAGCCACGCGCAATTTCAGGGTCGGACAATCCGACGTTTCGCAATCCGGTTGCCGCCCTTGACCGGTGGCGGGACTGGGAAATCGGCCCGGTTTAGTTAGGTGAGCGAGAAGAAATTCCGGCGTTCTCGACCGTTCAGGAGGCGGGCAGAGTGCGCGGTTTCCACTGCGGATAGGCGGCCTCGTAAGATTCGATCTTGTCGAGTTTCCGCAGCGTAAGGGCTATATCGTCGAGGCCTTCGAGCAATCGCCATGCGGTGTGGTCGTCAATCTTGAACGGCAACACCGTCGTTCCGGCGGTGATATTTCGATCTTGAAGATTGGCAGTGATTTCCAGTCCCGGACTCTGCTCGATGAGCTTCCAAAGGAGTTCCACGCCGTCCTGAGAAACTTCGGCCGCCAGCAGGCCCGCCTTCCCGGCGTTGCCCCGGAAGATGTCACCGAATCGAGACGAGATGACCACCCGGAACCCGTAGTCCATGAGCGCCCACACCGCGTGCTCGCGGGACGAGCCGGTCCCGAAATCGGGGCCGGCGACCAGGACCGTCCCACGGTCAAAGGGACTGAGGTTGAGGACGAATGAGGGATCCGAGCGCCAGCTGGCGAACAACCCATCCTCGAAACCGGTTCGGGTGACGCGCTTCAAATACACCGCCGGAATGATCTGATCGGTGTCGACATTGGACCGCCGCAACGGCACGCCGATACCGGTGTGGGAGTGAAATGCTTCCATGCTCATCTCTTCTTCTCGATTGGGTCAGTTCAAATCGGCCGGGGCGGACAATGTGCCGCGAACCGCCGTCGCGGCGGCTACGGCCGGTGACACCAGATGCGTGCGGCCGCCTTTCCCCTGGCGCCCTTCGAAGTTGCGGTTCGACGTGGCCGCGCACCGCTCACCCGGCGCCAGCTGGTCCGGGTTCATTCCCAGGCACATCGAGCAGCCCGCCTGTCGCCATTCGGCGCCCGCTGCGGTGAAAACCTCGCCCAGCCCTTCGGCTTCGGCCTGCGCCCGCACCCGCATGGACCCGGGCACCACGAGCATCCGCACTCCGGGCGCCAGCCTGCGGCCGCGCAGCACGTCGGCGACCACCCGCAGGTCTTCGATACGACCGTTGGTACAAGAGCCCACGAACACGGTGTCGACCGCGATATCGCGCATCGGAGTGCCCGGCCGAAGGTCCATGTAAGCCAAGGCTTTCTCGGCGGCCTGCCGCTCGGAGTCGCCGGCCATCAGCTCCGGGTCGGGCACAGCCGCGGCCAGCGGCACTCCCTGACCGGGATTTGTTCCCCACGTCACGAACGGACTCAACGATGTTGCGTCGAGGCGGACCTCGGTGTCGAAAACGGCACCGGGGTCGGTGTGCAACTCCTGCCAATAGCGCATCGCCGCGTCCCATTGCGCCCCCTGCGGCGCGTGCGGCTTGTCGCGCAGGAATTCAAAGGTGGTGGCGTCCGGGGCTACCATGCCCGCTCTGGCGCCGGCCTCGATGCTCATGTTGCAGATCGTCATCCGGCCTTCCATCGACAGTGATTCGATGGCGCTGCCGCGGTATTCGATGACGTGCCCCTGACCGCCGCCGGTGCCGATCTTGGCGATCAAGGCGAGAATGATGTCCTTGGCCGTCACCCCGGCGGGCAATTCGCCCTCGACATTGACCGCCATCGTCTTGAACGGCCGCAGCGGCAACGTCTGCGTGGCAAGCACGTGCTCGACCTCCGAGGTGCCAATGCCCATTGCCAGTGCGCCGAATGCGCCGTGCGTCGACGTGTGACTATCACCACAGACAACGGTCATTCCCGGTTGGGTCAGACCCAATTGCGGCCCGACGACATGCACGATGCCCTGCTCGATATTGCCCATCGGATAAAGGCGAATGCCGAATTCGGCGCAGTTGCGGCGCAACGTTTCGACCTGGGTGCGCGACACCGGGTCGGCGATCGGCTTGTCGATGTCGACAGTGGGCACGTTGTGATCCTCGGTGGCCAGTGTCAGATCGGGCCGTCGCACCGGACGGCCGGCCAGCCGCAGCCCATCGAAGGCCTGCGGGCTGGTGACCTCGTGCACCAGATGCAGATCGATGTAGATCAGGTCGGGCGCCCCCCCGTGTTCGGGGTCGCTGCCATTATCCACAACGTGGTCGTCCCAGACCTTTTCGGCCAGGGTGCGCGGCTTGCCGGATCCCATCTGCATTCGCCTCAATTCCTCATCCGCGGCTCGCCGATCGACCATGGGCTGTGATCTCAGAATGCGAGACGCTAGTATCTTCTTGTGAGACAGCATAGCGGCATCGGCGTACTCGACAAAGCTGTGGATGTCCTGCAGACCGTTGCCCAATCCCCATGCGGACTGGCCGAACTGTGCGAACGAACCGGATTGCCCAGGGCCACCGCGTATCGGCTGGCCGCAGCGCTGGAGATCCATCGCCTGCTGGCCCGCGACGACGAAGGCCGCTGGGGACTCGGTCCGGCCGTCACCGAGCTCGCCGCCCATGTCAACGATCCGCTGCTGGCCGCCAGTGCGGGGGTGCTTCCCCTGCTGCGCGAGACCACCGGGGAAAGCGTGCAGCTGTACCGCCGCGAGGGCATCGAACGGGTCTGTGTGGCAGCCCTGGAACCGGCTGCGGGCCTTCGCGATACGGTCCCGGTCGGGGCGCGATTGCCGATGACGGCGGGCTCGGGCGCCAAGGTGCTGCTGGCCCACAGCGACGCGGCGACGCAAAAAGCGGTGCTACCGACCGCGAAATTCACCGAGCGCACGCTGGCCGAAGTGCGCCGGCGCGGCTGGGCACAAAGCGTGGCCGAGCGCGAGCCCGGGGTGGCGAGCGTGTCGGTTCCCGTGCGCGACAGCCGCGGTGCCGTGATCGCCGCAATCTCGGTGTCGGGACCCGTCGACCGCATCGGCCGGCGTCCCGGCGCGCGCTGGGCCGCCGATCTACTGGCCGCGGCCGAAGCGCTCACCCGCCGGCTCTGAACGTCGCGTGGATGCTTCCTTCGCGACCGGCGCACAATCGAGCGCACGCGGCCTGACAGACTGACCGCCATGGGAACCAATCAGCGCGCGAGCATCGTCATGTCCGATGACGAAATCGCCGACTTCGTCGTCAAGAGCCGCACCGGGACGCTGGCCACCGTCGGCCCCGACGGCCAGCCGCACCTGACCGCAATGTGGTACGCCGTCGTGGACGGCGAGATCTGGCTCGAAACCAAGGCCAAGTCGCAGAAGGCGGTCAACCTCAAACGCGATCCCCGGGTGAGCTTCCTGATCGAGGACGGCGACACCTATGACACGTTGCGTGGAGTGTCGTTCGAGGGCGTCGCCGAGATCGTCGACGACCCCGACGTCGCACACCGGGTCGGGGTCAGCGTGTTCGAGCGTTACACCGGGCCTTACACCGACGAGATGAAGCCGTTCGTCGAGCAGATGATGAACAAGCGCGTCTGCGTGCGAATCGTCGCCCATCGCGCCCGCTCGTGGGATCACCGCAAACTCGGCCTGCCGGCCATGCCCGTGGGTGGATCCACCGCACCGGCAGTGCTGGGCACCGGCCAATAATTTTTGTAGCCCCGATGGGATTCGAACCCACGCTACCGCCGTGAGAGGGCGGCGTCCTAGGCCGCTAGACGACGGGGCCGGACACGATCCGGAGAGTCAGCATAGCTCACGCTCCAAACCCCACCTAATCGCTTGAGGTGGCGAGATTTTGCTGGGGTACCAGGACTCGAACCTAGAATGGCTGAACCAGAATCAGCTGTGTTGCCAATTACACCATACCCCATTGGCTGCCTAAAACCGCTGGTCAACGGTCATTTGGAGCCGTATCGAGCTGCTCGGAAGACCGCTGCCGCCAACCGTTGTCGGCCTTTGTGAGCCGCAGTGCAGACTACCAAAGACTCTCGGGACAATCCGCATGCGAGGCCCGCGAGGTCTAGGGCCTATCCGGCGACCGTTTCGCGTGCGGCGCGTAGCCGCTGCACGCTGCGGTCACGGCCGAGCAGCTCCAGCGATTCGAACAACGGCGGGCTGACCGTCGTTCCCGTGGCGGCCACCCGGATCGGACCGAACGCCTTACGCGGTTTGAGGCCGAGGCTTTCGATGAGCGCACCCTTGAGGGCGGCCTCGATCTGCGCCGTGGTCCAGTCCGTCACGCCGTCCAGCGCCGCCAGCGCGGCGTCCAGCACCGCGGCGGCGTCCGGACCGAGCTCCTTGGCGGCGGCCTTGGGGTCGATGGCGTATTCGTCGTCGTTGAGGAACCTGAGCAGGTCCCACGCGTCGGCGAGCACGACGATGCGCGTCTGGACTAGGTCGGCGGCGGTGGCGAACGCCGCGCCGTCCAATCCGACGCGATGTCCGTGGACGTCGAAGTAGTCGCGCAGCCGGCGCGCGAAATCCGCGGGCTCGAGCATGCGGATGTGCTCACCGTTGAGGGCGTCGGCCTTCTTCTGATCGAAGCGGGCCGGGTTGGAATTGACGTCGACGACGTCGAACGCGGCGACCATTTCGTCGAGACTGAACAGGTCGTGGTCGTCGGCGATCGCCCAGCCGAGCAACGCGAGATAGTTCAGCAGCCCCTCGGGGATGAAGCCGCGGTCGCGGTGGGCGAACAGATTCGACTGCGGGTCGCGCTTGGAGAGTTTCTTGGTCCCCTCCCCCAATACCGTTGGCAGGTGCGCGAACTCCGGTATGCGCTCGGCCACGCCGATCCGGATCAGCGACTGGTACAGCGCGAGCTGACGCGGCGTGGAGGGCAGTAGGTCCTCGCCCCGCAGCACGTGGGTGATTTTCATCAGCGCGTCGTCGCAGGGGTTGACCAAGGTGTACAACGGATCTCCGTTGGCGCGGGTCAGCGCGAAGTCCGGCACGGTGCCCGCGGCGAAATTGGTGGGTCCGCGCACCAGGTCGTGCCAGCCGAGGTCTTCGTCGGGCATCCGCAGCCGCACCACCGGCTTGCGGCCCTCGGCCAGGAAAGCGGCGCGCTGGGCATCGGTCAGCTGCCGGTCGAAGTTGTCGTACCCCAGTTTGGGGTTGCGGCCCGCCGCGATGTGGCGCGCCTCAACCTCTTCCGGCGTCGAGAAAGCGTAGTAGGCCTCGCCCGCTTCGAGCAGCTTGGCCACCACGTCCCGGTAGATCTCTTTGCGCTGCGACTGCCGGTATGGGCCGTAGGTCCCGCCGACCTCGGGCCCCTCGTCCCAGTCGAGGCCCAGCCAGCGCAGCGCGTCGAGCAGCGCCAGATAGCTTTCCTCGCTGTCGCGTTCGGCGTCGGTGTCCTCGATGCGGAAGACGAAGGTGCCACCCGTGTGCCGGGCGTAGGCCCAGTTGAACAGCGCGGTGCGGACCATCCCGACGTGCGGGGTGCCGGTAGGCGACGGGCAGAACCTGACGCGGACTTTCGTTTCGGTAGTCACGACTTTCCCTTACGGACCACGGGATTGGTGAGGGTACCGATGCCCTCGATGGTGACGGAGACCGTGTCGCCGTCCTCGATCGGACCGACCCCGGCCGGCGTTCCGGTGAGGATGAGGTCGCCGGGCAACAGGGTCATCACGGCCGAGATCCACTCGACGATGGCGCCGACGTCGTGAATCATCAGAGAGGTACGGCTGTGTTGCTTCACCGCGCCGTTGACGTCGGTGCGGATTTCGAGATCAGCCGGATCGACGTCGGTGACGATCCACGGACCCACCGGACAGAAGGTGTCGTGCCCTTTGGCCCGGGTCCACTGGCCGTCGGCCTTCTGTTGGTCGCGCGCCGACACGTCGTTTCCGATTGTGTAGCCCAGGATGCTGTCGGCGGCCTCGGCCGCCGAGACGTCCTTGCAGGGCCTGCCGATGACCGCGGCCAGCTCGCCCTCGAAATGCACGGGTGATGCGTTGGCGGGCAACCGGATCGGCACGTTGGGTCCGACGATGGCCGTATTGGGCTTGAGGAAGATGATGGGATCCGGCGCCGCGGGGCCGGTGAGCTCGGTCATCTCGGCGATGTGATCGGCGTAGTTCTTGCCGATGCAGACCACCTTGCTGGCCAGTATCGGAGCCAGCAACCGCACATCGGCCAGCGGCCACGATCGGCCGGTGAAGTTCGGCGTGCCAAAGGGATGCTCAGCGATCTCGCGGGCGATCATGGCGGCGGGATCGGCGAGTTCGCCCTCGATGCTGACGAAGGCGACACCGTCCGGGCTGGCGATTCGACCAAGGCGCATTTGGTTGAGCCTACTGATGAGCGGTTTGGGCGTCGCAAAGGCAGCAGGCACACGGTAATTACCAGCGCTTTTCGGGGCGTGTGCGAGCATTGGGGATGCAACCGGCAACGACCACGACGCGTGAACTGGGTGCGGGCGGGCGCTGGTCGATCATGGTCGTATCGCTGGTGGCCACGGCGAGCTCCTTCCTCTTCATCAACGGCGTCGCGTTCTTGATTCCCTCGCTACAG
>NZ_LZJF01000123.1 GCF_001666835.1 Mycobacterium sp. E3251 | reverse complement strand
ACCAAGCACCCGGTGCGGTACGGCTCGCTGGTGGAGACGAAGCTGCTCGCGCTGTTGCACAGGTTCGGCATCGCCGCCCCCACCCCCGCCGCCTCGCGCGGTCGAACCGCCGCGCCCCCGACAACCACCCGGAGCTCCGCCGCGGCCCACCGCCCCGCGCACGCGCCGCAGCCGTGGCTGGCGCCGCCGGCTACGAGCGCTTGCGTCGGCCCTGGTGATCGGCGTGCTGCTGGCCGGCATCGGCGTCGCCTGCGGGGCCGTCTGGTTCGACAGCCGGCTGCACCGCGACGACATCCTGACCGACTACCCGGGGCGCCCCGGGCACGGCCGCGGGACGAACTGGTTGCTCGTCGGGTCGGATAGCCGCCAGGGTCTCAGCCCCGA
Organism: Mycobacterium sp. E3251; assembly: GCF_001666835.1. Taxonomy (GTDB): domain Bacteria; phylum Actinomycetota; class Actinomycetes; order Mycobacteriales; family Mycobacteriaceae; genus Mycobacterium. The sequence goes on along the minus strand of NZ_LZJF01000123.1, from coordinate 27,132 downwards.
GCAGCAGGAGGACCTGGCCACCGGCGGCGACATCGGCAGCAGCCGCACCGACACCATCCTGCTGGTACACCTGCCCGAGCTGTGGTCCGGCGGGCGGGTGCCGCGGCGAATCACCTGTGACGGCTCGGTGCGCGGTTCGTGCCGGTGCGGTGGTCGATCGCCGTTCACCTGGTTAACGTACGCGGCCGGGGTCGCCCGACACGATGGGTTCGGCTAGTGGCGGGCGCGCAGCCCGTTGATGAACGGGCATCCCATCAGCACGCGAATGGCCTGGCTCAGCCCGGTCATGTCGTCCACCGGCTTGTGGAACGGCAGCCGGACGTCATGGTCGCGGTCCTTTCCTTCGACGCGGAACCGCACGCCGTAGCGATCCAGCCCGAGCGGGCGCACCTGCCCGCGGCGCAACGGGGCGGGCAACCGGGACACCAGCCGCGCAACGACGTCGCTGTGGGCGGTGTCCAGATGCCACAGCAGGTTCGACTCGATCTCGCAGAACGGATCGGGGCGGGCCGCAAGGAGATCCGCCACGCTGACGGGCTCGGCGCCGGTGGCGTCGGTGACGACGACGGACGCGACCTCCAGCCGGACCAGCGTGTAGCGCGGTTCCTGCCCCGCCGACGGGGCGCATCGCGGGGTGTCGACCTGAAGCAGCGCGGGGTGCGGCCACTCGGCGGCGATCAGGTCGACCGTCTCGGCGACCTCGGCCGGGTGAAACTCGTGCAGCTGCCCGCGCACCCACACCAGCGAGCGCACCGGCTCCCGCAGCGGAAGGGGTGCATAGTCGGTCAACTCCAGGAGCGCCTGCGATCCGGCGACGGAGCCTTCCGGCCGTCCTGCGCGCTGACTGGGGATCGCCAGCGCGAAGGACCCGTCGGGCAGCAGGTGATGCACGGGCGTCACGACGGGGCCCTGGCGGGCGGGCGCGGATTCCAGTGCCAGGAGCGCGCCGCCGGCTCGGACACACGCGCTGCGGATACGTTCGGCGGTCGTCGGGGCGGGGCAGGTCAGGGGTAACACCGTTCTCCTTAAATTAGGTAAGCCTAAGTTAACTTAGATGGCAAGGCGCCGCAAGAGCGGTTTGACGCCTCCCGCCGCTAGGGTTGGGGCGTGGTCCGCATCGCTTATCTCGGCCCGGAAGGGACATTCACCGAGGCGGCGCTGTTGCAGATCACGGCCGCCGGTCTGGTTCCGGGCCGGGTGTCAGACGAGGTGCGGCGACTGCCCATCGACAGCACCGCCGCGGCGCTGGACGCCGTGCGCGACGGCGGCGCCGAGTACGCCTGCGTCCCGATCGAGAACTCGATCGACGGGTCCGTGACGCCCACGCTGGACAGCCTGGCCATCGGTTCGCCGCTGCAAGTCTTCGCCGAGACGACCCTGGACGTCGCGTTCACGATCGTCGTCAAACCCGGCCGCTCCGCCGGCGACGTGCGCACCCTGGCGGCCTTTCCGGTGGCGGCGGCGCAGGTGCGGCGGTGGGTCGCCGCGAACCTGCCCCACGCCGAGCCCCGGCCGGCGTATTCCAACGCCGACGCGGCGCGGCAGGTCGCCGAGGGACAGGCGGACGCCGCGATCACCTCGCCCCTGGCCGCCACCCACTGGGGACTCGCGGCGCTGGCCGACGGCGTGGTCGACGAGCCCAACGCCTGCACCCGTTTCCTCCTGGTGGGCCTGCCGGGCCCGCCGCCGGCCCGCACCGGGGCCGACCGGACGGCGGTGGTGCTGCGGATCGAAAACGCCCCCGGTGCCTTGTTGGGCGCGCTCACCGAATTCGGGATCCGCGGCATCGACCTGACGCGGATCGAGTCCCGGCCGACCCGGACCGCGCTGGGCACCTACGTCTTCTTCGCCGACTGCGTGGGCCACATCGACGACGACGCCGTCGCCGAGGCACTTAAAGCGCTGCACCGTCGTTGTGCCGATGTGCGATACCTGGGATCTTGGCCGACGGGCTCGCCCGCCGGGGTGCTGCCGCCGCCGGCCGACGAGGCGGCCCGCTGGCTGGCGCGGCTACGAGAAGGAAAACCGGGAACGGCGACCGGGGGAATCGAGTTGTGACCGGCCGGTTGGTGCTCGTGCGACACGGCCAGTCGTACGGCAACGTCGAACGCAGGCTGGACACCCGGCCGCCGGGCGCGGAGCTGACGCCGCTGGGTCGCGATCAGGCCCGCGCCTTCGCGCGGGGTGCGGGACGGCCCGGGCTGCTGGCGCACTCGGTGGCGATTCGGGCATCGCAGACGGCCGGCGTCATCGGCGGCGAGCTCGAGATGTCCGCCGTCGAGGTCGACGGCATTCACGAGGTCCAGGTCGGCGCGCTGGAGAACCGCAGCGACGACGACGCGGTCGCGGAATTCAACGCGATCTACGAGCAATGGCATCACGGTGCTCTCGACGTCCCGCTGCCGGGCGGGGAAACCGGCAACGACGTATTGGACCGCTATGTCCCGGTGCTCACCGAGTTGCGCCTGCGCTACCTCGACGACCACGACTGGACGGGCGACATTGTCGTCGTCAGCCATGGTGCGGCGATCCGGCTGGCCGCCGCCGTGCTGGCGGGTGTGGACGCCGGCTTCGCGCTGGACAATCACCTCGACAACGCCGAATCGGTGGTGCTGGCGCCGATCACCGACGGGCGGTGGAGCTGCGTGCGGTGGGGCACCCTGACGCCGCCGTTCTACCCCGAGCCCGAGGCCAGTCCCGTCGCGGACGCGGTGCACTCGAGCACCGACCCGATGGGCTGACGGTCGGTCAAACGGCCAGCGCGACCGCTTCGAAGCACTCGCAACCGACGGCGTCGCAGTCGATCACGAAGGCGTGCGGCAACAGCTCGGGGCTGAAGCAATCCGGCTCCGTGCACTCCGCGCGGCGCAGGGAATGGCGAATGATGGTGCCGTGACAGTGATCTAAGCCTGCCCGGCAGTCGCGGCAGTCAGCACTCATAACCCGTTCATAGCACCGGCCGCGGACAAATCCGGGATGCCGCGCCCATAAAACCGGCGCGGCTGACCGGCCGTCAGGCCCAGCCCAGTTCTTCCAGCCGGTCGTCGTCGATGCCGAAGTGGTGGGCGACCTCGTGGATCACGGTGATCGCCACCTCCTCGACGACGTCGTCCTCGGAATCGCAGACGTCCAGCAGCGCCTCGCGGTAGATGGTGATGGCGTCCGGCAGCGATCCGGCGTAGTCGGAGTCGCGGTCGGTGAGGGCGACCCCCTCGTACAGCCCGAGCAGTTCGCCGTCCTCGGGGTGGCGGTCGTCGACCAGCACGACGACGTTGTCCATCGCCGCCGCCAGCTGAGGTGGGATCAGGTCGAGCGCGTCGGACACCAGTTCGTCGAACCGCTGGGGATCCATCCGCGCGGGCACGCGGCTAGCCCCCGGCTGGCGGCGCGGGCGGCACCTCAGGCCCCGGGTTGGCCGGCGGCGGCGCCCCGCCGTCCGCGGGGGGCGGGGCCTGAGGTGGCGCCCCGGCGTCCGCCGGGGGTGGGGCCTGCGGCGCCTGGGGAGGCGGGGTGTCCGACGCGGGCGCCTGGGGCGCTACCGCCGGCTGCTGACCCGGGAGGTGCTGATTGTTCGGCGGGATCTCCGGGGGAGCGCTGGCCTGGCTCTGCGGAGCCTGTGCCGGCACCTGGAGCGGTATCGGCGGCATGGTGAGCCGCTCTTCGGGAATGTCGGGCGGCGGCACCGGCGGCTGACCGTTGATGAGCAGTTGGCCCTTCGCGCTGTTGACCAGGGTGGCCCAGCCGCCGTTGCCCAAGGTCGCGCCGATGCTGCAGGCGACCTCGCGGCTGCCGGCCGTCCAGCTGGCCAGCGGCACGGTGGGGTAGATCAGCGTCAGGGTGGTGGTGCGCAACTTGACCGGCGCCAGATAGGCGTCCGTCATCTTGGTGCACAAATCCTTGATGTACCCGTCCTGGTCGGGCTCCGCCGGCAGCGCGCCGGGGAACTTCTCGGCCAGGTTGACCGTGCCGGTCACCTCCATCGCGTGCGGAGTCGCGCACTCGACCGGCGCATCGATCGGCTGGTTGGTGGCCGAGTCGATGCCCAGGCAGGTGCCGGCCGGCCAGACCTTGGACTGGTCGACCTCGGCGACCTTGCCCTTGAAGGCCTGTTGCTGGTTGTTGGGGCCGGGCAGCTGCAGTCCGCACAACATGCGGCGCTCGCCGTTCTGGCGCCAGGCCCGGTCACCGGGCCACAGCAGGCTGACGGTGAACTTGCTGTTGGGATCGAACTTGGGGCCCAGGTAGTTGCGCACGGCGGATTCGCACTGCTCCTGGGTGATCTGCTGAATGCGGGCGGGCGAGGGGGGAGCGGCGTTGGGGCCGTATTCGGCGCCCGGGAACGTCCGCATGTCGACGGATTCGGCGACTTCGAACTTGTGGTCGTCGGCGCAGTTGACGATCTTCGCCGACTCCGGGGTGGCGTCCGGCCAGATCAGGCAGTCACCGCTGGCGGCCTTGTTAAAGGCGGCGTCGCTCTTGCTGCCGGTGGTGGGCACCGGGTTGCCGTTGAGATAGCCGGACAGCCGCCCCGTGCCGGTGCCCCCCACCGGCAGCGCGGTGACCACCCCGGCGATCAGCAGGCCGCCCAGCGCGGTCAGCAGCAGGGCGCGCCGAGTCGCCTGGGCCTGCAGACTGCGCGGCCACCGGAAGCCGGCTTGCGGCTGTTCCGGCTCGGCGGTGGGGGCGTCGGACTCCGGGGCTTCCGGAAGGTCCGTCTCGGGCGGTCGTGACATCGGCTCCATTCTGACAGGGCCACCTGAGCCGCGTGACAAAAGTTACGGATGTGAGTCCTGAGTTGAGTCCGATTGGGTGCTCTGCCCGCCGACCGGAACCGAAAAAGTAGTGTCAAGGCGGTGATCGACCTGAAGCTGCTCCGGGAAGACCCCGACGCCGTGCGCCGTTCCCAACTGAACCGGGGCGAGGACCCGGCGCTGGTCGACGCCTTGCTGGCGGCCGACGTCGCCCGCCGGGCGGCGATCTCGTCGGCCGACGCGCTGCGCGCCGAACAGAAGTCGGCCAGCAAGAGCGTCGGCGCCGCGTCGCCCGAGGAGCGCCCGGCCAAGCTGGCGCGCGCCAAGGAGTTGGCCGAGCAGGTGAAGGCCGCCGAAACCGAGCAGGCCGAGGCGGAGGCCGCCTTCACCGCCGCGCACATGGCGATCTCCAACGTCGTCATCGACGGGGTGCCCGCCGGCGGGGAGGACGAATACCGCGTCCTGGAGGTCGTGGGCGAGCCTCCTTCGCTGCAAAACCCGAAGGACCACCTGGAGCTAGGCGAGTCGCTGGGGCTGATTGACATGCAACGCGGCGCCAAGGTGTCCGGCTCGCGCTTCTACTTCCTGACCGGGCGTGGGGCGCTGCTGCAGCTCGGGCTGCTGCAGCTGGCCCTGCGGTTGGCCGTCGAGAACGGCTTCATCCCGATGATCCCGCCGGTGCTGGTGCGCCCCGAGGTGATGGCCGGCACCGGATTCCTCGGCGCCCACGCCGACGAGATCTACCGCGTCGAGGCCGACGACCTCTACCTGGTCGGCACCTCCGAGGTGCCGCTGGCCGGCTACCACGCCGACGAAATCCTGGACCTGTCCGGCGGACCCCTGCGCTACGCGGGCTGGTCGTCGTGCTTCCGGCGGGAGGCCGGCAGCTACGGCAAGGACACCCGCGGCATCATCCGGGTGCATCAGTTCGACAAGGTCGAAGGCTTCGTCTACTGCACGCCCGCCGAAGCCGAGGCCGAACACCAACGGTTGCTGGGCTGGCAGCGCGAGATGCTGGCCCAGATCGGGGTCCCGTATCGCGTGATCGACGTCGCCGCAGGCGATCTCGGGTCGTCGGCCGCGCGCAAATTCGACTGTGAGGCTTGGGTTCCCACGCAGGGCACCTACCGCGAGCTGACGTCGACGTCCAACTGCACCACCTTCCAGGCGCGCCGGCTTTCCACGCGGTACCGCGACGACAACGGCAAGCCGCAGACCGCCGCCACCCTCAACGGCACGCTGGGCACCACCCGGTGGCTGGTGGCGATCCTGGAGAACCACCAGCAGCCCGACGGCAGCGTGCGGGTGCCCGACGCGCTGGTGCCCTTCGTGGGCGCCGAGGTGCTCGAGCCCACCAACCGCTAGGGCGTCTTGGCGATCGCCCGCCCCGGCGTGTGCCCGAAGGCCCGCCGGTAGGTGTCGATGAAGGCACTCGCTGTGGCCCAACCACATTCGGACGCCACCGACGTGACGTCGCGGCGCTCGGCGAGCAGCACCAGGGCGCGTTGCAACCGGAGCTGGGTGCGCCATTGCGGAAAGGTCATCGCCAACTCGTCGCGGAACAGGCGGCTCAGGGTGCGTTGGCCGATGCCGATCCGACGGCCGATCTGCTGCAACGTCAACGGGTCACGCAGGTTGTCGGCGATCATCGCGCACGCGTCGCGGAGCCGGCCGTCGACCGGCGTCGGAAGCCACAGTGGCTCACCGGGACTGGCCGCCTGCACCTGGTCATGCAGCACCTCCAGCATCCGGTGGTGCGTGTCGGTGTCGGTTCCGTTGGCCCGTGAGCACGCGATGATGAGTTCCCGCATCAAGGGGTTGACCGCCAGCACCGCCGGCGCAGCGGGACCGCGACGGTACCGGCGTGGGTCCAGCGCGACGCCGTGAAACTGCGTGTGGCCGTGGAACGTGTGTTCATGCCAGCAGCCCGCCGGTATCCAGATCGCCCGATTCGCCGGCGTGATCCAGGTGCCCGCCGGGGTGGTGACCGAGACCGCGCCCGAGGACGGGTAGACGATCTGGTGCAAGGGGTGGCGGTGCCGCTCGATCCGGGCTCCCGGCGGCAAGGCCTGCGACGAGGTCGCCGGCCCGTGGTGGCTGATTCCCGACATAACGCGGCAGAATATCGGAAGTGCGCAGGACCCGCGTCCGCCTAGCGTGGCCGTCATGGCGATGAATCTCTTACACCGGCGGCGGTGCAGCTCGGCGGGCTGGGAGAAGGCGGTGGCCGACCAGCTGCTGCCGTGGGCGCTGGACGGCGTCGAATTGGGTTCCCGCACTTTGGAAATCGGCCCGGGGTACGGAGCGACGACGCGCGCCCTGCTGGACAGGGCCAACTCGCTCACCGCCGTCGAGGTCGATGCCGCGATGGCCGAGCGTTTGCGGCGCCGCTACGGCGACCGGGCCCGCATCATCCACGGCGACGGCACCGCCACGGGGCTGCCCGCCGACCACTTCAGCTCGGTGGTGTGTTTCACGATGTTGCACCACGTTCCAAGCACCGAATTGCAGGACCGGCTTTTCACCGAGGCGTTCCGGGTGCTGCAACCGGGCGGGACCTTCGCCGGCTGCGACGGCGTCCCGTCCCTGACCTTCCGGCTGCTCCACGTCGCCGACACCTACAACCCGATCGCGCCGAAGGATCTGGGCGCGCGGCTGCTCAACGCGGGCTTCGCGGGCGTGCAGGTCGATCCGTCCGGGGGGCGGCAACGGTGGCGCGCCGTCAAACCGACCTGAAGGTGGGGCTGCCGGGCTCGAGCGGCACTCGGGCGGCACGTGCGGTGAAGCTGATCGCGTGGTACCACCCGCACAGCATCGTGAGGTCGAGAATCTCGCGTTCGTCGAACTCGCCGCGCAGCGCCGTCCACAGCGCGTCGTCGATGTCGCGACGGTCGCAGAGCGCGTCTACGGCCCGCACGAGGAGGCGGTCTCGTTCGGCCGTCCAGCAGGAATCGTCGGCGCCGCCATGGGTCAAGGAGCGGACCTGCTCACGGTGGAGGCGCGCCTTCTCGGCGAAAAACGCGACGTGCACGCCCCATTCGTACTCACAGCCGCAGCGAGCGCAGGTGCGGTCGATCACGATCTCACGATCACGCAGGGACAGCGACAACGAGCGGCTCAGCTCGTAGCCGCCCCAGAGCGTCATGGCCTCGGTCATGGGCATGTTGCGCACCAGGGTGCGAAACAGGGCGATCGGCGGCACGTTCGGCGGCATCATCTTCTGAAGTTGTGCCGCCACGGCGTCCTCGTACGGCGGTTCGAGGGCGCCGATGCGAGGCGTTACTATTTCCGTAACCATGGACAAGAAAGCTACGTTACGAAATCCGAAACGTCAATCGGCGGCTCGCCCGGGGCGGCCGGTGCGGGGGTCGACAACGGGGCGCCCGCTGATGGCGGCCCTCGATCTGCTCGGGCGGCGCTGGTCGTTGCGGATCCTGTGGGAGCTTCGCGACGGGCCGCTGGGGGCGCGGGCCTTGCGGGAGCGCTGCGACGGCATGTCGCCCAGCGTTTTGTATGACCGGCTCGGCGAACTGACGGATGCGGGCCTGGTGGTCCAGCGCGCCGACCAGTGTTACGAGCTCAGCGCGACCGGCCTGTCGCTGGGCGAGGCCCTCGATCCGCTGGACCGGTGGGCCCGCCGCTGGGCGGAGGGAAGCTAGGCGTCCACCGTTTGGCGGGCCTGCTCGTGCCGGCGTTGCCGCTCGATGGTGGCGAAGTAGAAGGCGAACGCGAACGCGAAGCTGGTGAACAGGCTGGAGACGAAGTACAGCCACGGGTGCTTGAGCCCGCGGCGATAGCCGTCCACGATCGTAAACAGCGGCAGCAGAACCACATTCGCGATCGTGTAGTCCTGGCTCGCGGAGTCCGCGGCCGGATTGGTGAACATCAGCCTGATGTATTCGGCCCAGCTCCCGTGCTCGCCCCAGAGCGGGTTGGTGGATCCGTGCGAGTACTCCTGCACGTAGGTGACGTTGAAGTACCAGCCCAAGGCGACCGAAGCGATCCCGACGACGTAATACACGCATTCCAGCGGGGAGAACAACGGTCCGCCGGCCGGGCGGGCGAAGACCTTCGGGTTGGCGGCGACGATCCAGCCGATGACGCTGAGCCCGAGAACTGCATGCACAAGAAGCGAGACCATGGCCGCAGTCTGACCCGGCTCCCAAAGTTTTGTCAATACTGACAAAAGCTGGTGGGGTACCTTACTTGCATGGTCAGGCCGGCGCAGACGGCGCGCAGCGAACGCACCCGTGAGGCGTTGCGCCAGGCCGCCATGGTGCGCTTCCTGGCCCAGGGGGTCGAGGACACCTCGGCCGAACAGATCGCCGCCGACGCCGGAGTCTCGCTGCGCACCTTCTATCGCCACTTCGGCTCCAAACACGATCTGCTGTTTGCCGACTACACCGGACTGAACTGGTTTCGCGCGGCGCTGGACGCCAGACCCGCCGACGAACCGGTTATCGATTCCGTTCAGTCGGCCGTCTTCGCGTTCCCCTATGACGTTGAGGCCGTGGCGAAAATCGCCGCAATGCGCGGCGGTGAGCTGGACCAGGACCGCATCCATCGCCACATCCGCGACGTCCAGGCCGACCTCGCCGACGCCATCGAGGCGCAACTGGAAAGGCGTAGCTGCGAGGCGCAACGGAAGCCCGACGCGCGGCTACGGATCACCGTGACCGCCCGTTGCATCGCCGCCGCGGTATTCGGCGCGATGGAAGCCTGGATGGTCGGCGAGGAGCGATCCCTCGGGGAGCTGGCGCGGATGTCGCATGTCGCGCTGGAATCGCTGCGGGAGGGCATCTCCGGTACCTGGGTGACCACAGTTTCGTCATAATTGACAAAACTTTGGCCGCATGCCAGCCTGCTGTGCGGGAGGTCATATGTCTGATTACGACGCGATAGTTATCGGTGCCGGGCACAACGGCCTGGCGGCGGCGGTGCTGCTGCAGAAGGCGAGATTGCGCACGGTGTGCCTGGATTCCAAGCTGTACGCCGGCGGAATGGCATCCACGGTGGAGCTTTTCGACGGTTACCGGTTCGAGATCGCGGGCTCGGTGCAGTTTCCCACCTCGAAGGTGGTGGTCGACGAACTCGGCCTGGACACCCTGCCGACGATCGACCTTGACGTGATGTCGGTGGCGGTGCGCGGCGTCGGCGACGATCCGCTGATCCAGTACAGCGACCCCATCAAGCTGTTCACCCACCTCAACGAGGTGCACGGGGCGGACGCCGTCAACGGGATGGCGGGGCTGATGGCGTGGAGCCAGGCGCCCACCCGGGCGCTCGGCCGCTTCGAAGCCGGAACGGAGCCCAAGACCTACGACGAGATGTATGCCTGCGCGACAAACGAATTCGAACGGTCGGCGATTGACGACATGCTGTTCGGTTCGGTCACCGACGTGCTGGACCGCTACCTTCCCGACCGGGAGAAGCACGGTGCGCTGCGCGGCTCGATGACCGTGCTCGCCGTCAACACCCTTTATCGCGGGCCCGCCACGCCGGGCAGCGCGGCGGCGCTGGCCTTCGGGTTGGGCGTCCCCGACGGTGACACGATGCAGATGAAGAAGCTGCAAGGCGGCATCGGGGCGCTCACCTCGCACCTGAGTGAACTGCTTGAAAGCCACGGCGGTGAGGTCCGGCTGCGCAGCAAGGTGACCGAGATCCTCGTCGAGGACGGGCGGGTGAGTGGGGTGCGCACCGAGGGCGGCGAGACGTTGACCGCCCCGATCGTCGTGTCCGGCATCGCGCCCGACACCACCCTGAACGACCTGATCGACCCGGGCCTGCTGCCCGGCGACATCCGGGAGCGATATGCCCGAACCGATCACCGCGGCAGTTACCTGCAGATGCACTTCGCGCTCGAGGAGGCGCCGGAATTCGCCGCGCCCTACGAGGCGCTCAACGACCCGGCCATGCAGGCGTCCATCGGCCTGTTCTGCACGCCGGAGGAAGTGCAGCAGCAGTGGGAGGACTGCCGGCGCGGCATCGTCCCGGCCGACCCGACGGTGGTGTTGCAGATACCCACGCAGAACGACCCGGACCTGGCACCCGCGGGCAAACACGCCGCCTCGGCGTTCGCCTTGTGGTTCCCGATCGAGGGCGGCGCCGACTACGGCGACGCGAAGGTCGAAATGGGCCAGCGGGTGATCGACAAGATCACCCGGCTGGCGCCGAACTTCGAGCGCAGCATCATCAGGCACACCACCTTCACGCCCAAGCACATGGGCGTGATGTTCGGTGCCCCCGGCGGCGACTACTGCCACGGTCTGCTCAACCCGAACCAGATCGGGCCGAACCGGCCCGGCCCGAAGGGCTTTCGGGGGCAGCCGATCCCGATCGAGGGCCTGTACCTGGGCAGCGCGGGCTGCCACGGCGGACCCGGCATCACGTTCATTCCCGGCTACAACGCCGCCCGGCGGGCGCTCGCCGAGCGCGCTACATAGGGATTCGAGCGGGCGGCAGGTCGAACCAAGCGGCCCGCTGCGACGCGGGCTACGCTACCCACGAACCTCAGCACCACCGGTGTTTGGCGGATCTCCCGAATGAGCAGTCAGCTGCCCTCAGAAGCACCGCCGTCGGTGCTCGGTGCGGGAGGTAGCGGTGCGGATCGGGCCCTTGGACGTCTCGACGGTCAACGAATGGGCCCCGGCTCCCGGCGCGTTGTTCTCCTGGCATCCGTCGCCCGATACCCGCGCCAAGGCCCTCGAGGCGCCGGCGAGCGCCGTGCCGCCCAGTTACGTTCAGGCGCGGCACCTTCGAAGCCTGCGTGAACAGGCCGCGCGCGGCCTCGACCATTCTCGGCTGCTGATCGCTTCCGTGGAGGTGCTGGGCCGGTGCGATCTGCGCGCCATGACCTACGTCATCAACGCGCACCTTCGCCGGCACGACACCTACCGCAGCTGGTTCGAGTACCTCGACGCCGACCGCATCGTGCGGCACACCATCGACGACGCGGTCGACATCGACTTCGTCCCGACCGGACACGGCGAGCTGACCGGCGCCCAGCTGCGGGACCACATCGTGGCCACCCCCGACTCGCTGCAGTGGGATTGCTTCAGCTTCGGGGTGATTCAGCGCGCGGACCGCTTCACCTTCTACGCCAGCATCGACCACCTGCACGCCGACGGGCAGTTCGTTGCGATGGGACTCATGGAGTTCCAGGCGATGTACGCCGAGCTGATCGGGGGTAATCCACCGGTCGAGCTGCCACCGGCCGGCAGCTATGCCGACTACTGCGTGCGGCAGCGTGCGTATACCTCGGCGCTGACCGTCGACTCCCCGGAGGTACGGGCCTGGATCGACTTTGCCGAGCTCAATGACGGGACGTTCCCGGCGTTCCCGCTGCCCCTGGGCGATGATGCGGTGGCGTATGACGGCGACCTGCTGGGCGTGACCCTGCTGGACGAGAAGCAAACGCATCGATTCGAAACCGCGTGCGTCGCCGCCGGCGCCCGCTTCGTCGGCGGCATGTTCGCCTGTCTTGCCCTGGCGATCCACGAGTTGACCGGTGCGGAAACGTATTTCGCCATCACTCCGAAAGACACCCGCAGCACCCAGGCCGACTTCGCGACGCAGGGCTGGTTCACCGGCCACATACCGGTCACCGTCCCCGTCAGCGGGTCGTCCTTCGACGACGCCGCGCGAAGCGCCCAGGCCTCCTTCGATTCGGGTGCGGACCTGGCGCTGGTGCCGTTCGAGCGGGTCGTGGAATTGGCACCGTCGTTGCGCAGGCCCCCACCCCTTTTCGCCCTGGTGAATTTCTTTGACGCCCAGGCCAGCCCGCTGTCGGTGATGACCCAGTTGTTCGACGGCCTGAGCGTCGGTGCGCACAGCGACGGCAGGGTCACCTACCCGTTGAGCACGATGGTCGGGCGGTTCGACGAGACGGCGGCGAGCGTGTTGTTTCCCGACCACCCCGCCGCCCGAAATTCCGTCACCCGATACCTGGGTGCCTTAAAATCCGCGTGCGTCCGCATCGCCGACGGCGGGGCGGCGGAGCGTGCACGCAACGTTGCCGACCTCTACCGGCAGGCGGCGCACAAACGCTGAAAAGAATGCGGTTCCGATGCCATTAGCGAAGACTGGCCAGGATGACCCGGCGGGTGGCTTCCCCCGGCTCGGGCGGCTGATCGCGCGAAGGCCATGGCTGGTGATCGGCGCCTGGCTCGCGCTCGCGGGAGTTCTCGTGCTGACCGCGCCGTCGCTGGAAGAGATCTCGCAGCAACACCCGGTGGCCATCCTGCCGTCCGACGCGCCGGTGCTGGCCGCGACCCGCGAAATGAACGCCGCGTTCGGTGAAGCCGGGTTGCAGAGCATCGCGGTGGTGGTGCTCAGCGATGGCGGCGGGTTGAGCCCGGCCGACGAAGGCACCTACCGGAAACTGGTCGAAGCCCTGCGCCCGGACACCCGAGACGTGGCGATGGTGCAGGACTTCGTTACGACACCGCCGCTGCGTGAGCTGATGACCAGTAAGGATCACCGCGCCTGGCTGCTGCCCATCGGGCTGCCGGGCGACCTTGGCTCGCCGCAGTCCAAACGGGCGTACAACCGCGTGGCCGGCATCGTGAAACAGGCCGTGGCGGGATCCACTCTGACGGCCAACCTCACCGGGCCCGCGTCTACCGTCGCCGACCTGAACCTCACCGGCCAGCGCGACAGGACGCGGATCGAGCTCGCGATCATCGTGCTGCTGTTCGTCATTCTTCTGGTCATCTACCGGAACCCCGTCACGATGCTGCTGCCGCTGCTGACGATCGGCATGTCCGCGGTGGTGGCCCAGCGGTTGGTGGCGCTGGTAGGACTGGCCGGGCTGGGCATCGCCAACCAGACCGTCATCTTCATGAGCGGGATGATGGTCGGCGCCGGAACGGATTACGCGGTCTTTCTGATCAGCCGATACCACGACTACGTGCGCCGGGGGATGGACTCGGATCGGGCGGTGATCTGGGCGTTGGCGTCCATCGGCAAGGTGATCGCGGCGTCAGCCGCCACCGTGGCGGTCACGTTCCTCGGGATGATCTTCACCCAATTGGGCATCCTGCGGACCGTCGGACCGGTGCTGGGCATGTCGGTGGCCGTCGTTTTCTTCGCCGCGATCACGCTGCTGCCGGCCCTGCTCGTGCTCGCCGGGCGCCGCAACTGGGTCGCGCCGCGCGGCGATCTCAGCCGCCGCTTCTGGCGGCGTTCGGGCGTCAACATCGTGCGCCGGCCCAAAACTCACCTGCTGGCCAGCGCGCTGGTACTGGTGATTCTGGCCGGGTGCGCGGGCCTGGCCCGCTACAACTACGACGATCGCAAGGCGCTGCCGGGCAACGTCGAGAGTTCGGTCGGCTATGCCGCACTGGACAAGCACTTCTCGACCAATTTGATCATCCCCGAGTACCTGTTCATCTCCTCGCCGCAGGACCTGCGCACGGCGAAGGCCCTCGCCGATCTCGAGCAGATGGCGCGGCGGGTCAGTCAAGTGCGGGGCGTCGCGATGGTCAGAGGCATCACCCGGCCCACCGGGCAGTCGCTGGAGCAAGCCACGACTTCCTGGCAGGCGGGCGAAGTCGGCGACAAACTGGGCGCGGGTTCCCGGCAAATCGTCGACCATACCGGCGATCTCGATCGGCTGGCGGGCGGCGCCAACCAAATGGCGGGCAAGCTCGGCGACGTACGGACCCAGGTCAACCAGGCGGTGTCCGCCGTGGGCGGTCTCGTCGACGCGCTCGCGACCCTGCAAAATATCTTCGGCGGGAATCGGGCGCTGGCCGAACTCGAGGGCGCCGAGCGGCTCGTCAACGGCATGCGCTCGCTTGGCGACGCCATCGGCGCGAACGCGAACTTCGTTGCCGAGAACTCCGATTGGGCCAACCCCGTGCTGGGGGCGCTCGACAACAGCCCGATGTGCAGTGCCGAGCCCGCCTGTGTCAATGCGCGCGGGGAACTGCAGCGGCTGGTGACGGCCCGCGACGACGGAACGCTGGGCAAGATATCGGAGCTGGCCCGCCAGCTGCGGGCGACGCAGGCCGTGCAGACCCTCGCGGCAACGGTTTCCGGGTTGCGCCGGGCGTTGTCCACCGTCGTCGGCGCGATGGGTTCCCTGGGGATGGGTAGCCCGGGCGGCATGCGGGCCAAGATCACCTTCTTGCAGCAGGGGACCAACACCCTCGCGGACGGCAGCCGGCAATTGGCCGACGGTGTGCAGCAATTGGTGGACCAGGTCAAGAAGATGGGCTTCGGGTTGGGCGAGGCGTCCGCGTTCCTGCTTTCCATGAAGAAGGAGGCCACGACGCCGGCGATGGCCGGGTTCTACATTCCCCCGCAAGCGTTGTCGTATGCCACCGGTGAGGGCGGCAAGCCAGCGGCATTGCCGGGCGGGGCGCAGGATCTGCTGGGCGGGATGACGGCCGAGCAACTGAAAAGGCTTGCCGGGGCGTTCGTTTCGCCCGACGGCCACTCGATGCGGTACCTGATCCAGACCGACCTCAATCCGTTCAGCACCGCGGCGATGGACCAGGTCGACGCGATCAGGGCGGCCGCGCAGGGCGCCCAACCGAATACGTCGCTGGCCGACGCCAAGGTATCGGTGGTGGGGCTACCCGTCGTGCTGAAGGAGACGCGCGACTACTACGACCACGACCTGCGATTCATCATCGCGATGACCACCTGCGTGGTGCTGCTGATTCTGATCGCATTGCTGCGCGCGGTCATCGCGCCGCTGTACCTGATCGGCACGGTGATCGTCTCGTACATGTCGGCGCTGGGCATCGGCGTCATCACGTTTCAGTTCATCCTGGGCGAAGAAATGCATTGGAGCGTACCCGGATTGACGTTCGTCATCCTGGTCGCGGTGGGTGCCGACTACAACATGCTGCTCATCTCTCGACTGCGGGACGAATCCGCGCGGGGACTGCGTTCCGGCGTGATCCGGACCGTGTCCTCAACCGGCGGGGTGATCACCGCGGCGGGCCTGATCATGGCCGCGTCGATGTACGGCTTGGTATTCGCCAGTCTGTCCACGGTGATTCAGAGCGGCTTCGTTCTGGGGACGGGACTGCTCCTGGACACGTTCCTGCTGCGCACCGTGACGGTGCCTGCCATCGCCGTGCTGGTCGGTCGGGCGAATTGGTGGTGGCCGCCCGGTTTGGTTTCCGTCACTCGGTGGCCGCTGCGGCGGCATCGCGGCCCGGTCAAACGCAAGCGGCTGCTGCCGGACGAAGAGAAGGTGCCGACGCGCACGGCCGAGCAACTGATCGGCTTTTCTCCGCGCGACGGCCTGAGGCTCTAGCCGCTGTCACTTCTTGGCTTTGACCACCGCGCGAACGACTTTCGGCAACACGCCGCCTCTGCCGAGTCGTGGACCCGGGCCGAGGTTTCGGGCCAGGTTGGCGAGCCCCAGCGAGTTGGTGGCCAGGTTGACGGCGGCGCCGGCGCCACGGACGGACCAGGAGGCGGCGGAGATGGCCGTAGGTATGTGGACGATGCCATTGATCATTTGGACGGGGTTGTGCGCCGGCCCCGGGTCGTACGCCCTGTCGACCAGAGGGCGCAGCACAGCGTCAATCGGCCCGACCGCCTCGGCCGGCATGCCCGCCCCGTCGACTAGTGCCCGGGCCAGCGGCAGCTCGGGGTTCCGGATGAAATACGTCGTCGAGGTGCCGCCCAGGCTGTTCGTCGTCCTCTTGATGTCCCAGGGCGCGACGCGGGACGGATCAGAGAAGGCCGTCGCACTGTGGCCGTAATATCCGCCGGCGGCAATGGCATTCAGGTCGGCCAGCAGATTGCCGGGATGGTTGGGCGGGTCGGAGAAGGGGTCATACTGGCCGACGATGTTGATCGTGTCGTACTGGCTTTCCACCGGGGCCGGGACGGTGTAGTCGATGATCGGCACGTGCGTCCCGGGACCGAACGCCTGGTAGAGCAGGTTGTTGGGGTCACCGGCCTTGATGAAGGTGAGCTGGCCCGGCGGCGGCGCGGTGGGATCGTGCGCCAGGCGCGCTTGCTCGCGGTCGAGCGCCAGCGAGCCCTGAGACAGCCCGGCCACCGAGATCGGCCCGTCCGTGGTCCGGATCGCGGCGTCGAGGTTGTTCGCCCCGGTGTTCACGGAGCTGTTGACTGTCGGTGAGTTCAGGCCGGTGACCGGCCAGAAGCTGCCCGGATAGGGCACCACGCGCCTGACGGCCCCGGGGCTGTAATAGTTCTCGTCGATCTGGGGCTGCATCGCGGGGTTGAAGTGATACAGCGACCTCAGCGGCCCGTACGGGGACGGCGCCGTGCCGGGCACTATCAGAGCGGTGTCGGCGGCGGCGACGCCATCATCGAAAGGCGTTGCACACGTGAGCATTCCGACGGCAATGGCCCCGGCGAGCAGCTTGTTCACAAACTCCCCTCACGGCCGATCGAAAACTATAGCTGGATGCTACCCCGCACCGAGGTTGATCAGGCCGAGGACGAGCATGAAGCAGCCCCCGGCCGCCACCAATACAGCGATGTCGCGGTGGCCGCGGGAGCGCAGCCAGGTTTGCAGCGCGGCCATGAAGGCGCGCGTGCGCTGCGGCGCCGCCAGGAACCCGATCAGCGGGATCTCGGCCACCGTGAACGCCACCAGGTTGAAGGCGACCAGCGCCTGCACCTGCGCGACCGGTGCGGCGTGCGAGGCGAGGATGGCGGCCATCGAGCCCATGTAGTTCGCGGACGGCAACGAAGCCCCCATCCCGCTAGCGGCTGCGACAGTTAGCGAGTCGCCTCGCAAGAAGATGCGTGCGCGTTCGGCAAGCTGCTGGCGACCGCTCGGTGCGGTCCCCACGAGCAGGGCGACGCCCCCACTGCCACCGACTGCCGCGTCCGCCGGCGCGGGGCGTGCGATCCTGCGCCGCACGACGTTGGTGGCCAGCGCGACGGCGACGAGCAAAGCGACGAGCCCGGATGCGATCTGGACCTCGGCCACGCTGAAGTGGCCGACCACCGGCGCGGCCCTGAGGACGAAGAGCACGATCAGGCCCGCACCGACTCCCATGGCGAAGCCACCGCACAAGAACATGAGCAGTTGTAAAAGCGGGCGCCGACGGCCGAGCAGCAGTATCACCAGCCCGACGCGTATCGGTTCGAAGATCACTGCGCCGGCCAGTATCAGCACGGTGATCCACATGCTGGGCAACCGTACCCGACCGCGCCGCGCCCCGGACCGAAACTCGCCCAGCCAAGCCGGCGGCCTGGGCAGGCCCGGAATTGGACGCCTTCCATTCAAGCAGCCGTAATTCGCGCGTAACGCCCCCACGGAGTTTCGCAGAGCGGCCGCTACCCGAAGCGGTTATGCTGAGGATTCCCGCAGCACCACTTGCGGCTGGAGAAATCCTAGGTCGGCGGCTCGATCTGTCGGTTCGGCGCCACTGTCGTTGTCCGCCAAGGGATTTCGTGGAAGAGCGTGACCACGCCTGGCCGCGGGGCAGCTGCGGGCGCACTGGCGGGCTCGGCTCCGTGGCAATAGCGCGGACGGCAGGTCGTCTGAAGCAGCGCTTGGCGGGCCGCTCAGCTCGGGCTATGCCGAGCCGAATAGCGCGGAGGTGCAGGGCATTCAGTGTTTGGCATAACGACACTCCAAGACTGGACACCGCAAGCCGGCCCCGTCATCTGCTGGCATGCTTCGCCCGCGGCAAAGGCCAGGGCGGCTGAAGCGCCAGTCAGTCCCGTACCACCCAGTTATCAGCAAACACAACATCTTCGGCGCTACAGCGACCACGCGGCGCGGGGGCTGGACATGTCGCGCTTGATGATCTTCACCTGGGATATCCCGGGCCGCTGCGACGTCCGCGCCATGAATTACGCGATCAACGCACACATTCGCCGGCACGACACCTACCACAGCTGGTTCGAGTATCGCGACGCGCGACACATCGTGCGCCATACCCTCGCGGACCCCGGCGATATCGAACTCGTCCCGGTCGACCACGGACGGCTGACGCCGAAAGAACTGCGAGACCACATCTCGACCCCGCAGCCGCTGCAGTGGGATTGTTTCTTCTTCGGGGTGGTGCAAAGCGGCAGCCACTTCACCTTCTACGCCAGCATCGCCCACCTGTGCGTCGACCCGATGATCGTCGGCGTCCTGTTCACCGAGATTCACCTGATGTACGCCGCCCTGGTCGGCGGCGAGGCGCCCATCGAACTCCCGGAGGCCGGCCGGTACGGCGACTACTGCGTCCGGCAGCGGGAGGAGATGGCCGCGCTGACGGCGGACTCCCCCGGGGTGCGCGCGTGGGTCGCGTTCGCCGCGGCCAACGGTGGAACGCTGCCGTACTTCCCGTTGCCCCTCGGCGACCTCACGGTGCCCTACGCCGGCAAGCTCGTCACCGAGACGCTGATGGACGAGCGGCAGACGGAACGGTTCGAGCGGGCCTGCGTCGGTGCGGGCGCCCGTTTCAGCGGCGGTGTCTTCGCGTGCGCGGGCCTCACGCAGCGCGCGTTGACCGGCGCCGAGACGTTTTCGGTGGTGACCACCACCGATACCCGCAGAACGCCAACGGAATTGATGACGACGGGCTGGTTCACCGGCCTGGTTCCGGTCATGGTCGGCGTCGGCGCGGGGGTGTTCGAAGACGCGGCACGTTCCGCGCAGACGTCCTTCGACTCGGGGATCGAGCTGGCGACCGTGCCGTTTGACCGTGTGCTGGAGTTGGCGCCGCCCGAGGCGGGCCTGGGCAGGCCGCGTCCCGGCAACTTCGTGATGTCGTTCCTGGACGCCAGCATCGCCCCGCTGTCAGCCGTTGCCAACTCCGACTTGAACTTTCGGATCTACGACGAGGGCCGGGTCTCCCATCAGGTTTCGCTGTGGGTGATTCGGCTGCAGCGCGAGACCAAGGTGACGGTGCTATTCCCCGACAACCCGGTCGCCCGCGAATCGGTGGGCAGCTATATCCAAGCGATGAAGTCGGCGTATGTCGGGGTCGCCGACGGCAGGCGCAACCAGGCTTTTGCGCACTCGCGCGCGACGCTAACCGCGCTGAGCTAGCAGCTCATCCAGGAGTGCGGTGAACTCTTCCGGTCGCGCGGGCGTGAACGCGGGGCTGGGCCGGATGCCCGGCACGTCCAGGGTGACCAAGGTTGACTTGAACGGCCGGCTCACGTCCAGCGGTAGCCAGCGACGAAAGTCCGAGCTTCCCCAGATCCTGAAGCGATGCGTGAGCAGGCCCAGACCTTCGGCCTTGTATCCACGAATCGATTTCAGCGCAATGACTTTCGATGTTCCGGAAGGGAAGTGGTAGCGGCGGAGCGTGATAGCCGCACGGTCCAGCTGGACCAACCCGTCGTCGTAAGACCGGCCTGGGCTGTCGTTCATGCTCGCGCACTTCGCAGTTGGTGACCCCGGGCCGTCAGGCACCGCCCGTCTTCCAATCGCCACTGCCAGCCATGCAGGTTGCAGGTCAACGTATCGTCTTCCACCACACCGAATTTCGACAGGTCGGCTTTAAGGTGTGGGCAGCGGCGCTGAATCTCCCAGCCGTCCAGCGTGACCGATGACGAATCGTCGTGCGTCTCGGCGAACCAGCCGTCGGCGTAGGCGATCCGTTCGTCGGTGAGGCACTTGAAGAAGGTGTACAAATATTCGTTGTAGCCGCCGACGCGCCACGCCCGGAAACGGGTGGACAGGAAGATGGTGTTCACCCAGTCCGGTTCCCGGTCCCGCAGTACGGTGCGGACCAACTCCGGCGCGATGGCGAAACCGTAGCGCACCTTCTCATCCGGAATGCGTTCGCGCACGGCACGTTTCGGGAAGTCCAGCACGACCGTCTCCGGGCCGATCACCAGCTCGACGGGATAGCCGATGCCGTCGCAGATCTCGTCGCTCTGGGACATGATCGGTTCGAACAGCGCACGCAGCTGCTCCAGCAGGGGTTCCCCGGTGGCGGGCGCCCAGCTCGCGCGCTCGGCGGCCACGACCGGCGCCATCCGCTCGGCGTAGTCGGCGATGTAGGCGCGCTTCCCGGTGGTGAAGATCGCCTCGACCTGATCGTCGGGCAGCGGATGGCTCAGCGCATTCAGGGTGGTGCCGGTGAAGTCCGCGGTCGAACCGGGGATCATCAGCAGGCCGCCGTCGCTCCCGTGAGTGCGCAGCTGGTCAAGGAACACCATCTGGTCCGGGAAGATGTTGGCCGCATCGCCCTGGTCGTCGTTGAGATGACGCAACTCCGGATCCAGAAAGCACGGCGGCCCGGCCGACGGGATGACCCACGTCGCGCCCACCTGGGCGATGTACTGCCGGGCACGGTCCATCTGCCGCTGCCGCTTCTGGACCCCGAACGACTCCTTGGCGCGTGCGGGCATGTCGTACACCATCGGGTACCAGATCGCGCCGGAGTACTGCAGCATGTGCACGTCGATGTGTCCGAAAGCCGAGCTCAGTACGTCGAGATCGACCGGCCGGGCGTCGTTCATGTTGAAGGCCGTCGTTACGCCGTCGGAAACCACCAGCGCCGAGTCGCCGAGCGGCCCGTCGGCCGGCGCCCGCAGGGCGATGATCATGACCTCGAGATCGCCCTTCGGGCCGCTGACCCGGTGCTTGACCGAGTTGCTGGTCTCGAAGAACCGGTAGAACCCCAGCTCCTGCAACGCGTTTCGCAGGTCCGGCACCGGGAAGTCGGGCAGCAGCACCACTGCGTCTTTGTTGACGTGCTCGGCCAGGTTCTTGGCGTCGAAGTGGTCCTTGTGCAGGTGCGACACGTACAGGTAGTCGCAGTCGCCCAGCCGGTCCCAGTCCAGGCCGCTGTTGTCGGGAAACGGAAACCAGGACGCGAAGTAGGCGGGATTGACCCACGGGTCGCAAAGGATGCTGCCCGCGGGCGTCTCGATCAGAAATCCGGCGTGACCTACGCTTGTGACCTGCACAAATACCTTCCTGGGGCCGCTTCGAGGACCTGCACGGCCCGCGGCCGGGTAACGGCTTTTTCAGCCTCCGAGCTTAGCGCGGGGCGGCCTCTTCTTTGTCGGCACTTCGATTGACTCCGGGGCCGACTCACAGCGGGGAGCACTAGGCTGATCTGCTGTGGAACCGGTATACGGGACTGTCATTCAACTTGCCCGCTTGATATGGCGCATACAGGGTCTCAAGATCACGGTCACGGGCGTCGAAAACCTGCCCAAAAGCGGGGGTGCGGTCATCGCCATCAACCACACCGGCTACCTCGACTTCACGTTCGCGGGTCTGCCCGCCTATAAGCAGGGTCTGGGCCGCAAGGTGCGCTTTATGGCCAAGCAGGAGGTGTTCGACCACAAGATCACCGGGCCGATCATGCGCAGCCTTCGGCACATCTCCGTTAATCGGCAAGACGGGGCCGCCTCCTACGAGGAAGCCGTCAGGAACCTCAAGGACGGTGAGCTGGTCGGCGTCTATCCGGAAGCCACCATCAGCCGCAGCTTCGAGATCAAGGAATTCAAGTCGGGTGCCGCGCGGATGGCGGTCGAAGCCGGGGTGCCCATCGTTCCGGTGATCGTCTGGGGCGCGCAGCGCGTCTGGACCAAGGGGCACCCCAAGAAGCTGTTCCGCCCCAAGGTGCCCATCATGGTCGTCGTCGGCGAACCGATCGAACCGACGCTGGGCGTCGAGGAATTGAAGGGGCTGCTGCACTCCCGCATGCAGCACCTGCTGGAGCGGGCGCAGGAAATGTATGGGCCGCACCCGGCGGGTGAGTTCTGGGTGCCGCGCCGGTTGGGCGGCAGTGCCCCGTCGCTGGCAGAAGCCGCCCGGATGGATGCCGAAGAGGCGGCCGCTCGCGCGGCGCGCCGGGCCGGATCCGCGGGAGCACCGGAGTAGCGATCGATGGTGGAACCGGTCTTCCGCACGCTCGAGATCCTGGCTCGGCTGACGGTTCTGGCCACCGACACCCGGATCTCCTACGGCGGCGAGGAGAACATCCCCGACTCCGGTGGCGCCGTGGTCGCGATCAACCACACCAGCTATGTCGACTTTCTGCCCGCCGCCCTGGCGGTGCATCGCCGGCGCCGCCGGCTCAGGTTCATGATCAAGGCCGAGATGCAGCAGGTGAAGATCGTCAACTTCCTGATCAAGCACACCCGGACCATTCCGGTGGACCGCGGTGCGGGGGCCGGGGCCTACGCGGTGGCGGTGCAGCGGCTGCGCGAGGGGGAACTGGTCGGCGTGTATCCGGAGGCCACCATCAGCCGCAGCTTCGAGCTCAAGGAGTTCAAAACGGGTGCCGCTCGCATGGCCATCGACGCGGACGTTCCGATCATCCCGATCATCGTCTGGGGTGCGCACCGGATCTGGACCAAGGACCACCCGCGCACCCTGGGCCGCACCAAGGTACCGATTAAAGTGCAGGTGGGCGCGCCCGTCACGGCGGCCGAAGATATCGCGCGGACCGACGCCGCACTGCGCGAGTCGATGACCGCGCTGCTACACCACGTGCAAGAGCGCTATCCGCACGAACCGGGGGCGTATTGGACGCCGCGCCGGCTGGGCGGTGGGGCACCGAGCATGGCGGAGGCCGCCCGGATGGAGGCGGACGAGGCCGCGGCGCGCGCCGCCGGTCGTGATGGACCGTCGTCGCGGTAGGCGAAGGAGGACTGATGCCCGAGGGCTTTTACCGGTTGTGCGAGTGGATCGTCCCGCCGATGGTGGCGATGCAGGGGACCAAGATCACCTATCGCGGCCTGGAGAACATTCCCCAGCGGGGTGGCGCCCTGCTGGCCCAGAACCACACCAGCTACCTGGACTGGCTGCCGACGCTGCTCGGCGTGCGTGAGCGCGGACGGCGCGCGTATTTCATGATCAAGGCGGAGATGGCGGAGGTGAAGGCGGTCAACTACGTCATCAACCACGCCAGGCTGATCCCGGTGGACCGCAGGACCGGGCACGACGCGTTCGAGGTGGCCGTGCAGCGGCTGCGGGAGGGCGAGCTCATCGGGATGCACCCCGAAGCCACGATCAGCCGCAGCTTCGAGCTCCGGGAGTTCAAGACCGGTGCGGCCCGGATGGCGCTGGACGCCCAGGTGCCGGTCGTTCCGGTGATCGTCTGGGGCGCCCATCGGATTTGGCCGAAGGATCATCCAAAGAAGGTGTGGCGCAACAAGGTTCCGATCACCGTCGCCGCCGGGCGCCCGCTGCCGCCGCAGGGCACACCGGAGCAGCTCAACGTCGCGCTGCGCGTCGCGATGAACGAGTTGCTGTACCGGGTGCAGGAGGAATACCCGCACCCGGAGGGCGAGTTCTGGGTGCCGAGGCGGCTCGGCGGCTCCGCGCCCACCCAGGAAGATTCCCGGGCGATCCGACTGTCGGAATTGCAGGCGCGGATGCAGAAATACGGCACCGACGGCGTCACCCGACCGGGACAGGACCAGAGCGGAGTGCATTGATCAGACCGGCGACCTGCGAACGCGGAACCGTCAGATGACCTTGCCGGCGCTCATCGCCTGTGACGTCGACGGCACCCTGTTCGACGACAACGAAACCATCACTGCGCGCACCCGCGACGCCGTGCGTGCCGCCGTCGCCGCCGGCGCGACGTTCGTCGTGGCGACCGGCCGCCCGCCGCGCTGGATACGCCCGGTCGTCGACGCGCTCGGCTTCGCGCCGATCGCGGTGTGCGCCAACGGTGCCGTCATCTACGATCCGGCGGCCGACCGGGTGCTGTCGACGCGCACGCTGCCCGTGGACACACTGGCCGAGCTGGCGGAGCTCGCGACCCGCGTCATTCCGGGGGCCGGCCTGGCCGTCGAGCGAATCGGCGAACGCGCACACGACACGGCGACCCCGCAGTTCATCAGCTCGCCCGGCTACGAACATGCCTGGCTGAACCCGGACAACACCGAGGTGTCGATCGAGGATCTGCTCAGCGCCCCGGCAATCAAGCTGCTCATCCGCCGAAGCGGCGCCCGCAGCGCCGATATGGCCGCCGCGCTGGCCAAGCATGTCGGCATCGAGGGCGACATCACCTACTCCACCAACAATGGACTGGTGGAAATCGTGCCGCTGGGCACCAGCAAGGCCACCGGGGTGGACGAGATCGCCAGGCCCCTACAGATCGCCAGCGAAGAGGTGGTGGCGTTCGGCGACATGCCCAACGACCTACCGATGCTGCGCTGGGCCGGTCATGGCGTGGCGATGGGCAACGCCCATCCCGACGTGCTGAGCGCGGCCGACGAGGTCACCACCGGCAACAATGAGGACGGGGTGGGCCGCGTGCTGGAACGCTGGTGGCTCTGAGAAGGCTCTTCGGCTAAGTGGCGGACGGGTGCGCCGGCAGCGAGAAGTGTTCGGGCGCCACGGTCGGACCGCTCGGGGACTCCGTCGACAGCGGCGTCGTGATTCCCTCGGCGACCTCGGTGACGTTGCCGGTCAGTCGGTCGTAGTTCAGGGTTCCGTGCTGGAAGTTCTGCGTAATCCTTAGCGGCTCTTGGATTTCGGCGCTGGTGGGCAAGCCGAGCGGACCGCGTTCGTAGCTCAGCGACGCCCAGGCGTCGTAGATCGCGCCGGTGATCGGCTGGGGGCCGGTTTCGGGCGACCAGTACATCGCGCCCCGGGCGAACGTGACGTACCGGGCGTCGCCCTCCGCGCTGTCCTCCGGTGAGGTCGGCGCGCCCAGCGCGCTGTTCATGCCGCCGATGGCCTGCCAGTGCTCGTAGATCGCGCCGCCCTGCAGGGCCTTGATCAATTCCTCCGGCGGATCGTTGAAATGCGAAGCGATGTCGCGTACTTCGTCCATGAGTGCGTAAGCGGCGTTGCCCGGGCAGTCGGTGTTGCCGACGTCGCGGTGGGTGAAGATCGTGGGCAGCGTCGCGACGGAACCTGCCGGGAAGGTGGTGTAGTGGCTACCCGCCGACTCCAATGCGACCGTGCCCTTGGGGTCAACGCCGTCCAAGCCCAGCCGCCAGCCCAGCAGCCGGCCCAGGGTGCGCAGCTGGATCGGCGTCGGCGGCACGTCGTCGAAATTGCCGATCATCGCCACACCCCAGGTGTTGCGGTTGAACCCCCCGGTGTGAAACGCCTCGACCGCTTTGGTGAGCCCCCCGGCGCTGCCCTCGAACACCTGGCCGTACTTGTCGACCAGGGCGTTGTAGGCGATGTCGCACCACCCCAGGGTCTTGCTGTGATAGGTGTAGATGGCCTTGACGATCCCGGCCGATTCCAGCGGGGAGTAGTCGTTGCTGCCCGCGGTGTGGTGCACCACCCCGGCGCGAATCCCGTTGTCGTACTGAGGACTACCGCAACGCAGCGACTCGTCGGCGCCCCACTGGGCCCGGCTGATGATGGCCGGTGCCTGGCCGGGCATCAAGACCCCCGACGGCGGTGTCCACTGCGTCTCCACCGGCGCTTGTGGCGGCGAGATCAGGACGGCTGAGATGTTCTGCCCGAACGGTTGTTCCCGGGACGCCGGCTTGTAGCCGAGGCCGGTCTCGTTGGGCGGCGCGGGCGGCGCTTGGGTCACCGGCGCGTCGATCGGGCGGGTGACGGCGATCTGGACGGTCGTGGTGGTGCCGACGAACACCGGGTCGGTCCCGCGCGGTCCTTCGAGTGACCCGGCGGTTGTCACGCCGTCGGGCGCCGCCGTCTCGTACTCGGTCTGGTACCAGGGTCCCCACGAACCGTCGGGACGCTTCGCTCGCACCCGGGTCGACGTGCCGGCCAGGTCGCCGGTGAGCGCGACGAGGGAAAACGGGGTGTTCTGCCCGATCTCGCGAACCGTGACGCCGCCGCCCAGCCCGACCAGCGGCTGTTCGGCGAGCTGGGTGCCGCGGGCCGGCGGTGTGCCGGCCGTGCCGCGGTCGCGCGTCGTGTCCGCCACCCAGGACACGATGACGACGGTCGCCGCGATGGCGGTGAGCAACGTCGTCGGCCCGCGACTAGGAGACACCAGGCGATGTTACTTGTGTTTCTAATGTTAATGATGAGACGACACGAACTGCGGCGGTGTGAATCTGCACGAAAATCGACGGCACCGCAGAAGAATCTGCGGTGCCGTCTGGTTGAAGGGTTCGCCTGAGTTCTAGACGGGGGGCAGGACCGGCGCAGCGGCCGCGGCTGCCGGCAACGCACCGGCAGCGCCCGCGGCGGCCGGCAGGGCGCCGGCTGCACCGGGCAGGGCGCCAGCGGCACCCGGCAGGGCACCGGCTGCGGCCGGCAGGGCGCCAGCGGCACCCGGCAGGGCGCCGGCGGCACCCGGGAGGGCACCCGCGGCACCCGGGAGGGCACCCGCGGCGCCGTGCTGCATGCCCTGCGTGATCGCCGGCATTACCAGGCCTTTGAGCAGGTCGATGGCCTGGCCTGCACCGAGCTGGTTGGCCGCCTGCATCACGTCGTTGACCAGGCCGCCGCCGCCACTGCTGCTGCCGCCACCGCCGCCGAGGCCGGTGCCACCGCCACCGAGCGGTGATCCGTTGCCGA
>NZ_LZJF01000122.1 GCF_001666835.1 Mycobacterium sp. E3251 | reverse complement strand
AGGCCGCGATCCCACTGGCCACCACACCGATGATCACCAGCGGCGCCGCGCCGCCCTGCGCCGCGGCCTTGAACACGGCGAGCTTGCTGACAAACCCGCTCGTCAGCGGGATGCCGGCGAAGGCCAGCAGGAACATCGAAAACATCACGCCCACAATCGGTGAGCGCTGCCCGAGTCCCGCCCAGTGCGACAGGGTGGCGTCCTCGACGCCGTCGGCGTCGCGGATCAGGCTCACGATGGCGAACGCGCCGACGGTGCTGAAGCTGTAGGCGAGCAGGTAGAACAGCGTGGACGAGAGGCCCGCCTGGTTGTCGGCGATCACGCCGGTGAGGATGAACCCGACATGGGCGACCGAGGAGTAGGCGAGCATCCGCTTGACGTCGGTTTGGTTCACCGCGGTGATGGTTCCGACCGCCATGGTGAGGATCGAGATGGTCCACAGCACCGGACGCCATTGATCGTGTAGAGGTGGCAGCGCGACGTAGACCACCCGCAGCAGCGCGCCGAAGGCCGCGACCTTGGTGGCTGCCGCCATGAACCCGGTGATGGGGGTGGGCGCGCCCTGGTAGACGTCCGGGATCCACGAATGGAACGGCACGGCACCCACTTTGAACAGCAGGCCGACGGACAGCAGTGCGACACCGACCAACGCCATCGAGGTGTCCCCGTGCGCCGCCAGCGCGTCCCGGATGCCGGTCAGCAGCAGCGTGCCGGTCGCGCCGTACAGCAGCGCCACGCCGTACAGGAAGAACGCCGATGAGAAGGCGCCCAACAGGAAGTACTTCATCGCCGCCTCCTGCGACAGCAGGCGCCGGTGCCGGGCCAGGCCGCACATCAGGTACAGCGGCAGCGAAAGAACTTCGAGCGCAACGAACATCGTCAACAGGTCATTGGATGCGGGGAAGACCATCATGCCGCCGACGGACAGCATGGCCAGCGGGAACAGCTCTGTCTGTGCGGCCCCGGCCCGCTCCGCGTCACGCTCGGCGTCGCTGCCCGGGACCGCGGACGCCTGCGGGGTGAAGGAATCCAGGCCGACCGGTCCGGCGGCGCCCACCCCGGCAACGATCTTGCTGTCCGCCTTGGCTTGCGTGCGTTCGGCCATGAAGATGACCGCCAGCACCGCGACCAGCAGCACCGTGCCCTGCAGGTAGAGGGTCGGCCGGTCGACGGCCATCGCGCCGAGCACCGTCGCGCGGCCGGAGGCCGGGACGGAGCGGCTCACCGCGATCACCGCGACGAAGGCGGCGACGCAACCGGCCAGGGCCAGCGTCACCTGGGCGCCATATCGAATCCGCCTGGGCAGGAAAGCTTCCGCGAGGACGCCGACCACGGCGACGCCGAACACGATGAGCGTCGGGCAGAGCAGGAAGTACTCGATGCTGGGGGTGGGGAGGGTCATTATCGCGGTCCTTCGGCTGTCCGGGGTGCGCGGTTGACCGCCGGCACGCTCGGCGCGGGATCATGCTGACCGATGGTGGTCATGGTGTTCTCGACGGCGGGGTTGATGATGTCCAGCACCGGCTTCGGGTAAACCCCGAGGACGAACAGCAGCGCGATCAACGGTGCGACGACGAGCAATTCACGCGCCCGCAGGTCGCCGATCTTCTCGTTGCCGGTCGCCACCGGTCCGGTCATCATCCGCTGGTAGAGCCACAGCATGTAGATGGCGGACAGCACCAGCGCGGTGACGCCGAAGGCGGCGGCCAGCCAGTACCGGTTGAAAGTGCCCAGCAGGACCAGGAACTCGCTGATGAATGGCGCCAGGCCGGGCAGCGACAGGGTGGCCATGGCCGAGACGAGGAACGTCCCCGCCAATATCGGCGCCACCTTCTGCACCCCGCCGTAATCGGCGATCTTCCGGCTGCCGTGCCGGGATATCAGGAAGCCCGCGATCAGGAACACCGCCGCCGTGGACAGCCCGTGGTTGAGCATGTACAGCGTCGACCCGCTCTGCCCCTGGCTCGTCATCACGAAGATGCCCAGAATGATGAACCCGAAGTGCGAGATCGAGGTGTAGGCGATCAGGCGCATGATGTCGGTCTGCCCGATGGCCACGACCGCGCCGTAAATGACACCGATGACGGCCAGCACGACGATCAGCGGCCGGAAATAGGTTGAGGCGCCGGGGAACAGCTGCAGGCAGTAGCGCAGCATGCCGAAGGTGCCGACCTTGTCCATCACCGCCATCATCAGCACCGCGGTGGCCGGGGTGGCCTCCACCGCGGCGTCGGGCAGCCAGCGGTGGAACGGCCACAGCGGCGCTTTGATGGCGAAGGCGAACATGAAGCCCAGGAACAGCGCCTTGAACACCGCGGAGTCGGCACCGTAGCGGCCGGAGGCGACGCCGGCGACGATCTCCCGGAAGTCGAACGTTCCCGAACCGTGCTGTGCGGTCACCACATACAGCCCGATCACGGCGGCGAGCATGATCAGCCCACCGAACAGGTTGTACAGCAAGAACTTCACCGCCGCGCGTGACCTGCCTGCCCCACCGCCGAAGCCACCGATCAGGAAGTACATCGGGATGAGCATGGCCTCGAAGAAGACGTAGAAGAGCAGTACGTCCAGCGCGACCACCGAGATCAGCACCATCGACTCGATGGCCAGCGTCAGCGCGACGTAGGCGTGCACGCCGCGAGGGCTGCGTTCGCCGCTGTGCGACGGGTCGTCACCATCTCCGTCGTTCCAGCCGGCCACCTGCAGCACCGGGATCAGCACCGCGGTGAGCAGCACCAGCACCACGGCGATGCCGTCGACGCCGAGCGAGTAGGTGGCGCCGAACGCCGGTATCCAGGAATGACTTTCGACGAACTGGTAGGTGGTGCCACCGGACTTGAAGCCGAGGGTGACGACGACCGCGACCGCCAGCGTCAGGACGCCGAAGACCAGGCCCGTCCACTTGGCGAGCCGGCGCAGTCCCGGCGGCAGCAGGATGACCAGCACCGAGCCGGCCAGCGGCACCAGCCACAGGATGCTGAGCCACGGAAGGTTCTTCACCACAGTTTCACCGCCAGGATCAGCGCGACCACCAGGACCGCGCCCGTCAGCATCGACAATGCGTAGTTGCGGGCGAAGCCGGTTTGCAGCCCCCGCAGGCGATTCGAAGTTCGGCTTACCAGCGCGGCGAGCGCGTTGACGGAGCCGTCCACCCCGGCGTTGTCGACGTCGACGAGCGCTTGGGTCAGTTCGGCGCCGGGGCGCATGAACACCTCCTCGTTGAAGGCGTCGCCGTAGAAGTCCCTGCGGGCGGCCGTGGTGAGCGGTGACACCGCAAGCGGCGCCACCCTGGGGATTTCGGCTTTCGCGTACAACCGGTAGGCCACCGCGATCCCGATGATGACCACGCCCAGCGCCAGGGCGGTGTTCGCCCAGGCGGGGAAGGCGTGGGTCACCTCTTCGTGCTTCCCGACGACCGGCTCGAGCCAGCGTTGCAGGGTGCCCCGCCACGCCA
This sequence comes from Mycobacterium sp. E3251, assembly GCF_001666835.1. Classification (GTDB taxonomy): domain Bacteria; phylum Actinomycetota; class Actinomycetes; order Mycobacteriales; family Mycobacteriaceae; genus Mycobacterium. The sequence continues at coordinate 93,942 of NZ_LZJF01000122.1, read as the reverse complement.
GCAGGCCACCGGAGAACACCGAGCCGACAGCGAGCAGGATCATCGGCCAGGTCATCAGGCCGGGTGCCTCGTGGGGATGGGTACTTGGCGCCCAACGCTTTTTGCCGAAGAAGGTCATCAGCATCACGCGGGTCATGTAGAACGCGGTGACGCCCGCACCCAGCAGCGCGGCCCCGCCCAGCACATAGCCGCGGACGCCGCCGGCGCCCAGTGCCGCCTCGATGATGGCGTCCTTGGAGAAGAAGCCCGCGAACGGCGGCACGCCGATGATCGCCAGATACCCGAGGCCGAAGGTGGCGAAGGTTATCGGCAGCGCCGCGCGCAGGCCACCGTAGCGGCGCATGTCCTGTTCCTCGTGCATCGCGTGGATCACCGCGCCGGAGCCGAGGAACAAACCCGCCTTGAAGAAGCCGTGGGTGAGCAAATGCATGATGGCGAACGCGTAACCGGCCGGGCCCAATCCCGCGGCCAGCACCATGTAGCCGATCTGGCTCATCGTGGAAGCCGCCAGCGCGCGCTTGATGTCGTCCTTGGCGCAGCCGATGAACGCACCGAGCAACAACGTGACGGCGCCGACGACCACGACGGCGGTTTGCGCATCCGGCGCCAGGTTGTAGAGCGGGTTGGACCGCACGATGAGGTAGACGCCGGCGGTCACCATGGTGGCGGCGTGGATCAGCGCGGACACCGGGGTGGGGCCCTCCATGGCGTCACCAAGCCAGGCCTGCAGCGGGACCTGAGCCGACTTGGCGCAGGCGCCCAGCAGCAGCAGCAAACCAATCGCCGTCAGCGCGCCGCGGCTGGCGGCCGGTGCGCCGGCGAACACCCCGGCGTAGGACAGCGTGCCGAAGGTGCTGAACATCAAGAACATTCCCAGGGCCAGCCCGGCGTCCCCGACGCGGTTCATCACGAATGCCTTCTTGGCGGCGGTCGCGGCCGTGGGTTTGTGGTACCAGAACCCGATCAGCAGGTAGGAGGCCAGGCCCACGCCTTCCCAGCCGACGTAGAGGACCACGTAGTTGTCGGCGACCACCAGCAGCAGCATCGAGGCGAGGAACAGGTTGAGGTAGCCGAAAAACCTTCGGCGGTCCGGATCTTCGGCCATGTAGGCGACCGAATAGATGTGGATCAGCGACCCGACGCCCGATATCAGCAGCACGAAACAGACCGAGAGCTGGTCGATCTGCAGGCCGAGGTCCACCTGCAGTTGGCCGACCGGGATCCAGGTGAACACCGTCTGGTGGATCACGCGGTCGTCCGCGGCGCGGCCGAGCAGCTCGTTCAGCAGGCTCAGGCCGACGCCGAACGCCGCGAGGGCGGTGGCGCAGCCCAGCCAGTGGCCCCACGCGTCGGTGCGTCGCCCGCCGAACAACAGGATCGCGGCACCCGCCAGCGGCAGTGCCACCAGCAGCCAGGTGTAGTGAGTCATGTTGGCCCCATATTGGCGATGTCAGCCTTTGAGTAGGTTCGCGTCGTCGACCGACGCCGATTTGCGGGCACGGAAAATCGTCATGATGATCGCCAGGCCGACGACGACCTCGCACGCGGCCACCACCATCGTGAAGAACGCGATCATCTGCCCGTCCAGGTGGCCGTGCATCCGCGCGAACGTGACGAACGCCAGGTTGACCGCGTTCAGCATCAGCTCGACGCACATGAACATCACGATGGCGTTGCGTCGCAACAGCACACCCGAGGCCCCGATGGTGAACAGCAGGGCCGAAAGGTAAAGGTAATTGGCCGGATTCATGAGGTGCCGCCTTGGGTTAGGGAGGGGCTCGCCTCACGGGAGGGAGTTTGCTTACCGTCAGCGCCGCGGCTGCGCAAGATAGGCGACACCGACAGCTCCGAGTACGAACCGTCCGGCAGCAGCGCGGCCACGTCGACGGCGTTGTGGCGCGCGTAGACGCCGGGGCTGGGCATCGGGGTGGGGTGCCGACCGGACTGGAACCTCTCCTGCGAGAGCTCCCGCTGCGTCTTGCGGCGCTCGAAGCGCTCGCGATGTGCCAGCACCATCGCCCCAATGGCCGCGGTGATCAGCAGCGCGCTGGTGAGTTCGAACGCCCAGACGTACCGGGAGAAGATCAGCGCGGCAAGCCCTTCCACGTTGCCGTTCGCGTTGGCGGTGGTCAGCCCCGCGAAGCCGCCGGTCGCGGCGGCGCCGATGGCGGCGATCAGCAGGACGCCGAAACCCACGCCGGCCAGGACGGCGGCGATGCGCTGGCCGTGCAGCGTCTCCTTCAGAGATTCCGCGGAGTCCACGCCGATCAGCATCAGCACGAACAGGAACAGCATCATCACCGCGCCGGTGTAGACCACGACCTGGACGACGCCCAGAAACAGCGCGTCCTGAATCATGTAGAACACCGCGAGGATGATCATCGTCATCGCGAGGAACATCGCCGAGTACACGGCGTTGACCGCGAGCACCACCCCGATCGCCCCGATCAGCGCCAGGGCTCCCAGCACCCAGAACGTCACCGCCTCGCCGGTGGAGGTGCGGACGATCGTCTCCGAAGCCAGATTCGAAGCCAGGAGCTGGCCGGTCACCCCAGTCACCGGGATTCCCCGGCCTTCTCGGCTTCGCGCAGGCCATGCGCGGTGACGTTGCCCTGGTAGTAGTCCTTGTCGGTGGCGCCCGGCGCCCGGGGGTGCGGCGGCGCGAGCATGTCTTGCAGCAGCGGCGCGAGCAGCCGGTCCTTTTCGTAGATCAGGTCGGCGCGGTTGTCGTCGGCCATCTCGTAGTCGTTGGTCATCGTCAGCGCCCGGGTCGGGCACGCCTCGATGCACAGGCCGCAGCCGATGCAACGCAGGTAGTTGATTTGATAGACCCGGCCGTAGCGTTCCCCGGGCGAATACCGGAGCTCCTCGGTGTTGTCCGCGCCCTCGACGTAGATCGCGTCGGCCGGGCAGGCCCAGGCGCACAGCTCGCACCCGATGCATTTCTCCAGGCCGTCGGGGTAACGGTTGAGCTGGTGACGGCCGTGATAGCGCGGCGCGACGGGGCCCGGCTTCTCCGGATACTCCTCGGTGACATGCCTTTTGAACATCGAGCCGAACGTCACGCCGAATCCGGCCACGGCATCCAGGAACTTAGCCACGTGCTTTCTCCTTGCTCGCGGCCGCCAGGGACTTCATCGGCAGCGGCGGTGTCGGGAATACCGGTGTGGGGGACTGCCCGGCAGGCAATTGCTTGGCCTCGCGGCGGAGCTGTCGCTCCAGCGCGCGAATACTGGGCGTGGCGAACGGTTTTCGCAACAACAGCACCAGCGCCGTCGCGAACACGATGCTGCAGGCGACCAGCAGCGGGGTCCAGTGCGCGTACCCCTGGTTCTGCAGGGTGCGAATCACCGCCGCGATCAACACCCAGACCAGTGACGCCGGGATCAGCAGCTTCCAGCCCAGCCCCATGAACTGGTCGTAGCGCAGCCGGGGCAGCGAGGCCCGCAGCCAGAAGTAGATGAAGAGGAACGTCCACATCTTGGCGGTGAACCAGAGCAGCGGCCACCACCCGGTGTTGGCGCCGGCCCACATGTTGATGGGCCAGGGCGCATGCCAGCCGCCGAAGAACAGGACCGTCGCCAGGGACGAGACCGTCATCATGTTGACGTACTCGGCCAGCATGAACATCGCGAACTTCAGCGACGAGTACTCGGTGTGGAAGCCGGCGACCAGCTCACCCTCGGCCTCGGGCAAATCGAATGGCGCGCGGTTGGTTTCACCGACCATGGAGATCAGGTAGATGACGAACGACGGCAACAGCAGGAACACGTACCAGACCCGGTCCTGCGCCGCGACGATCTGCGACGTCGACATCGAGCCGGCGTAGAGGAACACCGCCGCGAACGACAGCCCCATCGCCACCTCGTAGGAGATGACCTGCGCGGTGGAGCGCACCCCGCCCAGCAGCGGGTAGGTCGACCCGGACGCCCAGCCGCCCAGCACGATGCCGTACACGCCGATCGCCGAGAGCCCCAGGATGAACAGCACCGCCACCGGGAGGTCGGTCAGCTGGAGCGGAGTGCGGTGCCCGAACACCGACACCACCGGCCCGAACGGGATGAACGCGAACGCGGTGAACGCGGGGATGGTGGAGATGACCGGCGCCGCGAAGTAGACGAACTTGTCGACGCCGCCCGGCGTGATGGTTTCCTTGAGCGCCAGCTTGATTCCGTCGGCCAGGCTCTGCAGGACGCCCCACGGCCCCGCGCGGTTCGGTCCGGGCCGCAGTTGCATCCAGCCCAGGATCTTGCGCTCGAGCAGGATCGCGACCAGCACGTTGAGCATGAGGAACACGAAGATGGCCAGCGCCTTGCCCAGCACCAGCCACCAGGTGTCGTGTCCGAAGACGGTCAAGGAGTTCGTCGTCATGAGCCCACTCCGATTTTCACTGTGCTGCCCAGGGTTACGCCCAGCTGTCGGTGGACGGCGCAACCCGGGGAGTTCAGCGGGAGCCACACCACCCGGTCGGGCATGTCGGTGATGATCAGCGGCAGGCTGATCGATCCGCGCGCCGTGCTGACGGTGACCGCGTCACCGTCGGCGGCGCCGATCTCGGCGGCCGTGTCGGCCGACAGCCGCAGCGCGGGCTTGCGCGCGGTCCCGGCCAGATGCGGCTCGCCGTCCTGCATCCGGCCGTTGTCCAGCAGCATCCGCCACCCGGTCAGCACCGCTTGTCCTTTTTCGGGCCGGTTCCCGGACGGGGCCGCGACGGCCGGGGCTGTCGCCCAACCGCCGTCCCAGGTGCCCAGCGCGGAGAGTTCGGCGCGGGCCGCCGAAGCGGTCGACAGCCCCAGATAGACGCCCATCTCGTCGGCCAGCGCGTCGAGCACTTGGTGATCGGACTGGCTGGCTTGCTCACTGCTCCAGCGCAGCGCCGGTTCGAACGGGCGGTAGCGCCCCTCCCAGTTGACGAAGGCCCCTGCCTTCTGCGCCGTCGGCGCGACGGGGAACACCACGTCGGCGCGGTCGGTGACGGCGCTGCGCCGCAGCTCCAGGCTCACCACGAATCCGGCGGAGTCCAGCGCGGCCAGCACCGCTTCGGGATCGGCGAAGTCGTCGGGTTCGACACCGCCGACCAACAGGGCGCCCAGCGTCCCGTCGGCGGCGGCGGCCAGGATGCCGTCGACGTCACGCCCTGCGGTGGAAGGCAATTCGGAGACGTGCCACGCCGCGGCGATCTGCGCGCGGGCGGTCTCGTCGTCGAGGGGGCGGCCACCCGGCAGCAGGGCGGGCAGCGCGCCGGCCTCCAGCGCGCCCCGCTCGCCGGCTCGGCGTGGCACCCACGCCAGCCGGGCACCGGTGGCGTCCGCGAGCCGGGCGGCGGCGGACAATCCGCCGGGCACCGTGGCCAGGCGTTCGCCGACCATGATGACCGCGCCGGCGGTGGACAGCAGGTCGCCCACCTCTCCCGTGGCCAGCCCGTCCAGCGCCGCCGCTTCGGTACCCGGAACGGTTTTGATGAGCCGCCCGGACATCTTCACCAGCGCCCGGGTGGCGAACGGCGCAACCGCGTACACCGGTAGCCCGTGCTTGCGGGCGGCCTTGCGCAGTCGCAGGAACACGATGGGCGACTCGTCTTCGGGCTCGAACCCGACCAGCACCACCACCGGAGCCGATTCCAGATCGGCGTAGCTGACGTCGCGCCGGCCGGCGATGCGTGACGCCAGGAAGTCGGCTTCCTCGGCCGAGTTCGGGCGAGCGCGGAAGTCAATATCGTTGCTGTCCAGCACGATTCGGGCGAACTTGGAGTACGCGTAGGCGTCTTCCAAGGTGGCCCGGCCGCCGACCAGCACACCGGTGCGCCCGCGCGCCGCCTCGAGGCCCCGAATCGCCGTTGCCATCGCGTGCGACCACGACGCGGGCACCAGCGTGCCGTCCGCGTCGCGAATCAGGGGAGTGCTGATCACGTCCGGCTGGGTCGCGTAGGTGAACGCCCACCGGCCCTTGTCGCAGTTCCACTCCTCGTTGACTTCCGGGTCGTCGCCGGCCAGCCGGCGCAATACCTTGCCGCGGCGGTGGTCGGTGCGCTGGGCGCACCCGGACGCGCAGTGTTCGCAGACGCTGGGGCTGGACACCAGGTCGAAGGGGCGGGCCCGGAAACGGTAGGCCGTTCCGGTCAGCGCGCCGACCGGGCAGATCTGCACCGTGTTGCCCGAAAAGTACGAGTCGAACGGCTCATTGGCGTAGATGCCGACCTGCTGCAGGGCGCCGCGCTCCTGCATGTCGATGAAGATGTCCCCGGCGATCTGCTCGGAGAACCGCGTGCACCGGGCGCACAGGATGCAGCGCTCGCGATCCAGCAGCACCTGCGCGGAGATGTTGATCGGCTTGGCGAAGGTCCGCTTGACGTCGGTGAAGCGGGAATCGGCACGGCCGTTGGACATCGCCTGGTTCTGCAGCGGGCACTCGCCGCCCTTGTCGCACATCGGGCAGTCCAGCGGGTGATTGATGAGCAGCAGCTCCATCACACCGTGCTGGGCCTTGTCGGCGGCTTCCGACGTGAGCTGCGTGCGCACGACCATGTCGTCGGTGGCGACGGTGGTGCATGATGCCATCGGCTTGCGTTGCCCCTCAACCTCAACCAGGCACTGCCGGCACGCGCCGACCGGCTCGAGCAGCGGATGGTCGCAGAACCGCGGGATCTGGATACCCATCAACTCGGCCGCACGGATCACCAATGTGCCTTTGGGCACGCTGATTTCGTTGCCGTCGATGGTCAGCGTGACCATCTCCGGCGGACGTACCTCGTCTCCGGTCTCGGTTTTGGCGGCACTGGTCAAAGTGTCAGGCCTTTCCGTTCAGCATGGAATCTCGGGGGTCGAATGGGCAGCCACCGTCTTCGACGTGCGCCACGTATTCGTCGCGGAAGTACTTGATCGACGACATCACCGGGCTGGCGGCGCCATCGCCCAACGCGCAGAAGGACTTTCCCAAGATGGTGTCGGAGATGTCCAACAGCTTGTCGATGTCCTCGTTGGTGCCCTTGCCGGTTTCCAGCCGCTCGTAGATCTGGTCCAGCCAGAAGGTGCCCTCCCGGCAGGGAGTGCATTTCCCGCACGATTCGTGTTTGTAGAAGTACGTCCAGCGGCGCACGGCTCGCACCACGCAGGTGGTCTCGTCGAAGATCTCCAGCGCCTTGGTGCCCAGCATGGAGCCGACCGCGCCCACGCCCTCGTAGTCCAACGGCACGTCGAGGTGCTCGTCGGTGAGCAGCGGGGTGGACGACCCGCCGGGCGTCCAGAACTTCAGTCGGTGCCCGGCCCGCACCCCGCCGGCGTAGGCGAGCAACTCGCGCAACGTGATACCCAGCGGCGCCTCGTACTGGCCGGGCCGGGCGACATGCCCGGACAGCGAATACAGCGTGAAGCCAGGCGATTTCTCACTGCCCATCGATCGGAACCAGTCGACACCGTTGAGGACGATGGGCGGCACGCTGGCGATCGTCTCGACGTTGTTGATCACCGTGGGGCAGCCGTAGAGTCCCGCCACCGCGGGGAAGGGCGGCCGGAGCCGCGGCTGGCCCCGCCGGCCTTCCAGCGAATCCAGCAGCGCGGTCTCCTCGCCGCAGATGTACGCGCCGGCGCCCGCGTGCACCACCAGCTCCAGGTCGAAGCCGGACCCGTTGATGTCGCGGCCCAGGTATCCGGCGGCGTAAGCCTCGGCCACCGCGTTCTGCAGGCGGCGCAGCACCGGCAGAACTTCCCCGCGCACGTAGATGAACGCGTGGCTGGCCCGGATCGCGTAGGCGGCGATGATGACGCCCTCGACGAGCACGTGCGGCGTCGCCAGCATCAATGGAATGTCTTTGCACGTACCGGGTTCCGACTCGTCGGCGTTGACCACCAGGTAGTGCGGTTTGGCGGCCGCGCCGGTGTCGCCCTGCGGGATGAACGACCACTTCGTTCCGGTCGAGAAGCCGGCGCCACCGCGCCCGCGCAACCCGGAGTCCTTGACCATGGCGATCACGTCGTCGGGCGCCATCGCCAGCGCCTTCTTCATCCCCTCGTAGCCGTCGTGACGGCGGTACGTCTCAAGGGTCCACGACTCGGGATCGTCCCAGAACCGGCTGATGACCGGGGTGAGCGGCGTGGCCTGCGAGCTGGTCATGACTGGCCTCCCGGCGGGGTGGGCGCCCGCATGCCGTTTTCCTTCGCCACCTTCAGCCCCGCCAGCGTGGCCTCACCCGCACCGCCCTGACCCTGGTCGGGGCGCTCGTCGGGCAGGCCGGCCAGGATGCGTGACGTCTCGCGGAAGGCGCACAGCGGGGCGCCGCGCGTGGGCGGCTTGGGCGTGCCCGAGCGCAACGAGTCGACGAGCTCGCGGGCCGACTCCGGTGTCTGGTTGTCGAAGAACTCCCAGTTGACCATCACCACCGGCGCGTAGTCGCAGGCGGCGTTGCACTCGATGTGTTGCAGGGTGACGGAGCCATCGTCGGTTGTCTCGTCGTTGCCGATGCCCAAATGTTCCTTCAGGGCGTCGAATACGGCGTCGCCGCCCATGATGGCGCACAGCGTGTTGGTGCAGACACCGACCAGGTAATCGCCGGTGGGTCCGCGGCGATACATCGTGTAGAAGCTCGCCACCGCCGACACCTCGGCACCGGTCAGGCCCAGCTGCTCACCGCAGAACTCCAAACCGGCCGGGGTCAGGTAGGAGTCCTCGGCCTGCACCAGGTGCAGCAACGGCAGCAGCGCCGAGCGCTTATTGGGGTAGCGGCCCATGATCTCCTTGGCGTCGACCTCCAGCCGCGCCCGCACTTCGGCCGAATACGATTGCGGCGCACCCTCAACCACGAACGCGTTGGGTTCCTCCGGCGGTGGTCCGAGCCGGATGAACACCGGCTGTCCTTGGGGGCCGGTCACCGATCCACCCCGCCCATGACCGGGTCGATGCTGGCGACCGCGGTGATCAGGTCGGCCACCATCCCGCCCTCGCACATCGCGGCGACCGACTGCAGATTGGTGAACGAGGGGTCCCGGTAGTGCACCCGGTAGGGGCGGGTGCCGCCATCGCTCACCATGTGCACGCCCAGCTCCCCGCGCGGTGACTCCACCGCGGTGTAGACCTGGCCCGCCGGAACCCGGATGCCCTCGGTGACCAGCTTGAAGTGGTGGATCAAGGCCTCCATCGAGCCGCCCATGATCTTGGCGATGTGCTCCTGTGAGTTACCCATCCCGTCCGGGCCCACCTTCAGGTCGGCCGGCCAGGCGATCTTGCGGTCCTCGATCATGGTCGGGCCCGGCTTCAACTTGTCCAGACACTGCTCGACGATCTTGATCGACTCCCACATCTCGTTCACGCGAATCATGTAGCGCCCGTAAGCATCACACGTGTCGGCGGTCATCACGTCGAATTCGTAGTTTTCATATCCGCAGTACGGTTCGCTCTTGCGCAGATCGTGTGGCAACCCGGTGGCGCGCAGAATCGGCCCGGTGATGCCGAGCGCCATGCAACCGGTCAGGTCCAGGTAGCCGATGTCCTGGGTGCGGGCCTTCCAGATGGCGTTCTCGTTGAGCAGACCGCCCATTTCGCGCAGCACCTGGCGCAGCGGCTTGAGGGCTTCGGCGATGTCTTTCTCCGCGCCCGGCGGCAGATCCTGCGCCACGCCGCCCGGCCGGATGTAGGCGCTGTTCATCCGCAACCCGGAGATCTTCTCGAACAGGGTCAGCACGATCTCGCGGCCGCGGAAACCGACGAACATCGGGGTCATGGCGCCCAATTCCATGCCGCCGGTGGCGAGTGCGACCAGATGCGAGGAGATCCGGTTGAGCTCCATCATCATCACCCGGATGACGTTTACCCGCTCCGGTATCTGATCGGTGATGCCGAGCAGTTTCTCCACGCCCAGGCAGTACGCGGTCTCGTTGAAAAACGGTGACAGGTAATCCATTCGGGTCACGAAGGTGACCCCCTGCGTCCAGTAGCGATATTCGAGGTTCTTCTCGATCCCGGTGTGCAGGTAGCCGATTCCGCAGCGAACCTCTGTGACCGTTTCGCCCTCGATCTCCAGGATCAGCCGCAACACCCCGTGGGTGGACGGGTGCTGGGGACCCATGTTGACGACGATCCGTTCGCCGGGGTCCGCCTTGCGGGCGGCCTCGACGATCTGTTCCCAGTCCTGTCCGCCGGCGACCAAGACGGTCTCCGGGCCTTCCGGGCCGCCGCCGTCGTGCGTCGAGTCGGTGATTGTGCTCATCAGTTGTACGCTCTCCGCTCGTCGGGCGGGGGAATCTGGGCTCCCTTGTATTCCACCGGGATGCCGCCGAGGGGGTAGTCCTTGCGCTGCGGGTGGCCATGCCAGTCGTCGGGCATCTCGATGCGGGTCAGCGACGGGTGCCCGTCGAAGATGATGCCGAAGAAGTCGTAGGTTTCGCGCTCGTGCCAGTCGGTGGTCGGGTAGACCCCGAACAGCGAAGGGATGTGCGGATCGCTGTCCGGCGCAGCCACTTCCAGGCGGACGCGGCGATTGTGTGTGATCGACTGCAACGGGTACACCGCGTGCAGTTCGCGATCGGTCTCGTGGGGGTAGTGCACCCCGCTGACACCCAGACACATCTCGAAACGCAGCCCCGGCTCATCGCGAAGATGCTGGGCGACCCGGGGCAGCGCCTCGCGGCGCACGTGCAGGGTCAGCTCGTCGCGGTACACCACGACTTTCTCTATCGCATCGGAGAATTCGACGCCCGCGCTTTTCAATGCCTCGGCCAGCGTGTCGACCACCTCGTCGAAGTAGCGGCCGTAGGGTCGGGGGCTGCTGCCGGGAAGCATGACCTCGCGCACCAGGCGCCCGTAGCCGGACGTGTCGCCCGAGCCCTTGGCGCCGAACATGCCGCGGCGCACGTCGATCACTTCTTCGTCGGCCTGGCTGATCGCCTCTTGGGGGTTTTGGTCGGGCGAGCTCATCGCAGCAGCCCGCGCATCTCGATCGTGGGCCGGGCCGACAGCGCCGCCTGCTCGGCCTCGGCGATGGCTTCTTCGCGGTTGACCCCCAGCGGCATCTGTTGAATCTTCTCGTGCAGCTTCAGGATTGCGTGCAACAGCATCTCCGGCCGCGGCGGGCAACCGGGCAGGTAGATGTCCACCGGCACCACGTGGTCCACGCCCTGCACGATCGAGTAGTTATTGAACATCCCGCCGGACGACGCACACACGCCCATGGCCAGCACCCACTTCGGCTCGCCCATCTGGTCGTAGATCTGGCGCAGCACCGGCGCCATCTTCTGGCTTACGCGGCCGGCGACGATCATCAGATCGGCCTGCCGCGGCGTCGCCGAGAATCGCTCCATGCCGAACCGCGCGATGTCGAATCTTGGCCCGGCGGTTGCCATCATCTCGATGGCACAGCACGCCAACCCGAACGTCGCCGGCCACAAGGAGTTCTTGCGCACGTAGCCGGCGACCTTTTCCACCGTTGACAGCAGAATCCCGCCGGGGAGCTGTTCTTCGAGACCCACGTCTACCTCAATCCCACGTCAGGCCGCCGCGGCGCCACACATAGGCGTACGCCACGAAGACCGTGAGCATGAACACCACCATCTCGACCAACGCGAACGTTCCCAGCGCGTCGTAGCTGACCGCCCATGGATACAAGAACACGATTTCGATGTCGAAGACGATAAAAAGCATTGCGGTCAGGTAATACTTCACCGGGAACCGCTGGCCGCTCGCCGCGTGCGGGCCGCTGACCGGACTGTCGGTGGGCTCGATCCCGCACTCGTAGGGCGCCATCTTCGACTTGTTGTAGCGCGTCGGGCCGGCCAGGCTCGCGATCACCACCGATCCCACCGCGAAGGCCGCGGCTATCGCTCCGAGCACCAAGATGGGTATGTAGACGTTCAACTCGTCCAAGATCTCCTCGTACGGGCCGCCGGTGCGGCGGCCGGGCGGGGGCCGGGCTGCTGTGATGTACCCGGACTGCGGGCCACCACAGTGACCTTCACAACATAGCGTCGCGAAGACGGCTGTGTTTTGTCGGGGTGGGGCTATTCGCTTCGTTTTTGTGTCGCCGCAACCGGATGGCACGCCGCCACGGCCGGTCGGCGGAGTGCCAACGCCGGTTTCGCACCCGTCGTTAGGGTGGTGATCGCGGTATTGCCGCAGGTGAAAGGGCTAGCGCGTGGGAGTGCGGAGCAGTCCGAGCACCGTGCGGCCCAGCACGATGGGATCGAGGGGATGCGGCACCGCGGCTTCGGCGCGCGACCAGTTCGCCAGCCAGGCGTCGTCCGGGCGGCCGGTGAGCACCAGGATCGGTGGGCACGTGGCGAGTTCGTCTTTGAGCTGTTTGGCGATTCCCATGCCGCCGGTGGGGGTGGCTTCCCCGTCGAGAATGGCCAAGTCGATGCCGCCCTCGTCCATCTGGCGTACCACCATCGGGGCGGTCGCCACCTCGAGGTAGGTCAGCTCGGGCAGGTCCGGATGCAGATGCTTGCCCAGCGCCCGGATGACTTGTTCGCGGGTCTTGGCGTTATCGCTGTAGACCAGGATCCGCAGGGCAACGCTGGATTCGGGGCTGGAGTCCGACACGGTGCAGATGCTACTGGTGTCGCACCGGCTTCACTGGGCAGCCCGCACGAAGACGGCTTCGGCCGCCGCCTTCGCCGTCGAGCCGATCATGCCGAGCCGGTTCCAGCCCAGGTCGAACTGGGTGCGGTCCACCTTGGTTTCCCCGGCGATCCGGATCGAGCCGTCATCGAGCTCGGTGATCGTGGCGGGCAGGGGCAGCGGCGCGGTGATGCCCTTGATGGTGAAGGCGGCGCGGAGGTCTGCGGCCTTGCCTTTGGTCGGGTGGACCGCGGTGACGACGACGCTGATTTCACCGAAGCGCTCGACGTCGAAGAAGTCGGCCGAGCGCAGGTGCTTGTCACGACGGCCGATCCCGGTGTCCAGGGAGGCGGTGCGGACGTCGAGCCGGCCGAAAACCGCCCCCTTCGCCGTCAGTTGGCCGTCACCGCTGAATTCGGTGAAGCGGCCCTTGACGTTCAGCAGGCCCCACATATTTCTGACCTTGAAGGTGATCTCCGAGCGGTCGGGGACGAGGGTCCATACGCCGGCCAGGTCGGGATCGTTCAGAAGCGTTTCCAAAGTCGTCATCTGCACCCCCATCTCTCGTGGCGAATCTAACGCCTAGTCCATCAACGGCGCGATCTCGGCGGGGTCGAAGTACTCGTCGATCCGGTCGAGCCGGCCGTCGCTGCCCACCCTGATCACGATGCAGACCCGCATCGAGATCGATTGGCCGGCACGACCGGTGGCGTGCAGGATGTGCTGCTGGACGAAGCCGCCCTCGAAGAACCGCCGGTCCAGGATCTCGTAACGGCGTTCGGTGGTCGCGGTGATGAACCAGTCGATGACCCGCAGCGCGCGGGCCTTGCCGTCATCGCGCCGCGCGCCGACTCGCCACACCGCGATGTCGTCGCTCCACATCCGGTCAACCGCCGCGAAGTCGCCCTTTTCGATCGCCGCGAATAGGCGGTCTGCCGCGTCGGCAACGATTTCCGGGCTCGCACCGGCCATGCTCGCTCCTATTCTTCGGTGTCTTCGTCGTCGTATCCGGGGTGGGCCGCTGCCAGCCGGCGGCGCACCAGGGTGCGCAGGCAGGCGGTGACCTCCATGGCCCGGCCGTCCATCGCGCCGGCCCGGATCGCGGCGGCCAGCTCCTCCTCGTCGGCGAACCCGAGCTCGGCCAGCGCAGCAGCGGATTCGGCCTCGCTCTCGTCGAGCAGTTCGCGCTCGACGATGCGCAGCGCGTTGGCGGCCACCCTGGCGTGGAAGTTGACCTGCCCGCTGGTCGCGGCCCGAACGTCGGTCTCCAGGAATTCGGCCACCGCGGCCACCAGTTCGGCGGCGAGCGGGCGGCCGTACGGGCCGATCATCAGAGGTCCCCCGATTGCCTGGCTTCTCCTAGCGCCGCTGCGCGGCGCGCATCGTCGCCCGGCGCTCCTTCGAGTAGGTCCAGCAGGTCCCATTCGGTCTCGCACACGCGCCGGCCGATCGTGGCCAGCTCCACCGAGCGGAACTGACCGGTCAGGTGCCGCTCCGCCTGGTAGCGGCAGATGACGCCCCATCGCAGCGTGGCCAGCACCAGCCACCAGTGAAAGGCCCGCCGGTCGACGCCGGTCCCGCCGGCCTGCTCGTAGTCGCGCAGGAGGCTTTCGATGCTGCCGAGGCCGCCGGCGCCGAGGCTGGCCGGGGCCCCGAAGCGCCAGGCGCGGATGCAGAACCAGGCGAGGTCGTCGTACGGGTCGCCGCGGTGTACCAGTTCCCAGTCGAGGACGGCGGCGAGGCAGGACCCGTCGACGATGAGGTTTCCCATCCGGTAGTCCCCGTGCACCAAAACGTCCGCCGACGGCTCGGGCCGGTTGGCGCCCAGCCAGCGAAACGCCCATTCGAAGGTGGCCGTGGTGTCACCCATGGCGTCGAGCCGCTCGCGCCACTGCGTCAGCGGATCCTCGCGGGTTAGACCGGGAATGTCCGGGTCGGCGCGGTGGATGGCCGCCAGGGCCTGCGCGCATTGCCGTAGCAGCTCCCCGCGGGCCGCTTGCCCGCCCGCGGCGTCGAGCTGACGCTGAATTCGCCGGACGATCGTCTCGCCCGCGATCTCGTCGCAGATCAGAAACGGATTGCCCAGGGCGGCAGGCGAATCGTCGGCGATGAGGACGTGGGGGACGGGTGCGCCGGCCGCCGCGGCGGCGGCCTGGGCGCGTGCCTCCAGCTCCATGCCGGCGTGCACGTCGTCGGGCGCGCCGGTGCGCAGGATCAGCGCGTGGCGTCGCTCGCCGGCGACGGCGTCGAAGGCCCACGTGGAGCGGCTGGCGCCGCCGGTCAACGCGCGCAGGTTCTCAACCGCGACATCGGCACCGAGGACCGGCGCCAGCACCGCGGCGAGCTGTGGGGCCAACTGCTCGGTCGATGTCACTTGCCAAACTTAAACAGCCGCTGCGCCACCCGGCGAATCTGGATCTCCTCCGCTCCCTCGGTGATCCGGTAGCGACGGTGATGGCGATAGATGTGCTCGAACGGCTCGTGCCGGCTGTAGCCGAGGCCACCGAAGATCTGCATGGCCCGGTCGGCGGCGTCGCAGACGAGTCGGTTGGCGCGGTAGTTGGCCATCGACACCTTGTCCGAGACCTCCATGTGGTGGTCGCGGTCCAGATGCCAGGCGGCATAGGCCACCAGCAGCCGCACCATCTGCGCTTCGGTCTGCAATTCGGCCAGCGGCCATTGCACGGCCTGGTTGACCGACAGCGGTTTGCCGAAAACGGTCCGGTTGCCGGCGTATTCGGCGGCGCGGTCGATGCAGTACTGGGCCGCGCCCAGGCTGCTGGCCGCCTGCCGAATCCTGTTCTCGTGCAGGAACGTCTGCGCGACCTCCAGACCGCGGTCGACCTCGCCGAGCACCGCATCGGCGGGCACCCGGACGTCGGTCAACTGGACTTCGCCGTGGTCGGTCGGCATGTTGAACGTCCACCAGTAGTAGGGGACGGTGAACCCGGGCGCATCGGTCGGCACCAGGAACGCCGTGATGCCCCGCGCCTGGCCCGGCTCACCGGAGGTGCGCGCGAACACCAGGTCGTGGGTCGCGCGGTGCACCCCGGTGTTGAACCGCTTGGCGCCGTTGATCACCCACCCGTCGCCGTCGGCCTGCGCGCGCGTCTCCAGCCACGTCGCGTCCGAGCCGTGCTGGGGCTCGGTCAGTCCGAACGCCATCGAACGTTCCCCAGTGATCAGCGCTTCGGACCAGAGCCGTCGCTGCTCGTCGGTGCCGAACCGCTCCATCATGATCACCTGCGGGAAGTTGCCGACGATCGAGGACTCGTTCTGCAGGTCGTTGTGCAGGCCGAGGCCCTTGTGCGCCAAGTGCTCCCGGATGACGGCCATGTCGACGTTGGTGCCGTCCCGGCCGCCCAGCGACGTCGGCAGCCCGTACCGCAGCCAGCCCGCCTTGTCGGCCCGCCTGCGCATCTCGGCGAGCAGATCCTCCCATTCGCGCGTCGGGATGCCGTCGTTGTCCCAGTCGGTGCGGGCGTGTTCGCGGCGCTTGTCGAAGTACTGGATGTGGTCGCGCTCCAGCGGTTTGATCTCCGTCTCGATGAACTCGTCCATTTGAGCGAGCAGGCCCGGAAGGTGTTCGGGGAGTGTGAAATCCACAGTTTTCTCCTTTGCAAGGGCTTACGCGCCGTAGAGGGTTTTCTTCCAGATCGTCGACAGGGTGGCGATGGCGTCGGAGTCGCTGATCTTGATGCCCAGGTTGGAGGGGCCGACGAAGACGGTGGTGAAGTTCTCGAACAGCAGGGCGATGGCCGCCGCGGTGTGTTGCGGGTCGAGCTCGGTTCCGTAGCCCTGCTCCTGGGCGCGGCGGACCGACGCGGCGACGATGTCCATGCCGAAGCGGCGGAATTCGTTCTGCACGGCCGCGAAGCGTCGCTGGGTGGCGGCCAGCTGGGCCACGGCGATCATGATGCCGATGTTCTGCTTGAACATGTTCCAGTACCCGGTGACCACCGAGGTGAAGAAGGCGTCGTCCTCCGCAGAGTCCGGTAACTCGAGGCTCAGCCCCGACGGTGTCACGACATCGTGCAGGAAGGACTCGGCGAGGGCGGCGAGCAGTTCTTCCTTGTCGGCGAAGTACCGGTAGAACACCGCGGGCGACTTGCCGGCCGCCGACGTGATGTCGGCCAGCGTGGTCCCGTGAAAGCCGCGCTCGGCGAACAGCTTCCGGGCGGCCAGCTCGATGGCCTGCCTGGTCTGGCGGCCCTTCGCGGTGCGCGCCTGCGGCGCGGGCATCAGGCCCGCATCCGGTCGCCGGCCCGCAGCAGGGCGCTCGGCAGGTCATGGCCGACAACGGATTTGGCGACGTCGGCCGCGGCGATGGCGGCCTGCAGGTCGACGTCGACGTCGATGCCGCTGTCGCGCAGCAGGTAGACCAGGTCCTCGGTGGCGATGTTGCCGGTGGCACCCGGCGCGAACGGGCAGCCGCCCAGCCCGCCGACCGAGGAATCCAGCCGGGTCACCCCGGACCCGACCGCGGCGTAGGCGCTGGCCAGACCGGAGCCGCGGGTGTTGTGGAAATGCCCGCCCAGCGGCAGGTCGCCGATCACCGGACGCAGTTGTGCGATCAGCGAACTCACGCGCCCCGGGGTGGTGGTGCCGATCGTGTCGGCGATGGACAGGCGGTCGGCGCCGCGTTCGCGGGCGGCCGCGGCGATGTCGAGCACGCGCTCGGGCGGGGTGGGACCCTCGAACGGCGAGTCCCACGCGGTGGCGATGATCACTTCGACGGTGACGTCTGCGCCGTGCGCGATCGCGACGATCTCGTCGATCGCCTTGGTGGCCTCGGCGCTGGTCCGCCCGACGTTCGCCTGACTGAACGTGTCGTCGGCGGCGACCACGTACTCGATCGAGCGCAGCCCCGCCGCAACGGCCCGCTTGGCTCCGTTCGGACTGGCCACCAAGGCGGAGAACTCGATGTCGGGGTAGTCGTGCAGGTGGGCCGCAAGCTCGGCGGCGTCGGCCATCGACGGCACCTTCGACGGCGAGACGAACGCCGTGGCCTCCACCTCGCGGACCCCGGTCGCGGCGACCGCGGCCAGCAGTTCGAGCTTGGCAGACAACGGAATCGGTGTTTCCATCTGCAGGCCGTCGCGCAGCGCCACCTCGCGGATTTGCACGTGCGTCATACCACCTCCTCGGCCCGTAACTCCTCGAGCTCCGCAGCGGTCTTGCCGAGCAGCCCGATGTAGACGTCGTCGTTGTGCTGGCCCGGGCGGGCGGGCCCGGCGTTGCGCACGCGGCCCGGCGATTCCGACAGCACCGGCACGATGCCCGGCCCCAGGACGTCCCGGCCGAGCCGTTCATCGAAATGTTCGACCAGCATGCCGCGGGCGCGCAGCTGCGGGTCGTTGACCACCTCCGCGACCGTGTTGATCGGCCCGGCGATCACCCCTGCGGCGCTGAGGGTTTCGATGATGTCGCCGGGCTGGCGTTCCGCGGCCCAGGCGCCGATGATCTCGTCGAGCTCATCCTGATTGCGGCCGCGCGCGCCGTGCGTGGCGAACCGGTCGTCGGCGGCCAGCTCCGGGCGCCCCATCGCCTTGCACAGCCGGGCGAAGACGGTGTCCTGGTTGGCGGCGATCACCACCCACGAGCCGTCGGCGCTGCGATAGATGTTGGAAGGCGCGATGCCCTCCAGCCGGGTGCCCGAAGGCCCGCGCACCACACCGCTCAGGTCATAGTCGGGGATGGTGGATTCCTGGACGGCCAAACAGGATTCGGTCAGCGCGACGTCCACCACCTGGCCGCGTCCGGTGATGCTGCGACGGTACAACGCCGCCATCGCTCCTTGCGCGCCGAACATGCCGGCCAGGGTGTCACCCAGCGAGAGTGCGAGCCGGGGCGGCGGGCCGCCCGGGAAACCGTTGAGATAGCGCAGCCCGCTGGCCGCCTCGGCCACCGAGGCATATCCCGCCTTGTGCGCGTCGGGGCCGGTCTGGCCGTATCCCGAGACCCGAACCAGGATGATTCCCGGGTTGCGGGCGCTCAGCACGTCGTAACCCAGGTCCCATTTCTCCAGCGTCCCCGGGCGGAAGTTCTCCACGATGATGTCGGACTTCTCGACGAGGCCGCAGAACAGTTCGCGGCCACGTGGCCGGCGCAGGTCGAGGGTGATCGCTCTCTTGTTGCGCGCGTGCACCGTCCAGAAGACGTGCTGCCCGTCGAGCTCGGCCTGGCCCCAGGTGCGCAACGGGTCCGGGGCGCCGGGGGGTTCCACCTTGATGACGTCGGCGCCCATGTCGCCGAGTAGCCGCCCGGCGAAGGGGCCCGCGATCAGAGTGCCCAGTTCGAGCACCCGGATGCCGTCCAGCGGCCCCGCCGCCGCGCTCATTCTTTGTCCGCGAAGTCGTGGCGGACCAGCCAGTCGGTGACGATGTCGACGGCAGCGCGCAGTTTGTCGCGCTGATCGAGGCCCGCGTAATAGTGGGTGGCGCCGGGGATTTCGTGCATCTCCTTGTCGTGATGGCCGATCGCGTTGTAGAGCCGCCGGGTGTGGCTGGGCGTGCAGGCGTCGTCGGCAAGGTTGCCGATGACCAGCGCGGGGATTGCGATGTCGGCGCCGCAGGCCACCCCGTCGCCGCGGGCCTCGTCGTAACTCCATTGCGAGAGCCAGCCGCGCAACGTGGAGAAGCGCGCCAACCCGACCGGGCTCATGTTCACTACCTGAGGATCCCCCAGGTAACACGTTCCCGGGGTGCGTTCGTTGGGATCGACGGTCGGGTCCAGCCAACGCGGGTCGGCCATGGTGCCGTGCACGACGAAACAGAACTCCTCGTCCGGACGTCCGGCGGCCCGCAGTTCGGCGAGTTTGTCCTTGACCCACGCGGTGATGCGCCGGTTGCGTTCGATCTGCGCGTTGCGGTAGCGGGCCAGGAATTCCTGGGTGTAGGGCGGCTGGTTCGGGTTGTCCGGGTTGTACAGGTCCAACTCGGGATCGCGCTTGGTGGGGTCGGATTCGTCGAGGATCGACGCGTCGAGCCATTCGGTGAGCGTGCCGTGCCGGCTGATGTGCGCCGCCAACAGCATGATTCCGTCGGCGGCGGGCAGGTCCAGGGCGGTCAGGTCGGGGCCGTCGCCGGACGGGCTCGAGGTGATGGTGGGGTGCTGGGCCTGCTGCTGGTAGAACATCGACAACGAGCCGCCGCCGCTCCACCCGGCCAGCACCACCTTCTGGTAACCCAGCCGCTTCTTGGCGTCCTTGATGCACTCGCCGAGATCCTCGACCACCTTCTCCATCAGCAGCGCCGAGTCGGTGCCGCGGAACCTGCTGTTGCAGTAGATGACATGATGGCCGGCCCGGGCCAGCGCGTTGATCATCGGCAAATAGGCCCCGCCGCCGATCGGGTGCATGAAGACGAGCACGGTGTCCGACGGCTTGTCTATGGGCTTGAGCAGGTAGCTCTCCAGCACGGTGATCTCGGCCAGGCCGCCGTACACGTCGCGGACGCCGGAACTGTTCTGGAAGGCAACGAGATAGGGGATGCGTTCGTATTCGTGGCGGGTCGTCATGCTCAGTGTTGTCCTAGGTCGTGCGCCAGCACCTCGGCCGACGGGGTCAGACGCCGGCGGGTGTCGACGGCGATCACTTGCCAATCGACGCGGGAGTACTCGTCGAACTTGCGGCGCGCCCGTTCCCGCGCCTTCTCCGGTGCGCCGTGGTGGACGCCTTGCGGCGCATGGGAAATCAGGCCGGGCGGCATCGGAATGCCGTAGAGCGAGCCGCCGTGGAAGAAGGCGATCTCGTCGTAGTCGACATTGCGGTGATACCAGGGTGTGCGTTCGGTGCCGGAGACGCCTTCCGCGGGCTTCGGCAAAAAGTTCATCACGTAGACGCCGGTGGCCTGCATGAACAGGTGGACCGTCGGCGGCAGGTGGACGCTGTCGGAGGTGACCACGTTGTAGTCGGCGATGTTGAACGTGAACGGAAAGTTGTCGCCGCGCCAGCCTTCGATGTCGAGCGGATTGTGTTGGTAGAACAGCGTTGTGGGGCCACCATCATGGACGAGCCGGACCTCGTACTCGTCCCTGCCGTCGTCGTCGATGGGCGCCGGTTCGGGAATGGTGGCCTGCGACGGGTCGAACGGGAAGTGGCGACCCAGCGGCCCGGGTGGCGGAACCCGGAACTCGTCGGTCGCCTCGATCATCAGCATCGTCGTCTCGCTGTCCGGCACCTGGCGCCAGGTGCAGGCCTTCGGGATGTAGACCCAGTCGCCGTCGCGGTAGCGCAGCGGCCCGAACTCCGTTTCGAGCAGGCCGGCACCCTGGTGGACGAAGCACAGCAGGTCCCCGTCGACATGGCGGGCGTAGAACGGCATCGGCTCGTGGCGGCGGCTCAACAGGATTCGGCAGTCGGCGTTGCTGAACATCAGCAGGGGAGCGCCGTTGGCGTCGGTGGCGTCGCTGGGCTTGAGCTCACCGGCCAGCACGTCGACGGGGCGCAGCGGGCCGACCGACCGGTAGGCGGTGGGGTCGTGGCGGCGGTAGAGGTTCGCCGTGCGGCCGGTGAATCCGCCCCGGCCCAGCTCGTCGTCCTTCAGCCCGTCCAGGTCGGCGTGCAGGCGGCGTGGCGTTTTCCCTTTTCGCAAGTGGACGAAGGATTCCATGGCTGACTCCCGGCTGCGGCGGCTAAAACTGAAAGTGACATTACTTTTTGTTCCGGGCCTGCACAAGGGCGGACCATGCCCGGTACCGGGATTTGATATCGCCCGCGCTATCGAATCCTGCGAATGTCACACGACCGGGCGCGGCCGGTTCGGCCCATCGCGTCAGTCGCGGACGCGCACCACGACCTTGCCTTTGGCGGTGCGGTTCTCCAGGGACGCGACCGCGGCGGCGGCGTCGTCCAGGGGGTAGACCTCCGGGTCGGGGGGAGCCAGCCGACCCGAGGCAAGCAACTTCTCCAGTCCGGCCCACTGCTCGGCCAGCGCGTTCGGATGCGTCGCCGTCCAGGCGCCCCAGCCCACGCCTACCACGTCAATGTTGTTGAGCAGCAACCGATTCACCTTGACGGTGGGAATGTCGCCGCCGGTGAAGCCGACGACCAGCAGCCGCCCGCCCGGGGCGAGCGAGCGGAGCGAGTCGGTGAACCGGTCGCCGCCGACCGGGTCGAGCACGACGTCGACGCCGCGGCCGCCGGTGAGCTCCTTGACCGCGTCCTTGAACCCGTCGGCCAGCACCACGTCGGTGGCCCCGGCGGCGGTCGCGACGTCCGCCTTCTGTTCGGTGCTGACGACCGCGATGGTGCGCGACGCCCCGAGCAGCGATGCCAGCCGCAGCGTCGATGTTCCGATGCCGCCGGCCGCGCCGTGCACCAGCACCGTCTCGCCCTGGGCCAGCCGGCCACGCACGGTCAGGGCGAAGTACACCGTGAGGTCGTTGAACAGCAGGCCGGCGCCCGCCTCGAAACCGACGTTGTCGGGGAGCTTGAACACCCGGTCGGGTTGCAGGATCGCGACCTCGGCCATGCCGCCGGACAGCATCGTCAGTCCGACGACCCGGTCGCCGGCCTGCACGTGTGCGCCGTCCGGCGCCGAACGCACCACCCCCGCGATCTCGGCTCCCAGCACGAACGGCGGCTCGGGGCGGTACTGGTACAGGCCCCGCGTCAGTAGGGCGTCGGGGAAGGCGGCACCGGCGGCGTACACATCCACGACCACGCCGTCACCCGACGGTTCGTCGATCTCCGCCACCTCGATCGCGTCCGGACCGTCCAGCCGAATCACCCGTGCAGCTCGCATGGTCGGTCAGCCTACTGCCGGCTCAGAATCCGCCGGCGACCCGCACCACCGCCCGCCCGGTGAACTTGCCGGCGCGCACCCGATCCAGCACATCGACCACATCCCTGATGTCGACGTCGCTGGTGAGTGCGTCGACATGACGCGGGCGCAACGAATCGCCCAGCAGCGCCCACAGTTTGCGGCGCGGGCCGATCGGCATCTGCACCGAATCCATCCCGAGCAGCGCGATGCCGCGCAGGATGAACGGCATCACCGTGGTCTTCAATCCCGGGCCACCGGTGAGGCCGCTGCAGGCCACCGCACCGCCGTAGTCGACGGCGCTGAGCACGTCGGCCAGGGTCGCGCCGCCGACGCAGTCGACCGCGGCCGCCCAGCGCGCCTTGGCCAGCGGCCGCGGTTTGGCGTCGGGGTCTTCCGGCAGCCGCCCGATAACCTCCGCGGCGCCAAGCTCTTTCAGCAGCCCGGCCGCCTCCTCCTTGCCGGTCGAGGCGACCACCCGATAGCCCTTGGCGGCCAGCAGGTCCACGCTGACCGAGCCGACACCACCGGAGGCGCCGGTGACGACCACCGACCCGGCGCCGGGTTCGATGCCCCGGTCGATCAACGCCTGCACGCTCATCGCGGCGGTGAAGCCGGCGGTGCCGATCGCGGCGCCCTCGTGCGGGCTCAACGAGCCGAGTGCGACGACCTGGTCGCCCGGCAGCCGCGCGTATTCGGCGTAGCCGCCGTGGTGTCCGGTGCCGATCTGGTACCCGTGGGCCAGCACCTTCTCGCCGACGTTGAAGTCGGGTGATTGCGACTCGACTACCTCACCGGTCAGGTCGATGCCCGGCACCACGGGGTAGCTGCGCACCACGCCGCCGCCGGGGGTCAGCGCCAGCGCGTCCTTGTAGTTGACGCTTGAATAGAGCACCCGGATCGTCACCTCACCGGGCGGCAGGTCGGAGGGGCTCAAGGTCTCGACCGACGCGGTTATCCGGTCACCATCTTCGCGAGCGACGAGCGCTTGAAACGTGTCCATCCCCCGACGCTAACCTCACGGTATGGATTCCTTTCCACTTGGTCGCTTTTCGGTCTCCCGGGTGGGCTTCGGCGCCATGCAGTTGCCGGGCCCGAACGCGTTCGGTCCGCCCCGCGACCGCGGTGAGGCGCTGGCCGTGCTGCGGCGGGCGGTCGAACTCGGCGTCGACCACATCGACACCGCCCAGTTCTACGGTCCCGACGTGGCCAATGAACTCATCCGCGAGGCGCTGCATCCCTATCCGGAGAACCTGGCGCTGGTGAGCAAGGTGGGCGGGCGTCGCGACGGCAGCGGCGGCTGGCTGCCGGTCGACGCGCCGGCGGACTTGCGCCGCGACATCGAGACGAACCTGCGGGCCCTCGGTGTCGAGCAGCTGGCCGTGGTCAACCTGCGCGTGTTCGAAAGCGACGGGCCGGATCAGCTGTTCGACGACCAGCTGTCGGTCATGATCGAAGCCCGTGACGAGGGGCTGATCGGCGGCATCGGGCTGAGCAATGTCAACCGCGAACACCTGCTGCATGCGTGCGAGCGCACCGAAATCGCCTGCGTGCAAAACGCGTTCAACCTGGTTCAGCGCGATTCGGCGCCGGTGCTGGCCGAGTGTGCCGCGCGCGGGATCGCGTTCGTTCCGTTCTTCCCCCTCGGGGCCGCCTTCATGCGACCCAACCCGGTGCTCACTCACCAACTCGTCGTCGACGCCGCCGAGCGGCTGGGGCGTACGCCGGCGCAGGTGGCGTTGGCGTGGACGCTGAGCCTGGCGCCCAACGTGCTGCTGATCCCGGGGACGTCGTCGGTGCGACACCTCGAGGAGAACCTGGACGCCGCGTCCATCGAACTCGACGGCGACGTGCGCGAGCGGCTGAACGCGGTCGGCGCCTAAGTTTCGCCGAACGTGCACTCAGGGCGAAGAAATCGCCGAATTCCCGCCATGGTTGCACGTTCGGCGCGGACCGGGGGCTATTTGAGCTCGGCCGACGACAGGCCAAGCAGGCGGCGGGCGACCACCAGCTGCTGGATCTGCTGGGTGCCCTCGAAGATGTCCAGGATCTTGGAGTCGCGCGCCCACTTCTCCAGCATTGATTGCTCGGAATAGCCTGCGGTGCCAGCCAATTCAACCGTTTTGAGGGTGACGTCGCTGGCCATGCGGCCGGCCTTGGCCTTACTCATCGACGCCTCTTTGGAGTTGGGGATCTTGTTGTCGGCCTGCCACGCCGCACGTAGCGCCAGCAGGTAGGCGGCCTCCCAGTCGGCCTCCATCCGCAGGAACTCGGCCGCCGCGGCGCTCTGGGCGTGTGACGGTTTGTCGTAGGAGATCTCCACCCCGGCCTCGGTGAGGATCTTGCGGATTTCCTCCAGGGCGGCGCGCCCGACGCCGATGGCCATGGCGGCCACAATCGGCCGGGTGTTGTCGAACGTCTCCATCACGCCGGAAAAGCCTTTGCCGACTTCGATTTCCGGGTTCCCCAGCAGATTCTCCTTGGGGATGCGGACGTTGTCGAACCGGATCGCCGCGGTGTCGGAGCCTTTGATGCCGAGCTTGCGTTCGAGCCGTTCGACCGTGACGCCGGGGTGCTCGCGCGGGACGATGAACGACTTGATCGCCGCGCGCCCCTGCGACTTGTCCAGCGTGGCCCACACCACGATGTGGGTGGCGCGCGAACCGGCGGTGACATAGATCTTTTCGCCGTTGATCACGTACTCGTCGCCGTCCAGCTTGGCGGTGGTCGATACCGCCGCCGAGTCAGAGCCGAAGCCCGGTTCGGTGATGGCCATCGCCGCCCACACCTTGCCCAGGCGTTCCAGCTGTTCTTCGGTGGCGACGGCGGAGATGGCCGCGTTGCCCAAGCCCTGATAGGGGACCGACAACATCATCGCGACGTCGCCCCAGCAGGCCTCCAACGTCTGCAGCAGGGCGGCCATGTTGGCGCCGTTGTGGTTTTGGTCCCTGTCTTGGTTTTCATCGCCCAGGTTGTCGGCCCCGGCGAATTCGATCGATTCCGAGGCGCCGGCGAACAGGTTGTACAGCGTGTCGAGTTCGACCGGGTAGGCGTGCTCCTTGAGGTCGTACTTGCGCGCGATCGGCCGCATCAGCTCCGCCGCGCCCTGATGGGTCTTCACGACGACCGCTTGCAGCTTGCGGGGCAGTTCCAGATTGATTGCCATGGTTGAACTTTCAGCTCGTGTTAGATGACTACGACGCCCTCGGCGACGCCGATGGCCCGCAGGTCGCGATACCAACGCTCGACCGGGTGTTCTTTGGTGAAGCCGTGGCCGCCGAGCAACTGCACGCCGTCCAGGCCTATCTGCATGCCCTTGTCGGCGCCCAGCCGCTTGGCCAGCGCCGCCTCGCGAATGAAGGGCAGGCCCTGTTCGGCCCGCGCCGCGCCGCGCCAGGTGATCAGTCGCAGCCCGTCCAGCTCGATCGCGATGTTGGCGCACATGAACGCCACGGCCTGACGATGCGCGATCGGCTCGCCGAAGGCCTCGCGCTCCTTCACGTAGGGCACGACGTAGTCGAGCACCGCGTGGGAGGTGCCCACCGCCAGCGCCGCCCAGCCCAGCCGGGACAGCGCGATGGCCTCCGAGTAGTCGTCATCGGTTGCCTCGTCCTCGCCCAGCCGCGCGCTCAGCGGGACGGTCACGCCGGACAGCTCGACGTGGCCCAGGGCCGCCGCTCGGATGCCCATGCTCGGATCCGCCTTGACGGTAAGGCCTTTCGTCGACGACTCGACGATGAACAGCGCGAGCCGCCCCTCCAGCTGCGCTCCGACGACGAACAACTCAGCGTCGGCCGCCGCCGGGACCAACGACTTCACGCCATCGAGGCGATAGCCGCTCGGCGTCCGCACCGCGGTGGTCTTCAGGCGGGTGGGGTCGAAGAGCGGTTGCGGCTCGGCGATCGCGACGCAGGCCTGGGGGACGTTCTCGCCGGCGAACTCGTGCAGATAGGTGGCCTGCTGGTCCGCGCTGCCCCAGTGGGTCAGCGCGGCGGCCACGCCCCCGGGGGCCAGGATCGGCAACGCGAGACCCATGTCGCCGTAGGCGAGCGCCTCGGCCACCAGCACGTTGGTCACGCTGGAGCGGTGCGCGGCGATGCCGTCGAAGTCCTCGGGGATGTTGATCGCGGTGATGCCCAACTCCGCTGCCTTGGCGATCAGGTCCGGTGGGTAGGTCGCCGCCTCGTCGGCGTCGTGCGCCGCGGGCCGCAGTACCTCCTCGGCGAATTCGCTGAGCGTCTCGACGATCATCTTCTGGTCGTCGTCGGGGGTCAGGTCGAAGTAGTCCTTGCCGCTCGACTTCAGCCGGGTCGGTCCGCCGCGCAGGTTCTGCAGCCGCTTGAACTCGCGGGACGCGGCGGCGGCGGTGGAGAAGACAGTCTTCGTGCCGTACTGCAGCCCCCGGTTGACCGGATCGCGCAGCCGGTACTTGTCCAGGAATTCCTGGCCCATCAGCGGGGTGAGCAGCGCGATGGCGATGTCGACGCCGGTGCGCTTGTGGGGTTGCAGCCCGATCCCGCTCTGCTGGTCTTTGCGTTTGCGACGCGAGCGGGCGGATTTCGAACTCTGTGTTGAACCGGAACCAGTGTCGGTCATGTCGGCAGCCTGTAGTAGTCGGGGCAGTGCGAATAAGCCTATCTTACTCCGGAGTAAGATAACAGAGAACAGTTGTTAACTAATTCACAGACCGCCGGCATCGAGAGCGCGAAGTACGAGTTCGTGCAGCGGCCCGTTGGTTGCCACCGCGCTGCCGCGGTGCGGCCCCGCGACGCCGTCCAGGCCGGTGAGCGTCCCGCCCGCCTCGCGCACCAGGATGTCGAGGGCCGCGAGGTCCCAGACGGACACCTCCGGTTCGGTGGCGATGTCGATCGCCCCCTCGGCCACCAGGCAATAGGAGAGGAAATCGCCGAAGGCGCGCACCCGCCACACGGCGTCGGTCAGCGAGATGAAGCGTTCCCGTAGGCCACGTTGCGCCCAACCGGACAGGCTGGAGAACGACAGGCTGGCCGAATCCAATTGTGTGACAGACGAAACCGAGAGCCGGCGGGGCGGCGCGCCGTTGACCGCGACGAAGGCGCCCTCGCCGTCCGCCGCCCACCACCGGCGCTGCAGGGCGGGGGCGCTGACGACGCCGACCGTGGGCACACCATCTTCGAGCAGTGCGATGAGACTGGCCCAGACCGGCACGCCGCGCACGAAGTTCTTGGTGCCGTCGATGGGGTCGATGATCCACTGGCGCCCGGTGAAAGTGGTGGTTCCGCCGAACTCCTCGCCGACGATGCTGTCGTGCGGCCGCTCGCGGCCCAGCGTCTCCCGCAGCTCGGTCTCCACCGCGCGGTCGGCGTCGGTGACCGGGGTCAGGTCCGGCTTGGTGTCAACGCGCAGGTCGAGGGCTCCGAACCGCGCCGACGTCAGCGTGTCGGCGCGGTCGGCCAGCGTCAGCGCCAACGTCAGATCGTCCCGGCTCATGACGCAGTCCTATCACGGCCCTACCATGGCGGCGTGTGGGAATTCGGCGTGCTGTTCCTGTTGGTGGCCGTCTTGGCGGTCGCTCTAGCCCAGCGGTTCCTGCCGCGCGGCCCCCGCGGCGATGTGCTGAACGGTACGTTGCTGGTCACCGGTGTGAGTCCACGCCCGGACGCCACCGGTGAACAGTTCGTCACGATATCCGGCGTGATCAACGGGCCCACCGTCAGCGAACACGCCGTGTATCAGCGCATGGCCGTCGACGTCGAGCAGTGGCCCACCATGGGCCAGTTGTTTCCGGTGGTGTACTCGCCGAAGAATCCGGACAACTGGCGGTTCGCACCGTCCGAGCCGCCCCCGGTATAGCTCCGTACGACGGGCGGGCGCGCCATCACCGCAAGTGGCGCTCGCCTGTCACCGGCGATTGTTGAAGTTGTCGACGATGCCCTGTAGCGCCTCGGGGTGTCGCAAGAACGGCGTGATGATGTCCACCGGCAGCGGGAAGACGACGGTCGAATTCTGGTCTGCCCCCAGTTCCAACAGCGTTTGCAGGTAACGCAATTGCAGCGAGGCGGGGCTCTTCGAGAGCGTCTCCGCCGCTTCACGTAGCTCTTCGGAGGCCTGCAGTTCCCCGCGGGCGTTGATGACTTTCGCGCGGCGTTCCCGTTCGGCCTCCGCTTCGCGGGCCATCGCCCGCTGCATCGACTCGGGAATCTCGACGTCTTTGATCTCCACGACGCGGACTTGCACTCCCCAAGGTTCGGTCTGCTTTTCGATGATCGTGCGCAGGTCGCTGTTGAGGTCCTCCCGGTGTGCCAGCAGGGTGTCCAAGTCCGCCCGGCCGAGCAGCGAACGCAGCGTGGTCTGGGCGATCTGGGAGGTCGCCACCGCGTAGTTCTCCACCGCCAGAATCGCTTTCAGCGGCTCCATCACCTGGAACATGACGACGGCGTTGACCCGGGCCGGCACGTTGTCGCGGGTGATCACCTCCTGCGGCGGAATGGTGAGCGTCACCAACCGCTGGTCGACGCGGATCATCTTGTCCAGGAAGGGGATGAGGACACGAAGCCCGGGACCGTAGAGCGGGCGCACATGCCCCATCCGGAAGACGATTCCGCGTTCGTATTCGCGCAGCACGGCCAGCGACCACCTCGCGAGCACGGCAAGCGTGACAATCCCAGCGACGACGACGATCACAACCGTGGTCATGTTGCCTTGCCCTCCTTGCTTTCCCAGCCGCCCCAGCGAGTGGAATACCTGTCGATCGCCGCGGCCGCCTGGTCTTCGAGCGCGGTGCGGTGGGGAAGGTGCTCCGGCGCATTGGACGGGGTGTTCCACAGGTGGCGGACCAGCGGCAGGCCGAGCAGTGCGACAACCCCGATGGTGCCCGTCAATACCAACACGTCGGCGCCCGAGTGATTGGCGACCAACATGGCCAGCGGCAACACGATTCCGAAGGCGGCCACGCAGCAGGCGATCCCGCGGTGGAACCGCCCAGCGTCCGAGTGCGGCCAAGGGTCCACCTCGCGGCTGATCTCCCGGCCGTGATCGGACGTCGTACAGCTGGACTTGACGGGACAGCTGTTACACACCACCGGTTGGGCGCGATATCGCATGACCCGGTGCCGCGGATCGAACGAAGTCGGCCACAACCAGTGGTCCTGCGGGCACACCCAGGCGTCATGATCGGGCCGGTAGGTGAATTGGCCTGTGCGCCAACGGGCCGCGCGCGCCGACGCCCGCCGGGCCATCGAGTCGAAACTCCAGCCGACGGCCAGCAGGGCAAGGGAATAGCCGGCGATCAGCCAAACGGAGGCGGCCGGTTGAGTCACCGCTCAGTCCTTCGCCGACACCGCGGCACTGGTGTCCGGCTCGGTCGGGGCTTCGACGTACAACGGATGTTCGGGCAACTCCTGAACCGTCGAGCCCGTCCGGAAATGCCGCAGCGCGGTCCAGGCGATCCAGACGAACGGCAGCACGCCGCCGACGATCAGGATGAGGTCGCCG
The DNA here is from genome assembly GCF_001666835.1 of Mycobacterium sp. E3251. Lineage (GTDB taxonomy): Bacteria > Actinomycetota > Actinomycetes > Mycobacteriales > Mycobacteriaceae > Mycobacterium. The sequence continues at coordinate 64,162 of NZ_LZJF01000122.1, read as the reverse complement.
GGCAGCCGGAGCCATTCCAGGACGGCGTTGCCGGGCCTGGTGATGTAGCCCAGGGAGCGCGCCTCGAAGTAGCCGTCGTTGACCGAGTGGTAGAGCTGCAGGACGCCGAGCGGCAGCAGGGTCACGAACACCATCCAGGCGAGGCCGATGTTCATGCACCAGAACGAGGTTCGCGCCAACTTCTCCGGCCACTTGTCGGCCGGGATCACGTAGCGGAACGCGAACATGGCCAGGCCGACGGCGAGCATGCCGTAGACCCCCATCATCGCGCCGTGGGCATGGTTGGCGGTCAGTGCGGTGCCGATCTGGTAGTAGGACACGATCGGCAGGTTGATCAGGAAGCCGAAGATGCCTGCGCCCAGGAAGTTCCAGAATCCGACGGCGACCAGAAACATGACCGCCCAGCGATGCGGGAAGGGTTTGGCGTCACCCGACTGCTGTCGCGAACCCAGCTGCAGGAACGCCCATGCCTCGACGGTGAGGAAGGTCAACGGAATGACCTCTGCCGCCGAGAAGAACGCGCCAAGCGCCATGTGTTCCACCGGGGTGCCGGAGAAGTACAGGTGGTGCATGGTGCCGATGACCCCGCCCGCGGAATACAGGATTACGTCGAGAAAGATCACGCCCAGCGCGATCCGTTCGCGCACCACGCCGAGCAACACGAACATGTAGGCCACCATCACCGTGGTGAACAGCTCGAGGAAGTCCTCGACCCACAGGTGCACCACCCAGAACCGCCAGAATTCGGCGACGGTGTAATGCGTGCCGCTGCTGGCCAATAGCCCGACGGTGTAGAACGCCGGGATCGCCAGCCCGGAGAAGAAGAACAACCACGGCATGTTCATCTTCGATTCGCCTTTGAGGCGCGCGCGCATGCCCCGGAAGATGATCGCAATCCACACGAACATGCCGATGATCAGCAGGATCTGAAACAGCCGCGGCAGGTCGAGATACTCCCACTGCTGGGACAGCAGCCCGTGCGGGATCACTCCGTAGATCGAGAGTGCCTCGCAGATCAGCGATCCGAACACCACTACCGCGACCGCGCCCAGCAACACGTAGGCCAGCAAGCCCTGACGGCGCGGTTCGCGGCGGGCGATGAACGGCACCAGGAAAATGCCACCGGCCAGGAAAGCCGCCGCGGTCCAGAACAGCGACAGTTGCACATGCCAGGTGCGGGCGAGGTTGTAGGGCAGCACGCGGGCCAGATCCAGCCCGAAAAAGTTCGACAGGTCGGCCCGGTAATGCTCGGCCGCCGCGCCCAACAGCGTCTGCGCCAGGAACAACACCGACACGATCGCGAAGAACCAGATCGTGGCCCGCTGCGCGGGCGTCAGGCTCACTTCGCCGGGCTGGCGGAAGGACAGCGTGGACGACTCCGCCCCGTGCCAGCCGACCTTCTGGCTCCAGCGCCCGTAGACCGCGAACATGACGCCGATGCCACCCAGCAGCGCGATCAGCGACAGCGCCGACCACACGATCACCGGCGCGGTGGGCCCGTTGTCGACGCGCGATTCGGCCGGCCAGTTGTTGGTGTAGCTGTACTTGTGGCCGGGGCGTTCGGCCGCCCCCGCCCAGGCCGTCCATGCGAAGAACGCCGTCAGGTCGTGGATCTGCGCCTTGTCGGTGATCATCTGGGGCAGTAGCCCGTATTTCGTCGAGTTCTCGCCGAAGAAAGCGGCGTAGTGGCGCTGAATGTGCTCGAACGCCGCGGCCTGCCGGTCGGTGAACACCAACGTCTTGGTGTTGCCGTTGTAGCGGTTGGTGCGGAATTCGGTGACCACCCGGTCACGCGGATCGGCGACCCCCTGCGCCCGTAGCTGATCGCCCACGTCCTGCGTCGCCATTCGCAGGTACTCCGCGGTGTAGTCGGGCCCCAGGTAGGCGCCATGCCCCAGCACCGAGCCGTATTCCATGAGGCCGCGCGTCTGGTAGAGCTCCTGCCCCCGGGTGATGTCGTCGCCGGTGAACAGCAGCTGGCCCGACTCGTTGACGACCTTGTCCGGCATCGGCATCGACGCCGAGTACGTGCGGTAGGCCAGGATGCCCATGACCAGGAAGCCGAAGATCATCACCAGGGCGACGCCCTGAATCCAGCCTTTGCCGACCAGCGGCTGCGAGGAAGTCGGTCGAGCGGTCTGTTGAGCGGCCATCTGCGGGTCTCCCGTCTTCAAGCGTGTTCGCTTGTCATCGCGGTGGGAACGCCAATTCCCGCCGCCGCTGGTCCCAGGGGCCAATGGCCTCGATTTCGGGACCAATGCCCCTGGGGCAGAGACGTTCCCGGCCATACCGTCGTGGCTGAGCGACGTGAAAGTTCCCCGCGTACAGCTCAGCAGAGGAGACCGCGATGAGCAATAGCCATCCAGGTCCGGCGGTCGTCGTAGGGGTGGACGGATCGAGGGCGGCGACGCAGGCGGCACTGTGGGCCCTCGATGAGGCGGCCAGCCGGAACATCCCAATGCGGTTGATCTACGTCGTCGATCCGCAGGACGCCTCCAGCGCGCACGCGTGCGAGACGCGCCTCGCCGCAGCACGGACGGCGCTTGCCGAAGCCCATCGGTCCGTCGACGCCACCGGCGTTCCCGTCCAGGTCGAAACCGAGATCGTTTGCGGGAGGCCGCTGACCAAGCTGACCGAGGAGTCGAGGTCGGCGGCCATGATGTGTATCGGTTCCATCGGGCTGAACCATGCCTGCCATGGCGAACCCTCCGTAGCAACCTCCTTGGCCCGCTCTGCCCGGTGCCCGCTGGCCGTGATCCATCAGCCTGCGAGACGGTCGACACCCCCGAAGGTCGACAGCGTCGTGGTCGACGTCGACAACGGCATGGTGCTGCGGCACGCGTTCGACGAGGCCAGGCTGCGCGGAGCCACACTGCACGCGCTCTGGGTATGCCCCGAGGACGCGCACGATGGAACGCGTTCGGCGCAAGCGCAATTGAGTCGACGACTTGGGCGGTGGACGCGGCTGTATCCCGACGTCCGGGTGGAGTCCGCGATCGTGCGGGGCAGTGTGGAGCAATACATCCGCGCCCACTCCGAAGCGGGCCAGTTGCTGGTCACCGACTCTCATGCCGCTGAGCAGGCCTGCAACGCGGCGCATTCCGTGCTGGTGATCCGGTGCAGCAACTTATGAGGGTGGGGTGTGGCGATGGCTGAAGCGAGTGCGGATCTGACCGACCGCGCCGACGTGGAGGCGTTGCTGCGCCGCTTTTATGGGCGGGCGCTGAATGACGAGGTTTTGGCCGAGCCGTTCGCCGGACTGCGCGCCGTCGGGTTGGACGCGCACGTGCCGACGATGTGCGATTTCTGGGAGACCGTGTTGTTTCGCGCGGGCCGCTACCGCGGTAGCGCGCTGCAGGCGCACCGGGACATTCACCGGCGCACCCCGCTGTCCAACCGTCACTTCCTGCGGTGGCTCACCATCTGGCACGACACGGTCGACGACATGTACCGCGGACCGGCCGCGGACCGGGCGAAGGTTCAGGCCGCCAGGATCGCCTGGGCCATGCACCGCCGGCTGACCGGACTCGATGCGCCCGAACTGCTCGCCACCGTCGCCCCCTGATCAGCCGTGGCTGATCCGCAGCAGCTCGGCCAGGTTGGGCAGCTTGACGCGGGGGCGGCCGTGCGGCTCGCCGGCCGCCCGCTCATGGCGGTCGATGATCTCCCAGTGCGCCGAGGTCACCAGCTTGGGCTGGCGTGAGGCGAGCCACTCGGCCAACTTGTCGGCGTGGTCCTCGGGGAACTCGGCCATGCCGCCTTCTTTCGCGCGGTCCAGGTCGGCGAGCAGGGTGTCGACCGTGTCCTGGGAGTCCTTCTTATTGGTGCCGATGACACCGGTCGGCCCGCGCTTGATCCAACCGACGACGTATTCGTTGCGGCTACCCTCCACCCGGCCCGCGGCGTTGGGGATCGTCGCCGTCTTCTCGTCGAACGGCAGCCCCGGTGTCGGCACACCGCGGTAGCCGACCGACCGCACCACCAGCTGAACCGGCAACTCCTCGCGCTCGCCCGTGTCCTTCGCCGACACCCGCCCGTTCTCGTCGGTCACCAGTTCGTTGCGGCCCAGCACGATCCGCTCCACCCTGTCCTCGCCCTTGATCTCGATGGGCGAGGTCATGAAACGCAGCACGATCCGGCGGTGACCGGGGCGCGGCTCGCGCTGTGCATAGCCACGGAGCACGTTGATGTTCTGCTTGGCCGTCTTGCCGGCCGCGGCGGCGTCCTCGTCGGTGATGCCCTCCAGCTGGGCGGGATCGACGATCACGTCGACGCCTTCGAGGTCTCCCAGCTCACGCAGTTCGAGGGTGGTGAAGGCGGTTTGCAGGGGTCCGCGCCGGCCGAGGACCACCACTTCCTCGACGCCGCACGGCCGCAGTGACTCGAGCGCGTGATCGGCGATGTCGGTGGCGCCCAGCACGTCGGGATCGGTGACCAGGATGCGTGCCACGTCGAGTGCAACGTTGCCGTTGCCGACCACCACGGCGCGGGCGCCCGAAAGGTCGGGCGTCGCCTCCTCGAAGCTGGGATGCGCGTTGTACCAGCCGACGAAGTCGACGGCGGCGACACTGCCCGGCAGCTCCTCCCCGGGGATGTTGAGCGCGCGGTCGGACTGCGCACCGACGGCATAGACGACGGCGTCGTAGCGTTCGGCCAGCTCACTGGACTGCACGTGCTCACCGACCACCACGTTGCCGAAGAACCGGAAGCGGGGATCTTCGGCGGTCTTTTCGAACTGCTTGCTGATCGACTTGATCTTCGGATGGTCGGGTGCGACGCCGGAGCGCACCAGCCCCCACGGGGTGGGCAGCATTTCCAGCATGTCGACGGCCACATCGATGTCCTCGGACGCATCGGCCGCCTTCAGCAAGGATGACGCGGCGAAGAATCCCGACGGTCCGGAGCCGACGATTGCAACGTGGTATGGGCGCATACTCGACCTTCTATTCGTGCCCGGTTAGCGCGCGGGGGCTGTCGGCGCGCAGCGCGGGGCGCACATGATCGTGACTCGATGCTAAACGCATGACCGCTGGTCGTGGCCTGAGCACTCGCCGGGAGCCGATGCGCTTGGCGGGTCCCGGTAACGTTGTCCGCTGTGGAACCCGACCGTCAAGCCGATATCGCCGCCCTTGACTCCACCCTGACCACGGTGGAGCGGGTGCTCGATGTGGACGGTCTGCGCAGTCGCATCGAGAAGCTCGAACACGAGGCGTCCGATCCTCAATTGTGGGATGACCAGGCCCGCGCGCAGCGGGTGACCAGTGAGTTGTCACACGCCCAAGGGGAGCTGCGGCGGATCGAGGAGTTGCGGGGACGCCTCGACGACCTGCCGGTGCTCTACGAGCTGGCGACCGAGGAGGGTGCGGCGGACGCGCTCGCCGAGGCGGACGCGGAGCTCAAGGCGCTGCGGGCGGATATAGAGGCGACCGAGGTGCGCACCCTGCTCTCGGGGGAGTACGACGAGCGCGAGGCGCTGGTCACCATCCGATCGGGGGCCGGCGGGGTGGACGCCGCCGACTGGGCCGAGATGCTGATGCGGATGTACATCCGGTGGGCCGAGCAGCACAAGTACCCCGTCGAAGTGTTCGACACTTCTTATGCCGAGGAGGCGGGCATCAAGAGTGCGACCTTCGCGGTGCACGCCCCGTTCGCGTATGGCACGTTGTCGGTCGAGCAGGGCACCCACCGATTGGTGCGGATCAGCCCGTTTGACAACCAAAGTCGACGGCAAACGTCGTTCGCCGAAGTCGAGGTTCTTCCGGTGGTGGATACCACCGACCACATCGACATTCCGGAAGGCGATGTGCGCGTGGATGTTTACCGCTCCAGCGGTCCCGGCGGCCAATCCGTGAACACCACCGACTCGGCGGTTCGTTTAACCCACATCCCAACGGGTATCGTCGTGACTTGCCAGAACGAAAAATCGCAACTGCAGAACAAGATCTCGGCGATGCGCGTGCTTCAGGCAAAGTTGTTGGAGCGCAAGCGTTCCGAAGAACGCGCGGAGCTGGACGCGTTGAAAGGCGAAGGCGGCAGTTCATGGGGCAACCAGATGCGCTCCTACGTCCTGCACCCCTATCAGATGGTCAAGGACCTGCGGACCGAGTACGAGGTCGGCAATCCGGCGGCCGTCCTGGACGGAGACATCGACGGGTTCCTGGAAGCGGGAATCCGGTGGCGCAACCGAAAAGATGACGACTAACACAACTCTTCTCGCCTCGATAAAGGCGCTGGGCTGGCACGACTTCTGGCGCGGTGACGTCGGGCAATGGATTATCACCCGCGGTCTGCGGATCGTGATGGTGCTGATCGTGGCGGTGCTGGCGGCCCGGTTCGTCAACTGGGTCGCGCAGCAGGTGACCCGTCAGCTCAACCTGGGCTTCGCCGAGAGCGACGCGCTGGTGCGCTCGGAAGCCTCGAAGCACCGCCAGGCTATGGCGTCGGTGATCTCCTGGGTGTCGGTGGTGCTCATCGGCATCTGGGTGATGATGCAGATCGCCGACGTGCTGCAGTTCTCGGTGGGCGGACTGGTCGCGCCGGCCACCGTGGTCGGCGCCGCGCTGGGTTTCGGCGCGCAGCAGCTGGTGCGAGACTTGCTCTCCGGTTTCTTCATCCTGGCCGAACGGCAGTACGGATTCGGAGACCTGGTCACGCTTACCGTCGTTTCCGCGACGGAGGCCAGCGGCACCGTCGAGAACGTGACGCTGCGGGTGACCCGGCTGCGCTCGCCGGACGGCGAGGTGTTGACCATCCCGAACGGGCAGATCGTCAAGGTGGTCAACCTGTCCAAGGATTGGGCGCGCGCGGTGGTGGACATCCCGGTGTCCACGAGCGCCGACCTGAACCGGGTCAATGAGGTCTTGCACCAGGAATGCGATCGCGCCATGGATAACCCGGTGTTGGGCGAATTGCTGTTGGACGCCCCCACCGTGATGGGCGTGGAGAGCATCGAAGTCGACACCGTCACCCTGCGGCTGGTGGCCCGGACCCTGCCCGGCAAGCAGTTCGAAGCGGGCCGGCAACTGCGTGTCCTGGTCATTCGGGCGCTGGCCCGTGTGGGCATCGTGACCTCGGCGGACGCGACGGTGGGCCTGGTGGAAGACCCGTCGGTCCCGGCCGCCCAGGCCGCCGAAGAGCGAATCGACAATGACGTGCAAGGTGTGGTGCAGAAGCGTTGAAGTTCACCCTGAGCATCTTCGAGAAGCGCAGCGAGGACTCGGATGCGGACCGTCGCTGGCCGCACTACATGTTCGGCGGGCGAGTTCGCACGTCGACCTTGGTGTTGATCGTCGCTTTCTTCGTGGTGTGGTGGGTCTACGACACCTACCGTCCGGAGCCGGCGCCCAAGCCGCCGGCGCAGCAAGTGGTACCTCCGGGTTTCGTGCCCGACCCCAACTACACCTGGGTGCCGCGCAGCCGCGTGCAGCAGCCGCCGCCCACCGCCACCTACACGCCGACGCCGACGAGCACGCCGCCGCCACCACCGCCCCCACCGCCGGTGACGACGACCACGACGACGCCGCCCGTGCAGCTGCCGCAGCTGCCCTGCCTGCTGCCGCCGCCCTTCTGTCCCCCCAGCACGAGCGCCACCACACCGCCGCCTCAGCTACCGCAGCCCGGACCCGGGCCGGCGCCTAGTTCACCGCTGCCGGCCAGTTGACTTGGCTTGCCAGCGAAATTCACGGCTACACTGGCGTGCCGTGATGATCACCCTGGACCATGTCAGTAAGAAGTACAAAGCGTCGGCGCGTCCGGCGTTGGAGGACGTCAACGTCAAAATCGACAAGGGTGAATTCGTCTTCCTGATCGGCCCGTCGGGCTCCGGCAAGTCGACGTTCATGCGGCTGCTGCTCGGCGAGGAGAACCCGACCACCGGCGACATCCGGGTGTCGAAGTTCCACGTCAACAAGCTGCGCGGTCGTCACGTGCCGAAGCTGCGTCAGGTGATCGGAACCGTCTTCCAGGACTTTCGCCTGTTGCAGCAGAAGACCGTCTACGAGAACGTCGCCTTCGCCCTGGAAGTGATCGGCAAACGGACCGACGCGATCAACCGCGTGGTGCCCGAGGTGCTGGAAACCGTCGGCTTGTCCGGCAAAGCCAACCGACTGCCACACGAGCTGTCCGGTGGCGAGCAGCAACGCGTCGCAATCGCGCGCGCGTACGTCAACCGGCCCCTGGTGCTGCTGGCCGACGAGCCAACCGGGAATCTCGACCCGGATACCAGTAAGGACATCATGGATTTGTTGGAGCGGATCAACCGCACGGGGACGACGGTGCTGATGGCGACCCACGACCACCACATCGTCGACTCGATGCGTCAGCGCGTCGTTGAGCTGTCGCTGGGACGCCTGGTCCGCGACGAGCAGCGCGGCATCTATGGGATGGACCGCTAAGTGCGCTTTGGCTTCCTATTCAACGAGGTCCTGACCGGGCTGCGTCGCAACGTCACGATGACGGCCGCCATGATCCTCACGACGGCGATCTCCATCGGCCTGTTCGGGGGCGGTCTGCTGGTGGTCCGGTTGGCCGACAACTCGCGGGAGATCTATCTCGACCGGGTCGAGACACAGGTGTTTCTCACCGACGACATCTCCGCCAACGACGCGACGTGCGCGTCTGGACCGTGTAAAGCGCTGCGGGACAAGATCGATGCCCGACAAGACGTCAAATCGGTGCGCTTTGTCAACCGGCCGGACGCCTACAACGACGCGATCAAGAAGTTCCCGGAGTTCAAGGACGTGGCGGGCAAGGAATCGTTTCCCGCGTCGTTCATCGTCAAACTGAACAACCCTGAACAACATTCGGAGTTCGATGCGGCGATGCAGGGTCAGCCCGGCGTGCGCAGCATCCTCAATGAAAAGGATTTGATCGACCGGTTGTTCGCCGTTTTGGACGGTTTGCGTAATGCCGCGTTCGCCGTCGCCCTGGTGCAGGCCGTCGGGGCAATCCTGCTGATTGCCAACATGGTCCAAGTCGCCGCGTACACGCGGCGCACCGAGATCGGGATCATGCGGCTGGTCGGCGCCAGCCGCTGGTACACCCAGCTGCCGTTCCTGGTGGAGGCGATGCTGGCCGCGGCGATCGGTGTGGCCATCGCGGTCGTCGGCTTGGTCCTGGTGCGGGCGTGGTTCCTGGACAACGCGCTAAGCCAGTTCTATCAAGCGCATTTGATCGCGAAGGTCGACTATGCCGACATCCTCTACATCTCACCGTGGTTGTTCCTGCTCGGCGTGTCGATGGCCGGCCTGACCGCCTACGCGACGCTGCGCCTCTACATCCGGCGGTAGCTGTGGCCAAAGATCCCGGCCGGGCCAAGGCGGCGGGCGGCAAGCGCGGCAGCAAACAGATCATTGCCACCAATCGCAAAGCGCGGCATAACTATTCGATCCTCGAGGAGTTCGAGGCCGGAGTGGCTTTGCAGGGTACAGAGGTGAAAAGCCTGCGCCAGGGCCATGCTTCCCTTGCCGACGCGTTCGCAACCGTCGACGACGGCGAAGTGTGGTTGCGCAACTTGTACATTCCGGAGTATCAGCACGGTAGCTGGACCAACCATGAGCCCCGTCGCAATCGAAAGTTGTTGTTACATAGGGCACAAATTGACCGCCTGGTCGGAAAGATACGAGATGGTAACCTCGCCCTCGTGCCGATGTCTCTGTATTTCTCCGAAGGAAAGGTCAAGGTCGAGCTCGCGTTAGCGCGCGGCAAGCGAGCGCACGACAAACGTCAGGACATGGCCCGCCGCGATGCCCAGCGCGAAGTGGTCCGTGAATTGGGTCGCCGAGCCAAGGGCATGAACTGATCGGGGCCGCTTACGCCCAGCTGTCGGCCGTTACGTACGGCGTCAGCGATTTTGTGGGCGGTGTAGCCGCTCGACGGGTAGCCGCGCTGCGCGTGATGCTGGTGGTCTATCCGATCGAGACAATCTTGCTGGGCGCGCTGGCGCTCGCCGTGGGCGGGCCGGTCGCGGGCGGCGCCGTCTTCTGGGGCTGCCTCTACGGCGTCGGAATGGCCGTCGGAATGTGGGCGTTCTTCGCCGCGCTGGGCGCCGGCCCCATCTCGGTCGTCTCGCCGTTGGCGGCGGTCCTCAACGCCGCCGTGCCGGTGGCGGTCGGTGTGGCGCTGGGGGAGCGGCCGGGCCCGGGGGCCTCGGTGGGCGTCGTGCTGGCTCTGGTCGCGGTCATGCTGGTGAGCCGCGAGGCCACTGCCGACGGTGTCACGCCGTATCGGTTCACCCCTAAGGTCGCGTGGCTGACGCTGCTGGCCGGCTCCGCGATGGGGCTGAACCTGGTCTTTCTCCACCAGGCGCCGCACGCGTGCAAACTTTGGCCGCTGGTGTTCGCCCGGCTCTCGGCCACCGTGGTGATCTTCGTGATGGCCGCGGCCAGCAAGAATCTGCGGGCGCCGCGCGGGAAGCCGCTGAAGTTGGCCTGGGCCGTGGCGGTGCTGGACATCTGCGCCAACGTGACCATGCTGCTGGCGCTGCACACCTGGTTGCTGTCGCTGGCCAGCATCATGATCTCGCTTTACCCGGCGGCCACGGTCGTGCTGGCGATGGTGGTGCTGCGCGAGCGGCTGACCCGCTGGCAGGGGTTCGGCATGGTGATGGCTATGGGGTCCGTGGCCATGATCGCCGCCAGCTGACGGCGGCGCCTGTCGATGAGGTAGCCCATCGGCCTACGATCCGAGCATGGCCGATCGCCCTGTCACCAAGCTTGACAAGTCCGAGGTGCTCGCTGGTTTGTTCGCGGTGTGGGACGACATCACCGCGCTGCTGGACGGGCTGCCGGAAGCGGAATGGCAGGCGGCCAGTCCGCTGCCCGGCTGGGACGTCAAGGCGCTGGTGGCGCACATGATCGGCACCGAATCCTTCCTCGCCGGTGTCCCCGCGCCCCAGCCCGACATCGACGTCTCATCGCTCGAGCACGTCCACAACGACATCGGCGTGATGAACGAGTGCTGGGTGCGTCACCTGGCCGCCGAATCCGGCGCGGACGTCCTCAAACGCTTCAAGGACATCACCGACGACCGGCGCAAGGCGCTGACGGGCATGTCGGCCGAGGAGTGGGACGCCGTGACGCTGACGCCGGTGGGTCCCGAAAGCTACGGGCGGTTCATGCGGGTCCGGGTGTTCGACTGCTGGATGCACGAGCAGGACATCCGCGAGGCGCTGCGGTGGCCGCCGTCCGACGACCAGCTCGTTGGGGCCGCGTCGGCACTCTCGCTCGACGAGATCGCCGGCACGATGGGCTACGTGGTCGGCAAGCGGGCCAAAGCGCCGGAGGGTTCGCGGGTCTTGTTCGAGCTGACCGGCCCGCTTTCCCGCACCATCCGCATCAGCGTCGATGGCCGGGCCCAGCTGGTCGACGACTTCGGCGGCCAGGAGCCGACGGTGACGATTCGGCTGGACGGGTTGCAGTTCACCCGGCTCGCCGGCGGGCGGCCGATGTGCCCGTCCCGGTCGCAGGACATCGACCTCGGCGGCGACAAAGAGGTGGCCGCCCAGGTCGTCGAGCGGCTGAACTTCGTGATCTGATCGCAGCTCGGGACCGGAACATAACTCCGTTGCCGCGCGTTGATAGCGGCGTACCATAGATTGTCCTGCCGAAAATCGGCGGGGATGAGCGATAGACATGGGGCTGAAAGGTTTCGACATCGCGCATCGAATCAAGGGAAGCGTGCCGGTGCAGGCAAGAGACCACCGTAAGCGTCGTTGCAACCATATAAGCGCCGATTCACATCAGCGCGACTACGCTCTCGCTGCCTAAGCGACAGCTAGTCCGTCAGACCGGGAAAGCCCTCGACCCGGAGCCTGGCGTCAGCTAGAGGGATCAACCGATGAGTTCGGTCGCGGGACTCATCGGGACACCAACAGCGACTGGGATCGTCATCCTGGCTGGTTCGCGTGACCGGGAGATCCGAGCAGAGGCATAGCGAACTGCGCACGGAGAAGTCTTGAGGGAATGCCGTTGGACCCGGGTTCGATTCCCGGCAGCTCCACCAAAGGGCCGCAGAGATGCGGCCCTTTTCATGTGCCAACCGATGGCCCTGGATCGAATGCTTCGACCCGGTGCGTCCAATGGACGATCCTTACCTCATCATGAGCAGTAATTCTGGCGCACAGGTGGGATCGGTACGAGTACGAGGAGCGCCCATGCGCGGCGAACGATTGCTTCGACGGATCGCCATCGCCGGTGTAGCGGGCTTGGCGGCATGTAGCAACACGACGACCAACTCCACCACGGGCAGCGGTAACGCATCGATACCCGCAGGGCCGCTGTCGATCACCAGCGAGCCGTTCGGTCAGGTGGGTGAGACGCCCGTGCGCCGCTATACGCTCACCAGCGGGCACGGCGTGAGGGTGCGAATCCTGACCTACGGCGGCATCGTTCAGTCGATCGAGGTCCCGGATCGCACCGGAGGTATGGGCAATGTGGTACTGGGTTTTCCGACCCTGGACGGCTACCTGAACAACACCGGATCCGCCAAGACCTACTTCGGCGCGATCGTCGGCCGCTATGGCAACCGGATCGCCAAGGGGGCATTCTCGTTGAACGGCAACGAGTATCACTTGCCGATAAACAATAACGGCAACAGCCTGCACGGCGGCACCGCGGGTTTCGATACCAAGGTATGGCAGACCGACCAGCAGAACGACAGCGGCAGCGTGGGCTTGAAGCTTCAATATGTCAGTCCCGCAGGCGAAATGGGCTATCCGGGGACGCTGACGACAACCGTCACTTACACCGTGACCGAGAAAAACGAACTGCGCATCAACTACCACGCGACCACCGATGCGCCGACCGTGATCAACCTGACCAACCACAGCTACTTCAACCTGGCGGGTGAGGACACGCGCGACGTGTATGACCAGAAGGTCACCATCCACGCCGACAATTACACGCCGACTGACCCCACTCAGATCCCGACCGGGCAGGTAGCCCCGGTGCGGGGCACACCGTTCGACTTCACCTTGCCGACCGCGATCGGCGCGCACATCACCGCGAACGACCCGCAGCTGTTGCTGGCCCACGGTTACGACCACAACTGGGTGATCAACCGCGGCAACACCACGGGTCTGGTGCTAGCGGCCAGGGCCGAGGACCCGCAGACGGGGCGCACCCTGACCGTCTCCACAACCGAGCCCGGCGTGCAGTTCTACACGTCCAACTTCATCGCGGGCGCGTTCACGGGCGCCAGCGGGCACATCTACCGGCAGGGCGCGGGATTCACGATGGAGACTCAGCACTACCCGGACTCGCCGAATCACCCGAACTTCCCGACCACCACGCTCAACCCGGGCCAGACCTACGATTCGACAACCGTTTTCGCCTTCGGCACCGTATAGGCGCCTGTGCGGGCGCCTATCTGCGATCGGGCCTCACCCGAACCCACCTTTTGCCCACGACCGTGCTGCCGTTCGCCGGCCAACCAAGCATCGGGGCTGTGACCGCGAATGTGGCCGGTAGACGGCGGCGGCAACGTCTACGTCACCGACTACAAACGGGTGCTGAAGTTGCCTCGCGGGTGATGGCATGCCATGTGGTCGGCCTCGCGCAGGTGGTTTCCGAGCCTCGGGCATCGGACGCTCAGTTCTCAAACTTGAGTCATGATTCGTCTCATTAGATATGGGACGGGAACCTTTGTCGGCGCCTCAGCCCGGCTCCACCACCGTTGACAACCACTTGAACAGCGGGGCCAGATCGTGGCCTTCGGCCCAGGCGAGCATTGGACCGGAGTCTGTCGTCCACAACACGACCGCGTAATCGCCTTCGCCGATGCCGCATGCAACAGTGCCGGCTTGCATACGTCGCCCCGTCGTAGGCGGCGGAAAAAGTGTCCCCTAGGACCGGCGTCGGTGCTCCTACTTGTTACAGCTGCCAACAGGGCGGCGACCACACCAAGGACAACCACCATGAGCTTTCATCGCCGGACCGGCGCGCCGAGGCCGTCAAGGCGGCCCACAGGGTCGTTCCGAAATCGACTTCGAAGCGACGACATGACATGCAAGCCGTGACCGCACACCCGATTTCTGGTCCGCTCGGCGCGGCTGTCGTTGCAGCGTGGGCGTCGCTGACCGCCGCCTCGTCCCTGCCATCCGCTACCGCGGCTCCCTGCTCCGACGTCGACGTGGTTTTCGCCCGGGGCACATCCGAGCCCCCTGGCGTCGGGGGGGTCGGACAGTCATTTGTGGATTCGCTGCGTTCGCGAGTCGGACCGAGGACTGTCAGCGTCTACCCGGTCAACTACCCCGCCACCAACAATTTCCGTACTTCCATCGCTGCCGGCGCCAATGACGCGAGCGCTCATGTCCAGTCCATGGCGGCAAACTGTTCGAACACCAGGATGGTCCTCGGTGGGTACTCCCAGGGTGCGGCCGTGGTCGACGTCATCACCACGCAGATGCCACCCGGTGTCGCCAATCATGTCGCCGCCGTCGCTGTCTTCGGAAATCCGTCGGCATCGGGCACATTTGCACGGACGATGGCAGCCGGCGCGCTTCCCACCATTGGTCCGCTATACGCCCCGAAAACGATCGACATGTGTATGCCCGGGGATCCGATTTGCACGGGTGGTGTGACCATGGCACCGCATGGTCAGTACATCCAGTCGGGTATGACAAACCAGGCGGCGACATTCGTCGCGGGCCGGTTGTAGGGACGAATCAGTCGTCTTCGCCGATGCGCTTCGAGACTGAAGCATCTGCAGGTCACAACCAGTTTCTGGCGATTCGATTGCCGGCAGCTCCACTGAGAATGTGCTGTTCAGAGCGGTAGATGGGGGACGCGCCGCAACTAGGTCAAGACACCTGGGTTGGATTACGCCCGAGGTGAGCGGCTTTAATCGTCATACGACGCGATGTCACGTAGGGCACGCCCGACACCGCAGTACGAAACGCGTAACAGATGAGCGAGGGAGGGGCTCTCATGACCTATCGCCGTCTTGCTTGGGTGCTCGGCGCGGTGGCGGTGGTGGCGGCGGCCATCATTCCCGTCCAGGCCCATGGCGAGCCGCCGACGAAGTGTCTGACCAACACTCCCAAGGGCAAGCAGGTCTACGTGCCCTGCGATCTACTCAACGCCGGCGCCAATTTCCCGCCCGGGCAGCGTTGTCCTCCGCCGCTCGAGCAGTACCCGAAAGATGTGGCGGACTGGTGTGGCGAAGGCCCGGGCCTTGCGAGTACGACGCCTACGACTCCTACGACTCCGACGAGCCCGACGAGCCCGACGAGCCCGACGAGCCCAACGCGGCCTACGAGTAGTGCGACCTCGACCAGTCCGACCAGTTCTACGACCCCGACGAGTCCTACGAGTTCTGCGACCTCGACGAGTCCCACGACTCCTGCGACCTCGACGAGTCCCACGAGCCCGGCGGCCCCGGCCGATGCAGGGCTTCCACCGGCAACTCGCGGTTGATCACCTGTTCGGCGACCACGCACATTTGCGTCCTGGTATTGCGTGAGATTCCGCGGAGCACTGCCAAGGATTGCGCGGCGTCGAGTTTGAAGCGCTCGCCGATGATGTCGGTGGCTTGCGCGATGACTTCTCCGGGCCAGAATTGTTTCGAATTGGCGCTGTCGGTCATTGCTTCTAGCCGGCCTGTCCGCAGTCGCCGGGTAATTCCGCAAGTTCGGTGAGCGCCCTGGCCTGTGCCCGCTTCACCGCGGCGAGCATGCGCGCGCTCAGATCCAGGCATTCCCGCTCTCCGACGCCGCCATTGACGGAATATGCGATTTGGCGCACCTGAATAGCGAATTGGGTTAGGTCATCACAAAGTTGTTTCATGGGGCCTTCTGGCTCTGACAGGGCTTCACATAGCCATATATGTCGCGGACGCCCACGTCCAGTCCGACTTAGACCCAATTCCGGACGCCTGCGTCCAGCCGAATTGGGGTAGTAATGCCCTAGATCCTATACCTGCGCAGCGGCTTTGCACTACTGCGTCTGTAGAAATTCCGCTGCGCTCGATTTGCCAGCGGTCAACTCCTGGCGTTCAGTCACCCTCGCCCCAAAGACCCTGTCGCCAGCGTGATTTCGCGCTGCTGTCGCGGAATTCGGGACCAACGGCGGGCAGAGCTGGTCAGTTTCCCGCCTCGATCGCCGCGACTCGTGCGGCCGCTTCGGGTCCGCAGAAGCGCTGAAGGTCCACTCCGCCCGCGGCCAGCAGATCGTCGATGCGGCGTCTCAAGTCACCCGACGAAAGATGGGCGTACAAGTTTCCGCCGGGGCAAGACGTCTGGGCCAGGTCGCGATGGCCGGCCAATGTGGCGGTCGCGACATGAAAATTCTGGGCGGCCCATGCGAACGCGCGAGCTGCCCCCTGAAGCTGCGCCTCCGACACAGGCTCTTGATCGAAGTCTCCTTCGCAAAGGACCAGGAAGTGACCTGTCGTGTCGTAGTCCGTTGCGGTGTCGCCCGCGATCTCGGTGCTCCGAAGTTCGTAGATGTTGCCGTTGCGGTCGACGCCGACGTGATAGGCGATGTCGATCCACCCGTGCTGATCCTGGTGGTAGCGCTGATCCTGTCGGAGGTGCGCTGGGGCATTGCGGTTGTCGCCAAGGACGACGGCCTCATGGTGGAGGGTCATCCGCGTGATGGTGTGGCGCTTCCCTCCGGAACGGGCCGGTCGCGCGCCCCAGGCGTCCCGGCAGAGCAACAATGCCGGACTGGTCGCGGTCAGGCTGACGCCGGTCGCCGATGGCGGGGGATGAGACGTCGAGCACGCGCCGATCAGGGACGCCGCCCCCAGGCTGCCGGCCACCCCTAAAAGCTGGCGACGGCTGAGAACGGCTGGCGGTTCGTGGGTCCGGCCGGGCGCGGGCTCGCACACCGCCCTCACGATACGGGCGTGATGCGGGGGCGCGGGATGCGTTTCGTCGTCCTCTCTTGACGCCGCCAAGATCCGAAAACAAGATCGCAGGTAACGAGATGAGCTCCTCAATGAATCGACCGGTCGCCGCAGGCTTCCGCGGTGCGATGCGTACCGCCATCGCCGCCGGGACTGCCTTCCTCGCGATAACCACGGCTTGTTCGAGGGGCGACGCGGGACGCCCGGTATTGGGTGCAAGCCCGCCCGCTCCCAGACCCGACGTCGCGACCGTCGTCAAACCGCCCGATCCGGCGCCCGCGGTTGATTTCGCAAGGGTCTCCAAGCTGATCAACGGCGCGATTGCGGCAAACAGGCTGCCGGGCGCGGTGGTTGTCGTCGGGCACGGCGGCAAGGTCGTCTTCCACCAGGCCTACGGTTCGCGCAAGCTCGCAGGCGAACCCGGACTGGACGGCTTGCCTGCCCCCGCCGAGCCGATGACCGAGGACACGATCTTCGACCTGGCGTCCTTAACGAAGAGCCTCGCAACGGCGACCGCCGTCATGCAGCTTTACGAGCAGGGCAAGGTTGTCTTCGACGATCCCGTGCAGCAGTACCTGCCGGACTTCAACGCCGCGAACGATCCGCGCCGCGCAAAGGTGACTGTTCGGATGCTCCTTACGCACACCTCCGGCGAAACCGGGGATGTCAACCTGGGAGACCCGTGGGGACTGGACCATGCCGACAAAGGGGAGGGAATTCGCCGTGCGCTCACCACGCCGCTGGAGTCGGGCCCCGGTGCGGGCTTCCGGTATTCCGATATCAACTTCATCCTGCTTGGGGCGCTGATCGAGAAGGTCACCGGCGAGGCGCTGGACGCGTACGTTCAGCGACACGTATTCGAGCCGCTCGGCATGGAAGACGCCCGCTACCTTCCCCCGGCGCAAGCGTGTGGTTCGCACACGACGTTGGGCGCTGCGATCGCGTGGGCCCCCGCGCCGCAAGGCCGGACGCCGGACCCCTGTCCCGCAGGTACCTGGAGCACCGGTCTGTTGCCGCGCATCGCACCGACAGCACGTGACGAGGAGGGCCGAGCCGATCCGGTTAGGAATCCCGATCTCGATCATCTGCTTCGGGGCACCGTGCAGGACACGACGGCGCGGCGCATGGGTGGGGTGGCCGGGCATGCGGGGGTGTTCTCGACGGCCCACGATGTCAGCCTCTTTGCGCAGGCATTACTTGACCGGCTCGCGGGCCGTCCCAGCCAATTCCCTTTGGCGCAAACAACTCTCGAGTTGATGACGAGTCCGCAGCAGCCGGGACATGCGCTTGCGCAACTCAAGGCGGCCAACGATGCGGCACAAGAAGCCGTCGCAAAACGGCCGAACAAAACGGATTCGCTGCTCGCTCCGCGCTATCCGGCGATCCCGGGGCAGAACCTGCGCGGCTTCGGCTGGGACATCGATACGGGCCAGTCCATGCCGCGAGGCGCGATCTTCCCCATCGGCAGCTTCGGCCACACCGGCTTCACCGGAACCTCGGTCTGGATGGACCCACGCTCGGATACCTACGTCGTGCTGCTCTCGAATTCGATTCACACCCGGGGCAGTCCACCGATCTCGGATCTGCGGGGCGAGGTCGCAACGGCAACGGCGCAGGCCCTGCGTCTCTAGGGCCGCTCGAAGTGTTGGTAGTCGAGCGGACCCGTCCACTCGCCACCCCACCGCCAGCCACGATCTGTGAAGGCGCGCACCGCAGGGTCGCCGTTGTGTAAGAGTCCCGGGTCGCTGCGGCTGCGGTCCAGGTAGGCGGCCGCGTTCTGCGGTTCGAAATAGCCGCTCGCATACAGGCACGGGTTGATGAGCGGGTTGAGATCGATAGCCCGACCGTAGGCGTGCGGAGACCATTCGTTGGTTCCAGGGATGTGTCGGCAGTTGAACGCCGAAGTGTTGTTGTCCTCCATGGACAACTCGTCGTCGGCGCCCGCGTAGTGGTCGACCGTACGCATCTTCTCGACCGGGTAACCGAGCCGCTGAAGCCGCTCGAAGATGGCGATGACCTCCGGTGCCAGGTCTTGATTCACGATCAGCTCACCGCGGTGCACCTGGCCGTCGAAACCGATGTAGCCGACGTTGACCCGTCGCAGTTGCTCCGGCTCGACCGGGCAACCCGGTCGCCAGGTCTCGCCGAGTTCGGCGGCGGTGACCGGCTCGACGCTGTCACCGGGAGCCGCTGATGGCGCATTGGGCGGCGCCGCCGATGGTGGCGGTGTCGCGGACCCTGATGGTGTCGCCGCCGGCGGTCGCTGCGCAGCGGTGCACTGCACCAGCACAAGACAAGCCGCGATCATTCCGGCCACCGCGGCACCCCGCCGCCCGAAGGGCATCAACTGGAATTGCGTTCTCACCGCTCGCTCCACTGAGAATGGGTTGCTCAGACTGCCAGTGTCTACCGCGCCACAATCACCGGGAGCTTGGCCCTATTGACCACCGACGCACCGACCGAGCCCAGCACCCTGCCGGCGAACCCGCCACGGCCGTGGCTGCCGACCACAAGCAGTTGCGCCTTTTCGGACGCCTCGAGGAGCCAGCGCACCGGCTCGCCAATCTCGATCCTGCGATGGACCCCCACGTCGGGATAGCGGTCATGCCAACCCGCCAGTCGTTCGGCCAGCACCTCTTCCTCCTCGGATAGCCGGGCGTCCCATTTCGCGTCCTGGTACACCGTTCTCGAGGTGGCCGCCCGGGGATCAGCCCAGGCGTGTAAAGCCACTAGGCCCACTCTCCGTCGCGAGGCTTCCTCGAAGGCGATCTCAGTCGCTGCTTCCGATGCCCGCGAGCCGTCGATGCCCACCAGCACCGGCGCCTCCGCCTTGCCGACCTGCGGTTGCTCGCTGGGGATCACGGCGACTGGGCAGTGCGCGTGGTAAACCAACCCCGAACTCACCGAGCCAAGCGCACTGCGGGCACCCAGGGCACCGCGGTGTCCCCGGTCGCCCACCACGACCATCTCCACCTCTTTGGAGAGGGCGACCAGCGTCGGGACGGCGGTCGAATAAAGCACCTTGGTCTCGACCTTCGCCGGACGGCGTGCACCAGCGCTCTCTTCGGCCACCCGGATCGCCGTCTTGATGAGTCCGCGTGCCCGCTGCCCGCGCCCTCGCCTGAAGTCCGTCCGCGCGGCGACCTGGAACCACCCCGGCAAGGGGGCGTCGACGACATGCACCAGGGTCAGCGGCGCATTCCGCAGCGCGGCATCACGAGCCGCCCATCGGACGGCGCCCAGCGCCGCTGCCGAGCCGTCAATGCCTACCAAGATCGCGCCACGTGGTGGCTCCCACATTTCAGCTCGCTTCTGATCCGCCGCCCGCCCATGGGCAGGATCGTCCAGGGCGGTCGCGATTGTCAGGGCCGAAGCGATGCAAGGCGAAGGACCAAAGGCACCGATGCGGCGCGGGTTGATACCCTTCAAACGCGGGCGCACATTTCGAACGTCGGGAATACCTCTCTGGAGGAGTTGATGCGCAGGAGCGCGCCATGACCGATGCCGCCTGGACCCTCTATGCCGAGCAGATGGATGAGGTCGACGGCTGGTTCTTTGAGGCCGACGTCTCACTGTTCAGCAAGTTGCTCGCCTGCCAGACGGCCGAAGGCATCAAGGGCGACATGCTGGAGATCGGCACCTATCAAGGCAAGTCCGCCATCATGATGGGTTACAGCCTCCGCGACGATGAAGAACTGGTGATCTGCGATTTGTTCGACGCCGTGATGGATCACGCGCACATGCCGCGGATCCCACGCCAGCAGTATTCGGGCCTCGACCAGAAGCAGTTCTTGGCCAACTGGGATCGTTTCCACCCTCGCCGGCCAACGCTTGAAGTCTGCGAATCATCGGAGCTCAACCTTGGAGAACGGTTACTCCGCTTCACCCACGTCGACGGTTGTCACAGCTACCGGTGCGTCGCTAACGACATCAACCTCGCCGTCACGCACACGACTAAGCGGGGCTTGATTGCGATCGACGACTATCGCGGAGTCGAAACCCCCGGAGTGGCCGCAGCCGTTTGGCAGGCTGTCGGCAATGGCTTCTTGTTCCCCTTCGCGGCGACGTTTATGAAGATTTACGCCTGCACGTCGGCGGCCGATCAGAGTTACTGGCTGGAGCGGGTCCGAGATTGTGCTGACATCTGCGCCTTGCCCGACTTTGACTTGCCGTCCTATCGCAGCGTCTCGGCCACGCAACTCGCCGCAGGATCGCCGCGGGACGACAGGCCCGAGTCAGAACCGTTGGGCTGACCGACTTTTCATCGCGGTCCGCGGCGTTTGCCGATCAGCCGGCGCGCCGACACGGACGGCATCTTCCAAGAGATCGGCGGCGTTGGCGGCG
The DNA here is from genome assembly GCF_001666835.1 of Mycobacterium sp. E3251. GTDB lineage: Bacteria > Actinomycetota > Actinomycetes > Mycobacteriales > Mycobacteriaceae > Mycobacterium. The sequence goes on along the minus strand of NZ_LZJF01000122.1, from coordinate 42,973 downwards.
CTTTGCGCGGGCGTCGCCATCTGAGCCGCGACCTCACGGGTTCGAGTGACGCAGCGCGGGGTGAGGATGGACCGCAAATCCGCAATCAGCGAATCGAGGGTGGTTTCGATGAAGCGCCGTCCGATGCCGACTTCGAGTTGATTGACCGCGGCTGCCCACATCGGTTGATCGACCGATACGGCAAGGGCCAACGTGGGGATTCCGGCCCGGATGCCTGCGAACGTGGTGCCCGGACCACCGTGATGGACGACCGCGCGGCAAGCGGGAAACACGGTTGCGTGGTTCACCGAGTTCACCACCTTTACGTGGTTCGAATCCGGAAGGCCGGCGAGGTCACTCACGCCGCTGCAAATCAACGCCCGCTCGCCTAGCTGCGCACAAGCCGCAGTGATCATGGCGATCACGTCGCGCGGCGATGCGACTCGTGCGCTGCTGCCGAATCCGAAATAGATCGGCGGCGTTCCCGCGGCAATCCACGACGAGACCTCGTCGTCGGCGTCCGTCGGCAGCTCCAATGTCAGCCCACCTACGAAAGGCCGCCGGAACCCGTGACCCGCCCATGCGGCCGCCATTTCGGGGAAGAAGAGTTCGTCGTAGGCCTGGATTTCCAGCGGTTGTCGCGTCGACGGTCCCGTTTGTTCTGGCAGGCCCAATTCCCGGCGCTGGGCGTCTTCAGCGGCTTTGGTTATCTGCGAATGCGCATTGTCGGCGATCGGGTAGATGTGCACGGCTGCTTGCGGAATGTCGTGGTATTCCGCGACATTGGCGGCCAGCCCCTGCTGGCTTGCGTCCGTCAACAGCAGGTCGGCCCCGTCGGCCAGTGAGGTGAGCGCCGCACCCAGCTCCGGCCAGAGTCGAGTGATTCCCTGATAAATCTCCCACGCCATGAGCATCGGGCTCGGCGTTGTCCCGTATTTGAGTTCGATATCGGCGTTCTGCCGCTCCTGGTCTGGGCCGTGTGCGACGGCGGCAAGACCGGCCGACTCGATGAAGCCAATGTAGTTCGGCGGAACCGCCATTCGCACATCGTGGCCCCTACGCTGCAGTTCCCGACCGATGGCGGCGCATGGCTCGATATCACCCCGAGTTCCCAAGGTTGCCAACACAAATCTCATCGCCGGAGCCCATCGCCCGGTGCCGTGAAGTGTTGTGCAGTGCGGCCGTGGCCCCAAGAACACCGGAAACGAACGGCGGCAATGGGATAACGGCTGCCGTCAGGGGCTTGATGAGCCATCACCCTCCCCTTCGTTGATCGTGGTCGGTGGGGTCGGTTCGTTGCGTGTGGGGCTTCCCGATGCTAACGCCATCGACCGCCTGAACGGTCATGCCTCCACGATTCCCCTGAAGTATTCGATAGTTCGCGCGACGCCTTCTTCAAAAGGGACTCGTGGACGCCAGGCGAGCCCGGACTCGGCAAGGCTGATATCCGGTTGGCGTCTCTTGGGGTCGTCGGCCGGCAGGGGCCTAAATACGGTTCCCGACGCCGACCCGGTCAGCTCGCCGATAATGCTCGCTGTCTGCAGGACGGTGAGTTCGGTCGGACTGCCGAGATTCACGGGCCCCGTGAACGAGGGCTCGCTCGCCGCCATCCTCACCAGGCCCTCGATCAGATCGTCGACATAGCAGAAAGAGCGGGTCTGGCTGCCATCCCCGAAGACGGTGATCGGTTCTCCCCGCAGCGCCTGGACGATGAACGAGGGGATGATGCGGCCGTCCTCCACGTCCATCCTCGGGCCGTAGGTATTGAAAATGCGGACGACCTTTATCCGCACGCCGTAGCGACGGGCGTACTCGAGCATCAGCGTCTCCGAGACCCGCTTGCCTTCTTCGTAACAGCTCCGCATCCCGAAGCAGTTGACGTTGCCCCAGTAGCTCTCGACTTGAGGATGGATGACGGGATCGCCGTAAACCTCGCTGGTGGAAGCTTGGAGAATTGTCGCCTGCTGCTCGCGAGCCAGTTCCAGCAGGTTCCTGGTGCCGACGTAGTTCGTTTCCAGGGTAAACAGCGGATCGCGCTGGTAGGCGCGCGGCGACCCGGGGCAGGCCATGTTGAAGATGACATCCAGCGGACGGACACCGGCCGCGTCTACCGGCCGGGTGATGTCGTGCTCGAAGAAAGAAAATCCCGGGTCTTTCTCGAACCGCCCGATGTTGTCGCGGCTACCGGTGTAGAAGTTGTCGAGCCCGACAACCTCGAGGCCGTCGCGGCGAAGACGGTCGCACAGATGCGACCCCAAGAACCCGGCGGCGCCCGCAACGAGGGCTCTCACGTTCATTCTCCCTAGTTTCGGCCGGTACCGAAGACGACGGATCGCATGTCCGACTGGAAGCGTCGCGAGACGGCAGATCGTAGGGAGTCTATCCAGATCCGACATCTCGAACGGCGTACGGCGCCGAGGCTCTACCATTGGTGGGCGGGGTCAAGCTTGTCGACCTCCAGGTCATCGAGGTGCCGAGTCGAGGAGAAGTGCCCGTGCAACAGTCGCTTTCACCCCTGTCCGTCACGAGAAAGCTGCTTCTCGCCCTGACGTTCGTCATCGCGTTGATCGCTCCGGCTGCCCTGCCGGGCGCGTTCGCCACGGCGAACGCCGACCCGATCGGCTGGCCGCCGGATTGGCCCTTCTACGAGATGCAGACCGAACAGACCATGTGCAATGCGATGGCGCAGGGCTGGTCGCGCGCGCAGATCGTCGGCGCGATGCAACAGGCGAACAACCAGGCTGTGACCGGGCTGAACCCCGATCAAGCCGCCAGGCGCGCCAACATGTGGGTCGACCTGGGACGAATCAAGTACTGCCCCGGTGCGGTCGCCAGCTGATCGCTAGCCGTCCGGCGACTCCCACCGCCATCAAAGCCGTTGCCATCCGGAGGTATTCGAGCGCGCCGACTTTTCTTGTCGGCAGTCGCGACCTCTAGCAGAGGGCGGCGGAGAACCACCCGCCGGCCACCAGGGCGATGACTAGCGCCGCGGTGGTGTGCCCCGTCGACGCGGCGACGACGATGCCTGTGATCGCAGCGATGAGGGCCAGGACCACGACCACGGCCAGCAGTATCCGGTGCGAATGGATCGCCCCGCTGGGACGGGGCGCGACGACAACGTGCTTGCTCGAGCCATGGGCTGCGGCCATTAAAGCTCCTACCAAGTTGTGACCTGGGATACAGCATCAGCATAAATGTGCGGTGAGTCACAAACAAACTGTTGGCGCTGCGCGCCTGTTCGCGCAGAGCTCAGTTAGCCGCCCTCACGTCCCGGGTATCCGCACGGACATGGGGTGGGTCACATCGCACGCGGTCGCGATCGTCTCGGCATTGCTGTCGGCGTTCTGGGCCGCGGTCGGAATCGTCGTTCGGCAGCGAGCCGCCCAGGACGTTCCGGCTGATGAGGGCATGTCGGGAACGATGGTGACGACCCTGGCGGCGCGACCGCTGTGGTGGGCGGGCACCGTCGCCGCCGTCGCCGGCTACGTGTTTCAGGCGGTGGCGCTGGCGCACGGATCCCTGCTGCTCATCCAGCCGCTGCTGGTTTCGTCGCTGTTGTTCGCGTTGCCCTTGAGCGCGCGGCTCTGCCATCAACGCATCAGCGCGGTCCAGTGGGGCTGGGCGACGCTGTTGACGGGCGCGCTAACGGTTTTCGTGCTCGTCGGTCAGCCGCGCGAAGGCCAGGTCCGCCCTGCGGTACCGGCGTGGACACTGGCGTTGTTGGTGACGGTGCCGTTGCTGGTGGTCTGCGTTACGGCGGCCGGTCGCGTCGTCGGTCGTGCGCGCGCCATGCTGCTGGGCGTGGCCGTGGCGGTCATGCTCGGCATGATCGCGGTGCTGACGAAGATCTGCACGCACCGCTACGCCGTCGGCGGCTGGCATGCGCTCCTCACCGTCCCGGCTCCGTACGTTCTGGTCGGCCTAGCGGTCGCGGTAACGGTGGTGCAGAACTCGGCCTTTCATGCCGGCGCGTTGCAGGCGTCGGTACCGATCATGTTGGTCGGGGAGCCGGTTGTCGCGGTCGTGCTCGGCATGGGGGTGCTCGGTGAACACCTGGCGGTGGGCCGCTCGGCGGCGCTGGCACTGGCAGTCGCCGTCTGGGGCATGGTGGCCGCCGCGATCGCGCTGAGCCGCAGCCAGGCGGTCGAAGTGGGCAGCCCGCGACAGCCCACGCCCGCCGATGCCGCGCGGTTGGCCGGTGTCAGCGGACGACGGGAGTAGGACCTACGAATCGGCTTCCAACAGCCGGAGCGGGTGCAGACCGTCGACCGCGCCGACGAACGGTGGGTGGATGCTGTAGCCGAGCATGCGGCGAATGTCGTCGGACACCGAGCGGGCGATGTCGCGCGATATCGACAACGTGAAGGCTTCCATCGGGCGCAGCCACGGTTGGCAGTACTGGGCGGTGACGGCAAGGCGGTCGCGACCGGTGTTGTTGGCGCCACCGCCGTGCCACAGGGTGCCCACGAAGAAGACGCACGAGCCGGCGGGCATGACGACCGGCATCGCCTGATCGTCGGGCCCCGGCCGGCGCTTACCCCAGCGGTGGCTGCCGGGGTAGAGCACCGTGGCCCCGTTGTCGGCGGTGAAGTCGTCGATGGCCCAGATCGTCGCCGCCGCAAGAGGTTCTCGCGGACGCGGGATCGGGTAGAACCCATCGTCGTGGTGTGCCAGCTGGGCGGCCTCTCCGGGCTGAATGTTGATGGCCTGCAACGCAGAAAGCAGGTAGTTGGGCATCAGCAACCGATCCAGCACCGCCAGCACCCGGGGATTGCCGACGAGCCCGTCGCACACCCGCGTCCGGCTCAGCAGGCTGTAGATGCGCTGAGTGCTCCGCCCCTCGAACGAGTTACGCCCGGTGTGCCCGAGCCAAGGCCGCACGACCTCGCGGATCTGCTCGCACTGCTCCGGTGTGAGCAGGTCCGTCCAAATGACGTAGCCGTCGCGGTCGAGGGCCGCCATGTCGGCGTCGACGATCGCGCTGTCGACGGAGCCTCCACCGCTCGCCGTCCGCTTGTACCGCTGCGCCAGATCGCCTCTGAGGTCTTCCAGCGTCGTGACGGATTCGTCATCGATGTTCATTGGCACTCGTCCTTCATCCCGTCAACCACACTAAGCCGAGTTCGCGGGGGCGGACAGGACAATTCGCGCCGTCTGTACGAGGATGATGCGGTGCGGGTGCTTCTCTTGCTGGCGAGCTTCGCCGCCGCCATTGGTGCGGCCACGCCCGCGCAGGCGGACCCGGCCGGCAACCCCGACGCGAGCTTCTTGGCGGCGCTCGATCAGGCCGGCGTTCCCTACAAGAACGGCGCCGTCGCCATTCAGGTCGGGAAGAAGGCCTGCGAGCTGATGGACCAGGGTCACTCCAAAGCCGCGGTCATCCAGAGTGTGTCCTCGGAAAACGCGGGCTTCACCGTGTCGCAAGCCACCAGTTTCACGACCAGTGCGGTGAATGCCTACTGCCCCCAACACATCGGGGAACCGAACACCGAGCCGCCGCCTCGTTCGCCCGACATCTGGATGATTCCCTGGATTCCGTTCCCACCACCGGGGGCTGCTTAGAAAAGCTGCCGGGGCTGGCATGCCTGAGCCCGACCGACCAAGATGTAGACGGTGTGGCCTGACTGGTGGATGATCGCGATCGGCATCGTCAGTGCGTTCGCGGTGATCTGGCTGGCTCTGGCGGTCACCTTCTGGTTGACGCGACCCCAGGTCAAAATGCAGGACCTGGTGCGCCTCCTGCCCGACGTGCTCCGGCTGCTGAAACGCCTCGCCGCGGATACCGACCTGCCGCGGCGGATCCGAATCGCATTGGTCGCACTGATCGCCTTTGTCGTGTCGCCCATCGACCTGATACCCGACGCCATCCCCGTCATCGGATTCGCCGACGATGTGATCATCGTTGGTCTGGTGTTGCGCTGGATCAGCCGCACAGCGGGACCCGGTGCACTTGCCAAGCACTGGCCCGGCACGCCCGACGGCCTCGCCACCCTGTGCAAGCTGTGCCGCCTGCCCGACCCCGCGCTCGATTGACCGGCAATCTAGGAGGCTGCGGTGATGGACGTACTTCGGCGCAGCATGCGATACAAGGTCAGGGTCGGCGCACTGATCGAATTGGCGTTGTGGCTGGCGATCCCGTACCTGTGTATCGGGTTCGTGTGGACCCTTTTTCACGCTGAGGAGGCTCGACTGATACAGAGCCGGGTGGAGGCCGTGTTCCCCACCGGAGCCGACGCCCTGGCCTTCGGCTTGACCACGGCGCTGTGGCCGGCCTCCATACAAATCGCCCACGCCTGCCCCGAGCCGTGACGGGCTCTTGGGGCGAAGCCGTGCGCAGGAACGCGGTTTGCTCCTAGGCTGCCGAGCATGTCAATTGACCGAGCTGCACTTCTCGCGGGCAGCATCCGACTCACCTCCGGCGTATGGTTCCTCGTCGACCCCTTGAGCGCAAACCGGTTCTGGGGAGATCCCGGGGAGCCGGCGCCGACCGCTCGACTGTTGTTGCGGTCCATGGGATATCGCGACGCGTTAATCGGTGGCATGCTCGCGGCGGCGGCGTTGCGCAGCAAGAACACCCGCGGCTGGTTCCTGGCATCCGGCGGCGCCGACGCGGCCGACCTGCTCGGCGGCATCAGTGTCCACGATGAGCTGAAACCCTCGCAACGGATCATCGGCTTGGGCGGCGCCGTCGTCGGCGTCGGCGTCGGGCTATGGGGCGCGGCCCGATCGCAGTCACGCGGTCGCCGGAACGAGCCCGATGCGGTTGACTGAGACCATGGGCGTAGGCGTACTGACATTCGTAACCGATGAGGGCATTGGCCCGATGGAGCTGGGCCAGGCGCTCGAGCACCGTGGATTCGAGTCGCTGTTCCTCGCCGAGCACACGCACATCCCGGCGGGCGACGTAACCTCCTATCCGGCCGGGGGTCCCATCCCGCCGAAGTACTACCGCACCTTGGATCCGTTCGTTGCGCTGACCGCCGCGGCCGCCGTGACCGAGCGGCTGGTCCTGGGCACCGGCATCGCGCTGGTGCCCCAGCGCGATCCGATTCACACGGCCAAAGAAGTGGCGTCGCTGGATCTGGTGTCGCGAGGACGATTCCGGTTCGGTGTCGGGGTGGGCTGGCTGCGCGAAGAAATCGCCAACCACGGTGTCGATCCGGGCGTTCGAGGGCGAGTGGTCGACGAACGGCTGGGCGCGATGGTCGAGATCTGGACGCACGAAAAGGCGGAATTCCACGGCGAATTCGTAGACTTTGGCCCTATCTACAGTTGGCCTAAGCCTATGCAGAAGCCCTATCCGCCGATGTACTTCGGCGGCGGACCCGCCGGCTTCAAACGCATCGCCAGGCTGCATGCCGGGTGGCTATCGATGACACCGTCGGCGCGGGCCCTGGCGCCGCAACTGGAGCAACTGCGCGGCATGGCAGGTCAGGACGTACCAGTGATCAGCTTTCACGGCGGCGCGCCGACGGCAGAGGAGCTCGAGGGCTACCGCGCTCTCGGGGTGCAGCACCTGTTGGTGGAGCTGCCCACCGAGCCTCGCGACGAAACCCTTCGGCGCCTCGATGAGCTGCAGGCTGAGTTCGCGAATCTCATGTAAAGCTAAGTGCCGCAGAACGTTTGGTACTTACCGAAGTCCTCAGGGGCTGGATTGGCGTAACGTTCCAGGCCCGCGCGTACGTCATAGGGTGCGGTGACCGCGGCGAGGAGCTGGTCGAGTGGGCCGAGGTCGCCCGCCGTGGCGGCTGTCAGGGCTTCCTCGACCAGGTGGTTGCGCGGAATGTAGATCGGGTTGGCCCGCTCCATGGCGTCGGCATCGGGGCGCAGGGTTTGCCACCGCGACAGCCACGCGTCGAACCCGGCGAGGTCGATGAACAAGCCGCGCGCCGGTTCGGCATCGCCTCGTGCCGCGCGGCCGAGGTGGCGGAAAAACGACGTGTAGTCGACGTGGCTGTCCTTGAGCAGGACGAGCAGCTCGTCGGAAAGTGTTTTCAGCTCTTGGCTTTCCACGTCCGCGGGCAAACCCAACTTGGCCCGCATTCCGGACAACCACACGGCGTCGTATTCGCGCTGGAAGACCCCGAACGAATTCTCCGCGAGCGCGACCCCCTCCTCGACATCGTCGGACAGCAGCGGAAGCAGCGTCTCGGCGAAACGGGCGAGGTTCCAGCCGGCGACGAGCGGCTGGTTGCCGTAGGCGTAGCGCCCCCAGAAGTCGATGGAACTGAACACCGTGTCGGGGTCGTACGCCTCCATGAAGGCGCACGGTCCGTAGTCGATCGTTTCGCCGGAGATCGTCATGTTGTCGGTGTTCATCACCCCATGGACGAATCCGATCAGCATCCAGCGCGCGACGAGCGATGCCTGGACTGCGACCACCCCTTCGAACAGCGCGAGGTAAGGGCGTTCGGCGTCCGCGGCACTGGGGTGGTGGCGGGCGATCGCATGGTCGGCGAGGCGGCGCAGCAGGCCCCCGTCGCCGGTGGACGCGGCGAACTGGAAGCTGCCCACCCGCAGGTGGCTGCTGGCCACGCGGGTCAGCACGGCGCCGGGCAGCTCCGCCTCACGAAGCACCGGGCGCCCGGTGCCCACGACGGCCAGCGATCGCGTCGTCGGCACCCCGAGCGCATGCATCGCCTCGCTGACGATGTACTCGCGCAGCATGGGCCCGACGGCCGCCAGGCCGTCCCCGCCGCGGGCGAACGGCGTGGGCCCCGAGCCTTTCAGGTGGATGTCGCGCAGCCGACCATCGTCGTCGACGAGCTCCCCGAGCAACAGTGCGCGCCCGTCGCCAAGCCGGGGGACGAAGCCGCCGAACTGATGCCCCGAATAGGCCTGCGCCACCGGAACGGCGCTGCTGGGGACCAAGTCGCCCACCAAGAAGCGCATCCCATCGGGACTTCGCAGCCAGCCGGCGTCCAGGCCGAGTTCGGCGGCAAGCCGCTCGTTGAGGGCAAGCAGCCGCAAGTCGGCGGGCGCCTCAGCTTTCCAGCGGACGGCCATCTCCGGCAATTCGCGGAAAAACCGGTCCTGTAGGGCAACGGTCATATCCGGGGCGGCACTCACCTCAACGAGCCTACGGAATTCCTACGAGCCCAGGGCCTGCCCGATGAGGTCGCGGGCGCGATCGAGCATCGACGCGAACGGCCCCAGAGCGAAGTTCAGCTTGGCCGATTCCACGCCGGGATGCGGGTGGGTAGGCGCGATGGCCTGGGCCGCCCGCACCGCCGCACCCATCCGCTTGAGGTCGGCGTCGTCGACCTCGCGTTGCAGCACGGGAAACTCTTCGCTCTCCTCCTGCTTGGCGTGGTCGAGCACGGCCTCCCGGAGCTTGGTGACCTCGTCGATGAACTCCTTCGAGGTGACGTCGAGCTTCTCGATGCTCGACAGCAGCTCCTTGGCTTCGTGCTCTTCCTTGAGCCGGGCGTCGACGATCGCGTCACCGGCGTCGGCCTCGCGGCGCACGCGCGGGTGCACCACCATTTCTTCGGCTGTCTCGTGGACGGCCAGCAGCTGACGCAGCGTCGAGAACGGCTTCTCGCGCGCCTGCGGATCTGACGCGTGCAGCACCTCGTCGAACATGTCCTCGATGAGGTTGTGCTGCGCTTTCAGAAACGCGACGACTTCGTCGGGCGATTGGACAATCATGTCGGCCATCGCCGTACCTCACTGTTCTCTCGGGGATTAGGACTCGCACTATGGGCTGTGTGCGGCTTGACGAGGCATACCCGCTGTACAAGCCCCTAAACGAGGCCTCGCGGGCGCGGGTGGCTCGGGGAATCGTTTGACGCACAAGCCTTTTTCCTGTTCGGGCGCCGGGCCAGATCCCCGCCAGGCGCGGCGCCTGACGGGGATCTGAAGCCGAGCGAAGGAACTAGACGCGACGGTCGCCGGTGGCGGCTGGTCCGACACCGGTGCCGGTGACGGCGTCCTTGCGGCGCTTCAGTCCGGCGAGTCCGCCCAAGCCGAGCAGGCCGAGGAGGCCCCACAGCCCGGTGTTGTCGTTGTGTTGGCTGTTGTTGTTGTCGTTGTCCGCCAACGTGGTTGTGGTGGACGACGGCGCGGGAGAGGCCGCACTGGCGGCGTTGGCGACGCCTGCCCCACCGAACAACAGCGCCCCGGTGGCCGAAACGATCGCAATGGTCCTACGCATGTGTACTCCTAGTGGTTTGCCCCGGTCGGAACCCTGAAGGGTGCCGGGACGCATGTGAAGGACCAGGGTGCTCTAGTCCTCGCGGAAAGCGACGCTCCGCCGAAGCGGCGGCGTGGCAAGGCATGGCTACCCGGGAGGGCGGGCGTGAAACTTGCGCGGGGATATCGACTTGTTTGCTGTCCGGTCGCTGCGCCGGGATGCCCTCGCCCCCGCAAAAGCGATCTGGATCACACGGCGGAGGTCGATGTTATCTGTCGGCGCCCGAATGGGTAGCCGCTAAAAAGGCGCTTTCGTGCCGATCCAAACAATCAACGCAGGAGGCGAATTTCCATGACTTCATCGGACAAGACGACGGTGCTGGCGCAGTTGCGTGCGCTTCACCAGCTGACGAACACAGAGGTCCAGGTCGCCGAAACCCGCATCGCACAAGCGCGTACCGAGGCGGTCGAGCGTGAGCTGACGCAGAACGCGTCGAACGCCCGCGAGCGGTCCGAGGCCATCGAGAAGGCGATCCGCGAGCTTGGCGGCGTCCCCGACATCGTCGGCCCCTTCCTGGGCCGCGCCGCCGCCGCGGTCAAGGCCCTGACCGAACAGGCCCAGCCGTTCGACGAGGCGCTGCTGGGTGACCTGGCGCTGGAGGACCAGTTGCTGGACCGCGCCCGTTACCTCAAAGCCCTGGCCGTCGCGGCCGAGCTCCCCGAAGTTGAGAGCCTGGCGACTCGGCTGATCACGGCCCACTCGGCGACCGTCGATTGGCTGACGACCGTGCTTGCAGAAGATGCGCTGGGCGGCCCCGCCGCGCTGCGCCGCACGCCGTTGCAGGCGGCGGCCGGTACAGCGGTGAAACTGGTGAACCTGCCGGTCGAGTGGTCGGTTAGGGGCGTCGACAGGGCCGCGGACGCGCTGCGCTCGGCCCGGCCGACGTTCAACGAGCTGGTGAGCCGGGGCGCGTACGCCGGTGACGTGGCTACCCGTGCGCTCGCCGCGTCGCGGAACGCCGCTCTCGAGGCGGCCGAGAGGGTTACCCGCAACGAGGGGGCCCGGCAGACCGCCGACGCCCTGCACGCGGCGCGTGCTGCTGTGGGAGTGCTCGACGCCGACGAGCTGCCCATCGCCAACTACGACGAGCTCAACGTCAGCGAGGCCGTCGCCGAGGTGAAGGACCTCACCAACCCGAGCGACGTGCGGGCGATCATCGCCTACGAAGAGGCGAACAAGAACCGCCAGCGGGTCGTGTCGGCCGCGCAGACGCGTGTCGCCGCGATCGCGCAAGAGGTAGTCGGCATCAACTAGCCGGAATCCGTAAGGCCGCCCGGGCGAGTTCCCTCCGCCCGGGCGGCCTTCGTCCGTCGAGGCGAATACGCAGTAAAGCGAGGGTTCTCCCGCCGCTGGGCGTCGTCGGGGGTGTCGCTCGCCCCGGGCGTCTCGGCTTTCCCGGGGCATGCCCGACCGCCCGTTTCGGGATATCGCTACGGTTAAGGCACTAACCCCACATCGACGAGCTACGAAAGACGGCAGATCAGCTAAAAATGTACGACCAGGTCAATAGCAGCGCGACGGAGCCCGACGACGTCATCGGCTACCGCATCGATCCCGTGTTGGCCCGGAGTTGGCTCCTGGTGAACGGTGCCCACGCCGACCGGTTCCAGTCCGCGGCGCATTCCCGGGCCGACATCGTCGTACTCGACATCGAGGACGCCGTCGCGCCGAAAGACAAGCACACCGCCCGCGACAACGTGGTGAGTTGGCTGGGAGCGGGCAACACCGACTGGGTGCGCGTCAACGGCTTCGGCACCCCGTGGTGGGCGGACGACCTCGCCGCGCTGGCCGGCACACCGGTCGGCGGGGTGATGCTGGCGATGGTCGAATCGGTGGACCACGTCACCGAGACCGCGCAACGGCTGCCGAACGTGCCGATCGTGGCGCTGGTGGAAACGGCCCGCGGGCTGGAACGCATCACCGAAATAGCCGCGGCCAAGGGCACCTTCCGGCTCGCCTTCGGCATCGGCGATTTCCGCCGCGATACCGGTTTCGGGGAAGACCCGAGCACGCTGGCCTACGCCCGGTCGCGCTTCACGATCGCCGCCAAGGCGGCCAGCCTGCCCAGCGCGATCGACGGACCGACGATCGGCTCCAACGCGTTGAAACTCATCGAAGCGACCGCCGTGTCGGTGGAGTTCGGGATGACGGGCAAGATCTGCCTGACCCCGGACCAATGCGCCGTGGTGAACGAGGGCCTGTCCCCGTCGCAGGACGAAATCTCTTGGGCCAAAGAGTTTTTCGCCGAATTCGAACGCGACGGGGGAGAGATCCGCAACGGGTCGGACCTGCCGCGGATTGCCAGGGCCACCAAAATCCTCGAGCTTGCTCGCGCCTACGACATAGAATCGTCGGACTTCGACGACGAAGAACGGGATCATTCACCCGCGCCGTCGGACACCTATCACTACTGAGCGGCAAAGCAGGTCCGGCATGAGCGGTGTGGTGGATTTTCATTTCGACCCGATGTGCCCGTTCGCCTATCAGACCTCGCTGTGGATCCGCGAAGTTCGCGAGCAACTCGGCATCACCGTCGACTGGCGATTCTTCAGCCTCGAGGAAATCAACCGCTCAGAGGGCCAGAAGCATCCGTGGGAACGCGAGTGGTCCTATGGATGGTCGTTGATGCGCATCGGGGCGCTGCTGCGCCGAACGGACATGTCGCTGCTGGATCGGTGGTACGCCGCCACCGGGCATGAACTGCACACGCTCGGCGGCAAACCGCACGACCCCGCCGTCGCCCGCCGCTTGCTGAGCGAGATCGGCGTCGAGGCATCGGTTTTCGACGCGGCGCTGAGCGATCCGACGACCCACGACGAGATACGCGATGACCATCAACGGGTGATCGATGCCGGCGGATACGGAGTGCCGACGCTGTTCCTGTTGGGACAGTGCCTGTTTGGCCCCGTCCTGGTGGACCCGCCGACCGGGCCGAAGGCCCTGACGCTGTGGAACGTCGTCACCGGCATGGCCGAGCTGCCCCACGTGTACGAGCTGCAGCGGCCAAAGTCGAGCGCCGATGTCGAGCTGATTGGCCGCACGCTGCGTCCCTACCTGGATGGGCGCGACTGGGTCAGCATCAATCGCGGTGAGGTCGTCGATGTTTCGCGGTTCACCGACCAAGCCACCTAGGCCGCGTGGCGTGCGAGTGACACCCCGATGCGGATTTCCAACTTGCTGACCGTGATCGCTGGGGCGCGCGGCGGGGCCATCGATCGGTAGCTCTTGCCGGTCGGCGTCGTGAATAGTGCTATGTGGGTGTGGTTTTCGTCGACCCCGGTGCTGACCCGCCAGCCCGCGGCTTCCTTCGTGTAGTTGCAGCTCTCGCACGAGCCCAGACCGTTGTCCGCGGTGGTCGGGCCGCCGCCCGCCCACGGCTGTGCGTGGTCGCGGTGCCTGATCGGCGCGTCGCAGTACGGTGTGCGGCAACGCTGATCGCGCAGCCCGATGAATGCGGCCAGCCCGCGGGGAAAGATGCGTGCCCGGGACTCCATCGCCACCAGCGCCCCGGCCCGGGGGTGCGTATAGAGCCTGCGCAGCGTCGCGCGCGAGCGTCGGTCGGTGACAGCGCTGTTGACCATCGCGCGCGCGACCGCCGCGGGGATGGGACCGTAGCCGGAGATGTCGGCCGGCGCATCGTCACCGCCGAGCAGCGTCTCGTCGGATAGCACCAAGTTGACCGCGATCGGAGTCGGGACCGTGGCGCTGCGGCCGGTGACCCTTTCGACCAAGGTGTCTGCCATCACCTGGCCGCGCGAGCGCCCATCACCGCGGGTATCCGCTTCGCGGCGCAGCGCAGCGTAGACCGAAACGCCCTGGGCCACAGGAAGTAACGCGGTGAGATACGTCATCGTGTCCGGCGCCGGCCGAATGGTGACCGTGCGCTCCTGCTCCGCCTTGGCCGCCCGCTCGACGACCGCGTGCGGATCCAGCCGGTAGGCGATCGCTTTCGCGGCCGCGGCCACTCGCGCGTCGCCCATGCCGGCCAGGCTCGCCGGGTCGGCGCACAACTCCGCGTCCAGTGCGCGGCGGTCCTCGACGTCCAGGCAGGCGCTCTCGCGCACGATCAGCGTGGCGCGCCACTCCGACAGCGCCCCGCATTCCAGCGCCGCCAGGGTGTGCGGCATCTCGTAGACGAGGGCCTTGGCGAAGCCGAGATGCCGGCTGCCCCGCGCGGGGGAGTCGCGCCGCGCCAGTGCGACCTCGGCGGCCACGCCGCGGCCTCGCCGCGCGGCGGGCACCCCTGCCGCCGCTTCGGAGGCACGACGGGCCGCGTCCAGGGCGGCAGCCGCTCGGGCCTGTTCCGCGGCGGCCGCGCATTTGACCGTCTCCAGCTCCGCGATGCGCTCTATCAGCGCCGATTCGTCGGCCGGCGGGTCACCCTCCGTCAATTCTTCGAACATAGGTTCGATAGTAAACGGGGGCACCGACAACGCGCGCGTCGCTACGCTGGCGAGTATGAGCGCCAAGAGTCGGATCCGGGTGGCGCGAGTCTACGACGACGTCATCCCAGAGGAAGGCCAGCGCGTGCTGGTCGACCGAGTCTGGCCGCGAGGACTCCGCAAGGAGGACCCGCGGGTGGGTAGCTGGTGCAAGGAGGTCGCGCCATCGAAGGATCTGCGCGAGTGGTATCAGCACCGGCCCGAACGGTTCGACGAATTCGCCTCGCGGTACAAGGCGGAACTGCGGGGCAACCCGGCGCTGGAGGAGCTGCGAAAGCTGGCCGGCCGCGGCGTGGTCACCCTGGTGACGGCGACCCGCGATACGGACATCAGCCAGGCGGCCGTTCTCGCTGAGCTGCTGAAAAGCCGCTGAACGCGTGAGACGATCGGGCGATGCAGCTGGGATTGCACGCCCTGGGGATCGGTGCCGGCGCCGACCGCGCGGTGATCGATGCCGTCGCGTCAGCAGCGGACGACTGCGGCTTCGCCACGCTGTGGGTCGGCGAACACGTCGTCATGGTCGACCGGCCCGCGTCTCGCTATCCCTATTCGGATGACGGCGTCATCGCTGTTCCCGCACAAGCGGATTGGCTTGATCCGATGATCACGCTGAGCTTCGCCGCCGCCGCCTCGTCCCGGATCGGGCTGGCGACGGGCGTGCTCCTGCTGCCCGAACACAATCCGGTCGTGGTGGCCAAGCAGGCCGCCAGCCTGGATCGGCTCAGCGGTGGCCGGCTGACATTGGGCATCGGTGTCGGGTGGTCGAAGGAGGAATTCGCCGCGCTGTCAGTCCCTTTCGCCCATCGCGGCGCGCGGACCGCCGAATACGTTGCGGCGATGCGAGCGTTATGGCGTGACGACGTCGCTTCGTTCGACGGTGATTTCGTCTGCTTCGATGGCATTCGCGTGAACCCTAAGCCGGTGCGCGATCGTCGGATCCCGATCGTGATTGGGGGCAATAGCGATTCGGCCCTGCGCCGGGTGGCGACGTGGGGAGACGGCTGGTATGGGTTCAACATCGACGGCGTTGAGGCCGTCCGGGAACGCATCGCCAAGCTGGAGCAACTGTGTGCCGAGGCGGGGCGTGATCATGGGCAGCTTTGGCTGTCGGTGGCGTTGCGCGATCCGGGCGTTGCGGATGTCGGCGCCCTCGCCGAGTTGGGCGTTGACGAATTGGTTCTTGTCGCGGCGCCGCCGGACCGGCCCGACGCGGCCGCCGAATGGGTCTCGGCGCTGGCTGAGCAGTGGACGATGGCGACACCGGCATGAGCGAGGCCGATCCGATACTGCCGCGGGAGTTGACCGACATCCCCGACGAGGTGCGCGCCGTGCCGCCGCCGCCGATACCCGCATTGCCCGAGCCGTATGGGTTGCGTCTTGCCGACCCGGAGGCCGACGCCGAGATGATCACCGAGTGGATGAGCCGGCCGCATCTGGTGGAAGCGTGGGAGTCCGCCTGGCCTTTGGCGCGCTGGCGTCGTTATCTGGCCGCGCAACTCGAAGGCGGCTTCTCCCGCCCGTTCATTGCCACGCTCGATGCCATACCCCGCGCCTACATCGAGTTGTACCGGGCGGCAAAGGATTCCATTGCGAACCGATATGACTACGATCCCCACGATCTGGGTCTGCATGTCGCGGTAGCCGACCTGGATTACATCAAGCGGGGACACGTCAGTTACCTGCTGCCTTACCTGGTGGGCAGCATCTTGGGCCTCGATCCGCGATGTCGGCGCATCATGTTCGACCCCGACCACCGCAACGTCTTGGCGCGCACGTTCTGCGAGCGGGGCGGCTGTGTCTTCCTCGGCGAGCACGACATGTCGAATCGGCGGATGGCGCTCTACATGCTGCCCCGGACGCCCGAGGACGTTCCGCGCAGTTGACTCAGAGCCGCTCGGCAATGGACTGCGCGAGGAGCGCCGCCGCCTCACCCAGCGCGACGCTGATGACGATGTTGGCGACCGCCGCGCGCACCTGTCGCTCCTCGCCGAGCCGCTGAGTTTCCAACATCCAGGTGGAAAACGTGGTGTAGGCGCCGACGAAGGCGGTGCCGGCCAACAGGGCCGCCTCCTTGTTCAGCACCAGGCCGCCAAGAAATCCCAGCAGCGCCGCGCCGCTGACGTTCACGACGAGCGTGCCGAACGGGAAGGATTGGGCGGCCCTGCGGGCCACCGCGCGGTCGACCACGAACCGCAGCACCGACCCGACGCCGCCGATCAGCGCGACGCCAGTCCATACCGCAGCCGTCGTGAGCGCGCCGGCCGTCATGCGCGGATCCGTACCCTGCGCACCAATTTGGTGGCCAAGTGCACTGCCAGCAAGCCCAGCACGATGCTGGTCACGGTGTAGCACGCGGCCAGGGTCCAATGCCCGTGCTCGACCATCCTCAGCGTCTCGACTTGCATCGTGGAGAACGTGGTGAGTCCACCGCACAACCCGGTGCCGAGCAGGGGACGCCGGTAACTCGACAACGGCAACCGCTCTAGCAGCCGGGTGGTGAAGTAGCCCAAGAGGAATGCGCCGACGATGTTCACCGTCAACGTCGGCCACGGCCATTTCGCTGGGTCACCGGCGGCGAGCGTGCCCAGGCCGGCACGGGCGAGGGAGCCCAGCGCCCCGCCGGCAAAAACCGCGGCCAACTCGCGATAGTCGTGTGCCACGCGTAATCCCTTCCCCTCTCCAGGACTTACGGGTGGGTGAATCCGGGACGTCAGAAAAGTACCTGACAAGTCAGCGAGCTGCGCCACGGGCAGAATTGAGAACCATGGCCCACCCCCGCGCCGGTCAGCCGGCCCAGCCCCAAGACCTCGTCGACCTGCCCCACCTGGTGACGGCCTACTACTCGATCCAGCCCGATCCCGACGACGTCGCCCAGCAGGTGGTGTTCGGCACGTCGGGCCACCGCGGGTCCGCGCTCAACGGGGCGTTCAACGAGGCCCACATCCTGGCCATCACCCAGGCCATCGTCGAATACCGCGCCGCCCACGGCGCCACCGGACCGTTGTTCATCGGCCGTGACACACACGGCCTTTCCGAGCCGGCCTGGGTGTCGGCGCTGGAGGTCCTCGCGGCCAACGATGTGGTCACGATGGTCGACTCCCGCGACCGCTACACCCCGACGCCGGCCGTCAGCCACGCGATCCTCAGCTACAACCGCGGCCGCACCGAGGCGCTGGCCGACGGGATCGTCGTGACGCCGTCGCACAACCCACCGCCGGACGGCGGCTTCAAGTACAACCCGCCCAACGGCGGCCCGGCCGACACCGACGCGACCAACGCAATCGCCAAGCGCGCCAACGAGATTCTGCGTGATGGTGCCGGGGTGAAGCGGGTGCCGCTGGCCCGGGCGCTGCGGACCGTCCAGCGCCACGACTACCTCGGCAACTACGTCGACGACCTGGCAGGCGTGATCGACATCGACGCCATCCGCGCGGCCGGGGTGCGGATCGGGGCGGACCCGCTCGGCGGGGCGAGCGTCGACTACTGGGGTGAGATCGCGCAGCGGCACCGTCTGGACCTGACCGTGGTCAACCCGCTGGTCGATGCGACCTGGCGGTTCATGACGCTCGATCACGACGGCAAGATCCGTATGGACTGCAGCTCGCCGGACGCGATGGCCGGCCTCATCGCCAATCGCGACCGCTATCAGATCGCCACCGGCAACGACGCGGACTCCGACCGCCACGGCATCGTCACGCCCGACGAAGGGCTGCTCAACCCCAACCACTACCTGGCGGTGGCCATCGATTACCTCTACACGCACCGACCGTCGTGGCCGGAGGGCATCGCCGTCGGCAAGACCGCGGTCAGTTCGTCGATCATCGACCGGGTTGTCGCCGGCATCGGCCGCAAGCTCGTCGAGGCGCCGGTCGGGTTCAAGTGGTTCGTCGACGGCCTGATCGGCGGCACCATCGGCTTCGGTGGCGAGGAGTCGGCGGGGGCGTCGTTCCTGCGGCGCGACGGCTCGGTCTGGACCACCGACAAGGACGGCATCATCCTCGCGCTGCTGGCCTCCGAGATCCTGGCCGTCACGGGGTCCACGCCGTCGCAGCGGTACCGGGAACTGACCGCCGAATACGGCACACCCTTCTACGCGCGGGTCGACGCGCCCGCCGATCGTGACCAAAAAGCCCGGCTGGCCAAGCTCTCGCCCGAGCAGGTGACCGCGACCGAGGTGGCCGGCGAGCCGATCACCGCGAAACTCACCGCCGCGCCCGGCAACGGTGCCGCGCTGGGCGGATTGAAGGTGACGACCGCCAACGCATGGTTTGCCGCGCGGCCGTCGGGCACCGAGGATGTCTACAAGATTTACGCGGAATCCTTCAACGGTCCCGAGCATTTGGCGGAGGTGCAGGAAGCCGCGCGCGAGGTGGTTAATAAAGTCATTGGGTGACGATTTCGCTCAGGCTTACCCGTTCGGGAGAACGTGGTTCCCGTCCCCCGCGGCTGCCGCGCGAAGTCTGGATTCTGAGCTGGGCGAATGTCATGGTCGCGCTGGGCTATGGCGTCATCTCGCCGGCGATGCCCGCTTTCGCCCATACCTTTGGCGTCAGCATCAAGGCGGTGACTTTCTTGGTCACCGTCTTTTCCTTGAGCCGGTTGTGTTTTGCCCCGGTGAGCGGGGTGCTGGTGCAGCGGTTGGGCGAGCGCCGGATTTACATCGGTGGTTTGCTGATCGTGGCGTTGTCCACCATCGCGTGCGCGTATTCGCAGGCCTATTGGCAACTACTGGCTTTCCGGGCCATCAGCGGCATCGGCTCGACGATGTTTTACGTCTCGGCGTTGGGGCTGATGATCCACATCAGCCCGCCCGATGCGCGCGGACGGATCGCCGGGTTGTTCACCACGTCGTTCATGGTTGGCGCGGTCGGCGGCCCGGCCGTCGGCGGCCTGACCGCGGGGTGGGGGTTGACCGCGCCATTCATCGTGTACGGCGTCGCGATGCTGGGGGTTGCGACTGTGTTGTTTTATGGCCTGCGGCATTCGGAGCTCGCCGCGCCCCGTCCGCCGACACGGTCCACGGTGACGATGCGCCAGGCGCTGCGATTCCGCGCCTATTGGGCAGCGCTGTTGGCCAATTTCGCGACCGGCTGGGCGGCGTTTGGGCTGCGCGTCGCGCTGGTGCCGCTGTTTCTCTCCGACGTCATGGGCGAAAGCGTCGGAATGATCGGGGTGGCGCTGGCGGCCTTTGCGGCCGGCAACGCTGTGGCCGTCGTTCCCAGCGGGTACCTGTCCGACCGGATGGGACGGCGCACGTTGTTGATCATCGGCCTGGCGGCGTCCGGTGTGGCGACCGCCGCGCTGGGAGTCGTGTCGTCGTTGCCGGCGTTCATGATCGCTGCGGCGGTATCCGGTGCGACCACAGGCATTTTCATGTCGCCGATGCAGGCCGCGGTGGCGGACATTCTCGGCAGCGAGGCGCGCGCTGGAATGCCGGTGGCGGCGGTGCAGATGCTGTCCGATCTAGGTGCCATCGTCGGCTCCGTGACGGTCGGTTGGGCCGCCGAGGAATTGAGCTTCGGTTGGGGCTTCGGCATCAGCGGGATTGTCCTGGTGATCGCCGCCTTTGGCTGGGTGCTGGCGCCGGAGACGCGGACGCTGATCCATCCCGAGCACGGCTTGGCGGAGCCCCAGGAGGACGGCGAGGCGGCCTGAACAGCAACTTTGAACCAGGGTGGCGCTTGGTGTAGCTTCGATTGGCACGACTTGGGGCTATGGCGCAGCTGGTAGCGCACCACACTGGCAGTGTGGGGGTCAGGGGTTCGAGTCCCCTTAGCTCCACCGAAATTCGGCAGTGCGACGAAACGTGGGCTTAAGGATGTAGGTTCCACTGGCCGCAATCGCCGGCGAGGACGTCGTTGACGTCGACTTCGAGCCCTCCGACTCTTGGGCCGGGATTCGCTGCCGTACTCACCACGCGTTGGTAGAGAACCGCGGCAGGGTCGACCTGGCCGTGGGACCAGGCCTTGGTCTGCCAGGCCCACCGGTGGCCGGGGGTGCGCGAATTGCCGATAACGCCGTCGGCGGCGGCCCATCGGCACACATCGAGACCGCCGTAGACACCGGTGCGCTGCACTCCCAGCACCGAATTGATTCCGCGAAACCACTTGACCGCCAAGTTGTTCCAAGTGTCGTGGTCTATGTCCTCGTCGACGCTGAAGAAGATCGGGGCGCTCTGACCGCCACCCGCCGCGGTGTGCAGGCCCCAGGCGGTGCGCGCATCGGCAACACCGCCCTCGAACCCGCGCCTGAAGTCCGATGGTGCCGTCCCGCCCGGCTTACCGTATTGGTAATTGCTGACGATCATCAGCCCGGCAGCGGTCAGCTGCTCGGCGTAAGGCCGGGTGATCGGCTTGGCGCCCATGGACGAGCCGGGACGCGATAGCGACACGTAGTTGATGACCCCGGCGTAGCCGGCAGCTCGAATCTGCTCCGCTGGAATTTGGCGCATGGCGAAGTCGATCAGTTTGGGAGTGGTGGCAGCCGTCGTAGGAACGGCATCCGCCGTAGGGATGGCGACACTGGCTGATGCCGCATACAACGCCGGCAGTGCAGATATAGCGATGGCGTAGCGCAATACGTCGCGTCGGGGGAGAGGGCGCGACCGGGGCAAGCGCACGGTCACCGACAAGTCCTGCATCGCGTGATGTTAAGTTTGTGATTTTTGTTAACAGAAGTGTCGTGCTGTAGTCGATATCAAATCGATCCCGTGTCGTTCACCGACCTGAGTCAATGGCTGGAAGCGTCAGCGACGATTCCGTCGGCAGGGAACTCTCAGCATCCCGGTACCCCTGGTACGCATAACCCGCCACTCGTGTGGGTACGCGGCCGAGTGAACGCTTGTTCGCGAGAATCTATGCCCGCACAGCCTGTCGGCGGGAGGGAGCTTCTGATGCCCGAGGTCGAACTTCATCACGATGGACACCCCACATATCGCAGGATGGTCCGGTTCGATTGGTCGGAGACGCCGGTGCACTGGGTGCCCGACGACCCGTTCTCGACGCACATGATCAACGTCCTGCATCTGTTGCTGCCGGAGGGCGAGCGGCACTTCATCAAGGCCGTGCTCGAAGCGTCGTCGCTGGTCGAGGACCCGGAGTTGGAGGCGGCCATCAAGCCGTTCATCCAGCAGGAGTCCTGGCATGCGTGGGCGCATCAGGTGGTGCTGGACCACCTGGCCGAGCAGGGCATCGAGACCAAGCCGTATACCGATCGGCTCGGCAGGCTGTTGTCGATGACGCTGGGCGACGCGCCCAAGTGGTTTCCGCCTGCCATGAAGCGGTGGTGGCTGTACCGGCGGCTGGCCGATGTGGCCGCGCTGGAACATTACACCGCGATGTTGGGCCAGTGGGTGCTGACGAACCGGGGTCTGGACTACGCGAAGGCCGACCCCATGATGCTTGACCTGCTGCGTTGGCACGGCGCGGAGGAGGTCGAGCACCGTTCGCTGGTGTACGACGTCTACCAGCACGTCTCTGGGAGCTACCTGATCAGGGCGTTCTCGATGCTGTTCGTCTCGCCGCTGTTCATCGGTTGGTGGGTCGCGGGGGCTCGTTACCTGATGGCCCAAGACCCGACCATCGATGACAAGTGGCGCTGGCGGGACTGGTTATGGGCCGCCCGCGAGTACCGGTTGCCGGGCCCGTGGAAGCTCATGGTGACGACGCCCGTCAGGTACATGCGGCCCAGCCATCATCCCAACGACGAGGCGGACACGCAGATGGCGATCGACTACCTGGACTATTCGCCGGTGGCGAAGGCCGCCCGGGAGCGGGCGCGAGCCCAGGGGAAGTCACCGGATCAAACCCAAGGGATCGAGACTTCCGGCAACGGAGCACGAAAGGCGAAGGCGCGATGAAGGTTTCGGTAGATCTTGACACCTGCGATGGCAACGGCGTGTGCATGAGCATCTGCCACGAGGTGTTCGACGTGCGCGAGGACGGTCTCCACGTACTGCAGGAGGATGCACCCGACGAGCTGCGCCAGCAGTTGATCGGCGCCCAAGTGTCGTGTCCCACGCAGGCGATCACGGTGAAGGATTGAGCGATGCCGAGGGGAAGAGACCTGAAAGAGATCGTCGTCGTCGGTGCCGGCGTGGCGGGCACGCGCGCGGCGGAAACGCTGCGGCAGGAGGGCTATGACGGCGCCCTGACCATCGTCGGCGCCGAGCGGCACGCCCCTTACCATCGCCCGCCGCTGTCGAAGAAGTTCCTCACCGGCAAGGTGCACCGGGCCGGCGTCGACCTGGCGCCGCAATTCGACATGGAAGCGCGCGTCGTGCGCGGCGCATCGGCCCTCAGGTTGGACCTGTCCTCACGCACCGTTCATATGCGCGACGACGGCCAGGAATTCGCCTTGCCGTTCGACGGGCTGGTGATCGCCAGCGGCGCGGTCCCACGCGAATGGCCCGGTGGCCCGGTCGCGGACGGGGTGCTGATGCTGCGCACGGTCGAGGACTGCCTGACCATCCGGGACCGACTAAGTTCGCGACCGCGGGTGGTGGTCGTCGGCGGCGGGTTCATCGGCGCCGAGGTCGCCGCGAGTTGCCGGGCGATGGGTTTGGACGTGGTGCTGGTCGAGAAGGCCGGCAGCTTATTGCTTTCCGCGCTGGGTGAGGAACTGGGGTCGCGCTGGGCCGACCTCCATCGTCAACATGGCGTGGAGCTGCGAGTGGGCGTGGGCGTCGAGGGATTCGAGGGTAACGGCCGGGTGGAGGGCGTCCGGCTCACCGACGGCTCACGGGTTCCGGCCGACCTCGTCATCGTTGGGCTCGGGGTCATCCCGGCCACCGACTGGCTGGACGGCTCCGGATTGCGTGTCGACGACGGCGTGATTTGCGACGCGACGGGCGCGGCCGAGGGCGGGGACGCCGTTGTTGCCGCCGGCGATGTCGCGCGGTGGTGGCACCCGCTGTACGAACGGCATCTGCGCACCGAGCACTGGGACGACGCGGGCCGTCAAGGCGCGGCTGCGGCCAGGACCCTGCTGGCGGGGCCGGACGGCGCGGAGTCCTATGACGAGGTGCCGTACTTCTGGTCCGATCAGTACGACGTCAAGCTGCAAATGCTCGGCGTGCCAACCGATTACGATGCGGTCGAGGTCGTCGAAGGCGATCCGGGCACCTGGGAGTTCGTCGCCGCGTACGGGCGGGGCGGTCGCACCATCGCTGTGCTCGGGACTATCCCGGGCCGGGTATATGCCTATCGCGAAGCCATCGAGAAGCGAGCCGAATTTCCGCCGAGCCGACCGGATTAGCGAATGCGGGCATCCGCTACTGCGTATCCGGTTCTGGCCGAACGTCACTCACTCGCAGGAACGAGAATGGTCTTTCCCGGCAGGCGATTGGCGTCGGAGTCATCGTGCACGGCGGCGACGTCGGTCAGCGGGCGGCGGCCGGCGACGTCGATCGCCAGTTGCCCGGCATCGACCCGGTTGACGAGTTCGCCCAGCTGCGCGGCGTCGCTGCGGACGAAGACGCGCTGCGCCCGCACCCCCCGTGCCGGGTCCTCGGCTCCCGATGTCATGGTGCCGATATAGAACCCACCGTCGGCGACCAGACCGACGAGGGCCGCGGTCTGCTCCGGTGAGGTACTGACCAGATTCAGCACCACGTCGAACGGCTGCCCGGCGACGGCGAGCGGCGTGGACGTGTAGTCGATGTAGTCGATGATCCGGTCGGCCCCGTAGCGCCGCAGGCGGTTCTCGCTGCGGGCCGAGGCGGTCGCGGTGACAACGCCTCCGGCCTGCTGGGCCAGTTGAACCGCGTAGCCGCCGACCGCTCCACCCGCTCCGTTGATCAGAACGGACTGACCGGCCCTCAACTCGGCGACCTCGAACAGCGCCTGCAAAGCCGTCAAACCGACGGTCGGCAGTGCGGCGGCATCGGCCAGCGGCACCGACTTCGGCGCGGCGGTCAGCACCCCGGCCGGTGCGAGCGCGTACTCGGCGGCAGCGCCCGGGGCGTCCAGCGGAAGCATCCCGACGACGGCGTCGCCAACTTTCCAGCCGGTCACCCCCTCGCCGAGACCGGCGACGATTCCCGCCACGTCGACGCCCGGGGTGTGGGGGAAGGAGATGGCGTACACCTCGGACAGGTAGCCGCCGCGGATGCCGGCATCGACCGGGTTGAAGGAGGTGGCCGCCACCTTCACCAGGACCTGGCCCGGGCCGGGCGCCGGCCGCCGAACCTCCTCATACCGCAGCACGTCGCTGCCGCCGTAACGGTGATACTGCACAGCCTTCATGATCTTCTCCGTTCGTAGGTGCTTCGAGATCGAAGCGGTTGCAGTCCGTACAACTTGCTTCGAAGTCGAAGCGATCCCGGAGGGCGGCGTGATGACCACCACATTGCTTCAATGTCGAAGCATTATGATCGCGTCATGACGGAGTCGCTAAAGCCCCCGCAGATGCGCGCGTACTTCGCCCTGATGGAGGGAGTAAGCCTGCTCCAGTACGCCGTGCAACGACAGTTACGGGCCGAGGGCGATCTCAGCTATGTGCAGTTCGAGATCCTGGCGAAGCTTGCCGACGCCCAGCGTCACCTCACCATGACCGAGCTGGCCGACGGTGTGGTCTACAGCCGCAGCGGTCTGACCCATCAGGCGGGCCTGTTGGAGCAGGCGGGCCTCATCGCCCGCGAAACCAGCGACGCTGACCAGCGCGCCACGGTCGTCCGCATCACGCGGGCCGGCCACGCGCGCCTCGCCAAAGTCCTGCCCGGCCACATCGGCGTGGTCCGCGACTTGCTGTTCGATGCCCTTTCGGGCGAGGACGTGCGCGCGCTGGCCGACATCATGGGTCGCGCCCGCGATCACATGCGTGCTCGACCAGGGCGTTCGGCCGCCTCGCGCAAACGCCGGCGCTGATCTCATCCGACCTTCGTCAACGGTGTGCAGCCGTGCGTGATGAACTTCGCCACCTCGGGAGCCTGAATTCGCGCGACCACCGGGTTTTTCTGGGTCCCGCTGTCGGAAGCGATCAATTTCCCGTCGCCCGTCCACGTTGTGAAGATGCACGCGGCCGAATAGTCGCCCGGTTCGGCATGGGCGACGTAGGTGCCGTAGGGGAGCTGGGCGGGCACCGCGTAGGAACCGGGCCCGTAGCCTCCGTCCGCATGCGCCGACGGGACGGCAAGACTGCCGATGATCAACGCGGACACGGCGCTCGCCGCGAGTCCGGGCGGCTGGACCGGTCGCATAAGCGCAAACATTAAGTCCCGGCGACGACCTGGTGGAGAGTGCGCATCAGTTGCGTGCCAGTCTGACTGGCCGATTAGGTTTTCGCCACGATGCGCATTAATCTTTCCCGCGGTTCGATTGCGACTCTCCGAAAGCAGCCATGCCCATTCAGCCAACCCTGTTGCGCCGACAATCACTGCGCAGCGCCCGTGCACATCGGGCCGCTCCCCGCGTGAAGTGCCCCATGGTCGGCCAGTGCTTCGATATCGAAATCACGCGCGACGCTGACGGGTGGATGATCCGGATTCCCGAGATCAGCAGGATCACGCGGACCAGCCGCCGGGGTGCGGTGGAGTTGGCGGCGCGCGAATGCATTGCGACCTGGACCGGCATCCCCATCGGCTATGTCGCCGTCTATGTCGTCAGCGAGACCGGTTAGCCGCGGCAGGCCTCGGCCTCATGTTGGCCAAGGTGTATCCCGCGCGTGATCGCGCCGCGACGGTGACGCACAACGCTCATCATCATGACGGTGCTCACGGCAGTCGCCGCGTTGACGGTGGCGGTGTGTGTCGGCTACTGCCTCGGCCGGCGCGCTGGGGCGAGGCCGCGAAGCTGGAAGGGGCGAACGAGCCGGGTGGCGTTGGGGCGGCTCGCGATCAGTCTGGTCGTGTTGTTGACCGCGCGCCGTGCGATGACCTTGTGGGGGCCCAGATTCGGTGCTCCCCTCGGGCTGCTGCGGGGTGGCGTTGCGCGGATGCGGTATTGAGCGACTGATATGGCAACGCTAGAGGGCAAGGTCGCCCTGGTGACCGGAGCGTCGTCAGGCCTGGGCGCCGAGACGGCCCGGCTCTTTTCCCGTGAGGGCGCAACGGTTTTCGGCATCGGCCGGGGTACCGCACGCTTGGCCGAGGTGTTCGCGGATGTCCAGAATGGTTCTTACGCATCGGTCGACGTTTCCTCCGCGCAGGCCTGCCGCGGCGCGGTCGAGCAGTGCGTGCGCGAGTTGGGCGGGCTTGACGTCCTGGTCAACGTGGCGGGCCACCACCAGATGCGCCGGACGGAGTCGATGACCGATGAGGACTGGGCGCATGACCTCGCGGTGAATCTGAACGGGCCGTTCTACCTGTGCCGGGCCGCGCTGCCGCACCTGCTGGAGCGGGGCGGCAACATCGTCAACGTGGGCTCCATCGCCGGTGTTGAGGGCCAGGCGTACTCGGCCGGCTACTGCGCCGCCAAGCATGGCCTGATCGGACTCACCCGCGCTCTGGCGGTGGAGTACACCGCGGATCGCTTGCGCGTCAACGCGATCTGCCCGGGCGGCATGCTCACGCCGCAGATCGAACATTTCAGTGCGCCGGACAATCCCAACTACGAACTGATCATGCGCACCGCCTCCCCGCGCGGGATGATGCAGCCCCTCGATGTGGCGAACGTGATCGCCTTCCTGGCCAGCGATGCCGCGGCCGCCGTGCACGGCGCCGTCTATCGCGTCGACAACGGCAAGGGCGCCGGCTAGCGCGCGACCGCCGGGCGGCTGCGGACCAGCGTGGGCCACCAGAACCACGGCCCGAGGATTCGCAGGATGCACGGTACGACGAATGAACGCACGATCAGCGTGTCGAGCAGCAGGCCGATGCACACGGTCGAACCCACCTGGCCGATCGTCCTGAGATCACTGGTGAGCATGGCCAGCATGGTGAACGCGAAGACCAGACCCGCGGATGTCACCACGCCGCCCGTGCTGCCCAGCGCGCGGATCAGACCGGTGTGGATCCCGCCGTGCAGCTCCTCTTTGACCCTGTTGATCAGCAGCAGGTTGTAGTCCGACCCGACCGCCACCAGGATGATGAACGTCAGCGGTAGCACGAGCCAGTGCAGGTGCAGGCCGATCAGGTGCTGCCAGACAAGTATGGACAGGCCGAACGCGCCGGCGTAGGAGAAGGCCACGGTGCCGGGAATCACCAAGGCCGCCACCAGACTTCGCGTGATGAACATCATGATCAAGAAGATCAGCACGAAGGCGGCGATCGCGGCGATCATGAGATCGGACATCGCGTATTGCTTGATGTCCTTGTCGTTGGAGCCCGAACCGCCGATGTAGATTCGCGCGCCGGCCAACGAGGTCTCTTTCAGGATCGTCTTTATCGCGTCGGGGAACTGTTCGACGTGTTCCACGCCCTCGGGGCCCATCGCATCGCCCTCGTGGGTGACGATGAACCGGGCCGCCTTGCCGTCCGGCGACATCATCAACTTCATGCCCGTCTTGACGTCCTCGTTGTCGAAGCCCTCGTGCGGGATGTAGAAGAAGTCGTCGCTGCGGGACTTGTCGAAGTCGTTCCCGACGTTGATCAGATCATCGAAAGTCTGCTCCGTTTGCACGGATTGCAGATCAGCGGATCCGTAACTGTTGACCAACTTCGACTGCAGTGCCTCGGTATCGTCGGCGGTGGCTTTCAGTTGGGCGATGATCTGCGGGAAGGTTTTGTCCACCTCCTGCAGAGACACCTTCGCGTCCGCAATGTCGTCGGCCAACTTGTCGATTTGATCGATGGTCTCGAACAGCGACCGAAACGTCCAGCAGATCGGGATGTCGAAACAGTGCCTCTCCCAATAGAAGTAGCTCTTGATCGGACGGAAGAAATCGTCGACGTTCGAGACCTCGTCCCTGATGTCGTCGCTGACCCTTTGCAGGTCCTCGACGGTGAGTACCGTCTGATGCAGTTCGTCGGAAACCTTTTGGAAGAAGCCGACCTCTTTGCGCAAGACCGCGACGGAGTGCGCCTGGATCTCGGCCTGCGCGTCGGTGTTGGCGTTCTGCTCCCTGTTGAACGGGAGTTGTTGACCGTTGCCGCTGCCCTGCGTGGTGAATAGGTACGGAATGCTGGCGTGCTCGAGCGCCCGGCCCAAGGGCCGCGTCATGCCTTGCACCATCGCCACACCGTGCAGGCGAATCAGAGCCTTCGCGACGCGGTCCAGCGAGATGAAGTCGGCCGAGTTGCGCATGTCGTGATCGGTTTCGACCATCAGCATCTCGGAGAACAGCTTGCTCTTGGGAAAGTGCCGATCCGCCGCCTGGAAACCGAGATTGGCGGGCGCACTGGCCGGCTGGTACTGGCGATCGTCGTAGTTCTGCCGGTACGTCGGTACGAAGATCGCCCCGATCATGACGACGGCAGAACTGGCCGCCAGGATCGGCACCGGCCAGCGCACCACGCTCGCCCCGATGCGGCGATAGAGACGCCCTTTGGCCTCGGTTCTCGGATCGAACATCCCGAACAGACTGCCGACGGTCAGCGCCGCCGGGCCCAGCGTCATCGCCGCCGCGATGGTGAACAGCATGGTGATCGCGACGGCCGGCCCCATGGTGTGGAAGTAGTTGAGGCGCGCGAACGTCAAGCAATAACACGCACCGGCGATCGTCAGGCCCGAGCCGATGATGATCGGCGCGACACCCTTGTACGCGATGTAGAAACTGTCCTCCCGGCTTTCGCCCGCCTGTCGCGCCTCGTGATATCGACCCATCAGGAAGATGCCGTAATCGGTTCCCGCTCCCAGGGTCAGCGCGATGACGATGTTCACCGCGAACGACGAGAGTTCGATGTACCCGAGGTGACCGAGCGTTGACACGACACCCTTGGCGACGAGCATCTCGATGAGCACCCCGAGCAAAGGCACCAACAGGGTTGAAGGAGCGCGATACACCAGCAGCAGCATCACCACGATGAGGCAGATCGTGACGATCGTGACGTTGTTCAGGCTGGCATTGGCGATGGAAAGCGTGTCGGAGGCCAGCGGAGCCGCGCCGCTGACGTAGACCTTGAGGCCGGGCGGCGGCGGGTCCTTTTTGATGATGTCGCGGACCGCGTCCACGGATTGGTTGGCTTGAATCTGGCCGATGTCGCCGGCGAGTCGCAGCAGCACATACGTGCACTTGCCGTCCACGCTCTGTGCCCCCGCCGCGGTGAAAGGCTTGCCCCACAGATCCATCACGTATTGCACGTGCCGGGTGTCGTGCTGGAGGCGGCGCATCAGATCGTCGTAGTACCGGTGGTCTTGGTCTCCCAGTGGTCGATTCGCCTCGAACACCACCATGGTCAGGTTGGTCGAGTTGGATTCGTGGAACTTTTCGCCGATGTGCAGCAGCGCCCGTTGTGAGGGCGCGTAGTGCGGGACCATCGGTCCGGCGAGCTCTTCGGCGACCCGTTCCACTTGGGGCATAAAGGTGTTCGTGCTGACCGCGAGCAGGCCCCAGAACAAGATGATCGGTATCGCGAAAGCCCGGACCATCCTGGGGATGAACGGGCGCTTGACCCGGGGCTCGTCAAAACGATGCTCGCTCATGCCGACTTGACCCTGCACTCGACGTCGGCGTCCTGATGGTCGTCCGTCTGTTCGTCGCGGATCACGCCGTCCACGAGCATTCGGCAACCCACCTGACCGCCGTGGACATGCACCGAGATGCTGCCGGAGGCTACCGAGAGCGTGGTGGTCTCCGTGTGGGACCACGGCAGAGTCGTGATTTCGACCTGATGCGGATGGCCGTCGATGTCGATGTAGACGAGTTTTCCGCCCTGAGCGGCGGAGCCGAACACCTCATAGGTGATCCGTTTGACGTTGAACTGCTCGGGCGCCTGTGGGCCGTTGACGGTGATGACCGGCTCAGGTTCCGAGAACTGGTGCACCTTGTACATGCAGAGCAGACCGACACCGACCGCTACCACGGTGACCAACGGCATCCAGGCTCGCTCCAAGACAGTCCTGCTGACTGAACGAGGACTCACTCGTTCATCTCCCCGACCCCTCCTGACCTTGTGTTCGTGCCATCCCCGACCGCCGTCCGCGTGCGGCAAGACCAGATGACATATCAACCTGCTTGATATGTCACGGTAAAGAGACTACTGCAACCGGGCCGCAGGCGCGATCCCGGCGTGCCGGATCTCGTCATGCGGACCGCTTACGATGCGGTGGTCGCGCTGCGCAGGCGCCTTTTCAACCGTGCGCTGCCGAGCAGGCGAAGGGCCAGGTTAGTGGAGGTCAGCATCGGGATCACCCCGAGAAATGTGCGCTCGGACGGCGTCGCTCCGTGCAGGTGGTAAAGGCTGCCGAATACGTAGAAGCAGCCCAACATGAACAACGCGCCCGGGATGCAGAGCGCCATGAAGGAGCTGCGATCGGCGACGATTTGCTTCGCGTAATCCAGTTCTTCGGACGACATCGGTTCGCGCTTGCGCAGTTTGCGCACGACCTCTTTGGCGCTCCCGATTTGCTCGCTCACCGGGGTGGTTGGTCGCCTCTCCATCCGCCGTACGAATACGGTGGCGATGCCGGCCAGCGTCAACGCCAGCCCTAACGCGACTACGGTCAGCAGACCGAACAAACTCTCAGTCACGATCGAATCCCTTCTGAGTCACCGCTTCCGATCGTCACCGTGGCGGGCAGGATGCCGCGGTTGACCTTGTCGGTACTCATCGGGAAACCTTACTTCTGGGGCATCAGAACCCGAAGTCGCCGCCGCTGGAGTCCGACCCACCGCCGAAATCGGAGCCGCCGAAATCGGATCCGCCGCCGAAGTCGGATCCGCCGCCGGAGTCCCAGCCGCCGCCGAAGTCCACGTCGCCACCGCCGGAATACGAGCCGTCGCTACCCGCGAAGCTGGTGTCGCCGCCGGAGTCATAGCCGCCGCCGAACCCGACGTCGCCTTGCTGGCTGTCGTAGCCGGCGCTTTGGCCGCCGTCGTAGTTCGCGTCCGCATACGCCGAGTCACGGCCGGCCTCGAAGCCGCGGTCGTAGCTGCCACCCCAATGGTCGTCCAGCAGCGCATCCATCAGCAGGACGTCGGTGAGCGCCCAACCCCAACCCGCCCCCCAGAACGCGTATGGGTAATAGCCGGGGTAGAAGAACATTCCGTTGTAGTAGCCGCCGCCGTAGTAGTGCGGATAGCCGGGCTGCGGGGTGGTGCTGTAGTTGTTGTTGTTGATCGTCACGTACTCACCGGTGTCGGGATTCTTCGCCCGCACCGAGGCCTGTTTGCGCTCGTCCTCGGGCACCGAGCCGACAGCGGCAACATTGGGCGCGGGGCGTCCGAGCTTCTGGTTGGCCCTGGCCACCGTGGACTCCACTACTCGCAGGTGTGCCCGCGCCGCGCCGTAGTCGCCTGTCTCGTAAGCCTTTCGGGCGTCGTAGAGGCTGGCGTTGGCCTTGGTCGACTCCGCGCTGACGTCCGTTTCGCTGTTGGTGAGCACCGCGTTGTCGATGTCCCCGACACCGGATTCGGCGGTGATCAATTCTTGTTTGATCTGTTCACGCTCCTGTGCAGCCTTGCGGCGCTTGCGATTTCGGCTGACAGCGAATGAGACCAAGGCGACCACGCTCAATGCGACGGCAATGAAGACGAGCATGGTCCACAGCCATGCCCAGCGGTCGGGGTTCTGGTGCACGACGGGGGAGGTGGTGGCCGCCGGCCCCCCAGAAGACACGTCCAACCTGGTCAATTTGTTGACGAATTCACTCGTCGCGCCCTGCGGGTCGTTCCGGTGGATCCTGGCCGACTGGCTCATGAACGGGTCGACGCTGTCTGCGACCGCCTTGGGCACGTTGTAGGCGCGCACGTGATAGCCCTTGGAGTCGATGACCAGAATGATCCCGCTGAAAGCCGGATTGCGCCCTAGGACGACGTTGTGGATGGCATCCGGGGTGGTCACCCCGGTCTGACGGGGCGCCACCGACGCCACCCAGATCGGTGGCGTGGAACTCCACGTCCAGCGGCTGGTGAGGATCTGGTCGTTGAGCCGGTCCGGGTCCCGCAACGGCGGATTCGCCGCCGGGTCGGCCACCACGTGGGTCTGGGCGTTGAACTTGCCCACCAGCTGATCTGTGTAGGTGTCGGCCGAGGCGGCCGGCGCGAGGAGCACCGCCAGCATCGCGGTTAGCGCGGCCAGGACAAGCCCACGGAATCGTCGGGTCACTTTCCTCCTGCCAGGGGTCACGGTGTCGATCCTTGCTGTGGACCTTGAAAACGTCCACTGTCGCCCCCGGTCTGGTGCCGTTCTGGGCGGACCTCCTCGGCCGTCGCTAGGTCTGGCTTTGATCGATGTACCCGCGGGGGAGCACCGAGAAGTCAACGCATGCTGCGGTCAGGACGTCGCCCAGGTGCGGCTCGACCGGTGCGGCGAGGGTCAGCATCGCGCCGGCCGATGGTGCCTTCAGGGTGGCGACGTTGCGGTTGGTCAGCAGCTGGATCGCATCGGATTCAATGTCACTCCAACCGGTGTGAACGGTCATCAGCGTGAGCACGCCGAGCGCCTCGCCGGACGGCGAGAACAAGCGATGATGCCAGGCGCCGTCGGCCTTGTGCCCGGTGTGCGGCCGCACCACCGCCAGCACGGTGCCGCCACCGTCTTCCAGGCGTGCCGCGCCGTCGGCTGGGACGATTTTTCCCACGGGCACGCCGCCGCTGGTGATGGTGGTCGTTGCGGCCACCGCGATCTTGAGTTCGTCACCGCTGGCCGCGGACAACGTGTAGTCGCTCTTGCCCCCGTTCTTGAAACCGAACAGCACTGCGGCGCCGCCCTTTTGCTGGGCATGCGCCAGTTCGGTGCCATCGGGGGTGGCGAGCGCGACGCGCAACGCGTTGGATGTCGACCTCGTCACGCGCGCGACGACGACCGTTGCATTGCCCAGAATCGGCATGGCGAGATCCTAGGCCCGGGCACCGCGATTATCAGCCGCTTTTCTCACATCTTGACGGTCAGCGGCCACACGTTCCAGATGTCGTCGCAGTACTCGGCGATGGCGCGATCCGATGAGAACTTGCCGCTGCGGGCGGTGTTCAGGATGGACATCTTCGTCCACGACTCCCTGTCCTGCCACGCGGCGCTCACCTGCTCCTGGCACTTCACGTAGGCCGCATAGTCGGCGCACACCAGGAACGGGTCTTCATGGCGCAGGTTGTCCACCAGCGGCCGGAACACCTCGGTGTCGCCTCGTGAGAACGTACCGCCGGCAATCAGGTCGAGCACCGCGCGCAGTTCGTCGTTGCCTTCGATGTAGTCGGCCGGGCGGTACCCGCCCGCCTTGACCGCCTCGACCTCCTGCTCGGTCAGCCCGAACAGGAAGAAGTTCTCCGGGCCCACCTCGTCGCGCATCTCCACGTTCGCGCCGTCGAGCGTGCCGACGGTCAGGGCGCCGTTGATCATGAACTTCATGTTGCCGGTCCCGGACGCTTCCTTGCCCGCGGTGGAGATCTGCTCGGACAGGTCGGCTGCCGGGTAAATCATGTGGGCGTTCTGCACGTTGAAGTTCGGCACGAACGCCACCTTGAGGAACCGGCTGACATCCGGGTCGGCGTTGACGGTTTCCCCAACGGCGGTGATCAACTTGATGATCCGCTTGGCCATGAAGTACCCGGGCGCCGCCTTGCCGCCGAAGATGAAGGCGCGCTGCGGAACCGACAGGCCCGGATCCTGCTTGAGCCGGTGATACAGGGCCACGATGTGCAGGACGTTGAGATGCTGACGCTTGTACTCGTGGATGCGTTTGACCTGTACGTCGAACATCCAGTCGGGGTTGAGGTCGACGCCTGCCACCGAGTGGATGTATTTGGCGAGGCGCGCTTTGTTGTTGCGCTTGATGTCGCGCCATTCCCGGCGGAAGGCGGCGTCGTCGACGAATGGCTCGAGTCCGCGCAGGCGGCCCAGGTCGGTCAGCCACCCGTCCCCGACGGTGCGGTCCAGCAATTCCCGCAGCCCGGGATTGGCCAGCGCCAGGAAGCGGCGCGGCGTCACACCGTTGGTCTTGTTGCTGAACCGCTCCGGCCACATCTGGTAGAAGTCTTTGAGCACACTGCTTTTCAGCAACTCGGAGTGTAACGCGGCGACACCGTTGATGGCGTGGCTGCCGACGGTGGCCAGGTGCGCCATCCGGACGTTCTTGCCGCCGTTCTCGCCGATGAGCGACATCCGGCTGACTCGGTCCTCGTCACCCGGGAATCGGGCGCGCACCTCGTCGAGGAATCGGCGGTTGATCTCGTAGATGATCTCGAGATGGCGCGGCAGTGACTCGGCGAACAGTTCCAGCGGCCAGGTCTCCAGTGCCTCGGGCAGCAGGGTGTGGTTGGTGTAGCCGAACGTCGCCACCGTGATTTCCCACGCCTCATCCCAGTCCAGGTGGCGTTCGTCGACCAGCAACCGCATGAGCTCGGCGACGCCGATCGATGGATGGGTGTCGTTGAGCTGCATGGCAAAACGCTGGGGGAGCTCCTTGACGGAAACGTCGGCCAGATCGTCCATGATGTGCAGCACGTGCTGCAAGGAGCAGGACACGAAGAAGTACTGCTGCAGCAGGCGCAGCTGTTTACCGGCCTCCGGCTCGTCGTTCGGATAGAGCACTTTGGTGACGGTCTCCGACATGACCTCGTCCTCGACCGCCCCGTAGTAGTCGCCGGTGTTGAAGGCCTCCAGGGCGAATGACTTGACGGCCCGCGCGCTCCACAACGTCAGCACGTTGCAGGTGTTGACGCCGTAACCCTGGATGGGCGTGTCATAGGCGACGCCCTTGAGCACCCGCCCCGGTATCCACTGGACGCGGTCGTGGCCGGCGTTGTCCGTGTAGTGAGCGGCGTAGCCGCCCCACTTGACCAGGTAGTTAACGTCGGGTTTTGCTATCTCCCAAGGGTTTCCGTGGTCCAGCCAGTTGTCGGTCTGCTCAACCTGCCAGCCGTCGTGGATCTCCTGGTCGAAAATGCCGAACTCATAACGGATTCCGTAGCCGATCGCTGGTCGCTCCAGGGTGGCCAGCGAATCCAGGTAGCACGCGGCCAGCCGGCCGAGGCCGCCGTTGCCAAGGCCCGGCTCCTCTTCGCAGGCCAGGACCGTGTCGAGGTTCTGACCCATCGCCGACAGCGCTTCACGGGCCGCCCGCTCCATGCCGAGATTCAGCAGGTTGTTGCCCAGCTGCGGACCCATCAGGAACTCGGCCGACAGGTAGCAGGTCACCTTGCGGCCGAGATCGAGTGAGGTCTGCGTCGAGACCACGCGGCGGTCCTGCATGCGGTCGCGCACGGCCAGTGCCAGCGCCCGGTAGTAGTGCTCGGGCCGCCGGGCCGCCGCCGGGCGGCCGATCGAGTAGCGCAGGTGATCGTTGATGGCCCGCTGCAGCGCGGCCGCACTCATCCCGGTGCGGGAGTGCTCAACCAGATCGGCCCTGGCGGGGGCGAGCCCGTCGGAGGGCGTCTGCTCGACATCGGTCATGGTGGGTCCTACTTCCTCGAGGTTGCCGCAATCAACCTGATCGCCCGCGGGCGGCAGACCGTCAGTCTGGCAGCGATGCTTGCACACCGGGCGCGCAGTTGAAGGCTGTTGCGTAAACACCAGCTCACGGGCCGGCGACGAAACGGCGTTGGCCGTAGGAGAGCCTGCGGTGGCGGGAATGGAGCGCCGCGTGTCTTGATGCGAGGGGTAGCGCGAGCATGGATCCGAATACGTTTCGACCATGTGGAACATCGATGGATGCAACGTGTTCGGCGAGGCCGTTGGCAGGGGAGAGCCGGTGCTACTGCTGCACGGATATCCGCAGAGCGCGTCCTGCTGGCGCCATCAGATCAAGGCGCTGTCCGACAGCCATCTTGTCGTAGCGCCGGACTGGCCAGGCTTCGGCCGGTCCGATCCGCCGGCGACCGGACCGACCTACGACAACGAAGTAGAGCGGATCGAACGATTCGTGGAGGAGTTGGGGTGGCAACGGTTCAACCTGTGCGCCCACGACTACGGTGGCTTCATCGGACTCGGCTATGCCATCCGTCATCCCGAGCGGGTGCTGCGACTCGCACTGTTGAACACCCGCGCACATGGCATCTTTCGCCCGTGGTTCTACCGCTTCTCGCGGGGCCAACACTGGATAGCCACCCGCCCGCCGCTGTCTCGTGCCGCGCAACACCTTCCGTTGGCCACGCTGCACCATCTAGCTCTTGCCCGCTACCGAAGACTCGGCTGTTTCGACACCGCGCTGGAAGCCGAGTATCTGGGCTGGATGAATTCGCCCGAGGGAAAGCGCACGTTCTGGAATTTCTTCGCTCATTACCCGGTCGCGGCCGTCCCGTGGCTCGCGGACGGACTCGGGACGATTCGGTGCCCGGCCGCGGTAATTTGGGGTGACCGCGATCCCTATATCCCGTTCAGCTCCGCACGCGAGTTGGCCGCGTCCATTCCGAACGCCAACCTGACCCGGCTGCGCGGCGCCGACCACTATGTCATGGAGGAACGCCCGCGCGAGGTGACCGCCGCGCTACTCGATCTGCTGAGTGCACCGCTGGTGGCCAGCGCATAGCCTCAATGGGCACCGGACAAGTTCAGCGTGACCACGCCGGCGATGATCAACCCGACCCCGACCACCTTGGCGACCGACACCGTTGAGCCGAGAAACAGCACGGCGATCAGCACGATGAGCGCGGTGCCGATTGCCGACCACAACGCGTAGGCGACGTCGGTCTGCATGCCGCGTGAAATGGACACCGCCAAGAGCGCGAAAGAGACGGCATAGCCGCTCAGGCATATCACGGTCGGCCACAGGCGGGTGAAGCCTTCCGTGCTCTTGAGCAGGCTGGTCGCTATCACCTCTGCGAAGATGGCGCAGAGGAGAAACACATAAGTCAAGGCGCCTCCTTGCGTGCGGACGTACATGTATGTGTGTACAGGACATGTCGTGGAAGGATTGCGGCGTATGACGTTTCCCGCGCGGCCAGTGAAGTTCGATGTCGGCGACGTTATCGGCGAGGAAGCGTCGCTGGCGGCGACGTACTATCCCACGCGCACCGGCGCGGAGGCGCAGGCACTATTGGTCTGTCTGCCTGGTGGTACCTACAGTCGCGACTATTGGGACCTGCACATCCCCGGCCAGCACGGGTACAGCTTCGCCGATTTCGCCACCGCGAACGGCTACGCCGTCGTCACCGTCGACCCCCTGGGTACCGGCGAAAGCTCCCAGCCCGCAAGCGATTTCGGCTTCGCCGACATCGCCGCCGCGCTCGCCCATGCGGTCTCCGCGTTGCCCGAAGTAACCGGAATCCACGCACGCCCCGTGGCAATGGCCCATTCCCTCGGCGGCTATCTCGCGATAACCCAACAAGCGCTGTTCTCCAGCTTCGCCGCATTGGCCCTACTCGGGTGCACCAACCAACACGTGGCACCACTGAACCTCGATCCCGTATTCATCGCCCGGTCGGCGACCGCGCAGGGACGCGCCGAGCTCGCCCGGGAGATCCTGTCCGCCTTGGAGCAGCCCTACTTCGAGGGTCCGCGCGAGCACTTGCAGAGTTGGTTCCACCTTGCCGATGTCCCCGCCGACGTCGTGGCCGCGGACTGCGTCGTCGCAAAATCGATGGTGCCGCGCGTGTTCGGCACCGCCATGATTCCCGGGGTCGTCGCGGAAGACGCCGCGCTGATCGACGTCCCCGTGTTGCTCGGGTATGGCGTCGTCGACGTCTCACCGGACCCACGCGCCGAGGCCGGTCTCTATCGCAGCTGCCCGGACATCACCACCCTGGTGCTGGGCGACAGCGCACACTGCCACAACATGGCGTCGGGTCGGCATCGGCTTTGGCGGCGCCTGCTCGACTGGGCCGCGACCGTAACCTTTGGATCGTGACAAAGGATCTGAGCCGCTACGCCCCGGCCGTGCTGAGTGTGTTTCGGGCCGTCTACGGGTTGCTGTTCGCCGCCTACGGCTCGAGGAGCCTGTTCGATTGGCCCGTCCCTTCGCCCGTTCGCGTCGAGTTCGGGTCCTGGCCCGGGTGGTACGCCGGTTTGATCGAAGTCGTCGCGGGCTTGTTGATCGCGACCGGCCTGTTCACCCGGGCCGTCGCGTTCGTGGCCTCGGGCGAAATGGCGGTCGCCTATTTCTGGATCCATCAGCCGCAAGCGCTCTGGCCCGTCGCCGATCCGCCGGCGGGCAACGGCGGCGGGTTGGCGATCCTGTTCTGCTTCGCGTTCCTGCTGCTGGTCTTCACGGGCGGCGGGAACTACTCGATCGACGCCTTGCGCAGGACGGCACTTCCCCTCGCCGGGGGATAATGGCATTGGGCGTAGCTAATCAGCTGCAGTTGGCGTGGAGATTCTGGCACCACATCCCGACGCCACCCCAGTCGCCTGACGAACCGACCGAATCTTCATATGGGTTCGTCATGGTGGTCGGATACTGGATCTGCCATTCGTCGATCGTCGGGATGTCGTCAACCTGGCCCGGATCCGGAGACGCGAGCGCTACCCCGACCGCCATTCCGGCTCCACCGGTCAAAGCTGCGGCCACGACCGAACCTGCGACAATTAGAGTCGCCCACCTACGATTCATCATCGTGACCCTTCCATTGTTTGCCTCGACTGCCGGCTAACAGAATTTAATTCTACCTTCGGTGTCGATATCGCATAAGCGTCACAAACACACAACAACTTCGATTGGCCGCCCAGCAAATTTCGCGACTCGAAATGGCAAGTGCGTACGTTGTCGTGCGTGAGGCCGGTTGCCGTGGTCGTTCGTCGCGCGCTGGTGGTCGCCGCTTGCCTCGTTTTGTCTGTGGTCACGACGCCGACGGCGATCGCCGATCCCGATGACGGTCCCGAGATCGAGCCTGCCGCTGCGACTTCGGCGCCGGCCGGGGGAGCGGTGCCCTCGAATCCCCCGGTGATCCTCAACACTCCCGACGGCTGGGTCTTGGGTCTGGGCGCGAAGGACGAGGCGCAGGTCCCCGTGGCACCGCTGACCACCTCTGTAGCGTCGCGCGAATACATGGCCAGCGGTATCTACGTCGGCTCGCTGAAGGGACCGGAAGAGCCTCACGGCATCCTGGAAGTCGGTTACCAGATCGGTTGTGGCATCGATATGAGTACATCCAACGGCGTGATCATGGAGGGCGGTGCCGGCATCATTCCGGGCGTCAGCCCCACCTTCGACACCACCGGTACATTGCCGCCCCTGCTGCCGTTTGTTTCGACCCCGATGAATGGCGTGATGAGCATCGGAATGAAACCCGGCCTCGTCCTCACGGTGCCGGTGATAAAGAAGCAATTCAAGGGAGCGAACCCCTGGGTCATGATCAGCAACTTCCACATCAAGATCGACGGATGCGTGGGCCAGTCGTTCATCCGTTCCTATGCGGTGTTGACCCGGATGAGCGACCTGTCCGACGTGGTGCTGTCGTACGTCGGAGTCACCAAATCCGTTTAATCGCACGGGATCGACAGGTCTGGGCGGGAGCTCTGGAGAATTCCAGTCTCCAAGTCAGTGAAGCGATTCGCGCGCGCCCCGGCACAGGCTTGGTGACCATGCGGCAGTGCGGTGAAATAGGCCGATGAGGTTAGCGGGCAAGCGGCATGCGCTGTCGATCCTGGTGTTGTCCGCGCTAACAGCGGGATGCACCGTGACTACCGGCGGAAGGGTGGTTGCGGCTCCGACGTTGGGTCATGCGCCGCAACCGCTGCCGCCCGGTGCGCTGTCCGGATTGCTGCTCGATACCGGCGATGTCGGCTCCATCATGGATGCTCACATGGAGGTCGTGGCTTCCGCCGACACGATGTACACCAATCGTCCCCTCGAGGATGGATGCTTGGTTTGGGCCGAAGCGCAGGAATACTCATACCAAGGCAGCGGCTGGACAGCTGTGCGCGTTCAGGAACTCAAGGACCACCGCGATCGTGCGGACCACATCGCCTACCAGGCGGTGGTGTCGTTTCCGGGGGCTATGGCCGCCCATGACTTCTACGCAAGCCAGGTGACCGGCTGGGCCAATTGCGATAACCGGCGTGTCGATCTGCATGACCCGGGCGACGCGAGCCCCCATTACTGGTCGCTGAGTAAGGCCAGCGTCGCGGATGGCGTTTTGGCGATCACTCGGGTCCAAGAGGAAGGCGTGGAGGGCTGGGCGTGCCAGCGGGCGTTGACAACCGCGAACAACGTTGTCGTCGATGTAAGCGCCTGCGCCGACCACATCGACGATCGGGGAATTGAGATCGCCAAACGGATCGCAAAGAAGATCCCGTAGTGGGCAGAGCCACCCTCGGCGACAACGCTTCGGAAAGTGTTTGCGGCACAAAGGTTTTGGAGAAGCGTGCCGTTCGGCGCCGAATAACGGCGAAGACGGTGCATAACGGGGCGCGCAGCGGGTAGCCCGCACGGCATGACCAAGATCGGATACTTTCTGTCCTGCGAGCAGTACAGCCCCAAGGAACTCGTGGACCAGGCTAAGCGTGCGGAAGCGGCCGGGTTTGACGCGCTGTGGATCTCCGATCATTTCCACCCTTGGAACGACGAGCAGGGCCAGAGCCCCTTCGTGTGGGGCGTCATCGGGGCGCTCTCCGAGGTGACGTCGCTGCCCGTCAGCACCGCCGTCACGTGCCCGACGGTCCGGACGCACCCGGCGATCATCGCGCAGGCATCCGCCACCGCCGCCGTTCAACTCGACGGCCGCTTCGTGCTCGGGGTGGGCAGCGGCGAGGCGCTGAACGAACACATCCTCGGCGACCCTTGGCCGTCGGTCGG
Source organism: Mycobacterium sp. E3251 (assembly GCF_001666835.1). Classification (GTDB taxonomy): domain Bacteria; phylum Actinomycetota; class Actinomycetes; order Mycobacteriales; family Mycobacteriaceae; genus Mycobacterium. The sequence goes on along the minus strand of NZ_LZJF01000122.1, from coordinate 1,655 downwards.
CGTGCGCCAGGAGATGCTGGAGGAGGCGGTCGACGTCATCCGCCTGTTGCACCGCGGCGACGAGGTGAGTCACCACGGCAAGCACTATGAGGTGCAGGAAGCGCGCATCTACACACGGCCCGAGCAGCCGGTGCCGATCTACGTTTCCGGTTTCGGCCCGCAGGGGGCGGAGCTGGCCGGACGCATCGGGGACGGCTTCGTCCTGGTGATGCCGGAGGCCGACCTCGTCAAGACGTTCCGCGAGTCCGGCGGCGGTGACAAACCCGTGCAGGCCGGCGCCAAAGTCAGCTGGGACAAGGACGCCGACACCGCACTGAAGGCGGCACACCGGCTGTGGGGCAACGACGCGCTGCCCGGGCAAACCGCGCAGACCCTGCCGCGCCCCAAGGACTTCGCCGCCCTGATGTCTCTCGTCACGCCGGACCAGGTTGCCGAGGCGGTCACGTGCGGACCGGACCCCGACACGCACGTCGCGAAGGTGCGGGAGTACCTCGACGCCGACATCGACGAGGTGTATGTCCAGCAGGTGGGCCCGGACATGGACGGGTTCTTCGCGGCGTACGAGCGTGATGTGCTGCCTCAGCTGCGGGGTTGAGGTTGAGCTTCGGCGTCGCCGTAGAAGGCCGCCCGAAGCAAAGCGGAGATCTCGCTCACCAAGGGCATCCGCGGATTTGTGCGGTTGCTGAGGTCCTCGAACGCCGTCATCGCCAACGCCGGGAGCGCCCCCAGGTATTGCTTCTCGTCGATGCCGCACTCGCGCACCGATCGGGGCATGTTCAGTCGGTTCAGCAGATCATCGACCCCATGGAACAACCGGGCGCGGCACTCGTCTGGCTCATGGCCGCCGAAGATCAGTTGACCGAGCTGTGCGTATTTGTCCGGGGCGACGTAGGCGGAATAACCCGGCGCGGGCATGAACTTGCTGGGCAGACTTGCGTTGTAACGCAGCACGTGCGGCAGGAAGATACCGTTCGCCCGGCCGTGCGGAATCCCGAATCTAGCGCCGACCGCATGGGCGAGCGCATGATTGGTCCCGACGAACGCATTCGAAAAGGCAAGTCCGGCAAGCGTTGCCGCATTGGACATGTCAGTGCGCGCCGATAGGTCGTTGGGATCGTCGTACGCCCTCGGCAACGCATCGAAGATCAGTCGCGCCGCCTGGGCGCACAACGCGTCCGTATACGGCGACGCGAAGATCGAGACGGCCGCCTCCAGGGCATGGGTCAGCGCGTCGACGCCGGTGTCGGCGGTCAGTGTCCGCGGCATCGACGAGGTGAGGACCGGGTCGACGACCGCGAGGTCGGGCACCAGGCTGTAGTCGACGAGCGTCTCCTTCTTGCCGCGCACCGTCAACACCGCCGCCGGTGAGACTTCTGATCCGGTGCCCGATGTGGTTGGGACGGCAACCAATTGGACGCGATGGCGGTCGACCGGATAGTCGGCCACGCGCTTGCGCGGGTCGAGGAACGGCATCGTCAGCTCATCGAGGCTCTTCTCCGGGTGTTCGTAGAACAGGCGGATCGCCTTGCCGGCGTCCAGCACCGAGCCGCCGCCGACGGCGACCAGCAGATCGGGTTGGACCCGCGCCAGCATCGCGACACCGCGGCGGATGGTCTTTTCGTCGGGCTCCGGTGTCACCTCGCTGAACACCTGCA
>NZ_LZJF01000121.1 GCF_001666835.1 Mycobacterium sp. E3251 | reverse complement strand
GAACTGCCGATGCCTGGGCGCCCGTGACAACCGCCATGCCGATCAGGCCGGCGACCATACCCCCGAGGAGCGCACGGGGGCGGGGTCTCCAGGGTCTCCGGTTCGGGGAGTTCGACCTCCGAAATGGTGCGCCGCGGTGCGTCGCGAGGAATGGTGGCGTCGTCGCCCACCGCGGGCAGGCCGGTGGTGTCGAGCCGATCGGCCCCCAAATCGGCCCTTGTGGTTTGGCTGAAGGTGATGCCCGACGACGCGGTGTAGCCGCCCGACCGGTCGATCGCGCCGGGTTCCGGCTTGGCCGTGAAGCTGATCCGCCGGCGGCGGTACCGCACCAGGCCCAGGACCAGCGCCGTGATGACAACCAGGACAGCGACGACCGCGATGGCGATCCAAAGACCTTGGGACACGCTGACATTGTTTCAGCCGCGGGAGAGCGAGCCCCCGGCGCGGGTGCTAGGAACTCGAGACCAGCTGCTCCACCTGCTGCCCGCGCATCCGCTGTGAGATGACCGCGGTGATGCCGTCGCCCTGCATGGTGACGCCGTACAGCGCGTCGGCGACCTCCATCGTCGGCTTCTGGTGCGTGATGATGATCAGCTGCGACCGGGCCCGTAGCAGCTCGAACAGGCTGATCAGCCGGCGCAGGTTGGTGTCGTCGAGCGCGGCCTCCACCTCGTCCATGATGTAGAACGGCGACGGGCGGGCGCGGAAGATGGCCACCAGCATCGCCACCGCGGTCAGCGCCTTTTCGCCACCGGACAGCAACGAGAGCCGGGTGATCTTCTTGCCGGGCGGACGGGCCTCCACCTCGATGCCGGTCGTGAGCATGTCGTCCGGATCGGTGAGTCGCAGCCTGCCCTCGCCGCCGGGGAACAGCACGGTGAAGACTTCGGAGAATTCGCGTTCCACGTCGGTGAACGCGTCGCTGAACACCTGCAGGATGCGGGCATCGACGTCGGCGACGACGTCGAGCAGGTCCTTGCGGGCCGCCTTGACGTCCTCGAGCTGCGTGGACAGGAAGTTGTAGCGCTCCTCCAGCGCGGCGAACTCCTCCAGCGCGAGCGGGTTGACCCGGCCCAACTCCGCCAGTTCCCGCTCGGCGCGTTTGGCCCGCCGCTCCTGGGTGGCCCGGTCATACGGCATCGGGGCGGGGGCGACCACTTGCTCACCGCGTTCCCGGGCCTGCTCGAATTCCGCCATCTCGAGCTCGGTCGGCGGCAGGGCCACGTCCGGTCCGTACTCGGCGATCAGGTCGGGCGGCGCCATTCCGAACTGCTCGAGCACCATCTGCTCGAGTTGCTCGATGCGCATGGCCGCCTGCGCGTTGGCCACCTCGTCTCGGTGCAGCGAGTCGGTGAGGGTGGCCACCCGGGCGCTCAACGCGTTGACCTCTTCGCGCACCGCCGCCATCGCGGTCGCGCGCTCCTGGCGTTCGGCCGCCAACGCGTCGCGGATCTTCGACGCCGCGGCGACCACCCCGTCCAGCCGCTGCGCCAGCAGGCGGCCGGCGTCGGCCACCGCGGCGGCGACGGCGGCCGCGCGCAGCCGCGCCTCGCGAGCCTGTTGAGCCCGCACCCGCGCCTCGCGTTCGGCGGCCGCGGCACGGCGCAGCGAATCCGCGCGCCCGCGCACCGCATTGGCCCGCTCCTCGGCGGTCCGCACCGCCAACCGGGCCTCCACCTCGGCGCTGCGGGCGGCCTCCGCGGCGGCGGCGATCCGCTGACGGACCTCCGCATGGCTGGGTTCTTCCGCGTCCACGTGCTGCGTCTCTTGAGCGTTGCGCAGCCGGTTTTCCAGTTCGGTGACTTCCTCGAGCGTCTGCGCGCGGCCGGATTCGAGCTCCTCGCGCTGCCGCAGCAGCCTGTTCCACTCGTCTTCGGTCGTGCGCGCTTCCTGCCCAAGCCGGCCCAGCTGCTCATACATCGCCGAGATCGCGGTGTCGGACTCGTTGAGCGCGGCCAGTGCCTGCTCGGCGGAGTCCTGGCGGGCGGCCTGCTCGGTCAGCGCGCCGGAGAGCGCCGCGGTCAGCTGGGCGACCTGCGCTTCCGCGGCGGCCAGCTCGCTGCCGGCCTTGTCGATTTCCGAAGTCACCTCGAGCGTGGACAGCTTGCGGTCGGAGCCCCCGCTCACCCAGCCCGCGCCCACCAGGTCGCCGTCGAGGGTGACCGCGCGCAACTGCGGTCGCGCCGCGACCAGCTCGAGCGCCTGATCCAGGTCGTCGACCACCGCGACCCCCGAGAGCATCGCCGTGATGGCTCCGCGCAGCCGCGCGGGCGCTTCGATCAGGTCCAGCGCCCACAGGGCGGCGCCCGGCAGGGTATCGCGCGCCGCGGGGTGGTCGGCGGGCCAGTCACCGAGCACCAGCGCCGCGCGGCCGCCGTCGGCCTGTTTGAGGGCGGCGACGGCGGAGCGGGCCGCGCCGAAGCTCTCGGCGGCCAGCGCGTCGGCCGCCGATCCCAGCACCGCGGCCAGCGCCGCCTCATAGCCGGGGCGGACCTTGACCAGCTTGGCGATCGGCCCGAAAAGCCCTGCCTGAGAGTGGTTTTCGGTGAGCCAAGCCGCGCCGTCCTTGCGCTCCAGCCCGACCGACAGCGCGTCGATGCGGGCCCGCAGCGAGGCCACCCGGCGTTCGGCGTCACGTTCGGCGGATTGCAGTTCGGCGACGCGCGCGTCGGCCGAGCGCAACGCGGCCACGGTGCGCTCGTGGTGCTCGTCCAGGCCCACCTCGCCCTGGTCGAGTTCGCCGACGCGTCCCTGCACGGTTTCGAATTCCGCCTTGGACTGCTGCGCGCGGGCGGCGGCCTGTTCGATGCGTTCGGACAGCCGCGCGACGCTGTCGTCGATCGATTCGACGCGCGCCCGCATGGTCTCCACCTGACCGGCCAGCCGCGCCAGGCCCTCCCGGCGGTCCGCCTCGGCCCGCACCGCAGCCAGGTGGGCCCGGTCGGCCTCGGCGGCCTCGCGTTCACGCTCGCCCAGTTCGGCCCGGGCGGCATCGAGCCGCGTGCGTGTCTCGGCCAATTCGGCCAGCAGCTGCCGCTCGGCGACGGCCACCCGCTCGGCCTCGGCTTCCAGCTCTTCAGGCTTTCTGGGGTCGTTGTCGCTGGGCGGCGCCGGTTCCAGATCGAGATGCTGGGCGCGTTCGCTGGCGATGCGGACCGTCGCGGCGACCCGTTCGGCCAGCGCGGACAGCCCGAACCAGGTGTGCTGGACGGATTCGGCGCGCACCGACAGTTCGCCCACCGCCGCCTCGTGCGCGGTCAGCTCCTCGGACGCCAGGGCCAGGCGGGCGGCGGCCTCGTCGTGCTCGCGGCGGATGGCGGCCTCGGCCTCGAAGATGGCGTCGCGCTGCACCTGGCGGCTGACCAGGTCGTCGGCGGCCAGCCGCAACCGGGCGTCACGCAGGTCGGCCTGGATGGTCTGGGCGCGACGGGCCACCTCGGCCTGGCGGCCCAGCGGTTTGAGCTGGCGGCGCAGCTCGGTGGTCAGGTCGGTGAGCCGGGCCAGGTTGGCCGACATCGCGTCGAGTTTGCGGAGCGCCTTCTCCTTGCGCTTGCGGTGCTTGAGCACACCGGCGGCCTCTTCGATGAAGGCGCGCCGGTCTTCGGGTCGCGACTGCAGGATCTCGTCGAGCTTGCCCTGCCCCACGATGACGTGCATCTCACGGCCGATCCCCGAATCGCTCAGCAGCTCTTGCACATCCATCAAACGGCAACTGGCACCGTTGATTTCGTATTCGCTGGCGCCGTCACGGAACATGCGCCGGGTGATCGACACCTCCGAGTATTCGATCGGCAGCGCGTTGTCGGAGTTGTCGATGGTGACGGTGACTTCGGCGCGGCCCAGTGGGGCACGCGACGAGGTGCCGGCGAAGATGACGTCTTCCATCTTGCCGCCGCGCAGGGTCTTTGCTCCCTGCTCCCCCATCACCCAGGCCAGGGCGTCGACGACGTTGGATTTACCGGAACCGTTGGGCCCGACGACCGCGGTGATGCCCGGCTCGAAACGCAGAGTCGTCGGCGATGCGAAGGACTTGAAGCCCTTCAGCGTCAGACTCTTGAGGTACACGGCGAGCCAGACTACCGCTCAAATCGCCCGTGCTGCCCGCACCGCGGGGTGTCGCCGGGGTCGAAATACGGCCGCTGAACACAGTCGACGCACTGGCCACAGTGACCACATCAGTCACGGGAACGGAAGCGATGCTGGGCGCTGCGACGCGATAGCGCCGGCGCTATCACGGCGTCAGCGCTCGACGAAGCCTTCGTATCGTTCCTGCGGCTGCGACCAGTCGGCGACGACCTTCTCGACATGGCCCGGCCGGGACGGCCACGACTCGCCGCCTTCCAGCAGCGCCAGGAGCTTCTCGCCGGCCTCTCGCGGCCCCTGAGCGACCACCAGGACGCGGCCGTCGGCCTGGTTGGCCGCATAGCCGGTGAGCCCGAGCTCGAGCGCCCGGGAGCGCGTCCACCAGCGAAAGCCGACTCCCTGGACCGTCCCGTGCACCCAGGCGGTGAGCCGGACGTCAGGATCCGACATCGGCGACCTTGAAGTTCACCTGCGTGCCGGCTTTCAGCGTGCGCCCCACGGTGCAGACCAGGTCGATCGCCCGCTCGACGACCACCAGCAGCCGCTCCTTCTCCTCCGCGGAGAGTCCGGACAGGTCGAGTTCGAGCGTCTCTTCCAGCATCGGGTAGACCTCGCGTTCGCGGTCGGCGTCACCGGACACCCTGACCACCGCTTTGTAGTCGTCGCCGAGCCGGCGGGCGAGCGGCTGGTCGCTGGACATCCCGCTGCACGCGCCGAGGGCGATCTTCAGCAGCTCGCCGGGGGTGAACACGCCCTCCACGTCCTCCGAGCCGATGAGGACCTGCGCACCGCGCGAGCTGTATCCGGTGTAACGGCGCGATCCCGTGCGCTCCACCCAGAGTTCGGTCATGCCCTACTTTTTACCGGGCGGTGCGTACCGTGCGCCGCGGGCATACTGCGTTTCATGGCCACCGTGGTCGCATTCCACGCACATCCGGACGACGAGGTAATCCTCACCGGAGGCACTATCGCTCGGGCGGCGGCAGGCGGGCATCGCGTGGTCGTCGTCAGCGCGACCGATGGGCGCGTGCACAACGCGGAAAGCGATTTCCGGCTGGACGAATTACGTTCGAGCGCAGACATTTTGGGGGCGCAGCGGGTTGAGTGCCTCGGCTATGCCGATAGCGGTTATGGCCCGGTGTTCTACCCGGATCCGCCCGGACGGGTCCGCTTCGGGCGAGCAAACGTCGAGGAGGCGGCGCAGCGGCTCGCCGCGATACTCAGCGAGGAAGACGCGGACATCCTGCTCAGCTACGAGCCCAACGGCGGCTACGGCCACCGGGATCACGTGCAGGTGCATCACGTTGGCAAGCGGGGCGCCCAGCTCGCGGCGACCCCGCGTGTGCTGGAGGCGACGATGCCGCGCGAATTACTTGTCCGCGTCGGCCAGCTCGCCGGTCTGCTGCGGCTGCCGGCGCCCTACGAGCCGGACATTGCGCGCACCGCGTACGCGCCGCGGGCAAGCATCACCCACCGCATCGACGTCTTCGGGTTCGCGCGCCAGAAGCGAGACGCGTTCGCCGCCCACCGCTCGCAGATCGGCGATTCCAGTGTGGCCGCCCGTATGTACGGGGTCCTGCTTCGACTGCCGCCCCAGGCGTTCGGCGTGCTGTTTCCGCGCGAGTGGTTTGTCGACCCGGCCTTGCCCCCGGGGTCCGCCCGACGGGACATCTTCGACTGATCCGCCGTAGGCCCGCTCGAGTGGGCGTCAAACCCGCGGCCGCGGCTGACATTTCGGGCAGTAGAACGACGACCGGTTCATGAACTTCTCCCGCCGCATCACCGCGCCGCAGCGCCGGCAGTTCTGCCCCTCGCGGCCGTAGGCGTCCAGCGACCGGTCGAAGTAACCGGATTCACCGTTGACGTTGATGTACAGCGAGTCGAACGACGTCCCGCCTTGCGCCAGCGCGTCGCGCATCACGTCGGCCGCGGCGTCCAGGACGGCGGCCAGCTGGCGGCGGCTCAACCCGGCGGCGATCCGCGCGCCGTTGACCTTGGCCCGCCACAGCGCCTCGTCGGCATAGATGTTGCCGATGCCCGAAACCACCGTCTGGTCCAGGAGCTGTCGCTTGATCTCGGAATGCTTGCGCCGCAAGACATTAACGACAGCATCGCGGTCGAAGAGCGGGTCCAGCGGGTCACGGGCGAGGTGCGCGACGGGGACCGGCACGACGCTGCCGTCCACGCTCACCAGATCGGCAAGCATCCACCCACCGAAGGTGCGTTGGTCGGCGAAGCTCAGCACGGTCCCGTCGTCGAGCAGCGCGGAGATGCGGACGTGGTCGGCGCGCGGCACTTCCCCCAGCAGCATCTGCCCGCTCATGCCGAGGTGCACGACGAGCGCGGTGTCGGGCTGGTCCGGACCGTCGAGCATCAGCCACAGGTACTTGCCCCGCCGATCGGTGCCGGTTATCCGGGCGTTGAGCAGCCGGGCGGTTAGATCGGCGGGCCCGGCCTCGTGACGGCGCACGGCGCGCGGGTGGTGCACCCGGACGGCCGTGATCGTTTTGCCCACCACGCGGGACTGCAAGCCGCGGCGCACCACCTCGACTTCGGGCAGCTCGGGCATCTAGTGATGATCGCAAGCGCGGCGAAGTCGGGCGATGGGGGCACCTCCCGCTTGCGGGGGACGGGTCATCACCACGACGTCAGGCGGACGACTGTCCCGCGGTGTCCAGCACTTCCAGCGCTTTCCAGGTGGCCGCCGCGGCCTTTTGCTCGGCTTCCTTCTTGGAGCGCCCCACCCCGGAGCCGTATTCGGTGTCCATCACGACGACGACGGCGGTGAATTCCTTGTCGTGGTCCGGGCCGGTGGAGGTGACGACGTAGGACGGCGCACCCATGCCGCGTGCCGCGGTCAGCTCCTGCAGGCTGGTCTTCCAGTCCAGCCCGGCGCCCAGGGTCGGCGCGGCGTCCAGCAGCGCGCCGAACAACCGCAGGATCACTTCGCGGGCCGTGTCGATGCCGTGCTGCAGGTAGATGGCGCCCAGCAGCGATTCCATGCCGTCGGCCAGGATGCTCGACTTGTCCGCGCCGCCGGTGTTGGCTTCCCCGCGCCCGAGGTAGAGGTGAACGCCCAGGCCGTCCGCGGACAGCTTGCGCGCGACATCGGCCAGCGCCTGAGTGTTGACGACGCTGGCCCGCAGCTTGGCCAGGTCGCCTTCCGAACGGTCGGGATGCCGATGGTAGAGCTCGTCGGTGACGGTCAGGCCGAGCACCGCGTCACCGAGGAATTCCAGGCGTTCGTTGGTCGGGAGCCCGCCGTGCTCGTAGGCGTAGCTGCGGTGCGTCAACGCGAGCGAGAGCAGTTCGTCGGGCAGCTCGACCCCGAGGGCATCGAGCAGGTCTTGCCGTGACGTCACTGCTCACCCCGCGGCGGCTCGGGGAACATTCCCGCCAGCTTGGCCCACCGCGGGTCGATGCGGTCGTGCTGATGGTCCGGCTCGGTCGCGAGGGCAACACCGCATTCGGGGCACAGCCCGGGGCAGTCGGGCGTGCACAGGGGCGCGAACGGCAGCTCCAGTCCGACGGCGTCGACGATCGACTGCTCGAGGTCGATGATGTCGTCGACGATGTGACCAACCTCGTCTTCCTCGGTGGTCGCCTCGGTCGTGCTGTCGGGGTAGGCGAACAGTTCGGTCAACCGGACCTGCACGTTCCCCTTGACCGGGGTCAGGCAACGGGAGCATTCGCCGGCGGTCGGCGCGTCCACCGTGCCCGTCACCAATACGCCCTCGGAGACCGACTGAACTTGCAGGTCGAGTTCCAACGGAGCGCCCGCCTCGATCGCGATCATGTCCAGCCCGATGCGCGACGGCGCGGGTACAGCCTTCCGCAGGGTCACCATCGCCCCGGGGCGCCGCCCGAGCCGGGCGATGTCAATTGTCATCGGCGAGCTCAGATGGCGCTGCGAGGTGGTGCTGTGCTGCCGCGTCATATCAGAAATCCTACGGCCCGAACCGCATATTTCCAGGGCGCGGCGGCCCGGTTGACGCGCTAGCGCACCGCGTAGTCGTGCGTACCGGCCGCCGTCCGGAGTTGGTGACGACCGCGCCCGACCGAGCGCAGGGTGCCGTTGAGGAATTCCTCGAACTCGGCGAGCTTGTTGTCGACGTAGATGTCGCATTCACCGCGCAACCGATCGGCCTCGGCGTGCGCCGAGTCGATGAGGCGGGTGGCCTCGGCATTGGCCGCCTCCACCACGCTGTTCTGCGACACCAGGCGCTGCTGCTCCTTGATGCCCTCCTGCACGGCCTTCTCGTAGGAGATGTTGCCGTTCTCGAGCAGCCGGTCGGCCTCGGCCTGCGCCCGGCCGACGCTGGCCTCGTACTCGCGTTTGGCCGCCGTGGCGATGCGCATCGACTCCTCGCGCGCCTCGCCGACCATCCGCTCGCTGTGCTGGCGCGCCTCGCTCACCATGCGGTCGGCCTGCGCTTTCGCGTCAGACAACAGCCGGTCGGCCTCCGCGCGGGCGTGGTTGAGCATCGACTCCGACTCGGTGGTCGCCGAAGAAACCATGGAGTCGGCGTGCGACTTGGCGTCCTGCAGCATCGAGTCGCGCGCGTCGAGCACGTCCTGAGCGTCATCCAGCTCGCCGGGGATCGCATCCTTGATGTCGTCGATCAGTTCCAGCACGTCACCGCGCGGCACCACGCAGCCGGCCGTCATCGGAACGCCGCGTGCTTCTTCAACGATGGCGCTCAATTCGTCGAGCGCTTCAAAGACTCTGTACACGGCCATTTCCTCCTGGCGTCTGCAAAAACGTGTTGTTACCAGTGTGCCTGGTGTTGCCTTTGTGACAGCGGTGGCGAGGCGGTGTGTCGGACATTTGGCCGCGACAACGACGCAAAACACCGCAGAAACCCCGCCGCGGACTCGTGGTCATCGGTGAAATGCATCGAAACGCCCGTCCGTGCCGCCAAGTTTGGCCGCACCTGTTGCGGCCATTCTAGGGATCGCGGTGGCCCGAGGCGCTGGCCAGCGCACTTCGCAGCGCTTGACCAATACCCCGGGGGGGTATAAGTTTGGGGGCCCAGCCAACCGACGGGGAGGATGAGAACTCGTGCTAGCAGCGGTCGGACACGCCTTGGCGGTGGCGGGGTCTATGACGTGGGAGATCCTCTGGGCGCTGATCCTGGGCTTTGCCCTTTCGGCGGTGGTGCAGGCGGTGGTGCGGCGCTCGACCATCGTGGCGCTGCTGGGCGACGACCGACCCCGCACCCTGGCGCTGGCCGCCGGCCTCGGCGCGGCATCGTCGTCATGCTCGTACGCCGCGGTGGCGTTGGCCCGATCCCTCTTCCGCAAAGGCGCCAGCTTCACCGCAGCCATGGCATTCGAGATCGGTTCCACCAACCTGGTGGTGGAACTGGGCATCATCCTGGCCCTGCTGATGGGCTGGCAGTTCACCGCCGCGGAGTTCGTCGGGGGCCCGCTGATGATCGTGGTGCTCGCAGTCTTGTTCCGGCTGTTCGTGCGCTCGCGCCTCATCGATGCCGCCCGCGAGCAGGCCGACCGCGGGATCGCCGGCTCGATGGAAGGCCATGCCGCCATGGACATGTCCATCAAGAAGCAGGGCCCGTTCGCTCGCCGGCTGTTTTCCGCGGAGGGCTTCACCTCCGTCTCACACGTCTTCGCGATGGAGTGGTTGGCGATCCTGCGCGACCTCGTGCTGGGCTTGTTGATCGCGGGGGCCATCGCGGCCTGGGTGCCCGAAAAGTTCTGGCAGGTCTTCTTTTTGGCCGACCACCCCGGATGGTCGGCGATTTGGGGACCCCTGGTGGGACCGATCGTGGCCATCGCGTCGTTCGTCTGCTCGATCGGCAATGTCCCGTTGGCGGCGGTGCTGTGGAACGGGGGCATCAGTTTCGGCGGCGTGATCGCGTTCATCTATGCCGACCTGCTGATCGTGCCGATCCTGAACATCTACCGCAAGTACTACGGCACCAGGATGATGCTGACGCTGCTGGGCACGTTCTACGCCGCCATGGTCGCCGCGGGCTATCTGGTCGAGTTGCTCTTCGGCGCAACGAGTCTCATTCCGAAACAGCGCAACGCCACGGTAATGGAAGCGACGATTTCGTGGAACTATACGACCTGGCTGAACATCGCCTTCCTTGCCGTCGCGGCCATTCTGGTGGTCCGGTTCGTCGCGACGGGCGGAGTCCCGATGGCGCGGATGATGGGCGGCTCCCCCGACGGTGGGCACGACCACGATCACGAGTGCCACTAGCTGTCGGCGCAAAGCGATTGCGCGAGTGTGCGTTTGCGGTGCAAAGCTTCAGGAGCGGCCGGCAAGCTTTTTGCGCAGGCGGCGATTGACCGGTTCGGGCAGTAGTTCCGAGACGTCGCCGCCCAACAGCGCAACCTCTTTGGCCAACGACGACGACACGAACGAATACCGGGGCGTCGTCGCGACGAAAAACGTGTCGACGCCGGCGATGTGCTTGTTCATCTGCGCCATCTGCAGCTCGTATTCGAAGTCGGTACCGGTGCGCAGGCCTTTCACAATGGCGGTCATCCCCTGCGACCTGACGAAGTCGACTACCAGGCCCTGCCCGGCCTCGACGCGCAGGTTGGGCAGATGCGTCGTCGACTCGTTGATCATCGCGATCCGCTCGTCGAGCTCAAACATCCCCTTCTTGGCGGGATTGGTCAGGATCGCCACCACCACCTCGTCGAACTGAGCCGCCGCCCGCTCGAAGACGTCGATGTGGCCCAACGTCACCGGATCAAACGACCCCGGGCATACCGCGCCACTCATGACGACAGACGGTACACGCCCGCCTCACAGTCGTTCGGCCATCTCCAAACGGGTGTCGCCATACACGCGCGGCGACCACACGGACCAGCCGGCCGGCCAGGTCAGCGGCGCGCCGGACGCCGGCCGCTCCACCACCGCCACGGTTCCGGCCTCTGCCCAGCCGTGGGCGTCCAAAGCGGCCAGCGCGGCTTCCACCTCGGCGGCCTCCACGCCGTAGGGCGGGTCGGCCAGAACGAGGTCGACCGGGCTCTCGGTCCCGGCCGCCAGGACGGTCGCGACCGCGCCGCGGCGGACTGCCGCGCCGGGCAAACCGAGCGCGTCGATGTTGCGTGCGATGACAGAAGCGCTGCGCTGATCCGATTCCACGAACAGCGCCGAGGCGGCGCCACGCGACAGCGCCTCCAATCCGAGTGCGCCCGAACCGGCATATAGGTCGAGCACCGCGACGCCGTTCAGTTCACGCCGCACGGTCAAGATGTTGAAAAGCGACTCACGCACGCGGTCGGTGGTCGGCCTGGTCCCTCGCGGCGGGACGGCGATGCGCCGGCCGCCCGCCACGCCGCCGATGATCCGGGTCACCCGCCAACACTTACAGCAACGTCGACCAATAGTCCCAAAACCGCGCCATGATCAGCAGAAACACCGCGGTGAACCACAGCGCGGCGATGGACCACCGCCATTGGTACAGCACCCATGCCACACCGCGTCCCCGGCGTTGCAGCGCCGGCCGGAACACAATCGACGCAACGACCACCAGCAGCGTCATGGTGGCCGCCCAGACCACCATGCAGTACGGGCACAAGGCGCCGATGCTGTACAGGCTTTCGTAGATCAGCCAGTGCACGAACCCCGCCCCGATCACCAGCCCGATCGTCAATCCGATCCAATACCATTGCGGCAAAGGCACTTTGGTCACGGCCAGCAACCCGGTGACGACGACCACGGTGAACGCCCCAAGGCCCAGCAGCGGATTGGGAAATCCCAGCACCGAAGCCTGCGGCGTGACCATCACCGAACCGCACGACAGGATCGGGTTGAAGTTGCACGACGGCACGTATGCCGGGTTGAGCAAAAGGTCGATCTTCTCCACGGTCAGCGTCGCGGAGGCCACCAAACCGATCACACCGGCGATCAGCACCCACCACGCGCTCGGCACCGGCACGCGCGCTTCGGGACCCGATTCCGGTGTCAGGCCGGCGGTTTGGGCTGACACCGGGGTGGTCACGTCGCCGCGGGAGTCGCGGCGCCGTCGATGCCCGGCACGTCGCCCACGATGCTCTTGATCTTCGCGACCAGCGCATCAGGCGTTGACGGGTCGTAATCGTCGCCGTTGATCTTGATGGTCGGCGTTGCGTTGATCTTCGCGGCCGCCGCCTCCCCCGTGACCTTGGCGATGTACTTGCCGCTGTTGATGCAATCGGGCACCTTGCCCACGACGCCGGCCTCGCGCGCGAGCTCGATCAACCGGGCGTTGTCGGGAAAGCTGGTGCCGCGTTCGCTGGGCTGGAGGTCGGTGGTGTAGAGCGCGGTGTGGAATCGGCGGAACGCGTCAATGGACTCGTCGGCCACGCACAGGGCCGCGGCGCCCGCCCGCGACGAATAATTCTGGTTCCTGGAGTTGTCGAGGATCGACACCATGGAGTAGTCGGCCGCAATGGCCCCGACGTCGATGAGCTTGGACACCGTCGGGCCGAAGGTGCGCTCGAAGTTGCCGCAGGCCGGGCAGAGGAAGTCCTCGTAGAACGTGACCACGGCCTTGGGGTTGCTCGTCCCGGGCTCGGTGACCAGCTTGCTCGACGTCACCCGCACCGTGTCGCCCGCTCCGATGGCTGCGGTCTTCTTGTGGTGCGTGACCACGATGTAGGAGACCAGCGCGACGAGGAAGATGACGACGACGGCGGTCCCGCCGATCTGAACGAGTCGGCCCGATTTACCGTCGGCGGCCTTCATGTCAAAGCGCGGGGGGCGTTTGGATTTGTCGGCCACAGTCTCCGTGATCCTTCGGTGCTCGGGGTGTCGTTCGTTGGTGGACGTCACTCGTTCGTGGGCGCCTCTAGATTACCGGCGGCGACCGCACAAAAGGTCAGACCCGGCTCAGGTGGGCCCGCAGCGCGGAAATCAACTCGGTGGTCGCGGACGCGCTACCGCCGCCGAGCTGGAACAGATTGGCGAAGCCGTGCGTAAGCGACCCCATGCACCGGAGATCGACGGCGGTCCCGGCGGCCTGCAGGGCCATCGCGTAGCTCTCGCCTTCGTCGCGCAATGGGTCGAAACCGGCGACCGCGATCAGCGCGGGCGCCAGCCCGGCCAGCGATTCGGCCAGCAGCGGCGAAACCTGCGGGTCCGCCCGGTCGATGCCCGAACGCCTGAGGTATTGCGACTCGAACCAATCGATGTCGCGCTTGGTCAGCAGGAATCCGCGGGCGAACAGGCCCATCGAACGGGTCTGCGCGGTGAAGTCGGTCCGCGGGTAGATCAGCCACTGCAGCACGGGGGCGGGGTCACCCTGGTCGCGCGCCCGTTGGCAGACGACGGCGGCCAGGTTGCCGCCCGCACTGTCGCCGCCGACCGCGACCCGGCCGGGCGCGGCGCCGAGTTCCCCGGCGTGGTCGTATGCCCACCTGAAGGCGGCGTAGGCGTCCTCGATCGCGGCCGGCGCCGGGTGCTCGGGAGCCAGCCGGTAGTCGATCGACAGCACGTGGATGCCGGCGTCACGGCACGTCAGCCGGCACAGCGCGTCGTAGGAGTCCAGATCGCCGATCGACCATCCGCCGCCGTGGTAGAAGACCAGCACGGGCGCGGACGCGCCGTTGGCGGGGCGGTAGTGCCGCGCCGGGATCTCGCCGGCGGGCCCGGGCAGCGATAGCTCCTCGACGTCGACGTGGATCTGCGGCCCGGGAAGCTCGAGCGACAGCTGGCGCATCTGAGCGCGCGACGCGCCCGGGTCGTCGTCGACGACCAGGCCGTCGATGCCGACGGCGCGCAGACCGGAGAGCATCAGCTGAAGCGTGGGGTCCAGCGTGTTGCCGTCGATGGTCACCGAGCGGCCACCGAACAACGCGCGCTTGGCGGGGGTCGGGATCCAGGGAATGACCTTGACACCGATCGTGGAGACCGCGCCCTGCATGCGACTGGCCAGGCGCATGGGCGTGTGCTTCACACCGAGGTGCAGGTCCGGCGCTGGCACGCTCTTGGTCATGGATACTCCCTCGAATAAAACGTCGTAACGCTCGACGACCGACGGGTGTCCGCTGCCCGCCGAACAGTGCCGTTGATGCCGGGCGCTGCACGACCGATAGGACGGTTGCCGGTTCCGGTGCGCCGTGTGACCAACACTACGGGTGACGATTATGCGAAACGCGGACCAGGTCCGATATCACTGCGCCCCTCCGCGGTGTTTGACGAGGTGGTACTTTGCAGCCCGGTAATATCGCGCCGATGGAATGGCGTCGATCTTCTCGCTCGATGACGACATCCGGTTTGGTCCACGAACGTTCAATTTCATAGGCAGGTGAATACATTGGCTGGCGAATCGGGCGTTGCCGTGCCCTCCATAGCTCTTAATGACGAAAACACGATGCCCGTCCTTGGTCTCGGCGTCGCGGATTTGTCGGAGGACGAGACCGAGCGCGCGGTCTCGGCTGCGCTGGAGATGGGTTGCCGGCTGATCGACACCGCCTCGGCCTACGGCAACGAAGCGGCCGTGGGCCGCGCGATCGCGGCCTCCGGGATTCCGCGTGCCGAACTATTCGTCACCACCAAACTCGCCACCGCCGACCACGGGTTCCTGCGATCCATGGAGGCCTGCAAGGAGAGCCTGGAGCGGCTGGGGCTCGATTATCTCGACCTGTACCTGATCCACTGGCCGGTCCCGTCACGCGGCGAGTACGTGAATTCCTTTGGCGGGCTGATCCAGTGCCGCGGGGACGGGCTCGCGCGTTCGATCGGCGTCTCGAACTTCACCGACGTTCACGTGACGGACGTCATCGACCTGAGCTTTGTGACCCCGGTCGTCAACCAGGTCGAGTTGCACCCGCTGCTCAACCAGGAAGCGCTGCGCAAGACCAACGCCGAACACAACGTGGTTACGCAGGCCTACACACCGCTCGCGCTCGGCAAGTTGAACGACAACCCGACGGTGACGTCCGTTGCCGGCGAGTACGGCAAGACGCCGGCGCAGGTGCTGCTGCGGTGGAACCTGCAGCTGGGCAACGCGGTCGTCTTCCGGTCCGCCAATCCCGAGCACATCGCCGGGAACCTCGACGTGTTCGACTTCGAGTTGGCCGCCGAGCACATGGACGCCATCAACGGGCTCAACGACGGCACCCGGCTGCGCCCGGATCCGAACACCTACGACGGCACCTGACCTAGCCCGCCGGGCAGGTGGCGGCCGCCTGCCGCAATACCGGAGTCGACGGCTGGTCCACCGGTATCGAATAGCCGCGCAGCACGGCGATGAACTGCATGGCGTACTGACAGGCGAAGGCGGCATTTGGCGGCATCCAAAGCGCCGGCGGCGCGTCGCCCTTGTCCTGATTGGCCTGTCCCTGGACGGCCAGCAGGTTGGCCGGATCGTTGGCGAAACGCAGCCGCTCGCCCGCCGGCCAGGCATAGGCGCCCATGTCCCACGCGTAGGCGAGCGGGACGATGTGGTCGATCTGCACCGCCTCGCCGACCTTGGCGCCGCGCTGAAACGCGATGGTTGTGTTGGTATACGGGTCGTGCAGGGTGCCGGTGGCCACCGCGTCCGGACACCGCTTGGTCGACACATACGTCTTGTCGACGAGGTCGCGGTTGAGGATGTCGTCGCGGGTGTCGCAGCCGTTGTGCCCCAGCGGGGCGTCGTTGTCGTCGTCCCACGCATCGCCGAACGCCGCCCTGCGGTAGTCGTACCGGTGTGCGCGCAGCGGTAGCACCGCGATGCCCGCGAGCACGTCGGTGCCGGGTTGCACTGTGGGAACGTCGGCGCGCGCAGCGTATTCGGCGGCGTGCCTGGCGGTCGAGGATCCGACCGTCTGGTAGGCCACCAGCAGAGCGAGCGCCGCGACCGCGGACAACCACAGCAGCACCTTGCGGTTCACAAGCGCCACTCTCCCCCGCAAGCGGGTGGTGCCCCCACCTCATCGCTACGTCCCCCGCAAGCGGGCGGTACCCCCACTGCATCGTCGCCGGCGGTCACGACTTGTCCAGGTATTCGATCCGGTCAGTGGTTACGAAAGGCGCTGCCAGCAAAGCCAATTCGGGGTTGGCCGGATTATCGGCATAGGCTCGCACGCAGAAGTCGCGCGCGGCCTCGATGACGTCGCGGTGGTCGGCCAACGAGAGCAAGCGCAGATTGATCGCGCGACCGGACTGGTTGCGGCCCAAGACGTCGCCCTCCCGGCGCTCCTTGAGGTCCAGGTCGGCGAGCGCGAACCCATCCAAGGTGTCGGCGACGGCGGAAAGCCGCTGGCCCGCCGGTGACTCCGGCGAAACCCAGCTGGCGAGCAGGCACAGGCTGGGATGCTGGCCGCGGCCGATGCGGCCGCGCAGCTGATGCAGCTGGCTGATGCCGAAGCGGTCGGCGTCCATCACGAGCATCACCGTGGCGTTGGGAACGTCCACGCCAACCTCGATGACCGTGGTGCACACCAGCACATCGATCTCGCCGGCCCGAAACGCCGCCATCGCGGCGTCCTTCTCGTCGGCGGACAACCGCCCGTGCATCAGCCCAAGACGCACGTTGGCCAGCTCGCCGGAACGCAGCCGGGCGTAGAGACCCTCGGCGGTCTCCGACGGTCTGACGTTCTGCTCCTGCTTCTCCGAATCGTCGGTCTCGTCGATCCTCGGCGCCACCACGTAGGCCTGACGCCCGGCGGCGACCTCTTCGATGATGCGCCGCCAGGCCCGCTCGAGCCACGCGGGCTTGTCCTTGACGAAGATGACGTTGCTGGTGATCGGCTGTCGTCCGCGCGGAAGCTCCCGCAGCGTCGAGGTTTCCAGGTCGCCGTAGACGGTCAACGCGACCGTGCGCGGTATCGGTGTCGCCGTCATCACCAGCAGGTGCGGGGTGACGCCGGGACGGGCCTTGGCGCGCAACTGGTCTCGCTGTTCGACACCGAACCGGTGTTGCTCGTCGACCACCACCATGCCGAGGTTGTGGAATTCCACCGCGTCCTGCAACAGCGCATGCGTGCCGACGACGATCCCCACCTGACCGCTTGCCACCTCGTCACGGACTTGCTTCTTCTGCGCCGCCGTCATCGAACCGGTGAGCAGGGCGACCCGGGTCGCGTTGTCCGCGCCGCCGAGCTGGCCCGCCATCGCCAATGGGCCGAGCACGTCATTGATCGACCGCAAGTGTTGGGCGGCAAGGACTTCCGTGGGGGCAAGCAACGCGCACTGATAACCGGCGTCGACAAGCTGCAGCATGGCCAGCACCGCGATGATGGTCTTGCCCGAACCGACCTCACCCTGGAGCAGGCGGTTCATCGGCCGGGTGGCCGACAGCTCCCGCGCGAACACGTCGAGCACGTCGCGTTGTCCCGCGGTGAGCTCAAACGGCAACCGCCGCAACAGTTCTGCGGACAGGCCGTCGGGGCGCGGTGGTGCCGGGGGCCCCGATTCCGACAGCTCGCTGTGCCGCCGGGCGACCAGCGCCCACTGCAATCCGATGGCTTCGTCGAAGGTCAGACGCTCCCGCGCCCGCCTCCGCGCCGCCTCGTCTTCCGCCAAATGGATGTCGCGCAACGCCCGGTCTTCGGAGACCAGGCCGTAACGGCCGCGCAGGTCGGCGGGCAGCGGGTCGTCCACCGGATCCAGGACGTCGAGTACTTGGCGCACGCACCGGAAGATGTCCCAGCTCTGCAACTTCGTGGTCGCCGGATAGATCGGAAAGAAGGCTCGCTCGAAGGCCGCCATCTGCACCTCGCCGGTGGTGGCTTGCGAGGCTATGGCGATGTTCTTCAGGGAGTTGGTGCCGCGGTTCTTGCCGTCCGGGGAGTCGAGGATGAGGAACGCCGGGTGCGTCAGCTGCATCACGTTTTTGAAGAATCCGACCTCCCCGGAGAGCATCACCTTGGTGCCTTCGGTCAGGTCCTTCTTCAGATAGTTCGCGTTGAAGAACGTCGCGGTCACCTTGTTGCGGCCGGCGCCGAGGGTGATGCGGTGGCAGACCCTCTTCGGGGTCTTCTTCATCGGCCAGGTCTTGGTTTCGATGATCGTGTCGACGATGGTGATGTGTTCGCCGGCCGGCGGGCGTTGATCGTCCGCGTCCCACCGGGTCGCGCCCTCGGTGTAGCTGCGCGGATAGTGGCGCAGCAGATCATCGACGGTCCGGATGCCGAACTCCTCGTCGAGTTGGTCGGCGGCCTTGGCGCCCACCACGAAGTCCAGCCGGTCGCCCAGCGCCGCCACGGCTACTCGACCCCGATCAAAAGCGCATCACCGCGATGGCCGGTGCGGTAGGTGACGAGTTCGGTTCCCGGGTGATGGTCGTGCATGTGTTTTTCCAGGATGTCGCCCACGGCCGCGGCGTTCTGTTCGGTGTCGATCTCGGCGCCGACCAGCACCGTCACCAGGTCGCCGCCGGAGGCCAGCAACAGATCGAGCAGGCCGATGGCGGCCGCGGTCGCGTCGGCGGCCACGATCAACACCTCGTCCCCCGCGATTCCCAGGCCGTCGCCCGGCTGGCAGCGGCCCGCCCAGGTCAACGCGCTCTCGGTGGCGATTCGCACGGATGCGTGCCGGGCCGCACCGGCGGCGCGGGCCATCGTGTAGCCGTCGTCCACCGCCTGCCGACCGGTTTCGTGCACGGCCAGCGCGGCCAGCCCCTGCACCATCGACCCCGTCGGGATCGGCACGACGTCGATACCCCACCCGATGGCCGCGGTGCACCCGGCCACCAGCTCCTCGGCGGGCACGTAGCCGTTGGGCAGCACCATGACCTGCGCGGCACCGGTGTCGACCACCGCCCGCATCAGCTGGTGGGCGCTGATGTTGGTGACCGGTTCGCCCGCGGCCGCGTCGCGCTGCAGCACACAGGCGCCCTCGCCGCCGAACAGCTCGGCGGCACCGTCGCCGTCGACCACGGCCAACACCGCGCGTTCCCGTGTCCAGCCGCCGGCCGGCAACCCGGGGCCGCCGGAGCTCAACGCAGAGATCACGATGCGGCTCAGCCGCCCCGCCTCCAGCCCCGCCTCGACGGCGGCGCCGGCGTCGTCGGTGTGCACGTGCACCGAGTAGGTGCAGTCGGCCGACGACGGCGCGGCGGCGATGCCCACGGAGTCGCCCAGTTCCCCGAGCCGGTCGCGCAGCGCGTCCGCCGCGGCCGGATCGCATCCGTCCAGCCGGTACATCACCTCGAACTGCGGTGCCGGCCGCTCGGCGGCGCCTTCCGGTTGCGGTGCGCGCGGCGTCAGCTCGTAGACGGTTCGGGCGGGCGCCTGGCCGGTGACGGTGGTGCGCAGGGCGTCCAGCAGCACCAGCAGGCCCCGCCCGCCGGCGTCCACCGCACCGGCGTCGGCGAGCACGTCGAGCTGTTCGGGTGTCTTCTCCAGCGCGACGACCGCCGCATCGCCGGCGGCGATGATCGCCGGGGCGAGCCCTTCCCCGGCCTGGGCGCACTCCCCGACCGCGTCCGCCGCGGCCCGCAGCACCGAGACGATGGTCCCCGGGACCTCGTCCCCGCCCATCGATGCGATCACCAGGTCCACGCCGCGCCGCAACGACGCCCCGAGGACGTCGGCATCCATGTGGGGCAGCTCACCGCCGGAATCGGCGGCCGCGAGGGCGGTAACGTCGGCGATGCCTCGCAGGATCTGGGACAAGATCACGCCGGAATTGCCGCGGGCGCCGTTGAGGGCACCGGCCGACATCGCCGCGGCGGTCCTGGCGACGCAGGCCGAGCCGCCCTCGGCATTGATGCCCGCGTTGGCCTCGGCCAGCGCCGAGCGCATGGTGAACAGCATGTTCGCGCCGGTGTCGGAATCGGCAACCGGGAAGACATTGAGCCGGTTGATCTCATCGATGTGGGTGATCAGGTCGCTGACGGCGGTGTGCGCCCAGTCCCGCAAGGTGATCGCGTCCAGCAGACGCTCCGACGGTCCCAGTGTTACCCACCTCCTCGACACCCAGCTCCCGGTGGGCGCCAGCGTAGCCCGGCGGCCCGGGCAACGGGCGCCCGTGACCACCACCCGCCGGCGGGGCGATCCGACCCATTGAGCCTAGCCAGACAGGGCGACAGCGGCGGCGATCGTTTTGGTGGTTGCCAGGACAATCGGTATCCTGGTTGGGCCCGGTTGTCCCGGGCTGTCCCGGCCACGTGTGAGACCGCCGAGCCGGACCCCCGAGATTTGAGGAGCTTGAACCATGGCCGCTGTGTGCGACATCTGCGGGAAAGGCCCCGGCTTCGGTAAGTCGGTGTCGCACTCCCACCGCCGCACCAGCCGTCGGTGGGACCCCAACGTCCAGACCGTGCACGTTGTCACCCGACCGGGCGGCAACAAGCAGCGCCTGAACGTCTGCACGTCCTGCATCAAGGCCGGCAAGGTCGTCCGGGGCTAGGGGCGCTGCCGCGGACGCGGCAGCAACATCCCAGCCGGGCGCAGGCGGGTCGCCACCATCGGGCTAGACCGCAGCTACATCACGACGTGCCCGGCGTCCACGGGTATCGACACGCCCGTCACGTAGCGGGCGCGGGGGCCGACCAGCCACAACACGGCTTCCGTCACGTCCTGCGACTCGACCAGCGGCACGTCGGGCAGCAGCATCTGCGAGACGGCCGGGTTCGGGTTCTCCAGCATTCGGTTGACGACGAAGTCGTTGAGGATCATCGGCGTCATGACACCGCTCGGATGCACCGAGTTGACCCGAATCTTGTGCGGCGCATAGGCATTGGCCGCTGACCGCATCAACCCCACCACCCCGTGCTTGGATGCGGCGTAGGCGAACATCGCCGCACTGCCGTCGCCGCCCCGGCCGGTCAGCCCCTGCGACGAGCTGACCAGCACGATCGACCCGCCCTGACCCTTGCGGATGACCGAAGGGACCGTCGCCAACAACGTGTGCCACACGCCTTTGAGGTTGGTGTCGACGATCGTGTTGAACACCGGCTCGGAATGGGCTTCCGGGTCGCCGATCGCCACCACTCCGGCGTTGGCGATGACGATGTCCACCTCGCCGACGTCGTCGATTCCGCTTTGCACCGCGGCCTCGAGCTGCGGCAGGTCGCGGACGTCGGCGACGACGGGCGCCACCTTGCGGCCCGTGGCTTCGACCAGCCGCGCGGTCTCGTCGAGATCCGATTTGGTCCCCAGCGGGTACGGAATCGCGTCGATGTCGGCGCAGATGTCCACCGCGATGATGTCGGCGCCCTGTTCGGCCAGGGCGACAGCGTGACTGCGGCCCTGGCCGCGCGCCGCACCGGTGATGACGGCGACCTTGTTGTCGAGTTCTCCCATGGCTATACCTCCAGCTTCGTGCCGGTTTGTTGTTCGGCGAAGGCCACCAGGCGAGCGGCCGTGTCATAGTCGCAGGCCACCGGTGACCGGCCGATCAGCACCGGCCCGCCGCGCAGCCCGAACCTGCCGGTGACCCCGACGTAGCTGCCCGGGGGCACCGGTTCGCTGATGCAGTACAGCGTGGGTGCCGCCCCCTCGTCGATGTCGTTGGCCAGCCGGTCGGCCACGACCTTGACCGCTTTGTGGGCCGCCGCCATCACTGGCGAGTCGCCGAGCTGCGACAGATTCGAGGCGACCCATCCCGGGTGCGTGAGCTGCGTGACGATCGGCGACCCGGCGGCGCGCAACCGGCGGTCCAGCTCCAATCCCCACAGCATGACCGCGAGCTTCGACTGCGCGTACGCGCCCAGCCGGGTCCATTTGTGCCGGCGCAGGTGCAAGTCGTCCATGTGTAGCGTCGCCGACCGGTGCGCGTCGGAGCCGACGTTGATGATCTGCGTGCGCACTCTGGGCAGCAGCAGGTTGGTCAGGGCGAACGGTCCGAGCAGGTTGGTGCCCAGCGTCATCTCGAATCCGTCGACCGTATCGGTGCGGCGGTCGGTCAGCGCGCCGGCGTTGTTGATCAAAATGTCGATGTCGTCGTCGATCGACTTCGCGAAGGCGCGCACCGACGATTGGTCGGCGAGGTCGACCCTGGCCACCGACGTCGAGCCGCCCATCTCGGCGGCGCGTTGCTCGCCCAGCTCGGTGTTGCGCACCGCCAGGATCACGTGCGCGCCGGCTTTGGCCAGGGCACGGGCGGTGCCCAGCCCGACGCCGTTGGTCGCTCCGGTCACCACGATTCGCTTGCCGGTCAGGTTGCCGAGTCGGCTCGGCGTCCAAGGTAACGTCACGGCGATCAAGAGTAATGGTCGGTTCTATGTAAATTGGACCGGCTCTGCCACCATTGTTCGCGGAAGCGGAGGAGACGGGTGTAAAGGTGATTCCACATGAGTGACAGCGCAACCGAGATCACCAACCTCATCTACACCTACGCCGAGCTTCTCGACGGTGGCGACCTGGACGGCGTGGCCCGGCTTTTCGAGCACGGCCGCATCTGCGGCGTGGAGGACGGTCCACCGGAGACGGTGTTCGCCGGGGCCGCCCGGGTGCGCGAGATGTACGAGATGGCCACGCGCATCTACCCCGATGGCACCCCCAAGACCAAGCACAACACCACCAACGTGCAGCTGCACATCGACGAGGCCGAAGGGACCGCCCGCAGCACGTCCTACTACTGCGTCACGCAGGCCACCCCCGACCTGCCGCTCCAGGTGATCGTGACCGGGCACTACAAGGACACGTTCGCGCGGGTGGACGGCGCCTGGCGGTTCGACAGCCGCACCATGTTCATCGATCAGGTCGGCGACGTCAGCCAGCATTTGAAGTTCTGATCGCGTTGTGTACCAAGCGTTTTGAGCAGTGCATCGGAGGAACGGCGCATGCGTGACGACCCCGTCGCGACGATATCCCAACACGAACAGGAACTGGCCGCCCTGGACCTGATCGAGCACCCGACCGTCAAGGCCGCCTATCGGACGGTGGCCGAGACCTGGCTGGGTCGCGCCAAGGCATCCGACGCGATGCGGGAACGGTTCGACGACGCGTTCGCCGAGGTGATGTTCTCGGCGGCGGTGTGGTCGTCCAACCAGGACAAGCTGCGGCCGAAAGTCAGCTGCATCACCCGGCTGGCGCACCCCGTCGACGGCCGGCGCATCCCCGGATCACGCTGGGGCATCGACAATCCGGACAGCGTGTACCGGGTGATTCCGATCTCGGGTGACGAACGCTACGAAATCCACGGCCGGGTGGGCGAGCACCGCATGACCGAAAACTACTTCACGCTCTGGGATGCCCACATGGGCACCGTCGACGTGTTGAACGGACGCACCATGCGCGTCGACTCCGACGGCAGCTTCACCATCACGGTGGACGCCGAACCCGCCGGCGGGCGGCCCAACCACGTGCAGACCTCCCCCGCGGCGCACGAGTTCTACATCCGTGACGTGCTGCTGGACTGGGGCCGCGACGATCCCAATCACCTTGAGGTGCAACGGCTCGGGGGGCCGCCGGCGACACCGGCGCGCACGCTCGACGAGCAGGCCGAGGCCACCGCGGCGATGATGGACTACTTCGCCAACTTCACCGGCAAGCTCAGCCACGGCGTGTACAAGATGCCTGCCAACCACTTCGACCTGGCCTGGTCGGCCGACAAGGTCGGCGCGATGCGCAACCAGGTCTACGTCATGGGTCGTTTCGACCTCGCGCCCGACGAGGCGTTCGTGGTGGACCTCAATGACGGTGGCGCCGAGTACTTCACGGTGCCGCTGAGCAACATCTGGGGCACCACGCTGAACATCCTCGACCGCACCGGCAGCCTCAATAAGGCGCAATCGGTCGCCAACGAGGACGGCAGCTATACCTACGTGATCGCGCCCGCCGATCCCGGTGTGGCCAACTGGATAGACTCCGACGGTCTGCGCGAGGGCATCTTGACCCTGCGCATGGCGGAATTCGGCGAGGCGGGCCCGCGCGAAGACCTCGGGGCCCGCGGGCGGGTGGTCAAGCTGGACCGGCTCGAAACCGAGGTGCCCCACCTGCCCCGGGTGAGCCCGCAGGAACGGGCCGCGCAGCTCGCCGCGCGGCGGACCGCGTATCTGCGCCGCCTGCCGGAAGGGTCGGCCTGATGTCGCGCTGGCTGATCACCGGATGCTCCACCGGATTCGGCCGCGAAATCGCCCGCGCCGCACTGGAAGCCGGCCACAGCGTGGTGGTGACCGCGCGCCGCGCCGACTCGGTGCGCGACTTCGCCGACGAGTTCGGCGACCGGGCGCTCGCCGTCGCGCTCGACGTGACGGAACCCGGGCAGATCGCGGCGGCGGTGTCGGCGGCCGACGCGGCGTTCGGCGGCATCGACGTCCTGGTCAACAACGCCGGTCACGGCTACCTGTCCGCGGTGGAGGAGGGCGAGGACGCCGAGGTCCGAAAGCTGTTCGAGGTCAACTACTTCGGCGCGGTCAATATGATCAAGGCGGTGCTGCCGGCCATGCGTGCCCGCGGCTCCGGGCACATCATCAACATGTCGTCGATGACCGGTCTGGTGGCCAACCCGCCCAATGCGTACTACTCGTCGACGAAGTTCGCGCTGGAGGCGATCACCGAGGCGCTGGCCACCGAGGTGCGGCCGCTCGGGATCAAGGTGACCGCCATCGAGCCGGGCGCCTTCCGCACCGATTGGGCCACGCGGTCGATGAAGGAGTCGGGCACCCCGATAGCCGATTACGCCGACGTGGCGGCCCGCAAGGACTTGATAAAGCAATTCGCCGATCACCTCCCCGGTGATCCCAAGAAGGTCGCCGAGGCGGTGCTGATGGTGACCAGGCTCGACGAGCCACCGCTGCGGCTGCTGTTGGGCCGCGACGTGCTCAAGGCCATGCGCGACAAGATCACCGCGCTGTCGTCGTCGATCGAAGAGTGGAAAGCCGTGACCAAGGACGTCAACTTCGAAGGTTCGTGAGCCACTCGTCGAGGAACACGGCGTGCCGGTCCACGGGGTCTCGCCCGATGTGCAGGTTGTTGGCGGGAAAGTCGGGGTCGGAGTAGCCGATCGATAGGCCGCACAGGATGTTCATCTCCGGCGGGATCTCGAGCTGCTCGCGCACGACGTCGGGATAACCGGCGATGGCCACCTGCACGCAGGTGCCCAATCCGCGTGCGGTCAACGCCAGCAACAACGTCTGCAGGAACATGCCGACACCCATGCTGTCGGCGTAGCCGAGGTCGCGGTGCATGCACACGATGCCGCCCAGCGGTGCGCGGAAGAACTCCCAGTTGCGCAGCACGGCGATGCGCCGGGCCTCGCTGTCGTGGCGCGCGATGCCCATCGAGCCGTAAACCTGTGCGCCCGTGTCGCTCCGGAAGTGAGCGAACGCGGCGGGCAGTTGCGGGACGCGAGGCGGTTCGGCGCGGGCCTTCTCCAGCATGGCGGCTACCAACCGTTCGCGGGCCGCGCCGGAGACGAACACCATGTGCCACGGCTGCACGTTCGAATTCGACGGCGCGCGCATGGCCAGCTCCAGCGATTCCTGCACCAGGTGGCGCGGTACCGGGTCGGGCAGAAAGAGGCGCGTCGAATGCCGTTGCCGAATGGTGTCTTCGAGGTCGTACATGACTTCATGGTGTCAGAGCCTGTCGTCGCGATTGCGAGCGCACGCGGCCCCAGACGCTCAGGGCGTCAATCGGGTTCCTCGTCGTCGTCTTGGTCGCGGAGGAATCGTTCGGGGTGGTGGTAGGTGTTGGTGCGGGGTTGTCCGCGGTCGAGGTGCGGTGGTGGGAGCCATTCGGTTTCGCCGCGGGCGTTGGTGCGGGTGGTCCAGCCTTGTTCGGCGAGGCGGTTGTCGGGGCCGCAGGCCAGGGTGAGGTCGTCGATGTCGGTGCGGCGGGTGGTGGTCCAGCCGGTGATGTGGTGGACCTGGCTGTGGTAGGCGGGGGCGTCGCAGCCGGGTTTGGTGCAGCCGCGGTCCTTGCCGTAGAGCATGATGCGTTGCGCGGGGGAGGCGATTCGTTTGGTGTGGTGCAGCGCCAGTGATTTGGCGCCATCGAAGATGGCGAGGTAGTGGTGGGCGTGGCCGGCCCAGCGGATCACATCGCTCATGGGTACCAGGGTGCCGCCGGCGGTCAGGGCCTTGCCGGCGGCGGCCTCCAGGTCCTGCAACGTGGTGGTGACCACGATCGAGACCGGCAACCCGTTGTGGGAGCCGAGTTTTCCCGAAGCCAGCAGGCCGCGCAGCGCGGCGAGGAAGGCGTCGTGGTTGCGCTGCGCTGTCGAGCGGGTGTCGCGGCGCACCGTGTCCTCATCGGGGGTGGCATCCACGATCGGGGTGTCGTCCTCGGGGTTGCACGCCCCGGGGGCGGCCAGTTTGGCCAGCATGGCCTCGATCGC